>CAZXRC010000038.1:0-26973 GCA_964642475.1 uncultured Gemmatimonadaceae bacterium | reverse complement strand
GTCCGGCACCCCTCGAAGATCGTCTCCATCGGCGAGACCATCGAGGCCGTGGTCCTTAAGGTCGACGAGAGCGAGGAGAAGATCTCCCTCGGCATGAAGCAGACCGAGCAGGATCCCTGGACCGTGCTGCCCCTCAAGTACCCGGTCGGCACCCGCATCAGCGGCAAGGTGCGGAACCTCACCAGCTTCGGCGCGTTCGTGGAGATCGAGCCGGGGATCGACGGCCTGATCCACATCTCCGACATGTCGTGGACCAAGCGGGTGCAGCACCCCTCCGAGGTCGTGAAGAAGGGCGACGCGGTCAATGTCGTCATCCTCAACATCGACGGCGACAACAAGCGGATCTCCCTCGGCCTCAAGCAGGCCGAAGAGGATCCCTGGCTCAAGATCGGCGAGACCTTCCCCATCGGCACCGAGATGCGGGGCCGGGTCGCCCGCCTGATGGACAAGGGTGTGGTGGTCGACCTGGGCAACGACATCGAAGGCTTCGTCCCGATGTCGCAGCTCGGCGTCGCCAACCTGGAGAACCCGGGCGATGCGGTCAAGGAAGGCCAGGCCGTGGACCTCAAGGTGCTCGAGGTCGACCCGATCCATCACCGGATCGTGCTGGCCGTGGTCGGATATCCCGATGAGCCGATTATCCCGCCGACCCGTCCGGTGATCGACGAGAGCCCCGCGGAGGACTGAGGGGCCGGACGGTAGGACGGGCGTCTGCAAGAACGGGAGGGTCCTGGTATAGGACCCTCCCGTTCGATTTCATGTCCGACCGTCCGACCGTCCGACCGCCTGACCGCCTGACCGCCCGACCGTCCGACCGTCCGACCGCCTGACCGCCTGACCGTCTACGGCAGGTGAAACCGATAGGGCGCCAGCGGGTGGGCAATGCCGAAGAGGAACTCCGCCTTCTGCCCGCTTCCCGTCGCCCGGCCGATCTGCACGAACGGGGCGATCTCGTGGAGCGGGGTTCGCACCGCGATCACACCCTGGAACCAGCCCTTGAGCTTGTCGCCGCTGTTACTGTGCCCGGTAATAACCCCCACCCCGCCGCTCAGGTAGATGATCGACGTCGACTTGAGGGGGGCGATCTGTCCCACCGCCGACCAGGTCGGGGTGGCGCCGAACTTCGGAATGAAAGTGAGGTCGGTGGAGACCTCCACCGCCGGTATCCCCAGCGCCGCCTGCCCGTGCAACCGGAGGAACGCCTCCTTGGTGTTGTCCGGATCGCGGTCGACGAAGAAGAGCCCGCCGTTGATGTCGAGATGGGGCGCCCCCAGGGTCCAGCCGGTTCGGGGGCCTTCCGAGAACGCGGTCTGATGGGGGTGCCCTTCCGCGGCGTAGTCGTCGCCTTGGGCATGCTGGGCCGCAAGCGGCCCGGCCACGAACAGCGGGAGAATCCCGAGAATCCAGGTACGCAACATCCCCTCCATGAATGGGTAGTCGATCGGTTGCGGTCAGCCGGTGTACGGCGCCCGCCCGGCCGCGGATTGCTTGCCCATGGCCCCTCCGGTCCCGATCCAGACCCCTCCACGGGCATGGTGGCCTCCCTCCCCTGCTGCACGCTGCACGGACCTATCCCCCGGCATTTCCCGCCGATACCGTCGTAAGCCGTTGTACTACATGTGGGTTAGGAATACGCACGGGTCTTGCTAGAACACCCGGTATCCACCCCGATGGGGAGCGACCGATGCACCCGGAGCAGGCGCAGGACAGTGCCCGGCGAAATGAGCGACGCGCCCGCCAGGCCGGCATGACCCTGATCGAGCTGCTGGCCACGCTGGCGATCGGCAGCGCTCTGGCGAGCATTGCGATCCCCAAGTACCACGAGGTCGCGGAAGCCGCCAAGGTGGCCCGCGCCATCGGGGACATCCAGGCGATCCAGACCACCATCGACACCCGCGACTCGGTGCCGAACAGCCTGGCGGGTCTGGGCCTGAACCTGGTCGACCCGTGGGGGAACCCCTACGTCTTTGTGAAGTTCGCCAACGGCGGATCGCCGCGGGTCGATGCCTTCGGGGTGCAGATCAACACCCTGTACGACCTCTACAGCTACGGCCGGGATGGCTCGACCGCGAGCCCGCTCAACGCCGGCGTGAGTCTGGATGATGTGGTTCGTGCCAACGACGGCGGCTTCATCGGTGCCGCCAACCGCTACTGAGTTTGCCGGAGGAATGACCCCAATGAGCCAGGATCTCCTCACCCCGTACCGTACCCAATCGCCGGGCACCCCCGAGGGTACGTCCGCGGGCCCGACGGCCGGAGCCGACGCACCCGAGAAGCACCGCTCGGTCGCCGACGGCGAGCTGGCGAACGCCTGGACCCTCAAGGAGTTCTTCGGCTCGCTCAACAGCGTGATGCGACTGCCGAGCAAGGCCCGCCGCCAGAAGGAAGCCGAAGCTCGGGCCCAGGCCCAAGCCGCGGGGATCGCGCTTCCCTCGGTGAGTCCGGGGCTCTCCCGGCTGATCATCGTCGGGGGCGGGCTGGTGGTGGTGGCGATGCTGGTGGTGCGCCCGCTGGTGCTCTGGGCCACCCGCGCCGGCCAGGTGTCGCTCAAGCAAGTGTCGGGCGTCTGGGAGGCCGGAAAGGGCAAGCATCAGGGCCGTCAGCTCGAAGTCAGCGACAGCACGATTGTCTTCCACACCGGCGACGGGCCGACCGACTACACCTGGCACAAACTGCAGGAGGTCCGGGTCAAGCCGGCCGGTGACTCGACCCTCTACACTCTGCGTTACGAGGAAGGGAAGCGTACCGCCGAGGTGAGTTTCTGGTACTCCAGCCGACCGGCGCCGTCCATCCGGCTCAAGAACCAGCCGTCGGTGGTGTGGAACCTGACGCGCCAGCCGCCGGTGGCCGGCCCACCTCCCGATACCCGTCCCAAGCTCTAGCATTCCCGCGAGGGCGGCTCCCGGCGAGCCGCCCTCGCCGTTTCCTGCTGTCGGATGGGACCGGCGCCAATGGCCAAAGCCCAGGGCCGCTGGTAGTTTCCCGCGGCATGGCGACCCCGCGCGAACTCCTCGATCAACTGCATCACCGGCAGGCCCAGGCCGAGCAGGGCGGCGGCCCCGAGCGCCTGGCCCAGCAGCACCAGAAGGGCAAGCTCTCGGCCCGCGAGCGGCTGGACCTGCTGCTCGATCCCGGGACCTTCGTCGAGCTGGATCGATTCGTCACCCACCGCTCGCACGATTTCGGGCTGGAACGGCAGACCTACCTCGGTGATGGCGTGGTCACCGGGTACGGCCGGATCGAGGGACGGCTGGTCTACGTCTTTTCCCAGGATTTCACGGTCTTCGGGGGATCGCTCTCCGAGACGTTCGCCCAGAAGATCTGCAAGGTCATGGACCTGGCGCTCAAGAATGGCGCCCCCGTCATCGGCCTCAACGACTCCGGCGGCGCCCGGATCCAGGAGGGGGTGGCGTCCCTCGGCGGTTACGCCGACATCTTCCTCCGCAATACCCTCGCGAGCGGCGTCATCCCCCAGATCTCGGTGATCCTCGGTCCCTGCGCCGGCGGGGCGGTGTACAGCCCTGCGATCACCGACTTCATCTTCATGGTCCGGGGCGTGAGCTACATGTTCGTGACCGGCCCCAACGTGGTGAAGACGGTCACCCATGAGGAGGTGAGCTTCGACCAGCTGGGCGGCGCCGACACCCATTCGGGGGTGAGTGGGGTCTCCCATTTCGTGCACGACTCGGAGCCCGCCTGCCTCGCGGCGGTCCGGGCCCTGCTGAGCTACCTCCCGCCCAACAACCTCGATGACCCCCCGGTGCTGGCGTCCGAGGACCCGGTCGACCGCCGGGACGAACGACTGCTCGATCTCATCCCCGATAGCGCCAGCAAGCCCTACGACATGCACGAGGTGCTGCGGCTGGTGGCGGACCGGGAGTCGTTCCTGGAGGTGCAGCCCGACTACGCCCAGAACATCATCACCGGCTTCGCGCGCCTGGGTGGACGCCCGGTCGGTGTCATCGCCAATCAGCCGGCGGTGCTGGCCGGGGTGCTCGACATCAGCGCCTCGCTCAAGGCCGCCCGCTTCATCCGCTTCTGTGACTGCTTCAACCTGCCGGTGGTGACCTTCGTGGACGTGCCTGGGTTCCTGCCGGGGGTGGCCCAGGAGCACGGCGGTATCATCAAGCACGGCGCCAAGCTGCTCTACGCCTATTGCGAGGCCACCGTTCCCAAGCTCACCGTGATCACCCGCAAGGCCTACGGCGGGGCCTACGACGTCATGAGCTCCAAGCACATTCGGGGCGACGTGAACCTGGCGTGGCCCACAGCGGAAATCGCGGTGATGGGGCCGAAGGGGGCGGTCGAGATTCTGTTCAAGAAGGAGATCGAGCAGGCGGCCGATCGGGAGGCCGAGACCGCCCGCCGCATCCATGAGTACACCGAGACCTTTGCCAATCCCTATCAGGCGGCCGCCCGGGGCTACGTCGACGACGTGATCGATCCGCGGGACACCCGGCCCCGGCTCATCGACGCGCTGGGCACCCTGGCCACCAAGCGGGATCGGAACCCCGCCCGCAAGCACGGCAACATTCCGTTGTAGTTTCGATGGAGTTCCGAGTGGGACCGGCGCGGTGGCCGGTTCCGAACCAGCATCGGCCAGGCATCCTCGGAACTCGGAACGATGAACTCGGAACTCGGCGCTCTGAGCGCCGGTCCCGCCACCGCCCCAGCGCCCCTAGCGCATCCCCGTACCGCGCCGTAGCTTAGACCCGATGGCTGGAACCCTTGCCGCTTCGCTGCGCCTCGTCACTGGGGCACTCCTGCTGCCCGGGGTGGTGTACGGTCAGGCCGCCGTGGACCCGTCGGTGGCGCCTCGCGCGGCCGCGATGGCCAACTCGGGGTCACGGGTCGAGGCGACGGAGATGCTCGGCCGCTATCTGGCCACCGCCCCCGACGACGGCGCCGCCTGGCTGGAGCTGGGTCGCTTCTATCTCCTCGACAGCCGCGGTTGGCATGGCAACGGCCACAGCGGCGATCCCAGCGGGCCCCTCTTCCTTGATCTGGCCGCTACGGCCCTCGACGAATCGCTCCGCCTCCCCACCGATTCGGGCCGTCTCCTGCGGGCGCTGGTGGAGGTGGATCGTGCCTCCCTCGCGATGGAACAGGGCGGCTGGCCAGCGAGCCTCGCCGCATCGGCGTTGGGGCGGGGCGTGGAGGCCCCCCCCTATATCGTCGAGGCCGGCCGAAACCTGGTGAGTTCCTGCCCGATCGGTGGCGTGCTGGTGGCCGGATCGGATCTGGAGGCCGTCGGCGCATGGAGCATCGTGCTCCGGGGACACGATCGCGCCGATCTGGTGCTCTTCCTTCCCACGCTGTACGGCAGCGACTCCCTCTACCGCGTGGCCATGGCGCGCACGCTCCAGATCGATGCCGTGCTGCCGGTCTCCGAAGCGTTGAGCCGGACCGCCCAGCGCCGGCCCGTCTGCCTGGGCCCGGACGTCGACAGCATCGCGTTGCCGCGCGGCCCGCTGACGTCGCTCCGCCTGGTGCGGGTGGCCGGAACCGTGACTTCCGTCGATCCGAGCCCGCTCAGCATCATTGAGCTGACCGCCGCCTGGCGCTCCACCCCGACCGGCCTGGTGCGCGAGGTGGCCGGCCTGTATCTCGAAGCAGCCCGCTCGAACCGCCTGCTCTGTGCCTCGCTGCTCTCCCCCCTGGGTGTCCGCGATCGTAACGTCTGCGGCCGTTAACGTCCTTCCTGAGTGACTGAGCCTTTCCGGGTCCTTGTCGCGAACCGCGGCGAGATCGCGTTGCGTATCATCCGAGCCTGTCACGAGGAGGGGCTCGAAGCCGTGGCCGTATACTCCGAGGCCGATCGGCTCTCCCCCCATGTTCGCGCCGCCGACTATGCGGTGCCCATCGGCCCCTCCGCACCGGCCGAGAGTTACCTCCGGGTCGATCGGCTCCTCGAGGCCGCCCGCGCCACCGGCGCGACGGCGGTGCATCCGGGATATGGCTTTCTGGCCGAGCGGGCCCACTTCGCCCAGGCGGTGACCGACGCGGGGCGCATCTTCATCGGTCCGCCAGCCGCCGCCATCACGGCCATGGGCGACAAGACCGAGGCGCGCCGCCGGATGGCCGCCGCGGGTGTCCCCATCGTTCCGGGCCTCACCCTGCCGATCACCGACCCCCGCGCCGCCGCGGAAGCGGCGCAGGGGATCGGGTATCCGATCCTGGTCAAGGCCGCGGCCGGTGGCGGTGGCAAGGGCATGCGGATCGTCCGCCGCCCCGAGGAGCTGGAGGCCGCGCTGACGACAGCCGCTTCCGAGGCCCTGAAGGCTTTCGGCGATGCCAGTGTCTATCTGGAGAAGTACATCGAACGGCCCCGGCACGTGGAGATCCAGGTCCTGGCCGATCGACGCCGGACCATCCATCTCGGCGAGCGGGAATGCTCCATCCAGCGGCGGCACCAGAAGCTGGTGGAGGAGGCTCCCTCGGCGGCGGTTACCCCGGCACTGCGTCAGCGGATGGGCGAAGCCGCGGTCGCCGCGGCACGGGCGGTCGGATACCTGAGCGCCGGCACCTGCGAGTTCCTCCTTGCCGCCGACGGGTCGTTCTACTTCCTGGAAATGAACACCCGCATTCAGGTCGAACACCCCGTGACCGAGCTGGTCTACGGCGTCGACCTGGTGCGGGAGCAGCTTCGCATCGCCCGAGGCATGGAGATGAGCCTGCCCGAGGGCTCCCTGTCGCCCCGCGGCTGGGCCCTCGAGTGCCGGATCACGAGCGAGGATGCCGCTAACGGCTTTCTCCCGGCCACCGGGCGGATCGAGTATCTCCGGATACCCGCCGGCCCAGGGGTGCGGTGGGACGGCGGCGTCGAGGCCGGCAACGACGTCACCCTCTTCTACGACAGTCTGCTCGCCAAGGTCATCGTCTGGGGTCTCACCCGGGCCGAGGCGATTGCCCGGATGCGGCGGGCGCTGGGCGAGCTGGTACTGACCGGCGTGGCGACCAACCAGGCCTTCCACCTCCGGCTGCTGCACGACCCCGCGTTCCTCGCGTCGGAGATCGACAGCCAGTTCCTCGACCGCCGCACCGACCTTCTCGAACCGCCAGGGGAGGACGCCCGCCTCGTCCCCATCGCGGTCGCCGCCGCCCTGGCGGAAGACGAGGCCCGCCAAACACGCCGGCCCGTCACCGCCGAGCCCGCCACCGCGGTTTCCGCCTGGACCCGGACCGGGCGGTTGGAGGGCCTGCGATGAGCCTGCCAGCGGCCGTTCGGATCGAACGGCTCGCGGGCGGGGGAGACGGAGTCGGCCGGCTGGACGATGGGCGGGTGGTGTTCGTTCCCCGCACCGCTCCTGGTGACCTGGTGGAGCTCGCCCGGGTGGACCGACGGGCTCGCTTTGCCCGCGCGACCCTCGGGAGGATGCTCGAAGCGGGCCCGGGCCGGGTGGAACCGCGCTGCCCGCACTACCTCGCCGACCGCTGCGGTGGCTGCCAACTGCAACACCTCGACGGATCGACCCAACGGGAAGCGAAGCGGCGTTTCGTGGCTGAAGCGCTCACTCGGATCGGCCGGCTCACGATCGATGTGCCGCCGGTGCGACCCTCGGCCAGCGACTGGGAGTACCGCAGCCGTATCGCCCTGGCGGTCGGCCCCGGGCGCCGGCTGGCGGGACTTCACCCGCTGGACCAGCCGGATCGGGTGTTTGCCCTGGTGCACTGCCATCTTGCGGCCCCGCCGCTGATGGATCTCTGGCAGCGCGTCGGGCCGCTGCTGCACCTGCTGCCCCCGGATGTCGAACGGCTGCAACTCCGTCTCGACCCGACGGGACTGCCCCATCTGATCGTGCGGACCCGGGGCGACCAGGCGTGGAGCGACGGCCGCAAACTCGGCGACCGGATCGGCCCGCCGGCGACCGTGTGGTGGCACCCGGAGGGCGGGGCCCCTCGGGTGGTGGCCGGGGCGGACGAGGCCTATCCGGCGATGGTGTTCCAACAGGTGAATCCCGGGCTCGGTGCCGAGATCCGGCGCTACGCGGTGGAGCAGCTGGGGGAGCTCAGCGACCGCCGGGTCTGGGACCTCTACGCCGGGGTTGGGGAGACCTCAGAGCTGCTTCATGACCGAGGCGCTGTCGTGGATAGTGTCGAGCTGGACCGCCGGGCGGTGGAGCAGGGCGAGCGCCGGGCGCCGGGCCTCGCCGTCCGACACGTGGGTCGGGCCGAAGAGGTGGTTCCCCGGCTGCCGGATCCCGCGGCGGTCATTTCCAACCCGCCCCGGATCGGGATGGCTCCAGCGGTTGTAGCGGAGGTGATCCGGCGTCGGCCCGACCGGGTGGTGTACGTCTCCTGCGATCCGGCAACCCTGGCCCGGGACCTAGGCGTGCTCTGTGGGACCGCCCCCGAGGCGAGGAGCGGCACACGCTACCGGATCGCGGCGCTGCAACCGTTTGACCTCTTTCCCCAGACCGCCCACGTGGAAACCGTGGTGGCACTGGAGGTCGCATGAAGTATCTGGTCACGGTCGAGGGCCGGGAGATCCCGGTCGAGGTCGATGGCGACGTGATCCGGCTCGACGGCCGGCCGGTCGAAGGGCATCTGTCGGTGGTACCCGGGACCCCGCTGCGTCACCTGCTCCTGGGCGGGGAGTCGCTGACCCTGGCGATGGTCCGGGGCGAAGGGGGGCGGTGGATGGTGCAGTTCCAGGGGGCTCGAATCGAGGCGGACGTGGTGGACGAGCGGACGCGGCACCTGCGGAGCTTGACCGGAGGGGCCGTCCGGCCGGAGGCCTCCGAGCTCAGGGCCCCGATGCCCGGAATGGTGGTCCGGGTGATGGCCCAGCCGGGCCAGGTGGTGGAGCAGGGGCAGGGTCTCATCGTGCTGGAGGCCATGAAGATGGAGAACGAGCTCAAGGCCCGGGCGGCAGGCCGGATTCGCCGGGTCCGCGCCCTGGCGGGTCAGGCGGTGGAGAAGGGCGAGGTGCTGGTCGAGTTCGAGCCGTGAGGAGGGCTGCCGGGCTTGACCTAAAGCGTTTGGCGGGGCTATGTTTGGAGTCTGTCTCGTTTCGGAAATCCTTTTGGAGCACTGGGTTCGATGAACACCTTTTCGGCCAAGCCGAGCGACATCACGCACGGATGGCACGTGGTGGATGCGGCTGGCGTGCCGCTGGGCCGGCTTGCAAGCCGGGTGGCGCAGCTCATCCGGGGCAAGCACAAGCCCACTTTCACGCCCCATATGGACGGCGGTGACTTCGTCGTCGTGATCAATGCCGAGCAGGTGCGCCTCACCGGTCGAAAGCTGGAACAGAAGCGGCATTTCCGGCATACCGGCTACATGGGGCATGAGCGGTACACCCCGGTGAAGACGCTGATCCAGGGGAAGCATCCGGAGCGGGTCATCGAGCACGCGGTCTTCGGCATGCTGCCGAAGAATTCGCTGTCCAAGCAGAAGCTCCGGACCAAGCTCAAGGTGTATGCCGGGGCTCAGCACCCCCACGCGGCGCAGCAGCCCGTGCCCTATTCCGTCACGCCGAAGGCCAAGTGAGATGAACGCCGCTCCTGAATTCCGCTGGCAGGCCGTGGGCCGCCGCAAGACGAGCGTAGCACGGGTCTACCTGACGCCGGGCACGGGAAAGTGGGACATCAACGGCCGCACCCTGGGTGACTACTTCCCCCGGCCGTCGCTGGTGCAGCACATCCAGCAGTCGTTCTCCTCGACCGATACCCTGGGCGCCTTCGACGTCCGGGCCCATGTCGAGGGCGGCGGACAGTCGGGTCAGGCCGGAGCGCTCCGCCTCGCCATCGCCCGGGCGCTGGTAACCGCCGATACCCAGCACCGGACCAAGCTCCGCGCGGCCGGGCTTCTGACCCGCGACCCGCGGGCGGTGGAGCGCAAGAAGCCGGGCCGGGCCGGCGCCCGGAAGCGGTTCCAGTTCTCGAAGCGGTAGGATCGTTCCGGCGCGCGCGGTGCGCGCCGATCACGCACGTCGCCGGATCGGTGGCCGGGTGCTCCGCCCTGCGGAGTCAGCCCCCGAGATGAACGCGACGGACGCCACAACCCTCAGCACAAAGGACGGCATCGCCCCGATGGCTCAGCCCCAGTTGCAGGACCTGCTCGAGGCCGGCGTACACTTCGGCCACCAGACCCGCCGTTGGAATCCCAAGATGCGCCGGTTCATTTTCGCCGAGCGGTCCGGGATCTACATCATCGATCTCCAGAAGACGCTCAAGCAGATCCTGACGGCGCAGGAGCTGCTCAAGAACGTCGTGCTCAAGGGCGAAGGTGTGCTCTTCGTCTGCACCAAGAAGCAGCTCAAGGGCACCGTACAGATCGAGGCGGCGAACGCCGGGTCGTTCTGGGTCACCGAGCGGTGGCTGGGCGGCATGCTGACCAACTTCCAGACCATCAAGAAGCAGATCCGTCGCCTGCGCGAGCTGGAGCAGGGCTCGGCCGACGGCGAGTTCGAGAACTACACCAAGAAGGAAAAGCTCCTCTTCGAGCGGGAGAAGGAGAAGCTCCTGCGGAACCTGGAGGGGATCAAGAGCATGAGCCGGCTCCCCGGCGCGCTCTTCGTGGTCGATGCCAAGAAGGAGAAGATCGCGGTCCAGGAGGCCAACAAGCTGGGCATCCCGGTGGTGGCCATCGTGGACACCAACGCCGATCCCGACGTGATCACCGTGCCGATTCCCGGTAACGACGACGCGATCCGCTCGGTCTCACTGATTACCGCGGCGCTGGCCGAAGTGATCCGCGAGGCGCGAGCCCAGTCGCCGTTGCGGGAAGTGGTGGAGGACAGCGAGTCCGAGACCTACAGCACCGACGGCGGCAGCGAGGGCGACCCCGAGGCCGACCGACGGAAGAAGCGGGCTCGACGCAAGCGGCGGCCCAAGCCGGAGGCGATCGCCGCCCGGCTCAAACACGACGAAGAGGGCGGCGAACCCGGTGCGGCGGCTGACGCCCCGGGCGATGGCGACGCCTGATACCGGATTGCAGGCTTGGCATCACCGCCGCCGTCCTGGCCTTCCGGCTGGACGGCGGCTCGTTATGCGGGCGATCCCTCGGGATCCCCGCTTGAACCCGGGAAGGACAGGACGATGACGCAACCGATCACGGCGAAGATGGTCGCCGAGCTCCGCGGCCGCACCGGCGCGGGAATGATGGACTGCAAGGCCGCCCTCGAGGAGGCCCAGGGCGACATGGACAAGGCGGTCGAGATCCTGCGGAAGAAGGGCATCGCCAAGGCCGACAAGCGGGGCGACCGGAGTGCCTCGCAGGGGCTGATCGTGGTCGAGGCGGCTCCCAGCGGTCGCGACGCCGCCATGATCGAGCTCAACAGCGAGACCGATTTCGTCGCCAAGAGCGCCGACTTCGTCGCGCTGGCCCGGGACCTGGCCCGGCACGCGCTCCAGCACGCCCCGGTCGGGGTCCATCCCGGCAGCGCCATCGAGGGTCAGCCCTTCCGCGGCAGCACCGTGGGTGACGCCGTGAAGCAGGTCTCCGGCAAGACCGGCGAGGCGATGGCGCTCAAGCGGGTCGCCCGCTTCCACCTCGCCGAAGGGACCGTGGGTCACTACCTCCACCACAACGGCCAGAGCGCCGCCCTGGTGGAGATCGCCGGCCCCCGGGGCGAGGCCGTGACCGCCCTCGCCCGCGACCTGGCCCTGCACGTCACCTCCGCCGATCCCATCGGGGTGAGCGAGGCGGACATCCCCGCCGAACTGATCGCCCGCGAGCGGCGCATTGCCGAAGAGCAGGTGGCGCAGGAAGGGAAGCCGGAGAACATCCGCGGCAAGATCGTGGACGGAAAGATCCGGAAGTTCGTGGCCGAGCGGACCCTGCTGGGTCAGCCGTTCGTGAAGGATGACAGCAAGACGGTGGGTGACCTGGTGAAGGATGCCGGAAAGGCCGCGGGCGGGAATCTCAACGTCACCCGGCTCATCCGCTTCAAGGTGGGAGAAGGCTGATGCGGCGGCCGTATGCCCGGGCCCTGCTCAAGCTCTCCGGCGAGGCCCTCGCCGGGGAGCGGGGGTACGGGCTCGATTACAAGGTGGTCGAGAGCTTCGCCGACGAGCTGCGCACGGTGCACGGCCGCGGGGTGCAGCTCTCCCTGGTCGTCGGCGGGGGGAACATCCTCCGCGGGACCGCGGCCAGCCGGGAAGGACTCGACCGGGTTTCGGCCGACTACATGGGCATGCTGGCCACGGTGATCAACGCCCTGGCGGTCCAGGACATCCTGGAGCGCAAGGGGGTGCAGACCCGGGTGATGACCGCCATCCGGATGGAGTCGCTGGCCGAACCGTATATCCGGCGCCGGGCCCTTCGGCACATGGAAAAGGGGCGTCTGGTTATCTTTGCCGGCGGCACCGGCAACCCCTATTTCTCCACCGATACCGCCGCGGTGCTCCGGGCGCTGGAGGTCGAGGCCGAGGTCATTCTGAAGGGCACCAACGTGGATGGCATTTATACCGCCGATCCCCGGAAGGACCCCGCGGCCAGGCTGCTCCCCGAGCTTACCTTCCAGGATGCGCTGGTGAACGGCTATGACGTAATGGACCGCAGCGCCTTCGGGCTCTGTCAGACCAACAAGCTGCCCATCGTGGTCTTCAACATGAACAACGCCGGGAACCTCGATCGGGTCCTCCGCGGCGAACCGGTGGGAACCATCGTCCAATGAACACCATCCCCGAGCTGCTCAAGCACGCCAGGGAATTGATGACCAAGGCGGTCGAGAATACCCGCCGAGAATTCTCGGGCATCCGCACCGGCAAGGCGACGACCTCCCTTCTCGACCTGGTCCGGGTCGATGCCTACGGCAGCTCCATGCCGCTCAACCAGGTGGCCCTCGTCGCCGCGCCGGAGCCACGCCTCCTCACGGTCCAGCCGTTCGACAAGGGGCTGGCCCAGATGATCGAAAAGGCCATCCGTGACTCCGACCTGGGACTCAATCCGGCGAGCCAGGGCGGCCTCATCCGGGTGCCCATTCCGACCCTCACGGAGGAGCGCCGCAGGGATCTGGTCAAGGTGATGCACAAGCTGGGCGAGGAGGGCAAGGTGGCGGTGCGCCATGCCCGTGGCGATGCCCACGGCAAGATCAAGAAGGTCGAAAAAGTGCCCGAGGACGACAAGACCCGGGGCGAGAAAGAGCTGCAGAAGATCACCGACGAGCACATCAAGCAGATCGATCAGCTGATCGCCGCCAAAGAGGCGGAGATCATGGAAGTCTGACGGGCATGACCGACAAGTTGCAGCAGATCAAGCTCCATGGCGCCCTCCCGGCGCACATTGCCATCATCATGGACGGCAATGGGCGCTGGGCGCGGGGCCGGGCCCTGCCGCGACCGTTCGGGCACAAGGCGGGAATGAAGGCGGTACGGGAGGCGGTCGAGGGCGCGTTGGCCGCCGGGGTCGAGGTGCTCACCCTCTTCGCCTTCAGCCAGGAGAACTGGCAGCGCCCGGCCGATGAGATCGGCGCCCTGATGGACCTGCTGCAGGAGTACATCGCGCGGGAAATGGAGGAGCTCAAGGCCCAGGGGGTTTCGGTCCGCTTCCTCGGCGAGCTCGATCGCCTCTCGCCCAGCGCCCGCCAGGCGGTGGCCCGGCTGATGAGCCACACCGAGCGGGGCAGCAGGCTCGCGCTCAATATCTGCGTTTCCTACGGGTCGCGGGCCGAGTTGACTCGCGCCGCCCGGCTCCTGGCCGAAGAAGTGCAGGCCGGCCGCCTCGACCCCGCCGAGATCGACGAAGCCGCCATCGCACGTCGGCTCTTTACCGCCGAGTTCCCCGATCCCGACCTGCTGATCCGGACCTCCGGTGAGCTGCGTCTCTCCAACTTCCTGCTCTGGCAGCTTGCGTACGCCGAGTTGTACGTCACGCCGGTGCTCTGGCCCGACTTCACCCGGCAGGATCTGTGGGACGCGGTGCTCGAGTACCAGCGGCGGGACCGGCGCTTCGGCAAGGTTTCTGTCTGACGGCCGCGGCCTGATGGCCGACGGCTGACGGCTCATGGCTTCCAATCTCACCCAGCGCATCGGCTTCGCGGTCGTGGCCATTCCCCTCGCCCTGGGGGTGGTGTACTGGGGCGGGTGGCCCCTGGTGGGCGTCGTCGCCGTGGCATCGGTCCTGGGGGCCCGTGAGCTGCTGGGGTTCGGCACCCGGATGGGGGTGGCTCCCCTGGTGCGCACGGCGCTCCTCTCGGCCGCGCTGTTGCCGGTACTGGTCTATCTCGCCCTCACCCGGATTCCGGCGCTGGTCGGCGGCGGCTGGATTCTGGGGGGGCTCTGGCTGGTGGTACTCCTCACCATTGCCCTCGCCCGCCGGGCGCCGACCGAGCGCCCCCTCGTCGCCACCGCGCTGACCGCCTTCGCGGTGCTGTACCCCGCCGGGCTCGCCACCTTTCTGCTCTCCCTCCGCCACCTGCGCTATCCCGGGCAGTCCTGGGCCGGGGCCTGGCTGGTGTTCTTCCCGCTGGTGGTCACCTGGGTCTGCGACAGCGCCGCGATGTTCGCCGGGAAGGCGATCGGCGGCCGCAAGTTGTGGCCCGCGATCAGCCCGGGGAAGACCTGGTCGGGGAGCATCGCCGGCGTGATCTTCGCGATGGCGACGGTCCCGGTGCTCAACCTGGCGATTCTCGAGCGCCTCGGCGTGGCTCTGCCGCTCACCCAGGGCCTGCTCTTCGGCCTGGTGCTCGGGGTCCTCGGACAGGTGGGGGATCTCGCCGAATCCCTGTACAAGCGCGAGGTCGGCGTGAAGGATTCGTCGAATCTGATCCCCGGACATGGCGGGGTGCTCGACCGGTTCGACTCCCTCTATTTCGTGCTGCCGGTCTCGGCGGCGCTCTATCGACTCTTCGGAGTCCAGTAGTGCAGGGCGTGGCGATCCTGGGGTCCACCGGCTCGATCGGGAAGAGCGCGCTGGCGGTGCTGGCGCGCCAGCGCGAGCGCTTCCGGCCGGTGGCGCTCACCGCCTTCAACAACCGCGAGGCGCTCGACCGGCAAACCGCGGTCTGGAACCCCGCCCTCAGCGCCCTCGTCTCGGAGCGGGGGCCCGAGGTGCTGGTGGAGGCGGCCACCCACCCCGACGCGGACATCGTCCTCAACGCGGTGGTGGGCTCGGCCGGGCTGGATGCCACCCTGGCGGCGCTCCGCGCCGGGAAGCGGGTGGCCCTCGCCAACAAGGAGACCCTGGTCATGGCCGGGGACCTGGTCCGGGCGGCGAGCGAGGCCGGGGGCGGCGAGCTGGTGCCGGTCGATTCCGAGCATAGCGCGGTGCTGCAGTGCATCAGCGGCCGGGAGCGCGGCCTCGCCCGGCTGATCCTCACGGCGTCGGGCGGCCCGTTCCGCTGCTGGGACGCCGACCGGATTGCCGCGGCCACGGTGGCGGAGGCGCTGAACCATCCCACCTGGCGCATGGGGAACAAGGTGACGGTCGACAGCGCCACGCTGGCCAACAAGGCGCTGGAACTGATCGAGGCACATCACCTGTTCGGCCTGGCGTACGAAGCCTTGGAGGTGGTGGTGCATCCGCAGAGCATCGTGCACGGCTTCGTCGAGTTCTGTGACGGGAGTGTGATCGGACAGCTGGGGTTCCCCACCATGGAACTGCCGATCCTGTACGCCTTGACCCACCCGGATCGGCTGCCGGACGACGGGGTTCGCCGGTTCGATCCGGTCGCGATCGGCACGCTGACCTTCGAGCCGGTGCGGGACGACGTGTTCCGCGCCTTCCGGGCGGGGGTCCATGCCGGCAAGGCGGGTGGGACGGCGCCGGCGGCCTTCAATGCGGCTAACGAGGTGGCGGTGGCGGCGTTCCTGGCCGGGCGCATCCCGTTCGGGCGGATCGCCGAGACCATCGAACGAGTGCTGGACGCCCACCGGCCGGAGCCGGTGCGAGACCTGGAAATTGTGCGGGCGGCGGATCGCTGGGCCCGTGCGCGCGCGAATGAGGTGCTCGAGTGAACTTCCTCTTTACCGTGGCCGTGCTGATCGTGGTCCTGGGCGTGCTGATCTTCGTGCACGAGCTGGGGCACTTCCTGGCGGCCAAGTGGGCCGGGATTCGGGTGCACCGGTTTGCCTTGGGCATGGGCAACCCGATCCCCCGCCTTTCGTTCCGCCGGGGCGACACCGAATACGCCATCTGCTGGCTCCCGCTGGGTGGTTACGTGAAGATGGCCACCGCGGAGGAAGAGGTCAGCAGCAGCGCCCTTGAGGGGGCTCCCGTCGAGGCACCGGTGCCGCCGGACGAAATGTACGAGGCCAAGCCGGTCTGGAAGCGTACGATCGTGATCCTCGCCGGCGTCACGATGAACGTCCTGTTCGCCTACCTGGTCTTCACCTGGCTCGCGGCCAAGAACGGCGAGCAGCTGGAGCCAACCACCACGGTGGGCCTGGTGGCCGACTCGCTGCCCCCCGGGGCCGAGGCCCTGCGGCAGCTTGTCCCCGGCGACCGGATCGTCATGGTCGCGGGCGACTCGGTGCACTCCTGGAACGAGGTCGAGTCGGGCATCAGCGAGGCGTCGGGCGACAGTATCGGCATCGTCCTCGCCGATGGGCGAGTGATCCCGCTCCATATTCACCAGGCCGCGCTGGCGGAACGGATCCGCGCGTCCCAGGCGGTGCTGCCGTTCCGGCCCGCGATCCTCGGGACCATCGTCGCCAATCGTCCCGCGGACCGGGCCGGGCTCAAGGTGATGGACACCGTCGTCGCGATCGACGACGAGCCGGTCGCCCAGTGGTACGACCTGGTGACCCGGGTCCGCGGCTCGGCCGGCCGACCGCTCACGTTCAAGGTGCAGCGCGGCGGCCCGCCGCTGGACGTAACCGTGATGCCCGAGGTCGAAACCGAGACGGTGGCCAAGGGCGTCACCGTGAAGGTGGGGAAGATCGGTGCCGGTCCCTGGGTGGCGGTGACCTCCCGGCCGTTCGGCGTCTGGGCGGCCTTCGGGGCCGGCGCCCGGGCCACCCTCACCGCATCGACCCAGATCGTGCGCACGGTGCAGGGGCTTCTGAGCGCCCGCATTTCGAGTCGCGAAGTCGGGGGACCGATCCTCATCGGGCAGATGGCGGCCCAGAGCGCCCGGATGGGCCTGGATACCTTCCTCTCCTTCATGGCACTGGTCTCGGTGAACCTGGCGGTGCTCAATCTCCTACCGGTTCCAGTGCTGGACGGCGGGCAGTTCCTCTTCCTGATGGCGGAGGCGGTGCTCCGTCGGCCGTTGTCGCTGCGCCTGCGCGAGCGGCTGACTCTGGTCGGTCTCTTCCTGATCGTCTGTCTGATGGTGCTGGCCTTCTCCAACGACATCCGGCGGCTGCTGGGCGTCTGACCCGGCCGGGCCCTCGCCCCGCTGGCACGCGGGCTGCTCCGGCCCGCCTCGAGCCCGGAAGCTTGGCCCGGGTGGACCGTTCTCCCCCCGACAGGGACAGGTCTGGACTGACACACTGTCCCTTGTGACATTGTGTCCCTGCCGGGGCCCATGTCGGATCACCCCGGGGACCCATCAACCCTGACCTATGACATTGCTCGCACTGGACTCGGTCACCAAGCGCTACGGCGAGGTCACGGCCGTGGATCAGGTGACGTTTTCGATCGATCGCGGACAAGTGGTCGGCTTCCTGGGGCCCAATGGTGCCGGGAAGTCCACGACCATGCGGATGATCACTCAATACCACGAACCGGATCACGGTTCGATCCTCTTCGACGGTGTCCCGCTGGCCGAGGCCGGCAGCGATGCCAAGCGGCGGGTGGGATACCTGCCGGAGAACAATCCGCTGTATACCGACATGCTGGTGGCGGAGTACCTCCGCTTTGTGGGCCGCCTGCGCGAGATGGCCGGGGCCGCGCTGGCCCGTGGCACCGACGAAGCGGTGGTCGCCACCGGCATCGAGGGGGTATATCACCGCCCCATCGGCGAGCTTTCCAAGGGGTACCGCCAGCGGGTAGGGCTGGCTGCCGCGATCCTGCACCGCCCCGATCTGCTGGTACTGGACGAACCCACGGAGGGGCTGGATCCCAACCAGCGGGTGGAGATCCGCCGCCTGATCGGCGATCTCGGCAAGGACCGCACGGTGCTGCTCTCCACCCACATTCTCTCCGAGGTGCAGCACACCTGCACCCGGCTCATCATCATCAACCGGGGGAAACTCGCGGCGGAGGGCCCGATGGAGGAGCTGCTCTCCCGGGCCGGGGAGCAGGTGCACATCGCGGTGGAGGCAGAGGGAAGCGGTGTCCCCGAGAAGCTGGCGCAGTTGCCGGGCGTCCTCGCGACGACCCTTTCGAGCGGGGCCGGAGACAGTGGGGCGGTAGGGAACCGGCACCGGGTGCGGCTCACCGCCGCGTCCTCGAGCGACCTCCGGCCGGAAGTCTTCCGTCTGGCGGCCCAGTCGGGTTGGACCCTCTACGAGCTGCACCAGGAGTCCGGTAGCCTCGAGGACCTCTTCCGCCAGCTGACCGCGCGCGAGGAGGTGGCCCAGTGAACGCCATTCTGACCGTCGCGCGGCGCGAGCTCAAGGCGATGTTCGACAACCCCTCGGGCTATGTGCTGCTGATCGTCTTTCTGGTGGTGAACGGATTCCTCTATTTCCGGCAGGTCTTCCTGACCAATTCGGCCACCCTGCGGCCGATGCTCGACATCCTGCCCTGGCTCTATCTGTTCTTCGTGCCCGCGGTGGCGATGCGGACCCTGGCCGAGGACACCCGCTCGGGCCAGCTCGAAGTGGTGCTCTCCCAGCCGATCAACGAGCTGCAGCTGCTCGTCGGCAAGTACCTCGGTGCCACACTCTTCCTCTGGATCGCGCTCCTGTTCACCCTGCCGATCCCGCTGGGGCTGTCGCTCGGGGCCGAGCTGCCGTGGGGGGCGGTGTTCGCCCAGTACGTCGGGGCGGCCCTGCTGGCCGCCGGCCTGGCCGGCGTGGGCGTCTGGGCCTCGGGGATCGCCCGGAGTCAGATCACCGCTTTCATCGTCGCGGTCGCGGTGATGTTCCTGCTGGTCCTGGTGGGACTCAACCCGCTGGTGGTGGGACTCCCGCCGCAGCTGGGACTGGTGGCCGCCCGCCTGGGCGTGCTGTCGCACTTCGACAGCCTCGGCCGCGGGGTCATCGATCTGCGGGACGTGGTCTACTTCCTCTCGCTCGCGGCGATCTTCCTGGCCCTCGCCTACGGCGCCCTGATGGGGCGCAAGCTGGCGGCGGGGCAGGGAGCGGTGCGGCGGCTCCGAGTGGGGGTGCTGCTGATCGTCGGCCTGCTGGTGGTGGTGAATCTGTTGGGCAGCTACATCGGCGGAAGGCTGGATCTCACCCCGGGCCGGGCCTACACCCTCGCGCCCGCGACCCGGCAGCTGGTGGGCTCCCTCGGCGACCTCGTGACCATCAAGGTCTACGCCTCCGACGAGCTCCCGGCCGAAGTCGGGCTGATGAAGCGGGACCTGGACGACCTGCTCGGCGACCTGCGCGCCGCCGGCAAGGGCAAGGTCAAGCTGATCGAGAAGGACCCCGCGGCAAGCCCCGATGCCCGGCGCGAGGCGCAGAACCTCGGAATCCAGCCGGTCCAGTTCAACGTGGTGGGTCAGTCGTCGCTGCAGGTGAAGGAAGGGTACTTCGGTCTCGCCATCCAGTATGCCGATGGGAACGAGGCCATTCCCTTCGTGCGCCGCACCGACGACCTCGAGTACCGGATCGCGGCGGCGATCCGCGGATTGACGCGCACCCGCAAGCCGCGGGTCGGCCTGATCGTGGCCATGGATGGCTGGGGTCAGGAAGGCCGGACCCTCGGTACGGTGCAGGAGCAGCTGGCCCGCAGTTACGAGGTGACGCCGGTGTCGCTCAGCGATTTCATGACCCTGGCCGACACGACCCTTCGCACCCTGGTCATCGCGGGCCAGCCCGACAGTCTCTCCTTCCTCGCGGTCCAGGCCCTCGGGGCGTTCTTCGAGCGTGGGGGCAGCGCCCTGGTGATGACCAGCGGTGCCCCGATCGACGGCGCCAATCCCCGGGCGCGCGGCCGGGAGCCGGTGTGGAACGGGCTCCTCAAGCCCTTCGGGGTGAAGGTCCGGCCCGACCTGATCTACGATCTCTCCTCCAACCAACTGGTGCCGGTCCCCGGCGGCCAGGGAGTGTACCAACCGTACCCCTTCTGGGTCCGGGCCAGGGGGGGGAGCGGCACCAACCCGGTCACCGACGGGGTGAGTGAGGTCTTCCTGCCGTGGGTGAGCTCGATCGACACCACCGGTGCCAGGCCCGGCTCGGTGACCCCGCTCCTGGTGTCGAGTCGCGCCGGCGGGGTCGCCGAGGGCGATATCAACCTGGATCCGACCCGGACCTTCCCGCCGGTCGATCTCAAGTCTCGGATGCTGGCGGTCTCGGTACAGGCCCCGGCGGGGGACACCGGCACGCATGCGGGGCGGCTGGTGCTGGTGGGCAACATGGAGTTCGCCACCGACCGTTACCTGGGTGGGGCGCCGGACAACGCCACCTTCGCCCTCAACGCGATCGACTGGCTGGCGCAGGACGAGGCGCTGATCTCCATCCGGAGCCGCGACCGCCGTCCGCCCCGATTGCTCTACGCCAGTCATGTGCTGCAGGAGGGCGTGAAGTACCTGAACCTGGTGGGTGTGCCTCTCCTGCTCGCGGCGTGGGGCGTGCTCCGGCTGATGGCACGCCGGCGCCGGGCCCTGGTGCCCTGGACGCCGCTCGGGGGCGGGTCTGCACCGGAGGCCGCATGAGCGCCAAGGTCCTGCTCCGGATCGGGCTGGTACTGCTGGTGGCGCTCGCGGCGTGGGGCGGTCTGGCCCTGCTGCACCACGCATCGGGGGATGTGCCGGTGGGCTTCACGCTGCCCCGGATCGGTCCCGATCGCGCCGAGTCGATCGCCTACGTCGGCCCAGGGGACACGCTGCGCCTCTCGCGGCAGGGCACGGCGTGGAGCGTCAACGGCCATCCCGCCGCGCCCAAAGTGGTAGAGACGTTCTTCCGCGCGCTGGCGGACACCACCCTCCGGAGCGAACTGGTCGCCCAGAGCCCGGAATCGCACGGGCGGCTGGGGGTCGATAGCGTCGCCGGGAAGCACCTAACGGTGCAGGGCGGCGGTGCGACGCTGCTGGATCTGTGGTTCGGGAATCGGGGACCGGACTTCGAGGGGTTCTACGTGCGCGCGGCAGGCGACAACCGGGTGTTCCTGCTCCGGGGGACCTTCGCGGACCTGACGGTGCAGCCGCTGGAGGACTGGCGGGAGAGGCAGGTGCTGGCACTCGCTCCGGACGGCATCGCGAGGGTCGAGGTGGTGCGAGGCCGGCAGCGTTACGGGCTGAGTCGGAGCGGGACGGCGTGGAGCTTTGCCACGGGCGGCCTCGCCGATTCGACCAAGGTCGCCCGGTGGCTGGCTGTCGTCCGGGAACTCCGGGCCACCAGCTTCCCCACCCCCGCCCAGGCCGATTCGGCGAAGTTCTCGCCGCCGGAGCGGAGTGTCAGGCTGTATGGGCTGACCGGGGAGCCGATCGCGAGCGTGGCGCTCGATTCGATCGCGTCGACCTTCGTGATGCGGGTGAATGACCAGGCGGATCTGTATACGCTGGATCCGCAGATGACCTCACTCGTGGCGCCGGCGGAGAGCACGTTCAAGAAATGAGCGCGGTAGCGCTCGGGTCGAGAGGAACGCTCGGCGGGCCTGAAGTCCGCTCACAAGGCGAGCCCCCAGAGAGGACGGGCTCACTCACGCCCCGCTCCGTGTTCCCCCCGACCCTCGCGCTTCGCGCGACCTCGGCCCGCTTGCCCGACGCCTACCCCCCCAGCCGCTTCCACCAACTCTTCTTTTCCACCGGCTTCGAATCCCGGCCATAGGCCTCCGGGATCGGGATGTCGTCGGTCGACCGGGTTCGCGCGGCGATGTCGTGGAGATCCTCGAGCAGCGCCGTCGCCGAGGGATAGCGGTCGTCGGGGTGCTTGGCCAGGAGTCGGAGAATGATCCGTTCCACCCGTCGCGAGACGTCGGGCCGCCGCTGGTGGAGCGCTTCGGGCTTGTCCTCCACGTGCATCCGGGCCAGCTCGAACCAGTCGCGTGACTTGAAGGGCACCTCGCCGGTGAGACTCCGATAGAGCGTGATGCCGAGGGAGTAGAGGTCGGAGCGTCCGTCGACCGGGCGGCCCTGGGCCTGCTCCGGCGAGATGTATGCCGGGGTGCCGATGGTCATGGTGTAGCCGGTGGCGGCGACGTAGTTGCTCACCGCCCGGGCAATGCCGAAGTCGGTGAGTACCGGCCGCTGATCGGCGGCGAGCAGGATGTTGTCGGGCTTGATGTCCCGATGCACCAGGTTCTCTCGATGGGCGAAGGCCAGGGCCTCGGTGATGCCGGTGGCAATCGCGACGACCTCGGCCTCGGGAAGGGTGATCTCCCGTCCCAGGCGCTCGCTCAGGGTGTCGGGGTAGAGGTCCATCGCGAAGAAGGGCTGGAGCTCCGCGTCGGACGCGTCGGCCACCTCTTCGATATGGATGATGTTGGGATGGATCAGGCCGGCGGCGAGGGCTGCCTCCTGCCGGAAGCGGCTCTCGAAGGCCCGGTCGGTCGCGTAGCGAGGCTTCAAGACCTTGATAGCAAACGATTTACCGTCATCCCGCGTGGCTGCATAGACCCAGGCAAAGCCGCCCTGACCGAGCAGCTGGTCGAGGGTGTATCGGCCCAACCGGTCTCCCGGGGCGGGCTGGCCTGGGGCTGGGTTGGGAGAAGGGGTCATACGCGGGGTTGCCCGGGGGCGCGGTGACGCGTTATTTTGTTGAGCTACTTACAAATACGAGTCGGTGGGCGCCGCCCACACAGGTCCAAGAGGATAAACGCAGCATGGGTTTTGACAAGCAGGCGGTCATCGCCAAGCAGCAGGTTCATGAGTCGGACACCGGCTCCGCCAAGGTCCAGATCTCCCTGCTCACCGAGCGGATCAACTCTCTCACCGATCACTTCCGGACCCACCCCAAGGACCACCACGGTCGCCGCGGGCTCCTCAAGATGGTCGGGACCCGCCGTCGGCTGCTGAACTATCTCAAGCGCAACGACCTGGCCACCTACCGGGCCTTGCTCGAGCAGCTCGGACTTCGACACTAACCTTCCGCGGGATCTCAGGGCGTCTTGGCCAACAGGGCCGGGACGCCCTTCAACCTATTTGGGCCACTGGCACAGGGACAGGTCGTGACCGTACATCGCACAGAGACGCAGTTCGCCGGCCGTCGGTTGATTCTGGAGACCGGCCGCCTGGCCAAGCAGGCCGCCGGGTCGGCCTATCTGCAGTTCGGAGATACCGTCGTCCTCGCCGCCATCACCGTGTCGCCCAATCAGTCGGCACTCCCGTTCTTCCCTCTCACCGTCGAATATCGCGAGAAGACCTACGCCGCGGGCAAGATCCCGGGCGGGTTCCTCAAGCGGGAAGGCCGTCCCAGCGACAAGGAGATCCTCGCGTCGCGGGTGATCGACCGCTCGATCCGGCCGTTGTTCCCCGAGGGCTTCAAGAACGAGGTGCAGGTCTTCGTGACGGTGCTCTCGGCCGACCAGGAGAATGACGCCGACGTGCTCGGGGTGGTGGCGGCGTCGCTGGCGCTCAGCGTGTCGTCGGTGCCGTGGAACGGGCCGATCGCCGCGGTTCGGGTGGGCCGGGTGGAGGGCAACTGGATTCTCAATCCGACCTTCCAGCAGCTGGAGTTCTCCTCGCTCGATTTCACCGTCAGCGGGAGCGCGGACTCGATCCTGATGGTCGAAGGGGGCGCACTCCAGATCTCCGAGGCCGAGGCGCTGGAAGCGCTCAAGGTGGCCCAGAAGGGGATCCGGGAGATCCTGGGGCATTGCGACAAGATCTCGGCCAAGGCCAAGGTCGAGAAGATCGCATGGACGAAGGAAGCGGTAGATCCGGCGCTGGTGAAGCGGGTGACCGAGCTGGCCGAAAAGGAAGTGGCCAAGGCGATCAACGCCAAGGACAAGCACGCCCGCGCGGCCAACGTCAAGGCGATCAAGGTCAAGGTCCAGGAAGCCTGCGTCGCCGAGCACCCTGAGTCGGCCAAGGCGGTTTCCGCCCTGTTCGATGATATCGAGTACCGGGTCATGCGAGCCCAGGTGCTGGAGAAGGGCGAGCGGGTCGACGGGCGCGACACCGATACCATCCGCCCGATCAGCATCGAGACCGGGCTCCTGCCGCGGACCCACGGCTCGGCACTGTTCCAGCGGGGGGAGACCCAGGCGCTGGTGGCCGCGACCCTTGGCACTCAGGACGACGAGCAGCGGATCGACAGCATCGATACCGCCGGCGAATCCACCAAGTCGTTCATGCTGCACTACAACTTCCCGCCGTACTCCACCGGCGAAGTGAAGATGATCCGGGGCACCAGCCGCCGCGAGATCGGGCACGGGGCCCTGGCCGAGCGGGCGATCCAGCCGCTGCTCCCCGACTACGAGAGCTTCCCGTACACGCTCCGGGTGGTCTCCGAGATTCTCGAGTCCAACGGCTCGTCCTCGATGGCCACCGTATGCGGGTCGTCCCTGGCCCTGATGGATGCCGGCGTGCCGATGAAGGCCGCCTGCGCCGGGGTGGCCATGGGCCTGATCAAGGAAGGCAAGAAGATCGCCATCCTCACCGATATTCTCGGCTCCGAGGACGCGCTGGGCGACATGGACTTCAAGGTGGCCGGCACCACCAGCGGCATCACCTCGATCCAGATGGACATCAAGATCGAAGGGCTCGACCTGAAGATCATGGAAGAGGCGCTGGAGAAGGCCCGAAAGGGCCGGCTCCACATCCTCAAGGAAATGGACAAGGTGCTTCCGAAGCACCGGGCCGATCTCTCGCCTCACGCGCCCCGGATCATCACGCTCATGGTCAAGCCGGACAAGATCGGCGACATCATCGGCCCCAAGGGCAAGACCATTCGCGGGATCCAGGATGCCACCGGGGCCAAGATCAGCATCGAGGACAGCGGCCTGGTCACCATCGCGGCGGTGGGCGGCGAAGCGGGGGAGAAGGCCCGCCAGATGATCGCCTCGATGGTGGCGGAACCCGAGGTGGGGAAGATCTACGAGGGCCCGGTCAAGAGCACCACCGCGTTCGGCGCCTTCATCGAGATCATGCCGGGGGTCGAGGGCCTGCTCCATATCAGCGAGCTGCAGCACGGCCGGACCGAAAAGACCGAGGACGTGGTCAAGAAGGGCGACGTAGTGAAGGTCAAGCTGCTGGAAGTCGACGAGAAGGGCCGGATGAAGCTGTCCCGGAAGGCGCTCATTCCGAAGGAGTGAGACAGCGATTCCCGTGGAGACGATCAAGCTCGACCAGGGGCTCCACCGGACTGTCCTGCCGAGCGGGCTGACCGTCCTGACCGAACTGCTCCCCGGGGTGCGGTCCATCGCCGCCGGGATCTGGGTCAGGACCGCCAGCGCGCACGAAGCCCGGAGCAAGATGGGTGTATCCCATCTGCTGGAGCACATGGTGTTCAAGGGTACCGAGCGCCGCACCGCGCGGCAGCTCGCCCTCGAGCTCGAGGTGCGAGGCGGCTCGCTCGACGCCTACACCAGCCGCGACCATACCAATTACCAGGCCCACGTCCTCGACGAGGACCTCCCCCGGGCCCTGGACGTCCTGACCGATCTGACCCGCCGGCCGCTCCTGCGCGAGGATGACCTCGCGCTGGAGCGGAACGTCGTGCTGGAGGAGATCGCCACCGTCGAGGATACCCCCGACGACCTGGTCTATGAGCTGTTCCACGATCAGCTGTGGCCCGACCACCCCTACGGCTACTCCATCCTCGGCACGCCCGAGACGGTGCGGGGGCTTTCGGCGGGGGATCTCCAGGCGCTGCACCAGAGCGGCTACTATCCCGGCAACTCGGTGGTGGCCGTGGCCGGGCGGGTGGAGCACGATCAGGTCCTCGAGCTCCTTGCCCGGGAGGGGTGGACGGACGGCACCGCCTCGGCACCACCCAAGCCGGCAGTCGCGCCTCGCCCCGCCGTGCGGGGCAAGACCCACCGGGTGGCGCGGGACACGGCCCAGGTCCACCTGGTGTTCGGCTCGGACACCTTCCCCTATCGGGATCCCCGCCGGTTCGCCCTCTCGATCATCACCAACGTCTTCGGCGGCGGGATGTCCAGCCGGCTCTTCCAGCGGATTCGCGAGGAGCTGGGGCTGGCCTACGCGGTCTACGCCTACCAGCAGTTCCTTGCTTCGGCTGGGCTCTCGGGGGTTTATGTCGGCACCCAGCCCGCGACCGCCGACGCGGCGGAGGAGGCGATTCGGGCCGAGTACGCCCGGCTCGCCCGCGAAGGCCTGTCGGAGGAGGAGCTGGTCTCCGGCCGACAGCAGCTGCGGGGGCAGGTCATGCTGTCGCTGGAGAGCCCGGTGAGCCGGATGAACCGCCTGGCCACCTTCGCACTGCACCAGCAGGCCTATCGCACGCTCGACTCGGTGCTGGCCGAGATCGACGCCGTCACCCGCGACGATGTCCAGGCGCTGGCGGCGGAGTACTTCGCCCCGGACCGGCAGACCCTGGTCCGGCTGGGGCCTGAGAGGAAGGAGTGAGAAGGAGCGGCGAGGAGCCTTTGGCCCCTCACTCCGCCCTTCTCGAGTCGACAACCGTCCTATTGACAAGGTCTATCCATGATCATCGGCGTGCCGAAGGAAATCAAAACCAACGAGAACCGCGTGGCGCTGGTCCCCGCGGGCGCGGAAGCCTTCGTGACCCGCGGGCACGAGGTGTATCTCGAGCAGGGTGCCGGGCTCGGGAGCGGCTTCACCGACGAGGCGTATGTCGCGGCGGGCGCCCGGATCCTGCCCACCGCCGATGCCGTCTGGGCCAAGGCCGAGATGATCATGAAGGTGAAGGAGCCGATCGCGGTGGAGTGGCCGCGGATGCGGGCGGGGCAGGTCATCTATACCTATTTCCACTTTGCCGCCGACGAGCTTTTGACGCGGGCCGTGCTGAAGGCCGGTGTCACCGCCGTGGCCTACGAGACGATTCGAGATGCCAAGGGAACGTTGCCGCTGCTTATGCCCATGAGCGAAGTGGCCGGGCGCAT
>CAZXRC010000037.1:0-27763 GCA_964642475.1 uncultured Gemmatimonadaceae bacterium | reverse complement strand
TGATGACCCCATCGGCGGCCGCCAGGACGTTGAGCGTGATGAGGCCCAGCGAGGGCGGGCAGTCGATCAGGACGAATTCATGGGTCGCGCGCGCCGGTTCGAGCACCCGTCGCAATACGCTCTCCCGATCGCTCCGTTCGACCAGCTCGAGCTCCGCGCCAACGAGATCCTGGGTCGCCGGGACGACGTCGAGGTACGGCAGCGTGGAATCGCTGAGGATGACATCCGAGAGCGGCCGCCCCTCGATGAGCGCATCGTACAGCGAGTAGCGTAGCCGGTCGCGACGCACCCCTACACCACTGGTGGCGTTGCCCTGAGGATCGGCGTCGACTAGCAGGGTCTTCCGCTCCGCAATCGCGAGGGAGGCGGCGAGATTGACGGCCGTCGTGGTCTTGCCGACTCCGCCCTTCTGGTTCGCAATCGCGATTATTCGCGCCATCTTATATCTTTATTTTACAATGAGTTGCGAGCAAAAATCGGTACTACGACACTGCGATCGGCGGGAAGACTGAATATAGCAGTTTGGGCCCTCGTGGGAAATGAGGAAGATGTTTCACGTGCAACATCGTCCCCCACCTCGCGTCGTTTCACGTGCAACGTCAGCGAGAGCAGGCCTCCAAGTGTTGACGCCACTTGGTGAGCTCCAAGACCAGGTTCTGAAGGTCGCTGGGTGAGATCCCCGGAATGCGTCCGGCCCGGCCCAGTGTCGCGGGGCGTTGGGCGCTCAATTTCTCCCGAGCCTCGTATGAGAGGGACTTGAACTCCTGGATCGGGGCTTCGATCGGGATCGGATAATCTTCCATGGACGCAAGCCGAGTCGCGGAGTCACGCTCTCGGAGCAAATACCCCTCGTACTTGAGTTCGATCTCGCCCCACGCCAGGTCCTCCGGCTCAATGGCTGCCAGCCCAGCGACCTCAAACAGAAGCCCCAACCCGACACCGGGCCGACGGGCTAACTCGGCGATTCTGACGGGACTCTCGATTGGGCCGCTGTCGATCTGGACCAGATGCGGGTTGACCCGCAGCGGATCCACCGGAGTGGACCGCGCCAACTCCATGGCGCCTTCCTCCCGTCGGAGCCTCCCCTCAACCAGGGCGACTTCCTCCGCCGATAGGATCTCTAGTCGATTAGCGGAGTCGAGCAGTCGACGCGCGGCGTTGTCCTGCCGCAAGAGGAGTCGAAATTCCGCTCGCGAGGTAAAGAGCCGGTAGGGCTCATCCACCCCCCGTGAGACGAGGTCGTCTACCAGAACCCCGATCAGCGCCTGATCCCGCCGTAGCACGAACGGCGGACGGTTAAGCGCCCGGTGCGCCGCGTTGACTCCCGCCAGGAGTCCCTGCCCAGCTGCCTCCTCGTACCCTGTCGTTCCATTCACCTGGCCCGCGCAATACAGGCCGTCGATGCCCCTGAGCTCGAGGGTGTGATCGAGCTGGGTCGGAGGGACGTAGTCATACTCGATCGCATAACCGGGCCGAGTCATCCTCGCGCCTTCAAGGCCCGGCACCGAATGGAGGAACTGAAGCTGCACGGCGGGCGGGAGTGAGGTGCTGAGGCCGTTCACGTAAAGCTCCGACGTCTCAAGACCCTCCGGCTCCAGAAAGAGCTGATGCCGCTCCGCGTCAGGGAACTTCACGACCTTGTCCTCGATACTCGGACAGTACCGAGGCCCGCGACCGCTGATCGCCCCCCCGTATAGGGCAGACTCCTGAAGATGGTCCCGGATGATGCCACAGAGCTCCGGCCCCGCCCACGCGAGGTAGCAGGGGAGCTGAGGTAGGCGACCCGCCCGCTCGAACGTCGAAAACCAATAGGGGTCGGGATCACCATCCTGCCGAGGAAACTGACCCAGGTCGATCGACCTGCCATCGATCCTTGGCGGGGTGCCTGTCTTGAAGCGTTCTAGCGTAATCCCTTGTGCCGCAATGGCTTCCGACAACTGAACAGAGGGCATGTCGCCCGCCCGCCCACCCGGCATCGGAGCATTGAGCCCCAGGTGAATACGGCCCCGCAGGAAGGTCCCCGCAGTCACGACCAGCGCCTGGCAGCCGAATCGGCGACCCTCCGCCGTCAGAACCGAGCGGATCCGCCCGCCCCGGACCTCCAGTTCGCTGACCATCCCCTGGGCGAAGTCGAGATGGGGCTGTTGCTCAAGGAGGGTCCGCACCGCCCGTCGATAGAGGCCGCGGTCGCACTGTGCCCGCGGCGACCAGACTGCGGGACCTTTCGACCGGTTCAGCATCCTGAACTGCACCATCGCCCGGTCGGTGGCTCGACCCATGACCCCACCCAGGGCATCGACCTCCCGCACCACGGTGCCCTTCGCAATGCCTCCGATTGCGGGATTGCACGACATCTGGCCGATGGTCTCGAGACTCTGCGTGATCAACAAGGTCCGGACACCCAGCCGGGCGGCCGCGGTGGCCGCCTCGCTGCCGGCATGCCCACCCCCGATCACGATGACATCGTAGCGCTCCATCCCGAGAACCTACACCCCCGGACCGGGACGCGGAAAGGCGACAGGAGCGGATCCCAGCCCCTGCCGCCCTTCCCCGACCGACCGACCCGATGCTCAGGCGGTTCGCACCCAGCTCCACACTTCCCGGAGGCTCGGCTTCTTCCCGTAGGACAGGATGCCGACCCGGTAGATCCGCCCCGCCACCCAGACAACGGCGACCACCCCGAGGAGCGTGGCGGCGGCCGAGCCGAGCACCTGAATCAAGGGAAGCGGCGAGAGCGCGTATCGCACCGGCATCACCAGCGGGGCAAAGAACGGGATGTAGCTCAGGACCTGCGCCAGCCCGCTCGAGGAGTCGTTGATCAGCGCGAACATCGAGATGAATCCGAGGGCCAGCAGAATTGTCACCGGCTGGGCCGCCTGTTGAGTCTCCTGCTGAGAGCTGCACATGGCCCCGACCGCGGCGTAGAGCGCCGAATACAGGAGGAAGCCGAGCAGGAAGAACGTCAACACGACGACCACCAGCTCCACGCTCACTGTAGGGACACTCACGCTCTGGCGGGTGCCATCCACCGCCACCTGCTCTACGCCGCTGGCCGCGCCCCCGGTCATCCGCGACGTGATCAGGAACGCGGCCGATGCCCAGATGCCGATTTGCAGGAGGCCGGCGCCCGCCACGCCGATCACCTTGCCCAGCAGGAGTTCGAAGGGGGTGACGCTCGAGATCAGCACTTCCACGATCCGGTTCGACTTCTCCTCCAGCACCGCACTCATGACCTGGAGCCCGTACAGGATCAGCGAGAAGTACATCACGAAGGAGGTGATATAGGCGAGCCAGAAGGAGCTTTCCCCGCTCTCTCCGGTCAGCTTGCCCTCGCTCACCTTGCTAGTCTGGAGATCGAGGTTGACCGCCGCCGCCGCGAGCATGGCGGAGTCGGCACCCAGGCGCTGCAGCCGGGCGCTTCGTACCACCGGCGCAATAGCTCGCTCGAGGATCCGCATGTCGTTGATGCTGGCGACATTGGATCCGTAGTACTTGAGCTTCCCGTCATCGAGGCCCGCGTCGGTAAGGACCAGAAGTCCGTCGAGGCCGCTCCCTGCCTCGGAGGCGACATCCACCTGGGCAATCAGGGAATCGCGAACCCGCTCAGGATCGGTGGTCCGCAGCCGCGCCAGGTTGTAGCGCGCGCGCTTGGCTTCAGCGGTCCCCACGGTGTGCAAACGCAGCGCCGCCTCGATCTGGGCCCCACTGGTGCCGCTGGCCGCGTCCACGATGACCAGGGTGCGTGGCCGGGTATCCCGCCTGATCAGCAGCTGGGGAATGTAGGCGAAGGCGAAGGTGGTCAGCGGAACGATCAAGGTCCCGATGATGAAGGCGCGGGTCCGGACCCGCTCGATGAACTCACGCCGGATGACAGCCAGGATCTTGTTCATGCGACCTCCGCCCGAGCAGCGGGTGTCGCGGCGTCAGCTCCGACCTTGGCAATGAAGATCGACTGCAGCGACGGCTCGACCACCTCGAATCGCGAGAGTCCGACATCCGCCAGAACCAACGCCTTGAGCAGCGTTTCCGGCTCGGTCCCCTCCGCCAGTTCCACCTCGGCGCTGGCCCCGGCGTCGTCGGCCCGAGCCACCATCTGGCGGTCGGCCAGGATCGACCTGGCGCCAGCCGCGTTCCGGGTGAAGGTGAGGGCCAGGTGGCTCTTCCCGAAGTCGCGCTTCACCTGCGCCAGGGATCCGTCGACGATCTTCTCGCCCCGGGCGATGATGACGATCCGGTCGCACATTTTCTCCGCGTGCTCCATGATGTGGGTGGAGAAGAGCACCGTCCGACCGCTTCGGGCGACCTCGACGACCACGTCCCGCATCACCTGACTGTTGACCGGGTCGAGACCGCTGAACGGTTCGTCCAGGATGACCAACTCCGGTTCGTGCTGCAGGGCGCCCGCGAACTGCACCTTCTGCTGCATGCCCTTGGAAAGGTCGGAAACCTTCCGAAGCGCCCAGTCCGCCAGCCCCAGCCGCTCGAGCCAGGCCTTGGCTCGCTTGCGCGCATCCCAGCGGGAAATGCCCTTGCACTCCCCCAGGAACGCCAGCTGATCCAGCACCCTCATCTTGGGATAGAGGCCCCGCTCCTCCGGGAGGTAGCCGATACGGGAGGAAAGGTCTCGTCCGGTTCGTTCCGCCCCCAGGAGCGAGATTCGCCCCGAGTCCGGCGTGATGATGCTCAGCAGCATGCGGATCGTCGTGGTCTTCCCCGCACCGTTGGGGCCGAGGAGGCCAAAGATCCCTCCTCGTGGCACCTCAAGCGACAACTCCCGCACCGCCGTATGACCGGCATAGCGTTTGGTGATACGGTCAACCAGCACAACAGGGGAACTCATAGGACTCCCGGGTCGAGAGGATTGGGCGAGGTGTACGCCCTGTCGAGCCATGATGTTTCAGGTAGTGTCATTGGGGAGGAAGATGTCCTCGATTCGCCGGCCGAACAGTCGCGCGATCGCGAAGGCGAGCGGCAGGCTGGGGTCGTAGCGCCCGGTTTCGATGGCATTTACCGTCTGGCGCGAGACCTTGAGTCGTGCCGCCAAGTCGCCCTGAGACCAGAACTGCTCCGCCCGCAGGTCTCGCAAGCGGTTCTTCACCGGTACCGCGCCCCGGCGATGAAAGTGCCCGCTCCCCAGAGGAGAAACGCGATGGTCCACAGCCAGGGCCAGGCACTCCCGAGGGTCACCGGCGGGATCAACCCGCTCTTGACCAGCAGGCCCGCGGTCATGGTGACCATCGCCGATCCGAGCAACGCAAACAGCGCCCCCTCGAGGTGAACCCGCGCCTCGAGCTCATCCAGGCCGCGGACGATTCGCACCGCCAGCACACAGTAGATACCCATCGGGATCACCGGGGCCAGCGCGAGCACCACCCGGGCCCCGTAACTCCACTCATAGGTCCGGACCAGATGGCCGCAAACCACGGCGGTAACCCCGGCAACGATGGCCCAGAAGGCGGCCCAGAATCGAACGCGCACTACACCACTCGGATGAAGGAGACGGCAATGTAAAGCATACTTGACATAGTGTCAAGGACACTTGTCTTGCCCGGTCGCCCCGTCGGAGCTAATTGATGCATCGTGCGCTGCAGTGGTCCGCGGCGCCTCCCGGCGGCAACCCAGCACCCACCTCACCCATGCTCTATCGCATTGTCGTGAATCGGGAAGCGTGCCAGAGCAATGCCGAATGTGTGTCGCTCGCACCCACGGTCTTCGGCCTCGATGACGAGGAGGTCTGCGTGGTGGTGGATCCTGAAGGCGCCAGGAGCAAGCGTATCCTCGATGCCGCCCGGACTTGTCCGGTGGATGCAATCACCCTGATCGATGAAGAAGGAGACCAGGTCTGGCCGTAAAACAAACGCGGAGCCGGTTGCCCGGCTCCGCGTCGTACCTCTCGGCTCATTGTCTAACCGGCCGCCGATTCCCCCCATTCTACCAGACGGACCACCCGCCGCACGTCTGCCGCGGGCACGACCAGATGGGGATGTTGCGCTCGCACGCCGAATGTGAGGGTCTTTCGGAGGAACTCCTCCCTCTGGTCCCCACCGCGGTGTTCCGCCACATCGTGCAGCAGGATCCCCCGCTCAGTCTCCTCGTGGTAGCGCCCGACATAGAGCACGTCATCGGCCGTCTCCAGCACGACGGTGATCCCGTGCAGCTCCGAATGCCCTGGATGAAAGACGTGACCCGACATGGTCACCTGGCCGGTGCCGTGGCGCAATGCTTGTCGAACGCCTCGATAAGCGCCTGGGCGATCTGCTGGGGCGAGTGGCCTTCAATCATGTGCCGGTGGACAAAATGCACCACTTCCCCATCGCGGAACAGAGCGATCGACGGGCTGCTGGGAGCGTACTCGCTGAAGTACTGCCGGGCCCGGGCGGTGGCGTCGAGGTCCTGGCCGGCGAAAACCGTGGTGATGCTCTGGGGCCGGTTGGCATGTTGCAGTGCCAGCGCCAGTCCCGGGCGGGCGGTACCGGCGGCGCAACCGCACACGGAGTTGACGAACACCAGCGTGGTGCCCCGGGGGTCGCCCAGCGCGGCATCCACCTCGGCCACGGTTCTCATCTCCTTCACGCCGAGGCGCGTCAGTTCCTCGCGCATCGGCTGGACCATTCTCGAATCGTACGGCATTGCCTTCTCCTTTAGGACCCTGGGTTCTCGAGCGCCGATTTGAGCGCGTGCCATGACAGTGTAGCGCACTTCACCCGCATCGGGAATTCCCGCACCCCGGCGAACACGGCCAGCTTGGCCGGGACTTCCTGACCGCTCCCCAGCTCGCTGGTCAGCATCCGGTGAAACCCCTCGAAGAGGCGGCGGGCTTCCTCCCGGGTCTTCCCCATGACCGAAGTGGTCATCAGGGAGGCCGACGCTTTCGAGATGGCGCACCCCGACCCGTGGAAGCTCACATCCACGATTCGGTCGCCCTCAAGTCTGACCCAGACCTTGAGGTGGTCGCCGCACATGGGGTTGTACCCCTCAGCCTCGCTGCTGGCCGCGTCCATGGGGCGGAAGTTGCGGGGCGACTTGTTGTGGTCGAGAATGACCGCCTGGTACAGCTCCCGGGTATCGGTCATCGGTCGAAAATCCGGCGTACGTCACGCACCGCCTCCACCAGCGTGTCCACCTCGGCCCGGGTGTTGTAGAGGGCGAACGAGGCCCGGACCGTGGCCGGCACCCCGTAGCGCTGCATCAGGGGCTGGGCGCAATGGTGCCCGGCCCGAACCGCCACCCCGTGGCTGTCGAGCACCGTACCGACGTCGTGGGGGTGCACCGTGTCCATGACGAACGAAACCGCCCCGACGCGCTCCGCGGCCGAACCCAGCACCCGGACCCCCGGCACTTCGGACAACCGCTCGATGGCGTAGCCCACCAGGTCGGACTCGTGGGCCGCCACCTGCGCCCAGTCGAGCGATCCCATCCACCCGATGGCCGCCCCCAGACCGATGACCTGCGCGATGGGCGGGGTACCGGCCTCGAACCGCTCGGGAACCGGGGCGAAGGAGCAGTCCTCGATGGTCACCCACTGGATCGTCCCCCCACCCCCTTGGGCCGGCTTCATGCGCTCGAGCAGCGCCGACCGGCCGTAGAGGAACCCGACCCCGGTTGGGCCGAACATCTTGTGCGCCGACGCCACGTAGAAATCGGCTCCGAGTCCGACCACGTCCACCGGCAGGTGCGGAACCGCCTGGGCGCCGTCGACCACCACCACCGCCCCGGCCGCGTGGGCCTCGTCAGCGATTCGGCGTACCGGGTTCACGGTTCCGAGCACATTGGAGACGTGCGTGAGTGCGACGATCCGGGTGCGGGAGGTCAGCAGCGCGCCCAGGCCGGAGAGATCCAGCTCGCCAGCGTCGGTTACCGGGATCGCCCGGATCCTGGCGCCGGTGGCCCGGGCGGCAAGCTGCCAGGGCACGAGGTTCGAATGGTGCTCCATCTCGGTGACGAGGACCTCGTCACCGGGTTGAAGCCGAGGCAGGGCATAGCTCAGGGCCACCAGGTTCACCGCGGCAGTGGTTCCCGAGGTGAAGACGATTTCGGCCGGGCTCGCGGCGCCCACGAACCGCGCCACCTCGTGGCGCACCTGCTCGAAGCGTTCGGAGGCGCGGTGGCTGAGGGTATGAACCCCCCGATGGACGTTCGAGCTCTGCAGAAGGGCAAAGTCGGACTCGGCCTCGACCACCACCCGGGGCTTCTGGCTGGTCGCCCCGTTGTCGAGGTAGACCAGCGGCTTGCCCTGTACCAGCGTGCGCAGGACGGGAAACTCGCGCCGGACCCGCGCGACGTCAAAGGCGTTCGCGACGGCCGGACTGGCGGTCATCCCGCGGTCCCCAGTTTCGCGAGCCGGCTCATCACCAGCGCCTCCAGTTGCCGCCGGACCGGCTCGTGGGGGATCGCTTCCAGGACTTCGGCGGCAAAGGCGTACGTCAGAATTCTCCGGGCCTCTACCCCGCCGATGCCCCGGCTCTTCAGATAGAAGTGCGCCAAGGGATCGAGGCTCCCCACGGTGGCGCCGTGGGTGCACTTCACGTCGTCGGCGAAGATCTCGAGCTGGGGCTTGGTGTCGATCCGCGCGGTGTCCGACAGCAACAGCGCGCGATTGGTCTGCTTGGCATCGGTCTTCTGTGCCTCGGGAGTCACGTAGATCTTCCCGTTGAAGACTCCGTGCGACCTGTCGTCCAGGATCCCCTTGTAGAGCTCGCGGGTGGAGCAGTTGGGATGAGCGTGGAGGATCGAGGTGTGGTTATCGAGTTCCTGCCGGCCTCGGGCCATGTACATGCCGAAGAGCTGGCTGTCGACCCCCGGTCCGTCCAGCACCATGTCCAGATTGTTGCGACCCAGGGCACCCCCGAAGCTCACCGAGAAGGACTCGCTCCGGCTGTCCTGGCCCTGGTGGAGGTGGGTGGTGCCGACATGGTACGCCTCCTCGCTCTCACGCTGGATCTTGGAATGCTCCAGGAAGGCCCCGGCGGCCACCACGGCCTCGGTCACCGCGGTGGTCAGGTAAGAGCCACCGGTGAGGCCGACGTAACTCTCGAAGACCGAGGCTCGGGCGCCGGGCTCAAGCACCACCAGGTTCCGCAGATGGGTGGCCGCGCCTTCGCCCCGCGCGCTGGTGACGAAAACCGCGTGTATCGGAGCCCCCGCATCCGCATCTCTCGCCACATGCAGAAACAGCCCGTCCTGGATGAAGGCGGTATTGAGGGCCGAGAACCCGCCCCGAGTGGGCAGATCGTATTGGGCCAGATGGCGGCGGACCAGGTCGCCGGCGGTGGTCAGCGCGGAGGCGAGATTTCCGATGGTGACGCCGGCGCCGCGCGCCGCCACCGTCGAGAGACCCGGCATATAGCGCCCGTTCACGAAGACCACGGTGCTCACGCCCGGGAGGGCCAGCAGAAACGGGCGGAGCTCCTCTAGGCGCACACCGCCGTCGGCCGGCGCGAGACGGAAATCCGCCCCGGCAAGGGGGGCCATGTTATTGAACCGCCAGTCCTCGTCCCGGCTGGTCGGGATCCCGGTCCTGGCGAACTGTTCCCGCCCCAGTCGCCGCAGGTCGTCCAGCCAGCCGGCCCGCGGCGCCACCGCCAGGGACCCCTCGAAGTCGTGCAGATACGCGGTGGTCACGCCGATACCGCCGGCTCGGTGAGCCACTCGTAGCCCCTGGCCTCGAGCTCGAGCGCGAGCTCCTTGCCGCCTGACTTGATGATGCGCCCCCCGGCCAGCACGTGGACGAAATCGGGCACGATGTAATTGAGCAGCCGCTGGTAGTGCGTCACCACGATGGTGGCGTTCTCCGGGCGCCTGAGCCGGTTAACGCCGTTGGCCACGATCCGCAGCGCGTCGATATCGAGGCCGGAGTCGGTCTCGTCGAGAATCGCGAGTTTCGGCTCCAGCACTGCCATCTGGAGAATCTCGTTGCGCTTCTTCTCGCCCCCGGAGAATCCGGCGTTGACGGCGCGGGCGGTGATTTCCGGGCCCCACTCGACCAGCTCCAACTTCTTTTCGATCAGATCCATGAAGTCGAGAGGATCGATCTCGTCCTCACCCCGGGCCTTCCGGATCTCGTTGAGCGCCGCGCGCAGGAAGTACGCGTTGGAGACGCCGGGGATCTCCACCGGATACTGAAAGGCGAGGAACACCCCGGCCTGGGCCCGTTCCTCCGGCTCCAGGTCCAGCAGATCCTGGCCGAGATACCGCACCTCGCCCTCGGTGACGGTGTAGGCTGGATGTCCAGCGAGGACCTGAGCCAGGGTACTTTTCCCGGACCCGTTGGGCCCCATGACCGCATGGACCTCGCCCGCGTTGACCGTGAGGTTGATGCCGTTGAGGATCTGCTTGTCGCCGGCCCGGGCATGCAGGTTCTTGATTTCGAGCACTGACTGGATCTCCACACTCTGGGCCGTTGGCCGTTAGCCGTTGGCCGTTCGCTCTATCTTCCCGTTTCGTCCCGCGAGGCCCGCATTGTCGCCAGTCAGCTAACGGCTGACGGCCAACGGCTAACGGCCTTCGCCCTGCTACCCGACACTCCCCTCAAGACTGATCCCGAGGAGCTTCTGGGCCTCGACCGCGAACTCCATCGGCAGCTCCTTGAAGACTTCCTTGCAGAAGCCGTTCACGATCATGCTGATGGCGTTTTCGGTGTTGAGCCCGCGCTGCTTGAGGTAGAAGATCTGATCTTCGCCGATCTTGGAAGTGGAGGCTTCATGCTCCACCGCCGCGGTCGGGTTCTGCACGTCGATATACGGGAAGGTGTGGGCGCCGCAGCGGTTCCCGATCAGCATCGAGTCGCACTGGGTATAGTTGCGCGCGCCGTCCGCCTTGGGCAGAACCTTGACCTGCCCCCGATAGCTGTTGTTCCCGCGGCCGGCGGAGATGCCCTTCGAGACGATGGTGCTCCGGCTGTTTCGACCCAGGTGGATCATCTTGGTGCCGGTGTCGGCCTGCTGGCGGCCGTTGACCACGGCGACCGAGTAGAACTCGCCGACCGTGTCATCGCCCTGGAGAATCACGCTGGGGTACTTCCAGGTAATAGCCGAGCCGGTCTCCACCTGGGTCCACGAGATCTTGCTGTTCGCGCCGGCGCACTTGCCGCGCTTGGTCACGAAGTTGTAGATCCCGCCCTTCCCCTCGGCATCACCGGCATACCAGTTCTGCACGGTGGAGTACTTGATGGTGGCGTCCTTCATGGCCACCAGCTCCACCACCGCCGCGTGCAACTGATTGGTGTCGCGCTTGGGAGCGGTGCAGCCCTCGAGGTAGCTGACGTACGCCCCCTCGTCAGCCACGATCAGGGTCCGCTCGAACTGCCCGGTGTCGGCCGAGTTGATGCGGAAGTAGGTCGAGAGCTCCATCGGGCAGCGAACGCCCTTGGGGACGTACACGAAGGAGCCGTCGCTGAACACGGCGGAGTTGAGGGCCGCGAAGAAGTTGTCGTTATAGGGCACCACCGAGCCGAGATACTTCTCGATCAGCTGGGGGTGCTCCCGGACGGCCTCCGACATCGAGCAGAAGATGACCCCCGACTTGGCCAGGGCCTCCTTGAAGGTGGTGGCCACCGAGACGCTGTCGAAGATCGCGTCCACCGCGACCCCGGCCAGCATCTTCTGCTCAGTGAGCGAGATGCCCAGCTTCTCGTAGGTCTTGAGGAGCTCGGGATCCACCTCGTCGAGGCTCCCCAGGGGCTTCTTGCTCTTGGGGGCCGAGTAGTAGATGACGTCCTGGTAATCGATCGGCGGGTAGGTGACGTTGGCCCAGTGGTGGGGCTCCCGCATGTCCAGCCAGCGGCGGTAGGCCTTGAGGCGCCAGTCCAGCATGAAGGTCGGCTCGTGCTTCTTGGACGAGATGAGCCGGATCACGTCTTCGTTCAGTCCGCGCGGAATGGTGTCCGCGTCGATCTCGGTGACGAAGCCGTATTTGTATTCCCGATTGACCAGGGACTCGACCGACGAACTCATGCGTGCTCCTCGCGGGCCCTCGAGCCCAGGTTGAGGGGCGTCAGCGATTCCCGCTCGGCGGGAAACCGTACGCTGTATTCACAGGCGGCACAGCCCTCGAGCATGTGGGCCTCGCGTTCGACCGCCGCCGCCAGCACTTCCGACAGGAACTTCGCCTCCGCCTCGCAGATCTCGGGGAAGCGTTCCGCCAGGGCCCGGATGGCACAATTGTGCTCGGCCAGGCGGAGGCCGCCGGCTTCCCTCCGCCACTCCGCCATGTAGCCGCCTTCCAGCAGGGCCCGCATGACCACGTCCATCCGGCGAGCCTGGGGAGCGTCCGCCAGCTCGGCCTGCAGCCGGCGGGAGAGATCGGCAAAGCGGCTCTGAAAGGCCGTGACCACCGCCTGCCGCCCGGCCTGCTCGGCCACCCGCTCCAGGACTTCGGTGAGCAGTTCCTTGTAGCGCTGCGGGAAGAGGGCTTCCCCTGCGGGACTCAGGTGCCAGGCATAGGTCGGGGCGCCGACCCCGCGCTGCTCGCGGCGGTAGGCCACCACGGCCTCCGTTTCGAGCTCGCGGAGGTGATGCCGAATGGCATTGGAGGAGAGGCCCAGCTGCTCACTCAGCTCCCGGGCGGTGAGCGACCCGGCGCGCTTCAGCGCCATCAGGATCACACCCCGAGGCCCCTTGTAGGCAGGGGGCAACGGGTGCTCGGCCAGCTCACTCAGGGAGGCTTCCATAGGCGGAAATCCTAAGGTCATCTGTCGCATTTGTCAACTAATTACCAGACAATTGGTGTAAACTCGCAAACGCTTCGTGCATAAGGGAATGCGTGCCCCAAACAGAGCGGTGTCACGACGACGGCTCACATGCGACGAAGTATGGCGTACTACTCCCATCTGCGGGCAACTGGCGACCCTATTGTGGGTGAGTGCTCCATTCACAAGATTGGCTGGGTCGCTCTGGCACCTAACCAAGCAGGCTCTCTCGTCATGACCATTCACCGTATTCGTATGTTGGGCGACCCGATCCTCAGGGCCCGCTGCGACACCATCGCGAAGCCCGGGTCGACCGCGGTCCGGGTGATCCTGGACGACCTGCGAGAGACCCTGCGCGATTTCCAGTCGCGTTTCGGCTATGGCCGCGCGATTGCCGCGCCTCAGATTGGCGCCCCGGTCCGCATCGTGTACGTGGAGATGGACAAGCCCTGGCCGCTGATCAACCCCGAGATCGTCGACGTCGGCAACGAGGACTTCACCGTCTGGGACGATTGCTTCAGCTTCCCCGCCCTGCTGGTCCGTGTGGCGCGAGCGTACCGGGTCGCGGTCCGATACCAGGACATCAAGGGTGAGTGGCACACCGAGGAGCTGGAGCGGGATCGCGCGGAGCTGATTCAGCATGAGATCGACCACCTGGATGGGGTCCTGGCGGTGGATCGGCCCCATGGGCTCGACCCGTTCTGTCTCCGGGAAGAATGGAATCGCCAGCACGCGAGCCAGGGCCGCTACGGTGAGCCCGAGCCCCGCACCGCCCACTACGCGGCGCCTTTGCCCGGGCTGATCTAGCGCCCTCCCCACACGCTTAGCGCGCGGGCCGCCCCGGTGACGAGGCGGCCCGCGTTGTTTCCTGAAGACCGTGGTCGATCGGGACTACGCCCTGGCCCCCGGCTCGGAGCGGCTGGTCAGGAGGCGCTCGGTGAAATCGAGCCGATTCTCGAGCTCCAGGACTCGCGCTTCGAGTTGTTCCACTGTGGCCAGCCGGCGCTCGAGGTCGACGAAATCGCCCGCGGAAACCGGACTGGATTCCCTCTGGAGGCGCTCCCAGCGCCGACGCCGGTGTCCCCCGCGAGTCAGATTCATGACAACGATGAATCCGAAGATCAGCATCATGATGCTGAACGCGCTCACGACGCACCTCCACCGCCCGCCGGCGCCTCACGGTTGTGCCATTCGCGTTCGATCTCGTCGGTTGCCCGGCGCAGAATCTCGGCCACCCGCTTCACGGCGGGATCACCCGGACCGCGGCGAAACGCCTCCTTGAAGGTGCGTGAGGCCAGCTGACCGAAGGCCCGATTGAGATCGCCCATCGCACCGCCGGCGAAGTCGCGTACCGTATCACGCACCCGATCGATGATGTCGTCCAGCTCGCTGCGCCGCTCCTCCAGGAGCGCCTCGCCGGCGGGCGTGATGTGATACACCCGCTTGCCGTCGTGCTCCTCGGCCCGGACCAGGCCCTGGTCCTCAAGCATCTGGAGGGTGGGATACACCGTGCCGGCCGAGGGGGTGTAGCACCCCGCCATGCGCTCTTCCAGCGCCTTGATGACATCGTAACCGTGGCGGGGCTGCTCCTTGAGGAGCCGGAGGATGACGAGCCGGAGCTCGCCGGCTTCGAACATTTGGGCTCGGCGTGGGCCCCCATGCCAGCGATGCCGGTGACCCCGGCCCCACTCGGCAAACCCGAGAACACCGTCGAAAAACTCCCCTAAACCCCAGTCATCTCTTGACTTACCCATTTGTAATCCGCCTCCGATATATCGTCCGTAATACCGTACGATATATCGCAGTTGCAGGTTTCCAGGAGGCAACTCTGCGACTATCTGGGAGCGCCACTCCATTGATCCGCCGGCTCAGGGAGGGGAAACCGGCGTGCATCCGGGCATTCACCTCACGGCGGTATCCGTCGAATCACCCGACCCTTCGGATCCAGGCGGTCGAGATTAGCGGCGATCTTTCGCACGTACCCCAGCGTCTCGGCGTGACGCCAGCGGCGCACCGCCGGCGCCACCTGCTCGACGCTGGCCCAAAGCCTGGGGTCGAGTGCGCGAGACCGGGCGACGCCCTGCGCTCGGAGGATTGGCATCCGTCCGGCGTTATAGCTGGCGAACATGAAGCGATGATGGTCTGCCGCATTCACCGAGTCGTCCCGCCACAGGCGCCAGAGCTGGCGGTCGTGATAGACTCCGGCGGCGATGTTCCACTCGTCGTCGTCGATCGAGAGGAACATAGGATTCTTCGACTGGATCGCGAGAAAGGTCGACGGCATCAGCTGCATCACGCCACGGGCTCCGACCCAGCTGGTGGCGGACGGATCGAGGTTGCTCTCGGCCAGGCCCTGGGCCTTGAAGAGGCGCCAGTCGTAGCCGGCGCCGAAGAACCGCTTGCTGTACTTGCGGAAGATGTCGTCGTACCGATCCAGGTGGCGCTGCGCCAGCCCGGGTCGGGCCATCAGGGAAAGGCCCACCGCGAGCAGCACCGGCGCCACCCGGTGGAGCGGGGGACTCCTCAATTGAGCGCCCCGGCGATGATCATCGCAATCGCGAGGAACAACGCCGCCACGAAGATGGACACGGCGACATTGCCCTTCCGGAGCTCCTCGCCGAAGTTCACCTCAGGGGTCAGTCGATCGATCACGCGGTAGGTCACCCACATCAGGATGACCCCCACGACGGCGTACAGCACGTTGGTGCCGACAATGGTCCACTCCATGCATCCTCCCCCCGGGCCGGGTGTCCGGTCCTGAGCGCGGTAGTTGATGTCCAGGAAGTCAACGGAGAAAAATGCTCAAAAGCACATGGTTTGCCACCGGGGCCGCCCTCCTGCTCGCCACGACGGCTCGGCTCCCCGCCCAGCAGGACACGACCTGGCGCCGGATTGCGCCATCGGGCGTGCCGCGGGCGTCCGCAATCGTGGACTCCGTCTTCGTAGACAGACAGCTTCGGCAGGCGCGGGTAGACGGCGGGGACTTCACGGCCTACCTGATGGCACGACTGGGGATCCACGACCTGCCGGCCGACTTCGGGTTCCGGGTGCTGGTCGACACCGGAGCCATCAGGATCGGTGGGACCATTGGAGACCTCACTCCGGAGGCACGGCGGGCTTTGGCTCAACTGGTGATGATCCTCCCCCCGTCCACCCGTCTCGAGGCGCGCGTGAGGCTCATCCCGGCTGGGGTGCAGGCCGCCCGCTTTCACCTGGAAGGGGCAACCGTGCAGGGTATCCCGGTACCGGAGACCGTCCTCGCCCCGATGATGCGGGCCGTTGGACAGCAGTACCCGGCGCTCACCGACACCGGGCGCGATCTCTTCGTCCAGCATCCGGCCGGCGGGAACATGAAGCTCATTTCAGGGGGCGTCCTCCTGACCGCGCCGTCCGGTGGGCCCTGAGGTTGCGAACTATAGATCGATTCGACAAGTTGGCCCACGACGGCACACCCTTCTCCTCGAGGTAGGCATCCCATGCTGCTCGCCCTCTCCCTCCTGCTTGCCGCGGCCCCGGTGCACGCACCGGTCGACAGCAGCCGAACCGTCAACGGTGTCGTGCTTCCCGAGAACATCGAGGTGGCCGGCAAGAACCTGGCACTCAACGGCGCCGCGGTGCGCAAGAAGGCCATCTTCAAAGTGTACGTCGCCGCTCTCTACGTAGCGACCAAGTCCCAGAGCGCCGACGCCATCCTGGCCGAGGATGAGCCCCGGCGGATGGTGATGCACTTTGTGCGCAACGTGGACAAAGGGAAGATCTGCGATGCCTGGACCGACGGGCTCAAGGACAACACCCCCGACGCGTCGGAGGACGTGAAGAAGGAGTTCGCCGACCTCTGCGGCCTGATGGCCGACATCAAGGACGGCCAGGAAATGACCTTCACCTACGTGCCCGGCGCGGGGACGGCGGTGTCGGTTGCGGGCGAGGAAAAGGGCACGGTAGGCGGACGGGACTTCGCGGCCGCGCTGCTCCGCTGCTGGATCGGTCCCAAGCCGGGGCCGGGTGAGGGCTTCAAGAAGAACCTGCTCGGACGGAAGGACTGAGTCGGGCTCGATAGCTCCGGCGGGAGAAGGGGGCGGCCTCGGCCGCCCCTTTTTGCATCTCAGAACCAGTCGCCCAGTCGCACGAAGAACCCGTTACGCTCCCCCCGCGCGACACCGTATTCCACCCGGATTGGGCCGATCGGTGTCTCGGCGGCGAGCCCCACCCGCCCACCCGCCTGCCAGCGGCCTCTCGGCAGCGTGGGCCCCCCGTACGCGGCCTGGCCGCTGGCTCCGGTGAACCGCGCCTCTACCGGGCCGAGCAAGCGGTGCGCTACGGTGATGCTGGCGTAGAGCTCACGATCGCCCCGCAGCTCACCGATGTTGAGTCCGGGGAATCCCTCGGTGCCGCCCAGCATGAAGGTCGCCATGAGCGGGAGGTGCCGGCCGTACCCGAATCGGAGCCCAGGCGTGAGCCGGAAGCCGGCGATCGGGAGGCCCTTGCGGGCTTCGACTTCGACCCGGGTATAAGCCTGGGTCAGGGCCGCTTCGGCCCACAAGCCGCTCGCCCGGTACCGGGGGCCGCTCCACAGCCCGACAAACCCGCCGAGCCCGTTGGTACGCCTGGATCCGGGAGCATCCCACGCGTGGGCCAACCCGCCCGCGGCGGCGCGCCACTCCAGGCCGAAGCGGCGTTCGAGCCCGAGCATGCCGCGGGCTTCGCGGGTTCGTTCCGGCTCGATCACGTCCCCACCGGGCGAAAAACGTCGCACCGATTCGCGGGCAATGAGCCCGCTCAGGAAGGGCCGGCGGATGAACGGCCCCAGCACTTCGCGGCGGAATCCGAGACCTATTTCCTGCCTGAGCTCGGCGAGCGAGAGGGTCACGGAGCTTTCGAGTCCGGGAAAGACGGTACCGCGGTCCACCCCGCCGACCCACATCTGGCCGCCGAGATCGTTGTCGTAGGCCAGACCCGCCGCCGCGAGTCGCGACGGCGCCGGACGGGCCAGCAGCGACAGGGTCAGGGAATCGGGTGGGCCCGTGGGTCGAAGCCAGATGGCGCGGTAGTCGGCGTTCTCGCCCAGGGTCCGGAGCCGGTCACGCAGCAGGCCGGGATCGAGCGCTCCCGGCGCGAGGCCGAGCTGCCGCCGGATCAGCAGCTGATCCCCCGGGCCGACTCCCTCGACCCGAACGGTGCCGATGCGCAACTCGCCGCGCTCCCGCGGGACCCTGGCGCCGGTGTCGGCACAGGCGGGGGGATGGGCCGCGAAGGCCGAACGGGCGGCCCGGTAGCCGCGTGCGATGATCTCGCTCATGTGCTCGGCATCGAAATCGAGCGACGCGAACGAGTCGATCGCCGGCCGGATCAGCCGGTCGTCGGGGCCGAGGGAGTCGAGGGGCTGGGTGAAGAGGTAGGCCACCAGCAGGTCGGCGATGGCGAGAGGATTGGTGGCGCGGACCGAATCGGGCGGTCGCCAGCTGACATCGGAGACGATGACCCGGGCGGCCCCCGCTCTCCGGGCCGTGGTCACGGGCACGTTGGCGGCGAGCCCGCCATCGACCAGGTCCCGGCCATCGATGCGTTCGGGATCGAAGACCAGGGGGATCGCCATCGAGGCGCGGACGGCCTGGGCCAGGTCACCTCCGGCAAGGACCACCACCGAGCGGGTGCGGATATCGGTGGCCACGGCGCGAAAGGGAATATCGAGCGAATCGAAGTCGCCGCGCGCCTGCAGATTGCCGCGCAGGAGCACGCGGTCGAGCGCGGCGTTGACCCCGGCCTCGCGGGCGCCGGATTCGCCGGTGCGGACGCCGCCGGCGCCAGGTTCCCAGACCACCAGGGGTCGGCGCTGGCCCAGGGCCGCCGGAGTACGGAGCCGCCGGGAAAAGAGATCGGCGAGGCCGAGATCCCTGGCCTGCTCCGCGATCTGAGAAGGGGTGTACCCGCTGGCGTACATGGCGCCGACGATCGACCCCATGCTGGCACCCACCACCAGGTCGGGCCGGATGCCGAGACTGTCGAGCACGGCGAGCACGCCCAGATGGGCCAGGCCCTTGGCGCCGCCGCCGGACAACACCAGCGCCAGCGGCCCCTCGCAGCTCGCCTGAGCCTGCAGCGGGGCGACGGGAATCGCAACCGAGAACCAGAGGATGAAGAAATGCGCGGGCGCGAGGCCTCGCGCCCTGATCGCTGGCATGGCGCGAAAGATAATCTGCCCCTTGCGCCGGGCTGGAGCACTCCGTAATACTTTGCCCTGTTCGCGGGCCAAGAATGCCGGCTCGCGCCCCAGCCGTCAGAGGAGTGCGCCAGTCATGGCCTACGTGATCGTCGAAGCCTGCATCGGCGTGAAGGACCGCGCCTGTGTCGATGTCTGCCCGGTAGACTGCATCTACGAGGGCGAAGACCAGCTGTACATTCATCCGGACGAGTGCATCGATTGCGGCGCCTGCGAACCGGAATGCCCGGTCAACGCAATCTTCCCGGAAGAGGACGTGCCCGCGAATCAGGTTGCCTTCATCGCCAAGAACAAGGACGTGTTCAACAGCGACACTCCGCCAGGCCGGCCCAAGAAGTAGACCGTTGGCGGTCGGATCTCAAAATGCCCTGAGACCCTCGATGCGAGCGCATCGGGGGTCGTTTCATTCGGAACGGTCCAGGGCGCCAATCGGCGGAGCCTAACGACCCATAGCCTGTGGGCATGCCCGGTGGCATGAACGAGAGACGCCCCGGGAGCCGTACTGCCTGGCCGCGGCCCCGGGGCGTGGAGGGAAGGATACTCACACTGCAACGGCGGATAACCTCTCGGTGCGTCCACCGTCATAGGTGTAGACGCAGACCGGCCGCAAAAGGTTGCAGCCTAACCCGGGCGGGGCAGTGTAGCCAGGAATCGGGAGAGCAGGGCGACGGTGATCTCGGGTCGCTCCATGGCCGGCAGATGTCCCGCGCCCGCCACGATCGACAGGCTGCCATGGGGCAGGGCGTCGACCATCGCCTGCGACCGATCGACCGGCGACAGCACATCCTCATCCCCGACCAGCACCAGCGCCGGCAGCCGGTCCAGCGATCGGAGCAGCGGCAAGCTGTCGGGGCGGTCCCGCATGGCGCCGATCGCGCCGATGAGTCCGGCCACCGGGGTGCCGGCCATGATGCGATGGACCCGCTCCGCGAGCTGGGGTTTCCCTTCCCGGCTCTGGTCCGAGATCAGACGCGGGAGCAGGCTCGTGGCAATGGCCTCGGCGCCCCCCTCGCGGGCCTGCGCGATGGATGCATCGCGGGCCTTCCGCATCTCGGGAGAGTCGGCCTCGGCGCGGGTGCCCACGAGGACCAGCGCCCGGATTTTCTCCCGCGCCAGCCGGGCCATTTCGAAGGCCACGTATCCCCCCATGGAGTGGCCGCAGACCACGGCCTTGTCGACGCCCAGCGCGGTGAGCAGCGCCAGCAGATCCTGGGCATAGGTCGCCATGGAGTAGCCAAGGTCGGGCGCGTCCGACTGCCCCATGCCGCGCAGGTCGGGGGCAACCCGCATCCAGCCTTCGAGGTGCGCCACCGGGTACTCCCAGGTGGCATGATCCAGCGGGAAGCCATGGATGAAGAGGATGGCCGGCCCCTGGCCCCGCACATCGACCGCCAGGTTCACCCCGTTGACCGCAACCCGCCGGAGATTGCCGGGCAGCGGCCGCTCGGCCAGCACCTGCGGGAGGGCTTCCGGGACCGGCACCGGGGCACCCTGGCGGTTCACGCAGACAAAGACCAGTTCCGCGGTGGCGAGGAGCGCGTCGTCGCGCAGACGGCGGACGGTTTGCCGGAGCGTGAAACTGGTGCGACCGAGATGCACCAGCAGCTGGGAGAATCGGAGCACGTCACCGGGAAAAGCCGGCGCGTGGTACTCGACCACCGACTTGCGGACGACTGGCCAGAGCCCGAGACGGGTGAAGAAATCCATCCCGGGGCCGCGTGCCAGCACCTCCCAGCGGGCCCGCTCGAACAGCGCGATAAAGGACGCCTGGTTGAGATGGCCGTAGGCGTCACACTCGTCCGGATATACGGTCAGGTCGATTTCGGGTGAGGCCACAACGACTCCGCGTGGAGGCGGGCTTGAGACAGGAGGGGGTGATCGACCGGCGGCCCCAGGACGAGTCTGGCGTCAAAAGTATGCCAGAAGCAGAGACGCGGAAAGGAAGGCGCGAGGGCACCGAGCGCGGCAAACGCCTTGGCACCATAGGTCTCCTCCAGGTCGAGGCCGGCGGTCGCGGCCCGGGCTCTGGCGTCTCGGCTCATCGCGGTGCTTCGCCCATACCCAGCCCCAAGCTGGTCGGCGACCACCTGCAGCCGGGCCACACCCGGCGTCACCGGAAACCCCAGCCGGCGCAGCAGGCGCTGGGTCCGTCGCACCAATCCGAGCACCCGGAAGCGGTTGGCGAACCAGGCCTCGGTAACCCGGACCGCGCACACGGTGAGGTCGAGTCCCGCCATCCAGGCCCCGAGGAGAAGACCCGCCGCTGTCCCGCCGGACCCGAGCGGCACGACCAGGGCGGACGGGGGTGACAGCCGCTGTTCCTCGATCTGACGGGCGAACTCGAGGGCGGCGTTGACGCTGCCGAGCACACCCCACGGGTCGGCGCCGCCCGCGGCCAACCAGCTGACCGCCCCACCCCCCGCCGCCGCGCGCCAGGCCCGCGCGATCGCCAGCGGGAGCCCCACCCGGGAACCGGCGAGGTGCACTTGACCGTGCGCGAGCGTGGTGGCGAGTGCACCGGCGACGGCCGGGCTCCACGGCTGGGGGAACAGAGCCAGATGCACCGCCTGGCCGGCACCGCGGCCGGCGCTGGCCAGGGCGGCGGCCCAGGTGGACCCATAGCCACCGAAGCTGACGATCCCGGGACCCGCTCGGGGGAGGAGAAACTCCAGGGCGCGCACCTTGTTCCCGCCGATCGGTCCCCCGTTGCGATCGTCCCGCTTGACGACGAGCTCCCGCAGACCAAGGGCGCGGGCCAGCGCCGGGTGGGATTCCAACGGGGAGGGGAAACGCCCCAGCGGCAGGCGTTGCACCGGGTGCGGCAGACGCTCGAGCAGGGGCGGCGAGAACGGGACCGTACGCGCCTCACTGGATGTAGATTGGAGCTCACCTTCTTCTCGGGATCGAGATGGCTCCATCGACCGATTATATCCGGCACGCGGCCAGACTGGCGCGGAAGCTCCAGGCGGATGCCGCCCTGGGCGGGACGCCACAGGCGGACGCGGAATTCTACAAGGCGCTCGCCAAGGCCATGGACGAGATCGCCGCGGGGCTGGAGAGCGTCAGCAAGCGTGAGTGATCTGTATCTGGAGCGACAGGCGGACTTCGACGCCTTCGCCGCCTCGCTCGACGAGGTACCGCTGCTCGCCGTGGATACCGAAGCGGCGAGCTTCCACCGGTACCGGGACCGGGTCTATCTCATCCAGCTCTCCACCCGCGACCGCACCGCCGTGGTGGACCCGCTCACGGTGCAGGACCTGTCCGCGCTCGGGCGGCTGCTCGAGCATCCAGGGATCGAGGTGCTGTTCCACGATGCGGACTACGATCTCCGGATCCTGGACCGCGACTACAGGTTTCATGCGAGCCGGCTGTTCGACACCCGGATCGCGGCCCAGCTCCTGAACGAGCCGGGTATCGGACTGGCCGCCCTGCTCGAGAAGTACCTGGGTGTGACGCTGGACAAGAAGTACCAGCGGGCCGATTGGTCGGTCCGCCCACTCACCCCCGAAATGCTGGCCTATGCGGCCGATGACACCCGGTATCTCCCCCGGCTGCGGGACATTCTCCGGGAACGGCTGGAGCAGATGGGCCGCTGGAGCTGGGCGGAGGAGGAGTTCGACCTGCTCAAGGCGGTCCGCTGGACTCCCGCCGGCCCGCCGGATGAGGCCTACCTCCGGCTCAAGGGCGCACGGGGACTGCGGGGCCACCAGCTGGCGGTGCTACGCGAGCTCTTTGCCTGGCGGGAGCAGGCCGCCAGCCAGCTGGATCGGGCCCCGTTCCGGATCCTGCAGAACGAGGCGATGCTCACGATCGCCAAGGCGATGCCGGCCGACCAGGTTGCCCTGCGCGAACTCAAGGCGCTTTCGCCCGATCAGCTTCGCCGCCGGGGTCAGGAGCTGCTGGAGGCGGTGGCTCGCGGAGTCCAGGCGCCCGCGAGCACGCTCCCGGTCTTCGAACGGGGGAAGCGCCCCGCGCCCGATCTGGCGTTCGAAACCCGATTGGAACGGCTCAAGCAGGTACGCAACGCGGTAGCCGAGCGGGTCGCGCTGGCCCCTGGCGTGCTCTGTCCCAATGGGCTGCTGGAGGCGGTGGCGAGGCTGGAGCCGAAGGGCGTGGCCCAGTTGAGCGGCATTCCAGACATGCGCCGCTGGCAGCGGGAAGTGCTGGGCGGCGAGTTGGTCGCCGCCGCCCAGGGATAGCGGCCTCCCCTCAACCGCCCAGGAAGGCGCGGACCCGCGGGTCCATTCGTTCGGGCGTCCAATAGGGCTCCCACACGATCTCGACATCCGCGGAGGTTACGCCTTCCAGCGCCTCGACGGTGCGTTTCACGTCGCCGACGATCTCCGCCCCGGCGGGACACCCCGGCGAGGTCAGGGTCATGCGGATGTGCGCCGCTCCGCTCTCTTCGACCTCGACCTCGTAGACCAAACCGAGGTCGACGATGTTGAGGTTGAGCTCCGGGTCCTTGACCCCGCGAAGCGCCTTTCGAATGGTCTCTTCCGTCTGCACCATGACACCCTCCAGACTGAAGGTTAGCGAGGAGGGAGCCGTAATACGAGTTTGCCGGTCGACTATCGGGCCACAACCAGGGATCGGACCACCTGATCGGCCAGATCGTTCCGGACCCGCCGAAGGGCCCGAATGGAGCGGCCGACCCGGGGGTCGTAGCTGCGGTTGGTGAGCAGGACGAGGAAGAGGTTCTGCCGCGGATCGATCCAGAGGAGCGTGCCGGTCCAGCCGGTGTGGCCATAGGCGGTCGGGCTCAACAGATGTCCGTAGGCCGAGTCATCGCGGTTGGCGGGGTCGGGACGCTCCCAGCCGAGGAGACGGTCGCCCTTGCCCTGGGCGGTGGAAAGGAAAGTATCCACGATGGCAGCGGTGAAGACCCGCTGGCCATCGAGCAGTCCGCGATTGAGCCACAGTCGGGCGAAGCGGGCCAGGTCCGCCCCGGTACTGAAGAGGCCTGCATGCCCCGCGACGCCCCCCATCCGCACCGCGTTCTGGTCGTTCACCTCACAACAGACCGGGTGCCCGCGCCAGCGTCCGGTCGGCGCGGTACGCTGACGGAGAGAGTCGGGTGGGCGGTAGAGCGTGTGGACCAGGCCGGCGGGGCGGAGGACCTCCCGAGTCACGAACTGCTCCAATGGGTCCCCGGTCACCCGTTCGACCAGCAGACCGAGGAGCAAGAAGTTAAGGTCGCTGTATTCCGGAAGGGCCCCGGGCGTCCGCCGGAGCGGCTCGCGGTAGAGCAGGGTGATGGCGCTATCGCGGGTGCGCGCGAGTTGAAAGAACGGGAGATAGCTCCGCAGTCCACTGGTGTGGTTGAGGAGCATGCGCACCGTCACGGCGCTCTTGCCCGGCCCTTGAAAGCGCGGCAGGTAGCGCTCCACGGGGAGGTCCAGATCGACTTTCCCCGACTCCACCAGCCGCATCACTGCGCCAGTGGTGCCGACCACTTTGGTCAGTGAGGCGAGGTCCCAGAGGGTCGAATCCGGGGAGGGAGTTGGGCCGGCCTTCCACTGGAGCCGGCCGAACCCCCGGGCATGAAGGACCTGCTCGCGGGTACCGATGACTAGAACCGCACCCGGGTAGATGCCCTGGCGGATGCCGGACTCGACGATGGAATCGGCCGCGGCGAACGCCTGGCCGACCAGCGGTGGGATAGAGGTAGTAGTGAGTGCCACCACTACCGCCCCAACCTGTCGAATCAACGGCGGGCGCCCAGCTGGGCCGAGCCGGTGCCTATCCAACCGGTCGGCAGCTCGTAGAGCAGTCGGAGCGAAAAGCGATCCCGCTCGCTCGGTTGAAACACCGTCGCGATAGGGAACATCACGTCGTCGCGGTCGGAGGAGTGGGGCAGACCCAGGGCGTGGCCGACCTCATGGAGGGCGACCGCCCGCCGGGCTTCTGCCAGGAGCGGACGGCCGGTATTGGGGGACCGGGTGCCGAGATAGACCTCGGCGTGCCGAATGCGGCCGGCCCGATCCCAGGTGATATCGGTGAAGCCGGCGCGATCGCCGCTGAGGGTATCGGCCCAACGAATCACGAGCGAGGCCTGGGCCGTGTCGGTCCCCTCGGCGAGATTGAGGCCGATGGCGGCCGGGCTCCAGGTATCGAGGGCCCAGCGGGCTTCGTGCACCATCTCGGGGAGAAATCCGGGCGCACCGCCGGGGACGATAACGTATGCCACCGTGCGCGGTCCCGCGGTCCAACGGCGGACGATGCTGTCGGAGCCGCTGACCAGGGAGTCGAGATAGTGGCGCTCCGGTTCCCCTCTGAGGCGGAGCCGGACGGTGAGCCGGGCGAGGGAATCGAGCGGCGTGACCAGATCGGTGGGGAGCTCGATCCCGGAGCGACTCTGCCGCTCGCCGTTGGCCGGGGCCAGCGTGAGCTCGGGAGGAGCGGGCACCCGTGACGCCCCCGCGGGCGCGGCGCCGGGTCGTAGATTTCCCAGTCGCGCGAACAGGACAAGGGCCACCAGGGTGGCCAGGATGACCGCCAGCAGGCGTTGAACCATGGTCGCTCAATATCGGGGAGCGGCCAGCGGAAGCGCCATGGCTGGCGGCCACGACAGCGCTCCTCTAGACTTTCGGCCTATTCCAAGGCGCCCTTTCCGGAGACGTCCCACCCTGTGGCATCCATTCTCTCGCGCGCCCTGATTCGCTGGCGGTGGGTCATCATTCTGTTCTGGGCCGCGATCGGGTATTTCGCCGCGGAAAAGGCGCCTCAGGTCGAAGAGGCGCTGAACGTGCGGGGGGGGAGCCGAGAACCGACCGAAGCCAGCCGGGCGGAACAACTCCTGCGGGACCGATTCAGCCGTTCCCTCAACGACTTCTTCGTGGTGGTGGTCCGCACCCCCGCGGGCCGGGCGGATTCCAGTCCTGTCGTCGACTCCCTGGCCCACCGCCTCGAGCGCCTCCCCTGGATCAGCACCGTCGCCAGCTACAACTCCACCAGCGATTCGACCTTCACCAGCAAGGACGGGCATCAGACCCTCCTGGTTGTTGCGCTCCGGGCGACCAAGGGCGACAGCGTCTCCTCGCTGGTCGCGCCCCTTCGGCGCGAGGTGCGGGAGGCGATCCGGGTGACCGGAACCGACACCGCGACCACAACGATCCGGGTCACCGGGCGCTCGGCGCTGGACCTGGATGTCCGCTCGGTGGTGGCGAGCGACAGCCGTCGGGGCGAGATCCGGCTCTTGCCGCTTACGGCGGGCATCCTGCTCCTGGCATTCGGGGCGCTGGTGGCGGCGATTCTGCCGCTGGTGGTCGGGTTCCTGGCCATCTGGATCACGCTGGCCATCGTGGTCGTGCTTTCGGCCTATACGCCGATGTCGGTCTTCGTGCTCAACATGACCACGATGCTGGGGCTGGGCGTCGGCATCGATTATTCGCTCCTGATCGTCACCCGGTTCCGGGAGGAGCTCAATCGCGGGCTCCGGCGGCAGCAGGCGGCGGCCCGGGCCCTGAGCACCGCCGGCATGGCGGTGCTGACCTCGGGGCTCACCGTGGTGGTGGGCTTCGCGGCCCTCCTCTTTACCCCGCTGGTGGAGACCCAGAGCGTCGGGCTCGGTGGCCTGGTGGTGGTGAGCGTGGCGGTGGCCCTGTCCACGACACTGCTGCCGGCCATCCTCGCCGTCCTGGGCCGACAGATCGACCGGCCCCGCTGGCTGGCCCGGCGGCTCACCTGGTATCACGCGCCGACCGCCTGGGAGAAGTGGGCCCGGAGCCTGTCCCGCAATCCTAAGCGGGCGCTGGCGGTGGGCGGAACCGTCGTGGCGCTCCTGACCCTGCCGGTCTTCTGGATCCGGGTTGGGCTGCCATCCCGCAACTGGTGGCCCACCGCCACCGAGGCGGGCCAGGGGGTGCAGATGCTGCAGGATATGGGCGTCTCGAACCTGATCCTCCCGGTGCGGGTGACGGTCGAGGTTCCCGCTGGCCAGTCGGTGGTTTCGGCGGCGAGCCTCCGAGGCCTCCGGGCGCTGTCCGATTCGTTGCGATCCGACCCCCGGGTGGCACAGGTCCGCAGCATCGTTGACCTGGAGCCGGGCAACTCGATCCTGCAGTACTCCATCCTCTACAGCAACCTGGACGACGCCCGGAAACAATACGGAGCCTTTCTCGACGGCTACCTGAGTCAGGACAACCGGATCGCACTCCTGGACGTGATCCTGCGCGACAGCACCTCCCTCACCTCGGGGATGGAGGTGTCGCGGCGGGCACGGACGCTGGCCGCGGCCGCGCCCAGGCAGCTCAGGGATGCCCGGATCCTAGTGGGCGGGTATACGGCGGCCTCGCTCGATCTTCAGGAGGTGCTGCTCAAGCGGTTTCCGGCGCTGGTCCTCTCGATCCTGGCCTGTACCGGGGTGATGCTGGCGCTGGTATTCCGCTCAGTGCTCGTGCCGATCAAGGCCGTCATCATGAACACCCTCTCGGTGAGCGCCACCTTCGGCCTCATCGTGCTGGTGTTCCAGCACGGGTTCGGAGGCGCCCTCTTCGGCCTGGACGGGCCGACCTCGGCGATCTTCGTGGTCGTGCCGGTGCTGGTCTTCGCGGTGGTCTTCGGCCTCAGCATGGACTACGAGGTCTTCCTGCTGTCCCGCGTGAAGGAGGCGTTCGACCGGACCGGCGACAACGACAAGGCCACCGAGGAGGGGCTCTCCGCCACCGCGTCCGTGATCACCTCCGCGGCGCTGATCATGATCCTGGTGTTCGGGGTGTTCGCGTTCGCCCGGGTGCTGGCGATGCAGTTCCTCGGCTTCGGCCTGGCGGTGGCGGTGCTGCTCGACGCGACCATCATCCGGATGGTGCTGGTGCCGGCGATCATGCACCTGGCCGGCGAGTGGAACTGGTGGCCCGGGG
>CAZXRC010000036.1:0-28428 GCA_964642475.1 uncultured Gemmatimonadaceae bacterium | reverse complement strand
GACCGCCGTGCCGCAGCGGACCGCCCTGGCCCACGCATTAGGCGGCCTGGCCGCCGGCCTGGTGGGCACCGCCAAGTTCTATCTCTGGTACGGGGCGGAGCAGGAGAACCTCACCGCCTTCCGCATGAGCGCCATCATGCTGGAGATCCTGCTCGGCTTCCTGACCTTCACCGGCAGCCTGATGGCCGCCGGCAAGCTCCAGGAGGTGAAGTGGATTCCCCAGCGGCCGGTGACCTACCCGGGGCAGAACGTCGTCAACTTCCTGCTGTTCGCCGGAGCGCTGGGACTCTGCGTGGCCCTGGCGCTGCACCCGACCGCGCCGTGGGCGCCGCTGGCGTTCCCGGTGGTGGCGGGACTGGCGCTGCTCTTCGGCGTGCTGCTGATCATCCCGATCGGCGGCGCGGATATGCCCACCGTGATTGCCATCCTCAACGCCTATGCCGGCCTGTCGGCGGTGGCGATGGGTTTCGTGCTCGACAACAAGCTGCTGATCACCGCCGGCGCGCTCGACGGCTCGAGCGGCCTGATCCTGGCCATCATCATGTGCAAGGCCATGAATCGGTCGTTCACCAACGTGCTGTTCGGCGCCTTCGGCCAGGTGCAGCAGGCCGGCGCCGCCGGGGAGCAGAAGCAATACAAGGCCGAGACCTTCGAGGGGGCGGCCCAGGTGCTGGAGCAGGCCAGCCTGGTGGTGATCGTGCCCGGCTACGGCATGGCGGTGGCCCAGGCCCAGCACAAGGTCCGGGAGCTCTACGACCAGCTCAAGAAGCGGGGCATCACCGTGAAGTTCGCCATCCATCCGGTGGCGGGGCGCATGCCGGGGCACATGAACGTCCTCCTCGCCGAGGCGGACATTCCCTACACCGATCTGGTGGAAATGGACGAGATCAACCCCGACATGCCCCAGTGTGACGTGGCCCTGGTGGTCGGCGCCAACGACGTGGTCAACCCCGCGGCCCGCACCGACAAGTCGAGCCCGATCTACGGCATGCCGATCATCGATGCCGACAAGGCCCGGACCATCTTCGCGATCAAGCGGAGCAAGAACCCCGGCTTCGCCGGCATCGACAACGAACTCTACTTTTCGGACCGGACCTGGATGCTCTTCGGCGACGCCAAGAATGTCATCGGCGAGCTGGTGAAGGCGATGTCGGGAGGGAGCGGGATGCATTAGAGGCGGCCAGGCGGCAGGCGGCCAGGCGGCCAGTGGAAACGCTCAGGGCGGGCTCCTCTGCAGGGCCCGCCCTTGGTGTTGTACCCGCCGCTTTTGCCGCCCTACGGACGCTGCGGCGGTACACCTGGGCCCATGCCCGGTCCCATGCCCGCCGGCATCTTCATCTCCTGGTAGCCCGCCGGTACCTCGAAGACGGAGGCATCCACCGACTTTGCCTCGATCTTGGTGGCGATCATCTGGGTAGTGACGTTGCCGTCGCGGATCCGACTCAGGCGCAGCGGAAAGAAACCGTCCTTGTACAGCTTGGCGAATTCCGGATTGGCCATCAGAGTCGCGATCTCCGGACCATCACCCCGACCCCGCCCCATCGGCCCGCGCCCGCCGCCCATGAAGAATCCCATGCCCTTGGCGGCACAGACCTCCATGTTGTCGGGTTTTCCTTCCTCGGTGGCCATGCGGTAGACGCTGCAGGTCCGGCCCGCGATCGTCTCGGTTTTGCCCATGTCGGTGATCTTGGGCATCTTGTGCTCGCCCTTGTCCATGTCCTCCATCCGCTCCTTCAGATCCATCTTCATGTACATCTTCTGCTCGTCCATCACCATGGTCATGGTCTGAGCCGACATGTCCATGATCATCGCGCCTCGGCCGCCCCGTTCGCCCTGCATCTCGGTCCGGACCCGGGAGCCCTTCATGGTCTGGGTCATAGGAGTCTGCCGGGCGCCGACGGCGTAGGTGACGGTTCCCTCGAACTGGGCCGCGACAGGCAGGGTAGCCAGCGCGGTCAGCGCCAGCGGCGCGATGACCCGGGTGACGATCGGCATTCGCATACGTATTCCTCGAAGGAGGGTGGGTGGCTCAGGCCGGGGCCGGCCCGGTCCAGCGGCGATCCTGAATCGCGGTGTTGGCTTCGATGACGTCCTGCGCCTTGCGGTAGTTCGCCAGCCACTCGGCCTGCCAGGCCATCGGCATGTTGGCTCGGAGCCAGGGCGCGGTGAGCACTTCGGTGCCCGATCCCTGATGGCTGGCGTCGACGTGACCCAGGAAGTGGGTGGCATACCCGGCATCCATCGTGTTGATCACGCGAAGCTCGAAGGCGGCAAAGCAGTCGGCGAGTACCGGCACCCCGGTGTCGCCAATTCTATGGGGAATCTCGGCGAGCTTGTCGCGGTCCCGCCCGCTGGAAAAGCCGAGCTGGTGGATCAAGTCCAACTGGCCGGTGTGCAGCAGGTGAATGCCGAACCTGCCGCTGTTCCAGATGAGGTCGTGGCTGAAGTGCCACTTGTGGATGTACACCGAGAGCCGCGGGACGTTCGGCGAGATCGAGGCCCGGACCGCGCTGTCGGAGATCATCCCGTTGGTGCGACCGCGCCAGGCCGAGGTCACGGCAATCACCGGGGAAGCGAACTGGCGCAGGAGCTCGTACGTGGCGTCGGTTCTCATGAGGAGGAAGTGTAATGCGGCAGGATATCAGGCGGAGGATCGGACCCTGGTGCAAACCCTCATCATGCGCGCGTCCCCGGGGGAGGCGGGAGGCGTGAAGCTGCCGGGTCATGCCAAACAAAAGCCGAAGTCACTTTTCAGTGTCGTGATGACGCAACGGTGTTTATTCGGGTTCAATTTTCTATTCTGTTGTTGCACAACAACTTGACGCGTTGATTTCTTTTCGGGGTGTCACAACATATATTTCGCGGTTGTCTACCGCCCTCTGACGCTTCATCCCAAGCCCAAGGAGGGGCGCGCGTGACCATGCAGCCACGCCGGAAGCGGCGCACTGTACGGCCGGCCCAGATCGCCAAGGCGATTGACGAAGGCCGGGAGAGTCTGGATCTGTACCTCGACGAGATCAGCAAGGTGCCGCTGCTCACGCGCGAGGAGGAGATGGAATTGGCCCGTCGGGCCTTCCGGGGCAATGTGGCCGCCCAGGAGCGCCTGGCGCGCCACAACGTCCGCTTCGTCGTGTCGGTCGCCAAGAAATTCCAGAACCGGGGCGTCCCCCTCGTCGACCTGATCGGCGAAGGCAACCTCGGCCTCATGACGGCGGCCCGGAAGTTCGACCCCGACCGCGGGGTGAAGTTCATCTCCTACGCGGTCTGGTGGATCCGGCAGGCAGTGCAGGCGGCGATCGCGCGGCACGGCCGCCCGGTGCGGGTGCCGCTCAATCGGACGGCCGATCTCAGCCGCCTGGGGCGCACCACCACGCTGCTCAAGGACAAGCTCGGGCGGATGCCCACCACCGAGGAGCTGGCCCGCGCCACCGGTCTCACCGTGGAAGCGGTCCGCAGTCTCGGCGCCCTGAACACCGAGGCGGTCCGTCTCGACCACCCCACCCGGGATGGCGATAACAGCGAGCGGATGGAGCGCTTCGCGGCGCTCGACCAGGAAGGCACCGATGCGCCGGCCATCGCCAACAGCCAGACCTCGGATATCGAGGCGGCGCTGGCGACGCTGCCGCCCCGCGATGCCAAGGTCCTCCGGCTCTACTTCGGGCTGGACGATGGCAACAGCCGGACGCTGGAAGAAATTGGCCGGATGATGGGCGTCACCCGCGAGCGGATCCGTCAGCTCCGCGACCGGGCCCTGAGCCGGCTCCGCGAAGGCGACCAGGGACAGAAGCTCAAGGACCTGGTGGCATAAACGGGAGGGCGGGAAGCGGGCCTGAGACACGAAGGGCGAGTTCCGAGAGGAACTCGCCCTTCCGCGTTATCCCCCTTGCCCGCGTTCCGGCTTTCCCGCCTACGTCTCCTCGATCCGCCGAACCGCGATCATCCCCCCATGTCGCAGATGGGGGCAGCTCCTGGCAATGGCCACCGCTTCCTCCCAGCTGCCCGCCCGCACGATGAAGAGCCCGCCGAGTGGCCCCGTTTGCGCGGACTCGTCCAGGGTCGCCTCCCCGCCGTTGGACAGGAGCCGCCCCTGGCCTCCCAGCTTTTCCCCCAGCGCCAGGCGTTGGCCCAGCGACTCCGCCCAGCCGCGGTACTCCTCCACCAGGGTCGACTCCGGAATGGTCCGGTCGAAGCCGGCCGGGTCGTACAGCAGTAGTGCGTAGCGGGGGCCCGGCTCTCCCCCGCCGGGCGCGAGGGCCCGTCCGAGCGTGAGTCCCGCCATGAAGAGCCCGATCGCGGCGATCCCGGCAGCCAGGCCCCAGATCGGCGCCAGGGCCCGGGGCCGTCGGAGCAGACCCTGGCTCATGAGACTGGCGCGCACCCGGGCTTCCAGGTCCGGCGGCGGCTGGATATCCGCCCTGAGCTTTCCGAGCAGGGGGCGTTCTTCGTCATCCATGGGTCAACCTGCCTTCCCGTCGCACAGCGCCTCTCGCAGGGCCTGACGCGCCCGGGCGAGCTGACTCTTGCTGGTCCCCGGCACGATACCGAGGAACGCGGCGATTTCTTCGTGGGTGTATCCCTCGACGTCGTGCAGCACCAGTACTTCGCGAAAGCCGGCGGGCAGGGCCGCGATGGCCCGCTCCAGATCGACCCGATTGGCGGTCTCGAGCAGTGGGAGATCCGTGGTCGGATGGTGCGCATCGACGGCGGCAGCCTCGCGCTGCGCCTCCCGCCACCACTGCCGCGCGCCGTTGATGACGAAGCCCGAGAGCCAGCTCCGGAGGGCCGATTCCCAGCGGAACTGGCCGAGGCGCTCCACCGCCGAGACCCAGGCCCCGTGCACCACATCCTCGGCGCGGGCGGTGTCTCCGCCGGTGAGCCGGAGCGCCAGCCCGAAAAGCGCGGGGGTGTGCCGGCGGTAGAGCAGGCCGAAGGCCTCCGGGTCCCGCCGAGTCTCGACCCGAATGGCCAGGGCCCGGTCAGGTTCCTCGCTCAGGTGCCACCATTCCTGGCTGGGCCCCCCGAGTCGGCTGCGAGCGGGACAGCCTTGGGCACGACGATCATGATGTTGGACATGGGGCTTCCGGGACTGACGACGATGCCGGCGGCCAGGTCCTGGTTGGTGCCGGTGCCGAGCCCCGCGGCGGTGAGGTACGGGTAGTAAATCATGACGTGCGGTCTCCAGGGGCCCACCCGGGTGCCGTCGTCGTCATAGAGCTCCTGGGCGGCCGAGAGCATCCAGCTCATCGCGGGGCGTTGCGGCAACCGGAATTTGCCGGCGGCGAGCCCGGCGGCAATGGCCCGCTGCACCGAATCCCGGCTCGCGCCGGCATGCAGCAGCTCGGAGGTGCGCATCTCCATGGGCATGATGGTCCGGGCGCCTTCCTCGTCGAAACAGTGCGGCTCAAGCGCCTTGGGCCAGCCCCGTCCCACGTAGCACTGCGCCGTGCCACTGCCGGAGTCGCCGACGATGTACTGCCCGTTGGCGAAGATCCAGATGCGGGCGGCGCCGCTGACCGAGGGGGGAGCGGCGCTCCGGGCGAGCGCGATCTCCCGGGCTCGGGGGAGCAGCAGGCGCGGTCCGGGCGTGCCCGGAACCTCCTGGGCAACGAGGGTGGTGGAGGGGAGGAGGAGAAGCAGGGACAGAGCAACCCGCATGGCGACCTCGAGGACGGAGATGCCCTGAGTGACAGATCGGTGCCGAAAGGTTGCATGGACCGGAGGGGCAGGGCCGTCAGGAGCCCGAAGGGCGGATTCCTCGCGGAGCCCGCCCTTCGCACATTACATGACCGACCGTCCGACCATCTGACCATCTGACCGTCCGACCAGCTGTCTACGCTTCCCCCTTGGCGAACATCCGCAGCACCCGCTGGAGGATGCCGCCGTTGCGGTAGTAGTCCAGCTCCACCTCGGAGTTGAGCCGCACGATCGCGGAGAAGACGATCTGCTTCCCGTCCGCGCCCACCGCGGTCACCGTCACCTTGCCCCCCGGGGTCAGGCCGCTGGCGATGCCGCTGATGCCGATCACTTCCCGTCCTGTGAGTCCCAGCGACTGGCGGGTGGTGCCCGGCTCGTACATGAGTGGGAGCACGCCCATCCCCACCAGGTTGCTCCGGTGGATCCGCTCGTAGCTTTCGGCGATCACCGCCTTCACCCCCTGCAACGCCGGTCCCTTGGCGGCCCAGTCGCGGCTGGAGCCGGTGCCGTACTCTTTCCCGGTGAGAATCACCAGCGGGGTCCCTTCCGCCTGGTACTTCATTGCCGCGTCGTAGATCGACATCACCTCGCCCGAGGGGATGTGCACCGTCCAGTTGCCTTCCTTGTCGGGGGTAAGCGCGTTCTTGATCCGGACGTTGCCGAAGGTGCCGCGCATCATCACCTCGTGGTGACCCCGCCGGGCGCCGAAGGTGTTCCAGTCGACCTGCTGCACTCCGTGCCCCAGCAGGTATTTCGCGGCGGGTCCGTTCTTGGGGATCGAGCCGGCCGGCGAGATATGGTCGGTGGTGACCGAGTCGCCCAGCGCCGCCAGGACCCGGGCGCCGACGAGGTCCGCGAGCGGCCCCGGTTCGGCCGTGAGGTGCTGGAAAAAGGGCGGCTCGGCGACGTAGGTGCTCTTCGGGTCCCAGGCGTAGCGACTCCCCTCCGGCACCGGCAGCGCCTGCCACACCTCGTCGCCGTCGAATACCGAAGCGTAGCGCTCGCGGAAGAGCGACGGTTTGAGAGAGGCCGCCATCGCGTCGCGCACTTCCTCGGGCGTGGGCCAGATGTCCCGAAGGTAGACCGGCTTCCCGTCCTTCCCGGTGCCGATCGGGTCCCGGTCGAGGTCGATATCCACCCGGCCGGCCAGCGCGAAGGCCACTACCAGCAGCGGCGAGGCGAGGTAGTTGGCCCGCACCAGGGGGTGGACCCGGGCCTCGAAATTCCGGTTACCCGACAGCACCGCGGCGGTCACCAGGGCATGCTCCTCGATGGCCTGGGTGATCGGGTCGGCCAGCGGGCCGCTGTTACCGATACAGGTGGTGCAGCCGTACCCCACGACATTGAAACGGAGCTGCTCGAGGTAGGGCAGGAGGCCCGAGCCCTTGAGATACTCGGTGACCACCCGCGAGCCGGGGGCCAGGCTGGTCTTCACCCACGGCCGGGTCTTGAGGCCCTTGTCGACCGCCTTCTTCGCGAGGAGCCCTGCGCCGATCATCACCGAAGGATTCGAGGTGTTGGTGCAGCTGGTGATCGCGGCGATCACCACCGAGCCGTCGCGGAGTTCGCAGGCCTCGCCATTGACGACCGGCATCGCGACCGGGGGATGCTCGGTCACCGCGGTCTGGGACCCGCCCTCGTTCACCCAGCGGGAGTGGTTGGCTTGGGCCACCTCGCGCCGCGGTGCCGGGACGGCCGGCGTCATGAGGTCGGGAAGCGAGACCTGGAAGTTCTTCCGGAGTCCCGCGAGCGGGACCAGGTCCTGGGGCCGCTTGGGGCCCGCGAGACTTGGCACCACGGTCGAGAGGTCGAGCGTGAGCGAGCTGGTGAATTCGGGGTCCGGGGTCTGGTCGGTGCGGAAGAGCCCCTGCTCCTTGGCGTAGCGCTCCACCCGCTGGATCACCTCGGGGTCGCGCCCGGTCCGTTCCAGGTAGCGGATGGTCTCGGCGTCCACCGGGAAGAAGCCCATGGTGGCGCCGTATTCCGGCGCCATGTTGGCGATGGTGGCCCGGTCGGCGAGCCCCAGGCTGGAGAGGCCCGGCCCGTAGAACTCGACGAACTTGTCGACCACGCCCTTCTTCCGGAGCATCTGGGTGGCGGTGAGCACCAGGTCGGTGGCGGTGGTGCCGAGGGGGAGCTCGCCGACCAGCTTCATCCCGATCACTTCGGGAATCAGCATGAAATAGGGCTGGCCCAGCATCACCGCTTCCGCCTCGATGCCCCCCACACCCCAGCCCAGCACCCCCAAGCCGTTGATCATTGTCGTGTGGGAATCGGTGCCGACGCAGGTATCGGGATAGGCGGTCAGCATCCCGTGCTGATCCCGGAGCTGGACCACCGGCGCCAGGTACTCGAGGTTCACCTGGTGCACGATGCCGGTGCCGGGTGGCACGGCGCGGAAATTCCGGAAGGCCCGCTGGGCGAACTTGAGCAACTGGTAGCGTTCCCGGTTCCGCTGGTACTCGAGGTCGACGTTCTGCTGGTAGGCCCCGGCAGTGCCGGCGAAGTCGACCTGCACCGAGTGATCGATCACCAGGTCGCAGGGGACGATCGGATTGATCCGGTCGGGGTTACCCTTCATGCGCGCCATGGCGTCGCGCATCGCCGCGAGGTCCACCACGCAGGGGACCCCGGTGAAGTCCTGGAGCACCACCCGCGCCGGCATGAAGGGGATCTCACCCTGGCCGCCGCCCTTCGCCGACCAGGTGCCCAGCTGCCGCACGTGGTCGTCGGTGACCACCCCGCGGCCGGCGAAGCGCAGGGCGTTCTCCAGCAGCACCCGGATCGAAAAGGGCAATCGGTCGAGCCGGGCCACGCCCTGGCGCTCCAACTCCCGGAGCCGGTAGACGGTGGCCGTGTCCTTGCCGAGGGCCAGGTGGCCGCGGGCGCCGAAGGGATTGGGTGACGAGGCGGTCATGATGAGGTCGGGTCGGAGAAGGTGGTGACTGGCCCAAGTATAAATCACGGAGCGCGCTACCGGCATGGCTACGACACCGGCGATTCCCCACGCCATTACCCGACAGGATGACGGACTGCGGATCGACTGGCAGGCCGCGGGGCACTCGGCGTTCTATCCGGCGCGGGCCCTGCGGCTGGCATGTCCCTGCGCCGGGTGTGTCGAGGAAATGACCGGCCGCCCGCTGCTCGATCCCGCCACGGTGCCGGCGGACATCACCCCGGTGACGCTCGCCCTAGTCGGCGCCTACGGGCTCAAGATCACCTGGAGCGACGGTCACTCCACCGGGATTTACACCTTCACCCACCTGCTCGCGGTCTGTCCCTGCCCGGTGTGCGCCTCCCGCCGGAGCGCGACGTCCGGCCAATCCGATTCGACCATGCGGGCGTAGGTCCCCAGACTCCCCCTGGAGGGTTCTGTGGCGCCTCGCGGGCCCGGCGTAGCCCCGCTTTCAACCATGCTGGCCCTGATTCCGATCCTGGCGGCCCTCGCCCCGCCGCTGTCGGGCCAGGGCGTGCCCTCCCGTCCCCCTTCGTTCTACCAGCGATTGACCGAACGCCTGGTCCGGGATTCCGCGCTGGCGCGGCGCCTCGACGCGCGCCCGGGCGAGCTGGATTCCCTGAACTGGCTGCTCGGGAGCTGGGAGGTCGAGGTCCGGGTCTTCGCGACGCCAACGACTCCGGAGCGCACCAGCCGGGGGTCCGGCGAAGTGGCCCTGGTCCTGGGCGGCCGCTGGGTGTCGTTCGCGGACAGCTACGGAACGGGCACCCGCGATCTGGGCTTCCTGACCATCGACGCGGTGACCGGGCAGTGGAGGTCGGTCCAACTCCTCCCGACCGGCGAGTCCGTGGTGACCGCGGCGGACGCCTGGCACGATGGTCGACTGGTCTTCACGTCGCCCGGCGTCGAAATCGCGGGGATTCCGGTGACGTTGCGCCAGACGCTGGAACGGCTGGGGCCCCAGGAGTATCGGATCGTCAACCAGGAGCAGCTGCCGGACGGCTCGTGGGTCGGGCTGGACGAATACCACTACCGCCGGCCGCAGGACGTGCCGGCCTCCGGCCGATAACCGGCCCACGGGAGAGGACCATGCGAGAAGGTGATATCGTCGCCAGCCAGGGCATCGTGGTGGTTCGCAATCAGCCCCTGCAGGCGACCCGGCAGGGCCTGCCCCAGCTCGAAGGGGTGTCGGACCGGACCGCGGGCAGCAAGCAGCTGTCGCTCCACCTGGTGGTCATACCTCCCGGGGGCGCGGCCGAACCGCATATGCACGACGGGTTCGAGACGGCGATCTACATGTTGAGCGGGGTGGTCCGGACCCGCTTCGGCCGCGGGTTGACCGAATCGGTGGTGACCGGCGAGGGGGATTTCCTGTTCATTCCCCCCGGCTTGCCGCATCAGCCCATCAACCTCAGCGCCACCGAGGCCGCGCGAGCCCTGGTGGCCCGAAGCACCGGCGATGATCAGGAGCGGGTGCTTCCCTATGTTGTCTCCTGAGTCACCGGCACAGGAGGGCGGCGGGGTCAGCGCATCCGCGTGAGCCGCACCACCATCGGCCGGCCCTCCTGGTCCTCGACCACAGCATAGATCGCCCCCGCCCCGAAAAACTGCCCCCCATACTCCGGCACCGCGGCGGGAAGGGCTACCGGGCCCAGCCAGGCCCCCGACGAGGCATACACGTCGTAGAGGGTCCGGGTCGAATCGCTCCCGATCAGGTGGCGGGCCCAGACATTTCCCTCGAGGTCCACCCGGAGGCTCTGGTAGGCGGGGGCGGTGGTCGGCACGTCGCCGAGCTTGGCGATGTTTCTGGCGCTGGCCTCGCCGACCATGTCCTTGGCGTTCTTCACCAGGTCCTCGACGGCGTCGCGGCGCATGGCGTCGGGGATCGGGTCCGGGGTCCAGGGCCGGGTGATGATCATCGTGGTGTCCTCCCCGGTGCGGCTCCGCCGGATGCGGTATTCGCCGGTCCAACCGATCACGAATCCCCCATCGGGGTGCAGGGCCTTCACGACTCTGGGGCCGAACGGAATGCCGGTGCTCATCATGGCGTGGCTTCTCGAGCCCGCGCCGCCTCGAGAAAAGACCCAGCTCTTCTCCCCGCCCTCGCGCCGGGGGACGAAGACAGTGTCGATCGAGGTGCCGTCGATCCCGAAGCGCCGGTGGGCGGTCCCCCGGTGCTTCGCTCCACTGTCCGGGGTGTACATCGAGGGGACATACACGATGCTCGACGAATCGATGATGATGTCGTCCCAGTAACAGCAGGAGGAATTCCAGCTGCGGATGAAGGTGCCTGACGTATCGAACAGCGACGTGCGCGACTGCAGCGGATCCTGGATCGCCAGGTGCGATCCCCGGACCGCGATGAAGGCCACCCGGAACTCTCCCGGCCCCGACCCCTCCCGCCCGATGGTGCGGACAAAGCTGCCGGCCGAGTCATAGACCTTGATGGACGCCGGTTTGCGCTCGACCACATAGATCCGTCCCCATCCATCCACCGCGATGCCGGTGGGCTGCAACAGCTCGCCGGGCGACTGCTCATCGGGCTGGAGGCGAAGGGTGACCCGATAGTGCCAGGCCCGGGCGGAGTCGGTCCAGCCGGTCGGTGCGGGGCTGGTCACCTGGATCAGGCCGGGGTGGAGCGTGTCGATTCGGGCGAGCGGGGCGGGAGCGCCGCCCGGTTCGCAAGCCGCGAGCGGGATCAGGAGGGCGAGCAGCCGGGACACACGATCGGGCGTGGGCATGGCGGTCACCGAAACGTCGGGAGGGGGAGAAGGTACCGTTTCAGACAGCGTCGGGCGACATCGGGTTGCGTGACGCCCCTTCGGGGGGGCGTTTAACTTCCGCACCACCTTCACCCGGCCGGCGGTCGTGCACTGTTCCCTAAAGGCGCGGATCCAGCGGTTCCTGCTGCTGCTCGTTTGCGGGCTGGTCGTTCCCGCCATCGCCGGCGCCCAGCTCGAGCCCCCCTCCACCGGGGGGCTCGGTGCGCTGGACCAGGACCTCCGGATGCTGGGGGCGAACAAGCGGGTCCTGATGATCGCGGCGCACCCGGACGACGAGGACACCGAGCTTCTCACCGTGCTGGTGCGGGGGATGGGGGTGGAAGCGGGGTACCTCTCGCTCAACCGGGGCGAGGGGGGGCAGAACCTGATCGGCGAGGAGTTGGGTGAAGGGCTGGGGCTGCTCCGCTCCGAGGAGCTGCTGGCCGCCCGGCGGCTGGACGGCGCCCACCAGTTCTTCACCCGGGCCTTCGACTTCGGCTTCTCGAAGTCGCTTGAGGATACCTGGGCCCACTGGCCCCGGGATTCGGTGCTCAAGGATGTGGTACGGATCGTCCGACGGTTCCGCCCCCAGGTCATCGTCTCCGTCTTCAGCGGCACCCCCCGGGACGGGCATGGGCAGCACCAGGCCGCGGGGTGGGCCGCGCGGGAGGCCTACCGCATCGCGGGAGACTCGTCGCGGTTCCCGGAACTCCTGCGCGACGAGGGCCTCCCCGCCTGGTACCCGGCGAAGCTGTATCGCAGCACCCGGTTCGATACCGCGGCAACGACCCTGCGGCTCGACGGGGGCACCCTCGACCCCGCGGTGGGGCAGTCGTACCACCAGATCGCAATGCGGGGCCGGAGTCTGCATCGTTCCCAGGATATGGGGCAGTTGCAGGGGATGGGCCCCTCGGTGGTGCGGCTCCAGCTGCTGGACGATCGGACCCCGCGGGGCGGGGTGGGGCTGTTCGACGGAATCGATACCTCGCTGGCGGCCCTGGCCCCCGGGGCCGCCGAGGCGCTCCGTCGCTATGCCGCCCTCGCCGATTCGGCCAGGAGCGGGGGTCGGAGCGGGGTCATCCAGCTGCCGCGCCTCCTGGCGCTCAGGGCAGCCCTCCTCGACGCCATCGACCTGCCCACGGGTGCGGCCCGGTTCGCGGACCCCCTTCGCGGGCAGCTCGAGCGACTGGAGCCGATGATCCAGCGGGCCCTGGGGCTGGTCTTCGACGCCGTGGCGGAGGACGAACGGATCAGTCCGGGCCAGGTCGCCACGGTTACGGTGACGGCGTGGAATGCCGGCCCGGACACCCTGGAAGTACGGGGAGGCGTCGACGCCCAGCTGGCCGAGTTCCGCGGGCCGCGGGATTCAAGCGTGGTGCTCGCGCCGGGTGGGGTCGCGCGCTGGGTCTACACCGGCCTGGTCACGGCCGATCCCGCGCGCAGTGCCCCCTACTTTCTCCGCCAGCCACGAGAGGGCGATCTCTACGTTTGGCCCCGGAACGCCTCGGAGCCGCCGGTGGTCGCCGGCGCGCCGTTCGAGCCGCCGGCTCAGGCCACGCTCGCCTTTCGCCGGCCGGGGCGCGGCGATCGGAGCTGGATGACGGTCCGGCGGGAACTGGCCTGGCGGGTCAACGATCAGGCCCGGGGTGAGGTTCGGCGCCCGGTACTGATCGTGCCGCGGGTCGACGTGCGGCTCGATCCCACGAACGAGGTCTGGCGGGGGGGCTCGGTGGCGCCCCAGCACTTCACGGTCACGCTGACCCATGGGGCGAGGGACACGACCCAGGGAGCCGTCCACCTGGAGCTGCCCGCGGGGTGGCGATCGGTGCCGGCCCAGCAGTTCACCCTGAGCCGCCCGGGTGAGCGACAGGAGTTCCGCTTTGCGGTGACTCCCGGCGTCTGGCCGGGCGGCTCGGTCACCATCCGGGCGGTGGCCACCGACCGCGCGCGGCAGCGTTACGACCTGGGCGTCTTCCAGGTCGACTATCCGCATATCCATCCGCGGAGCTTCACCCGGAACGCGGTCGCCACGGTGCAGGTGGCGCCCGTCGATTTCCCCCACATTGCCCGGATCGGGTACGTGCGGGGCGCGGCCGACCGGGTGCCGGAGGCGCTCCGCAGCGTCGGACTCACCATCGAGTTGTTGACCGGGGAAGACCTCGCGAGCCGCCCGCTGGGCCGCTACGGCGCGATCGTCATCGGGCCGCGCGCGTGGGAGACCGATCCGGCGCTGCCGGCCGCCAACGACCGGTTGCTGGCCTACGCGCGGGCGGGGGGGACGGTGGTGGTGCAATACCAGCAGTACGGCTACTTCCTGGGTGACTTTGCCCCCTACGATCTCACGGTCGGGAGCCGCCAGCCTGGCGGGACCACGGCGATGGTGACGTCCCGCGTCTCGACGCAGGGACCCGCCGGGACGGCATTGCTCGGTGGCCATGACCGGGTGACGGATGAGACAGCCCCGGTGACCATCCTCGACCGGAAGCACCCGGTGGTGCTTACCCCCAACCGGCTGGGACCGGACGACTGGAAGGGATGGGTCCAGGAGCGGGGTCTCTACTTCGCCCACAGCTGGGATCCGGCCTGGAAGACGGTCCTTGAGATGCACGATCCGGGGGAGGGCCCGCTCGAGGGTGGACTGCTGATCTCGAAGGTAGGGAAGGGGACTTACGTGTATACCGGGCTCGCCTTCTTCCGGCAGCTGCCGGCGGGCGTGCCGGGGGCGTACCGGCTCTTCGCGAACCTGCTGGCACTGAGTCGGGGTTCGGCGCGGTGACCTGTTCCTGGAATAACAACAACGCAGAGGCGCAGAGAGCGCAGAGGTCGCAGAGGGTTGGTCATCGGGGATGCCTCTGCGCCTTCCGCGTCCTCTGCGCCTCTGCGTTGTTGTTGGTCCTGTCAGATTGTGGGAGCAGCCGGATCCCGCTCACCATCTACTCTCCCCACGGCCGCGACCACCTCACCCTGCTCGAGAAGGACTTCGAGCGGCAGAACCCCGACATCGACGTCCGCTGGCTCGATCTGGGCAGCCAGGAGGTGCTCGACCGGCTGCGGCTGGAGCAGGTGAATCCCCAGGCCGACCTCTGGTTCGGGGGCCCCACCACGCTCTTTCAGCGGGGCGTGGCGGAGTCGCTGCTCGCGCCCTACCGCCCCAGTTGGGCCGAGCTGGTCGATTCGGGCGGAATGGGGCCGGCGGATCTCTACTATCCGGCCTACCGGACCCCGGCGATCATCGCCTACAACAGTGACGCGGTGCCCGATTCGCTCGCGCCCACCGACTGGGACGACGTCCTCCGGCCCGAATGGCGCGACAAGGTCCTGATCCGCGACCCGGTGGCGAGCGGTACCATGCGGGCCATCTGGGGGTTGATCATCGAGCGGGGTCTGCGCCAGACCGGCGACACCGGCTGGGGGATGGCCTGGCTTCGGCGGCTGGATGGGCAGACCCGGACCTATGCTCTGTCTCCGGCGTTGCTCGATGCCAAGCTGGCGCGGCGTGAGGGGCTGGTGACGTTGTGGGACCTGCCCGACATCCTGATCAGCCGCAGCAAGGGCATGCCCTTCGGCTACCGCTTCCCCTCCAGCGGGACGGCGGTGATCGACGACGCCATCGCGCTGGTGCGGAACGCACCCCATCCCGAGGCGGCGAAACGATTCTACGAGTACGTCGGGAGCGTCGACGGTCAGCTGCTCGCCGCCGAGAAGGTCTTCCGGCTCCCGGCCCGTCACGATCTCCCGAGCGATCGGGTCCCCGCGTGGGTGGCGGAGGTGGAGCGCACGATGAAGGTGGAGCCGATGAACTGGGACCTGCTGGTGAAGGAGGGCGCCAAGTGGATGGGATACTGGGACCAGCACGTCCGCAACACGGGGAGGACCCGATGAGAGTCCCGGGTGCCGAGTTCCGAGGTCCGAGTTGGTGCCGGATCGGTCTCATACGGAGGTCGTGTCGTCGCCGCCGAGGCTGGGCTGTTCTCCACCCGGCGCTCGGAAGTTGGCACTCGCAACGGCCACTTCTCGGGCCCGGCCCCCGGCACGGCGCTCGATGACGTACCTCTCCCTCCAAGGCCTGACCCGGTCGTTCGCGGAAGCCGCCGGTGTCTTCGACCTGTCGCTCACGCTGGAGCGAGGCAAAGTACTGGCGCTGCTCGGTCCCAGCGGCAGCGGCAAGACCACCACGCTCCGTCTGCTGGGTGGATTCGAGACACCCGACAGCGGCCGCATCGGGGTCGAGGGCGAAGACGTCACGAACCTCCGGCCGGAAGACCGGCGCTTCGGCATGGTCTTCCAGCATTACGCCCTCTTTCCCCACCTCGATGTGGGGGAGAACGTGGCCTTCGGGCTTGAGACGCGGCGGGTCCCGGCGGGCGATATCGTCACCCGGGTGAAGCAAGCGCTGGCGCTGGTGGATCTTGCCGGGTTCGAGCGGCGTACGGTGGGGGGCCTTTCGGGGGGACAGCAGCAGCGGGTGGCGCTGGCCCGCGCGCTGGCCCCGGCGCCACGGGTACTGTTGCTGGACGAACCGCTCTCGAACCTCGATCCGGCGCTTCGCGAACGGACCCGCCGCGAGCTCCGAGCGCTGATTCACCGGGTTGGGATCACCACCGTGATCGTCACCCACGAACAGGACGACGCCTTCGATCTGGGAGACGTCGTCGCGGTGCTCCGCGATGGGCGGCTGCAGCAGACCGGGACGCCGGAAGAGCTCTACCGCACGCCCGCCAATCCCTTCGTGGGCGGGTTCATCGGCCGGTCGAGCTGGCTCGATGCCACCGTGGTGTCGGCGGGACCTGGCGGGACCCGCATCAGGGTGGAGACCGCGGAATGGAGTCTGGCGGCCGGGTGTGCCGTGCCGCCCGGTGCCGGGGTGCGGGTCATGCTCCGGCCCGAGGCGCTCCGGATCCTGCCGGTCGGGACGGCGGGTCTCGCTGGGCGAGTGACCGACCGCCGCTTCACCGGTGCGACGGCCCACTTCACCGTGGAGACTGAAGGAGGCGCCATGATCGAGGTGAGTGCCCCGCCCGAGACGGCCCGGCAGGGTGATCGGGTGGTGCTGGCGCCCCGACACGACCCGGCCGACCGCGACTACGCCCTCCACTGCTTCCCGGTGGGCACGTGAGGCGACCGATCCGTCGTCGCTGGGGGGCCCTGGTCCTCTCCGCCCTGTTGTTGTGGCTGGTAGCCTATCCCCTGGTGTTGGTGGGGCTCGAAAGCGTCCACACCCGGGACGGTTGGACGCTGGAGTTTCTCCGGCGGTTCGTCACCGAGTCACGCGAGTGGAAGGCGCTCTGGGCCAGCCTCTGGACCTCGGTGGCCAGCGTGATCCTCGCCGCGGCGCTCGGCGTGCCGCTGGCCTTTCTCTTCGAGCGCTTCGACTTTCCCGGCCGGCGGGTGCTGGGCGGCCTGGTGGCGCTCCCGGTGGTCCTCCCGCCGCTGGTCGGCGTCATCGCGTTTCTCTTTCTCTACGGCGAGACCGGCTTCGTCGCCCGGCTGGTGCAGGCGTTGCTCCGGCTCGAGGATCCGCCCTGGCGCCTCGAAGGGGCGTGGGCCATCCTGCTGGTGCACGCCTACTCGATGTACGTCTACTTCTATCTCTTCACCCGGGCCGGACTCGCGGCCCTGGATCCCGCCGCGGATGAGGCCGCCGCCTCGCTCGGCGCCGGCCGGTGGACCACCCTCCGTCGGGTGACCCTGCCGCTCCTGGCTCCCTCGCTCCGGGGCGCCGCGCTGCTCACGTTCATGACCGCCCTCGCTTCGTTCAGCGCCCCCTACATCTTCGGCGGCGGGTTTCGGGTGATGACTACCCAGATCGTGTTTACCCGGCTCAACGGCAACTACGGCATGGCCATGGTGCAGACCATGGTGCTGAGCCTGGTGGCGCTGGCGGGGCTATGGCTCACCGGCGCCGGGGCCCGGGGGACGGGCAATGGCGGCGGCAAAGGCGTGGCGCCGGTGCGGCGCACGATCCAGAGCCCCGGCCTGCGACGGGCCGCGACCCTCTTCGGCTGGGGCCTCGCGCTCCTGCTGCTGCTGCCGCACCTCACGCTGTTCCTGCTCTCGTTCGTCAAGCCGGGCACCTGGACCATCGAGACGCTGCCGCCGGCGTACACCACCGGGAACTACCTGGCGCTGGCCCGCGATCCCGAACGGCTCCGGCCCCTGGTGAACAGCCTCTGGATGGCGACCCTCGCCACGCTCGCGGCGCTGGGGATCGCGATCTATGCCGGGTTCGTGACGGTGCGCCGCCGGGAGGCGGGCGCGGGGCTGGTCGAGCGGCTCCTCGCGGTGCCGTGGCTGGTGCCGGGGACGGTGTTCGCCGTGGCGCTGGCGACGGCCTTCGGGGTGCACGCTCCGCTGGTGGGCCGCATCGTGCTGGTGGGAACCATCTGGATTCTCCCGCTCGCCTACCTCATCCGGAATCTCCCGATCGCCAGCCGGGCGGTCCTGGCCGGCTTCCGGGGGCTCGATCCCGCGCTGGACGAGGCGTCCGCCTCCCTGGGGGCGGGACGCTGGCACACCATCCGCCGGGTCACGCTCCCCCTTCTCCGGCCGGCAATCGCCGCCGGGGCCACCCTGGCCTTCGTTACCGCGCTGGGCGACTTCGTGACCTCGATCATTCTCTACACCTACGACACCCGGCCCCTCTCGCTCGAGATCCTCTCCAGTCTCCGGCAGGGTGACGTGGGCGTCGCGGCAGCCTACGGCGTCCTGCTCATGCTGCTCGCCGCGCTGGTCTTTTCGCTCGGCAGCGAGCGCAGGGTGCTCTCCCGATGACGACGCGCAAACTTCCCACCGAGCTGCAGCAGCTCTCGGTGCTGATCGCGACCTGCTGCGTGGACATGATCGGCTTCGCGATGGTGCTGCCGCTCCTGCCGTACTATGCCCTCCGGCTCAAGGCCACCCCGGAGGTGATCGGCCTCATGACGGCGGCGTTCTCGGTGGCGCAGCTGGTGGCCGCCCCCTTCTGGGGCCGTTTCTCCGACCGCTACGGCCGCCGTCCCGCGCTCCTCATCGGTCTCTTCGCTTCGGCGGTGGCCTACGTGATCTTCGGCCTGGCCGACGCGCTCTGGCTGCTGTTCCTCTCCCGGCTGGTGCAAGGCGCGGGCGGGGGCACCACCGGCGTGGCTCAGGCCTACGTCGCCGATACCGTGCGTCCCTCGGGACGGGCGAAGGCGCTGGGCTGGCTCTCGGCCGCCACCAGCGCCGGAGTGGCGATCGGTCCCACCGTGGGCTCGCTGAGTCATGCCTGGTTCGGTCCCACCGCGCCGGGAATCGTGGCGGCGGCCCTCTGTCTGATCAACGTCGGCTTTGCCTGGCGCTGGCTGCCCGAGTCCCGCAAGCCGGGGTCCGCCGGCGGCCAGCGGAAGCCGGTGGTGAAGGCGGCCGCGGAGGTACTGGAGCACCCCGGGCGGCCGGTCTCTCGGCTCATCTGGATCTACAGCGTGGGGATGCTGGCCTTCGCCGCCCTCACGTCGGTGCTGGCGCTCTTCCTGGACGCGGAGCACGGGGTCACGGAGGAGACCATCGGCTATTTCTACAGCTACGTCGGCTTGCTGTCGTTCGTGATGCGCTCGCTCCTCCTGGGCCCGATCGTGGAGCGGCTGGGCGAGGCCCGCACCATGCGGACCGGGACGGTCATTCTGATCATCGGCCTTCTGGCCTACACCGTGGCGCCCAACCTGTGGGTGCTCGCCATCATCATCCCCCTGGTGCCGATCGGCACGGCGCTCCTGTTCCCGTCGACCACGGCACTCATGTCCCGCGCCGCCGCCAAGGAGGATCTGGGGACCACGATGGGGGTAGCGCAGTTCTTTGCCGGCGTGGCCCGGGTGCTGGCCCCGATCCTGGCCACCGGCGCCTTCCAGCGGGTGGGCCACTCGGCTCCGTTCTTCTTCGCGGCGGGGACGGTGGCGCTGGTGGGGCTCATGTCGCTCAAGATCGAGCAGATCTCGATGCACACCACCGAGACACCGGTGCCGATGGGAAAGGTGAGCGGGGAAGGGCGGGGCTGAGGGGCGTGAGCCGTAAGCTGTAAGCTGTAAGCCATAAGCTGTAAGCCATAAGCCGTAAGCTGTAAGCCATAAGCCGTAAGCCGTAAGGTGCAGTAAGCGGGCTCCCTGGAAGGACCCGACCCTCCCGTGCCAGGCACTCGGAGGGTCGTCCCTTCGCCGACCAGCTTACAGCTTGCGGCTTACGGCTTATTGCCTATGGCCTATGGCTCAAGGCCACTCGGCCCCAACGGTCCACTACAGCTTGAAGTTCACCCCCCCGCCGAACTCCACCCGGTCGGCGTCGCCAACCACGATCCGGATCTGGCCAAAGGGCAGGAAACTCACCTGCTTGAACATCCACCCTGCCAGCAGGCTCAGGCCAATTTCCGAGTCCGAGGCCGAGCCGGGGCCCGGCGGATTGAAACTCACATGGCTCCAGTTGAGGCCCGCGCCAGCGTAGAGCCCCGGGTTCTTTATGTTGAGCTTGGGCCAGTACCGCACCGCGCCGTCGATCGAGATCACGGTGAGGTCGTTGCCCGGAAAGTAGTAGTCGAAGGTGGGGTAGATATCGATCCGGTTGGCGACCGGATAGGAGAGCTGCGCGCCGATCCCGAAGTCCAGATCGTTGGTCGCGAACTCGGCATGGGGTCCGAACAGCAGCTTGCTACCTTGTTCCTTGCGAGCCTGCGCCGATGCTGCGGTGGTGGTCAGCGCGATAGCGACGGCGGCCAAGATCAGACGGCGGATCAGAACGGTCACAGGTGCTCTCCTTGTGGAAGTGAAATCCCGGGCATGCCACGCTCGGCCCGGGGTGCTGCTGCGGCGGTCAGATCGTCTGCCTTGCGCAGTCGGCCGCCGCAAACCGTCACGTATAACGCGGCCAGCTGGCTCCCTGGCTCAGAACTCGGCGCCCAGGCCCAGGTTGAGGTGATCCGCCGTGGTCTTGCCGGCCGCATAGGTCGTGGCGATGTGCCGATACTCCAGGCCCAGCACCAGGGGGGCCGGTCGCCACTGGATCTGGCCCACGAAGGTCTGGTTCTTGAGCCGGCCGGTCGCCGGGTCGAGATCGGCGTCCTTCGGGTCGTCGATGCCGTAGCTCCCGCCCAGTTCCCACCCGCGCGACGGCTTGAGCAGCAACTGCCCCCAGCCGCCCCGGGTCCGCACCTCTATCCCGTTCCGTCCGAGGTTCTGGCCGATGCCACCCCCGCCGAGTCCGGCAATTGCCTTGCCAGCGTAGGCCTCACCCCGAATCTCGACCACGCTCCCCAGCGGGAGTTGCAGCATGACCGCCCCCGCGCGCGACGTGAGCAGGGAGTCCCCGGTGGTCGAAAGCCAGCCCAGGTGCCCGCCGACGGAGACCTCACCCGGTGAGCCTCCCCGGTTCCAGCGCACCCCGATCCGACCCTGGAGGTAGGGGCGCTTGCTCTGCTCCGCTCGGTCCGGCTGAGTGAGGAAAGGCCCCTGGGCGGTGTACCCGGTCGGGGCGAGGACGGTTCCTTCGAGATAGGCGCGCGCGCCGTCGCCACCGTTCAGGTCACCCTGGATGCGGAGCTGGGGGATCCAGAGCCAGAGATTGCCGGAGCTGGAAAGGGAGGAGAGGCCGAGGCTCGCAAGCGAGGAGGGGTTGAGTTCCACGATCGGCGGAGCTTCCTGTCCAGCGAGGATATGAATCCGGTCCCAGCTCATGCGGGCCCAGGCCCGCCGGATCCGCAACAGCGGGAAGGTGCGCCCGCCGTTCGAGGGCTGTTGCCCGCCGAAGAAGTCGACGTCCACCAGGGCGCTGAACTCGCCCCCCAGGGTGCCGGCGGCGAAGGCCTTGGCCTGGACCCGGGTCTGCCGCAGCGTGGCGCCGACACCGGCCGAAGGGAAACTGTCGGAGGCATCACGCGGGACCGCGAACTGGGGCAGGTCGCTGTTGTTGGTTCTGGCCGAGGTATAGAAGCCGTTCATCAGCACGGTGGCCGAGAAGGACACCTCGGGAGCAGGGCGGTCCTGGGCCTGGAGCTCAGGGGCCAGGAGGGACAGGGTCGTGAGGACCAGCAGGGGTCGAAGCATGCAGCCCCCGAGGGGAAAAGGCCCGGTTTGACGCCCCTCGGGTTCGGGGGCTAAACTACGCATAATGCTCAAGATACGAAGTTCGCTCGAGTTCCCGGTACTGGCGGTGGCGGCGCTCACGCTGGCCTCTGGTCGGCCCCTGGCGGCCCAGGCTACAGGGGTCGTTTCCGGCCGGGTCACGCTGCTCGACAAAGATGACCGGGCGGTGGAGGACGTGGACCAGGCGGTGGTCTGGCTCACCGGTCCCGCCGCGCCCGCTCCCCTGCCCGTGGCGGTGGAGATGGCCACCGAGAACAAGCAGTTCGTGCCCAAGCTGGTCCTGGTTCCGACCGGGTCCACGGTGACCTTCCCCAACCACGACCCGTTCAACCATAACGTCTTCTCGCTGTCTCCGGAGCAGCCTTTCGACCTGGGACTCTACGGCCGGGGTGGGTCCAAGAGTGTCACCTTCGCCAGTGCCGGGATCATCCGGGTCTTCTGCAACGTCCACGCACAGATGCGGGCGATCGTGGTGGTGCGCGAGACCCCTCTGGTGACCCAACCCGGCGCCGATGGCAGCTTCCGCCTCACGGGCGTGCCCCCGGGCGAGTATCTCCTCCATCTCTGGCACGAGCGCGCTCCCGAGGTCACCCGGCCGGTGCGGGTCGGCACCGGGTCGGTCGCGCCGCTGTTGCTCACCTTGGATGCGCGGGGGTACCGCTTCGTGCAGCACAAGGACAAGAACGGCAAGTCGTACGGCGAACGGAGCCGGCGCTATTAAATCCCGGGCGCTGAGCAGTCTCGGCCTCAAGTTCTTTCTCGCCATCCTGGTGGTGGTGGTGGCCACGCTGGGGGGCGCCCTTGGGCTGATCCGCCTGCGCGCCAGTCGCGCGGCGGATGCCGCCATCGACCGCGGGCTCCAGGCTACCCAATCGTCCATCGAGGACGCCCTCGCCGCCCGCAGTCAGGCGCTGCAGCAGGCCGGCTCCATCCTGAGCCGGGTCCCGACCTACATCGCCTACGTCGACCAGTCGCTCCGCTCCGGCGACCGCTCCAGCCTGCTGGCCCATGCCAACGAGATGCGGGACCAGGCCGGTGCCGATTGGGCCCTGATCACCGGGCCGGACGGTGTCCTGGAGGCCTCTACCCGCTCCCCGCAGGCCTTCGGCGATTCGCTGGGCGAGAGCGCCCTGGTCGGCGAGGCGCTGACCGGTGCGGCCACCCAGGGAATCTGGGTCGAGGCCACCGACGCCGGCGACTCGCTCTTCCAGGCGGTGGCGGTGCCGCTGGCCTCGGGCGGGGCGGTGTCCGGCACCCTGGTCCTGGCCCTGGCGGTCGACAGCACCCTCGCGACCCGTCTCAAGCGGCAGACCGCGTCGGAGGTGGTGTTCGTCACCTTCGACACGCTGGGAGTGCCCCGGGTTGCGACCTCCACCCTTCCCGCCGGGACGCTGGATCAGGCCCTGCGCGATCGCTACCCCGCCGGGGCCAGCGAGCCAGACTCGCTCCCGAGCCGCCTTACGGTGGAGGCCGGCGGCCTGACCTGGGTGGCGGCGGCAGGCCCCCTTACCACCTCCTCCGGTCGGATTGTGGGCGAGTACGCCGGACTCCGGGCCCGCGAAGCCGAGCTGGCGCCCTTCGACGCGCTGCAACGCTCGATCCTCTTCGCCTTCCTCGGCGCCCTGGCGATCGCGCTGGTGATCTCCCTGGTGCTGGCGCGTCAGATCACCCGGCCGCTGAGCCGGCTGGTGGCGATGACTCGGGAAGTGGCGGAGGGCCGCTACTCGGGCGAGGTGGAGGTGCGCTCCCGCGACGAGATCGGCGAGCTGGCCGAAGCCTTCCAGGGGATGCTGGCGGAGCTGCGGGAGAAGCAGCGCCTGGTGGAATTCCTCGGCGGCACCGGGGCCATCACGATGCAGGTGCCGGGCCCGAGCGGCAGCGCGGTCACGATGGCGCACCCATCGCCGGCGACCGGCACCATCCGGCCCGGCAGCATCCTCGCCGGCCGCTACGAGATCCGCCAGCAGCTCGGCGCCGGCGGCATGGGCGTGGTCTATCGGGCGTTCGACAAGGAGCTCCAGGAGCCGGTCGCCATCAAGACCCTCAAGCCGGAGCTGCTGGGTGACGCCAACCTGCTGGAACGATTCAAGCAGGAGATCCGCCTGGCCCGCCGGATCTCCCATCCCAACGTGGTGCGCACCCACGACCTGGGCGAATCGGACGGGACCTACTTCATCACCATGGAGTTCGTGGAGGGCACCAGCCTCGACGAGCTGCTCAAGCGCCGGGGCTCGCTACCGCTGGATGTGACACTCACGGTCGGCCGCCAGCTCTGTCGGGCGCTCGAGGTGGCCCACGGCCAGGGCGTGGTCCACCGCGACATCAAGCCGCAGAACCTGGTGGTCGACGGCAAGGGCTTCCTCAAGGTGATGGACTTCGGCATCGCCCGGCTGGTGGAGGGACGCCAGGCGCCGGGACAGGGTCCGGGCCTCACGGCCGAAGGGAGCATCATCGGCACCCCGGAGTACATGGCGCCGGAGCAGCTGATGGGGCAGGCGGTGGACGGCCGGAGCGACCTCTACGCGGCCGGGGTGGTACTCTTCGAGTGCGCCACCGGCCGGCGGGTCTTCACCGGCACCTCGTTCGCCACCATGCTGCTCCAGGTGGTACAGGACCCGCCGACCGATCCGCGTGCCATCATGCCGTCGCTGCCGGAGAGCTTCGCCGCCGTGATCCTCAAGGCGCTGGCCAAGAAGCCGGAAGAGCGCTGGCAGACCGCGGGGGAGTTTCACCAGGCGCTGGAACGGATCAGAGTATGAGCGACGATCGGTTGGCGCGGGTGGAGGCGCGATTGGCCGCACTCGAGATCCTGGTGCGACAGCTGGTGCAGAGCAGTTCCGAGTTCCGGGTTCCGCGCTCTGATACCTCTCAAGCGGTGCCGGATCTTGCCGCGGCGGTCTCCGCGCTGGGGCAGACTCCCGGTACTCCCGAAGTGCCACCGCTGGAACCGAGCCTTGCCCGACGGGGAATGGGGAAGGCGGAACGCGGAACGGCAGTTCCCCGGTCCCATCCCATCCCACGCGCCCCGGTCATCAGCGAAGAATGGCTCGGCACCCGCGGGCTCCTGGCCGTGGGCGTCGTGTTCCTGGTGCTCGGTGCGGGGTACCTTCTCAAGCTCTCCTTCGACCGTGGCTGGATCTCGCCTCTCCTCCGCTGCGTCGGCGGGGCGGGCGCGGGGATCGGAATCGGCGCCCTGGGCTGGACCCTGCACGGCCGGGGCTACCGGACCTACGGGGCGGCCCTCATCGGCGCCGGCGCGGCAATCATCTATCTCGCAGTCTGGGCCGCCGCCCGACTCTACGAGTTCCTGCCCGTCACTCCGGCGATCGCGGCTCTGGCGCTGGTGTCCCTGGCGCTTGCGGCCGTGGCGTGGGCCATCAACACCCAGGCGCTGGCCACTGCGGCGGCGCTGGGGGCGTTCTTCGCCCCGATCGTGATCGGCAAGGAGGCCGGGAGCGTCAACCTCCTCCTCCTCTACCTCGGGGCGATGGGCGCTTCGCTCGGCGCGGTGGCGTGGGTCAGGCGCTGGCGCGCCACGACATTCGTGGTCGCGCTGGCCTATTTCGGCATCGTGGCCACCGGCGTCCTGTCCCGGGCCTCTCCAGCCGGCCTCTATCTGTACGCCATCCTGGGCGGGTGCGCCGGGCTGTACCTCGGCCTGAGGGAGCGGTGGATCGAGACCCGCTTCCTCGCATTCTGGGGCGGGTGGGGCGTGCTGGCGGTGGCCAATCATGCGGCGGACAGCCATTGGGCCACCGTGGTCGGTGGGGTCATCCTGACGGCCCCGGTCTGGTGGCGGGCGCTCGCCGCTCACGCGGTGCTTCCCGACCGAGACCCCGCCGGCCGGATCGGGATCGGGGACACCTTCTACTTCTATCTCACCCCCAGCTTCCTGGGCGCGGCGGTGAGCACGGTGATCCACGGCGACCTGGCCCGCCACGATGGGCTGGTGCCGGCGCTGGTGGCACTCCCCTACCTGGCCGCGGGCGTGACCGCCACCCGACGTCCCTTTGCCCTGGTCGGCGCGGCGGCGCTGGCGTTTGCGGCCCTGGCACAGTGGCCCGATCTCAGGTCGGTCTGGGCCCTCTTCGCGGCCTCGGCGCTCTGGGCCGTTCTCGACCATCTCCAGAATCGCACCGACGGCCGCTGGTACGCCCTGCTCACCTTTGCGGCGGGATTCCTGCAACTGACCTATCTCGAGGACCGGCGCCCCGGGGGGGAGGCCTCCTTCACCGGTCCGTGGGCGCTGTCGCTCTGGTGGTCGGTCGCCACGCTGCTGGGATTCGGCGCCGGCCTGGTCCGGCGGTACGCCGACGAGGACCCCGGGTGGCTCCGACCGTTACTGTGGGGGCTGGGCGGGCTGGTGCTTCTCGTCGGGGTGACGGAAGAGCTGCTGCGGCAGTTCGGCGGTCAGCGCCTTGCCGCGGGCCTCTCGGTCAGCGCCTGGTGGATTCTCTTCGCGGCGGGGTGCTTCGTGCTCGGCTTCCTGCGCTCCCGGAAGGCGCTTCGTTATGCCGGCTTCGGGGTCGCGGCGCTGGCCCTGGGGAAGGTTCTCCTGGTCGATCTCTCCACCCTGGATGCGTTCTACCGCATCGGGTCGGTGCTGATCCTGGGTATCGTGTCGCTGGGCGTCGCCTACACCTATCACCGGCGGGCCGGCAGGACCGGTCCGGCACGCGGAGGCACGGCCCCGTGACGCTGGCACCCATTCCGGCCCTGACACCGGCGGACCTCGAGCGGATCACCTGGGAGGAGCTGCTGCCGCTCTTCAGGGAACTGGTGGAGCGGCCGGTCTCGGTGGCGAACGTCGAAAGCTGGCTGGCCGACTGGTCGCGGCTGGAGGAGCTGATCACCGAAGCCGCGGCGATGGCGATGATCGCCTACACCTGCGACACGGCCGATGCGGCCAAGGAAGCCGCCCACCTCCGCTTCTCGGCCGAGATCCTGCCGCGGGTGGAGGAGCAGGAGGTACAGCTGGCGAATCGCCTGCTGGCGCTGGGCTACACCCGGCCGGACCTCGCCGTCACGATCGCCCGGTTCCGTACCGCCAGCGAGATCTTCCGGGAGGAGAATATCCCGCTCGCCCAGGAGATCGAAGAGCACAGCGCCCGCTACCAGAAGATCACCGGCGGGCTGACGGTCGACTGGGACGGAGTCGAGAAGACCCTTCCCGAGCTCCAGCCCTATCTCCAGAACCCCGACCGGGCTGTGCGGGAGCGGGCGTTCCGGCTCAACTGCGCCGCCTACTCGGCCCGACGCGACGACCTGGCAGACATCTTCGACACCCTGTTCGATCTTCGGATCCGGACCGCGAAGAACGCGGGCTTCGCGGATTTCGAGTCGTATGTCTTCAAGGCGAAGGCGCGATTCGACTACACCCCGGTCGATTGCCGCCGGTTTCACGCCGCCTGCGAGGAGGTCGTGGCTCCGGCGGTGGAGCGACTCATGACCCGGCGCCGCATGGCCCTGGGGGTGGACCGTCTCAGGCCCTGGGACGTGGGCCCCGATCCCCGCGGGCGCCAGCCGCTCAAGCCGTTCAGCGAAGTCGGCGAGCTGATCGGCACCTCGCGCCGGGTGTTCGGCCAGGTGTCGGAGTACTTCGGCCGGCAGTTTCAGGTCATGATGGACGAAGGCCTCCTCGACCTCGGCACCCGCAAGGGGAAGGCTCCGGGCGGCTACTGCGAGACGCTCCACTTCCGGGGCCGGCCCTTCATCTTCATGAACGCGGTCGGCGTGTTCGACGATGTCTCGACTCTGCTGCACGAGGCGGGACACAGCTTCCATGCCTTCGAGGCGCACGGGGCTCCCTACATCTGGCAGCGCCACCCCGGTCTCGAGATGTGCGAGCTCGCCTCAATGGCGATGGAACTGCTCGCGTTCCCCTACCTCGACCGACAACACCGCGGGTTCTTCGAGTCCGAGGAGTATGCCCGGGCCCGGGTCGAGCACTTGGAAGATGTGCTGGTGACGCTCTCGCACGTCTCCTCGGTCGATGCGTTCCAGAGCTGGATCTATACCAGCGGCGAGGGTCGCGAGCGGGAGGCGCGGGACCAGGCCTGGCTCCGGATACGCGGCCGCTTCGAGCGGGGCATCGACTGGAGCGGGCTCGAGCGGGAACGGATTACCCGCTGGTACCGCCAGCTCCACATCTTCCTCTATCCGTTCTACTACATCGAGTACGGCATCGCCCAGGTGGGCGCTCTCCAGGTGTGGCGCAACAGCCTGCGGAATCAGGCCAGCGCGGTGGAGCGCTACCGCCAGGCGCTGGCGCTCGGCAACACCCGCTCCCTCCCGGAGCTGTACCGCGCCGCGGGGGTGGAGTTCACCTTCGACGCGCGGGTGATCGGCGAGCTGGTGGCCCTGGTGGAGGAGGAGCTGGAGAAATGGCGGGGGCTCTCCGGGCTGGGGTGAGGGGGCTGTGGGCCAGGGTCATGGGTCAGGGCTGGGGGGCTTCCTGGACCTTTGACCCGTGACCCTCCGCGAAGGCCCGAGTTGCGCCGGACCTCCCCTCCCGCAAGATTCCACCCCCTGTCAGGTAGGCCCACTCTTGTCGGAGAGCGTGAATGGCGAAGGAAGAAGGCATCGAGATGGAAGGGGTGGTCAGCGAGGTCCTGCCCGACCGGAACTACCGGGTGCTGCTGGAGAACGGGCATTCCATCCTTGCCTACGCGGCCGGCAAGATGAGCAAATTCAAGATCCGGGTGCTCGAAGGCGACCGGGTCACCGTGGTGCTCTCCCCGTACGACCTGACCCGCGGCCGGGTGATTTACCGGCACAAGTAAGGGTCCGCCCAGGGATAACGACGAAGGGCCGGGAGGATTCCCGGCCCTTCGTGTGTCCGCGAAACGCGTCTGGCGCGCCCGCGGCTACTTCATCTTCGTGACGTTCTCCGCCGCGGGCCCCTTCGCCCCATCGACGATGTCGAACTCGACCC
>CAZXRC010000035.1:0-29413 GCA_964642475.1 uncultured Gemmatimonadaceae bacterium | reverse complement strand
GACGATGGCCTGCTGGATCTCGGGCACCTCGAGCTTGAACAGCGCCTTGACGAAGAGCGGATCGGCGCGCGAGAGAATCAGGCGGGGCCCCTTGGGGGTCTCCTCCAGCCGCTTGAGCACGGCACGGATGGTGTCGCCCTGGTGGAACTTCTCCCGGTGATTCTGTTCCCGATACGGGATGATCGCCTCCGCCTCGCGGAACTTGTTGAGCATGATTACCAGCTTGCCGCGCTCGATCTGCTGGACTTCGCCCGACAGCAGCTCGCCCACCTTGGAGGCGAATTCGTCGCGGATCCGGGTACGCTCGCCCTCGCGGACCCGCTGGATGATCCGCTGCTTGGCCGCCTGGACCGCCAGGCGCCCGAACTCGGCAAAGGGCACGTCCTCCTCGAGCATGTCACCCAGGGCGAAGTCGGGATCCTCGTAGCGGGCCTCTTCCAGCGAGATCTGGGAGCTGTTGTCCTCTACGGTCTCGACCACCTGGCGGAGGCGGACGATCCGGATGCTCCCCTTCAGCTCGTCGAATTCCAGCTCGAAGCGGACGTTGGGCCCATACCGTCGCGCCAGCGCGGCGTGAATGCCGTCCCGCAGGAGGTCGAGCAACTCGCTGCGATCCAATTGCTTGGTATTCGTCAGCTCACGGATCGCGGTCAGTACTTCCGGGGAACCAGACATCCCTGATCTCCTGCCTATGGCTCGTGGCGGTCCTGGACCGCCGGCTCGTCCAACAGCAACGCTTCTTTGATCTGGTCGATCGCCACCACCGGCTCACTGCCGTCCGGCAGCCGGAGCCGGACATGTCCCTCATCGGGAAGGTCCACGATGACGGCCCGGGGGTGGCCCTTGAAGGCCCGGGCGGTGATGCGCACCACCCGACCCGCGTACTTACGCCAGTGTTCCGGAAACCGGACCGGTCGCTCCAGCCCGGGCGAGGATACCTGCAAGAGGTACCGATCCCCGATGCCGCCGGGGGCCTCGAGCATGCGCTCGATCTCCCGACTGGCGCGGGCGCAATCTTCGGCGGTGACGCCATGCCCGGGCCGACTGTCCGGGCGGTCGATGCGGACCTGAATGGCTGGGCGCTGCGGCGGGCCGGACTTCCTGAATTCCACCAGCTCGAATCCAAGACCGGCGACGATGCGGCGGACTGCCTCGAGCAGCGGCTCGGCACCCATGCGGTGGTACCCGAAAAAAAAAGTGGGGGAACTCCCCCACCTTCACCTGCCGCTGCGCTCCCGGAACAGCGCCAATAAGCTAATGAAGGAGCGTGGGGAGTCAACTCCGGGAGGGAGAAGTTAGGGGGGCAGGACGAGGGTGACCAGCCGGCTCCGGCGGCAGGATCCCCAGGTAAGCCACCATGCGCCCATCCCGCCCTCCGCTCCCCCGATGGCTGTAAAACAGTGCCGGGTCATGCGCCGAGCAGAATTGTGATGTTGATATCCGGGTCAGCCCCAACCTCCGGGCCCGATCGGCCACGACCGCGCGCAGATCGGCATGCCACGGCCCAGGGCCATCAGCCGCGAGTCCGCAGCCGTGCATGACCTCAGAACCTACTTCATAGCAGGGCCCGCAAATCCCTACGCCACAATGTAGTAGCAGATCAGCTACCCTGGTCCCAGACCGCTCAACCAATACCGCAATTCCCCGCTCCAGGATCCCCCCGGCGGTCCCCCGCCAGCCGCTGTGCAGCAGGGCGATGGCGCGCCGGACCGGATCGACCAGATAGAGCGGGATACAGTCGGCCACCGTCACCGTGAGCAGCAGCCCCGGCGAGGCGGTGGCGTGCCCATCGACCCCCTCGATCTGGACCCAGCCTGCCCCGTCGGCATGCCAAACCACCGCGGCCTCGTGGACCTGATTTCCGAGAATCGTAGCGCGGAACGCCGGCTCGGCCCGGCGGAAGGCGCGCCATCGGGTCATGACCTCGCCCACCGGGGCGTCGGTCCAGAGGCCAAGGTCAAATCCTCGGCCTCCCCCATCACCCCGGCCGGTGATCCCGGCCACCACCCCGTAGGAGCCCCGCCAGCCAGGTACCTCGAACCGGGGCACCTCCCCCGCCAGCGGGACCTCCCGGACCAGTTCCCCCCTATCTGTCATCGAGCTCCAGCCGGAGAGAGATCGAGTTGATGCAGTAACGAAGACCGGTGGGCCCCGGTCCATCGGGAAAGACGTGCCCGAGGTGGGAATCGCAGCGGGCGCAGTGGACCTCGGTCCGGACCATGCCATGGCTCCGGTCGGTAGTGGTCTCGACAGCGGCCCCGGCGACTGGCTGGGTGTAGCTGGGCCAGCCGGTGCCCGAATCGAACTTGTCGCGAGAGGCGAACAGGGGCAGCCCGCAGGCCACGCAGCGGTAGGTCCCCGACTGGTGGGAATTCCAATACTCCCCGGTGAAGGCGGGCTCGGTGCCATGCTGCCGGGCGACCCGGTACTGCTCCGGGGTCAGCTCGGCGCGCCAGTCGGCGTCGGATCGGGTGAGTTTGTCGGGCATTGATCTGGCTGTAAGCCGTAGGCACTAGGCCGCAGGCTGCTACTCCAACCTCCTGATCTCCGCTCCCAGCCCGCGCAATCGCTCATCGATACTCTCGTAGCCCCGCTCGATCTGCCCGATATTATGAATGGTGCTGGTGCCCTCGGCGGCCAGGGCGGCGAGGAGCATGGCCATGCCGGCGCGGATGTCGGGCGACTCGACCGTCCCGCCCCGCAGCTGGGCCGGACCGGAAATCACCACCCGGTGCGGGTCGCAGAGCACGATCCGCGCGCCCATGCCGATCAATTTGTCGACGAAGAACAGCCGCGATTCGAACATCTTCTCGAACACCAGGACCATCCCCTCGCACTGGGTGGCCGTCACCACCGCGATGGACATGGCATCGGCAGGGAACGCGGGCCAGGGTCCGTCCTCAAGCTTGGGCACGTGGCCACCCAGGTCGGGGCGGATCCGCCGCTCCTGGTCGGCATCGACGATCAGGTGGTCGCCGTCGAGCCGAGGCCGGACCCCGAGTCGATCGAACCCGAGGAGCGTGCTCCGGAGGTCATCGCCCCGGACCCCTTCGATCCGGAGATGCCCATTGGTCACGGCCGCCAGCCCGATGAAACTGGCGATCTCGATGTGGTCCGGGCCGATGGTGTAGCTGCAGGCGCTGAGGGGCCGCCCTCCCTCGATAGTATAGACGTTGGTACCGATCCCCTCGATCGACGCGCCCATCGCCACCAGCAGCCGGGCCACGTCCTGCACATGGGGCTCGGCGGCCGCATTGCGGAGCACGGTCCGCCCCTTGGCCGAGACCGCGGCCATCAGCGCGTTCTCGGTGCCGGTCACCGAGGGCTCGTCGAGAAAGATCTCCGCCCCTTTGAGCTGCCGGGCCTCGATCTCGAACCGCTCGCCCACCGTCAGCTCGGCGCCCAGTTGCTCCAGGGCCAGGAAATGGGTATCGACCCGGCGGCGTCCGATGACGTCGCCTCCGGGGGGCGGCAGCTGGACGGTCCCGAAGCGGGCCAGCAGCGGGCCGGCCAGGAGGATCGACGCGCGGATCCGGGCGCAGAGCTCGGGATTGAGCGGTTTGGCGGTGGCGCCGCGGGAGTCGATCCGGACCGTGTTGCTCCCGATCCACTCGACGGTGGCCCCCAGGTCCGCCACCAGGGAGAGCATCGTCTCCACGTCGCGGATGCGGGGAATGTTGCCGAGCTCGACGGGGCCATCGGCCAGGAGGGTCGCGGCGATCGCGGGGAGGGCCGCGTTCTTGTTGCCGGCGGGGCGGACCGTTCCGGCAAGGCGGCGGCCACCGGTGACCTGGAAGCGTGGAGGCATGGCGAATACTCGGGTCGCATGGTGCGGGCGTCAAGCGCACCATTATCTTGCCTTCTCACCGGCGGACCTGACTCGGCCCCCGGCCATTCGGAACGTCAGGAAGGCAGAGCCGACATGTTTCTACTTCAATCCGGCGGGGTAGCGGGCTGGGTCGGCCCCACCATGGCCCTCTCGCTTCTCGTCATCGCGCTCGCGTTCGTGATCATCGCGGCGGCGGTCGCGCTCGCCGCCCGGGAGGCCACCCGGCGGATGCACCACCTCGGTCAGACCCTCGAGGGGCTCCGCAGCGACCTCGCGCCGGCGCTGCACCTGGTCCAGCGGGTGTCGGACAAGGGGGAGCGACTGGCGACGCTGGTCACCGACGAGACCGAAGAGCTGGTGCGCTCCACCCGGGCGCTGCGGGAAGGCATGGAGACGCGCCTCAGCAATCTCCAGGTGGTCTATGATGTGCTGGCCGAGGAGGTGGAGGAGACCGCAATCGAGGCGGCGGTGACCTTGCGCTCCTTCCGCAGCGGCATCGGCTGGTTCGGGATGATCCGACGGTTGCTGCGTCTGGGGCGGCGCCGTTGACTGCCAGCCGCTTCCTGATCGCGCTGCTGGCGGTCGGCCTCGTAGTCCTGCTCCTCCCTGATCCGCTGTTCGCCTGGACGCCGGGCACGCACATTTACCTCGGCGAGTCGGTCCTGGCCAACCTCCCGGCGCTGCCGGGCGGTGTCGGCGACCTGCTCCGCGCCTTTCCCTTCGACTTCCTCTACGGCAACATCGCCGCCGACAGCTCGATCGCGAAGAAGTACGCCCCGGTGGGACGTCACTGTCACTCGTGGCACGTGGGCCAGGAGATCTACGATCTGGCCCGGAGCGACGCCCTCCGGGCCTTCGGTCTGGGCTACCTCTCCCATCTGGCGGCCGACGTCGTCGCCCACAACTTCTTCGTCCCGCGGCAGCTGGTGCTGACCAGCTCCAGCACCGGGTTGGGACATTCCTATTGGGAGAGCCGGTTCGAGCGGCCACTGGGCGATGCCTTTGCCCGCACCGCCAAGGAGGTCATCCTGCTCGATCACACCCCGGCGGACGCCCATCTCGACGACATCATTGCGCCCACGATCTTCAGCGTGAAGACCAACCGGCGCCTCTTCCGGGGGATGGTTCACCTCACCGAATCGCAGGGGTGGCAGCGGGCCTTCCAGGTGGCGGAGAAACGGAGCCGCTGGGACCTTCCCAGCACCGACGTGGAACGCCACATGGCGCTCTCGTTCGAGTTCATCATGGCGATGCTGGCCGAGCCGGACGCGGAGCCGCGGCGCCTGGACCCCGCGGGCGACGCCCCGCTCCGCAGCGCCAAGCGGATGCGGCGCGAGGCCCTCCTCGCGGGCGGCTGGCGGGATTCGGAACGGCTCAGGGATACCGCCGAGAAGCACTTCGGGCTGCCTGATCGTCGATTGGACTTCTGGCCGGCGGCGGCCCTCAAGAAGCCGTGGGACGAGCGGAGCAACTGAACCGGCGCTCCGGGAACTGATCACCGCGGAGGCGCAAAGGCGCGGAGGGCCGCAGAGGGGTCCGAGCCGATCCTCCCGGCAGCGTGCCGACCGGGCATTCGTTGTTATTGTCTCTGTCAGTTGTTGTTTCTATCGGTTGTCGCTTCTGTCCTTGTTGTTTGCAGATCTGAGAATGTCCATTGTTGTTCAGTATCGGTACCGCTCGCAGATATTCCTCCGCGGCCCGCCGCGTCTCTGCGCCTCCGCGGTGAAGAGCCCCGGCTGAGCCATGCAATGACTTCCGTCGCCCCTGATGCTCTTTTCCTCGAACTCCAGAGCGTCCTCGCCGGCCGCTACTCGCTGGAGCGCGAGCTGGGCCGAGGCGGCATGGGCATCGTGTATCTTGCGCGCGACGTGGCGCTCGACCGGCCGGTCGCCATCAAGCTCTTCCCCCCCGACCTCGCCGCCCGGCCGGCGCTCCGGGAGCGATTCCTCCGCGAAGCCCGTACGGCCGCCCGCCTGTCACACCCCAACATCGTCCCGATCCATACGGTGGAGGAATCGGGCCGGCTGGTCTGGTTCGTCATGGCGTATGTCCCCGGCGAGAGCCTGGGGCAGCGGATCCGCAACACCGGCCCGCTCCCGCCGGTCGAGGCGAGCCGGGTCATGCGGGATGTCGCGTGGGCCCTGGGCTACGCCCATGCCCAGGGGGTGGTGCATCGCGATGTGAAGCCCGACAACGTACTGCTCGAGGCCGGCACCCGGCGCGCCCTGATCGCCGATTTCGGGATCGCGGCGCCGGCGCTGCGACAGGCCGACCCTGACGGGGTGGTGGGAACCGTCGCCTACCTCAGCCCGGAACAGGCGCGCGGTGACACGGTCGACGGGCGGAGCGACATCTATGCCCTGGGCGTGGTCGGGTGGTGTTCCCTCTCGGCCCGGTTGCCATACACTGCTCCGACCCTGGGCGAACTGGTCGCGCAGCACATGGCCGGTCCGCCTCCCTCCTTCGCGACGGTGGCGCCTCACGTGCCGCGGGCCCTCTGCCGCACGATCGATCGGTGCCTCTCGCACTATCCTCACGCCCGGTTTCAGACCGCGGAGCAGCTGGCCGAAGCGCTGGACCAGCTCTCCACCGCCCCGAGCGAGCTGCCGGCCCCGCTCCGCGTGTGGCTGACCAAGGGGAATCAGTCGCGGAGCGCGCTCCTGACCTGGTCGGCCTTGTGGGGTCTGCCGACGTTGCTGGCCGGCCTGGCCTCCGCCGCCGGCGGATTCCCTGGCTGGTTCGTCATGCTGGGCTTTGCGTCGGTGCTTACTGGCGCGCCTTGGGTGCTGTATCTCGGGGCCCGGGTTGGCCAGACGCGCAAGGTCCTGGCGGCGGGCTACTCCTCGAACGACCTGCTGCTGGCCATCCGGAGTCAGGCCGAGCGGCGGCGCGAGGAGCTGGCCTTCGAGATCGGCACACCCCCGAGCCGGCTGGGCCGGATCATCCGGCGGGTGACCTGGGGAGCGTTCGCGGGAGCGCTCGCCAGCATTTTCTTTCTCCCCTGGCTCGGAGTAACCTCGCGATTCTTCCAGTTCGCCTGGATCACGCTCGCCGGCCTGGCAGTCGGGGGCGCGTTTCTCGGTTTGCTGATTCCCGGCCGCGATCTTCCCGCGAGGGACCGGGCCTCTGCCTGGCAGGAGAGGTTCTGGACCAGCGCCGTGGGCCGGGCGCTCCTGCGCGTGGCCGGGTGGCGCCTCAAACGCCGCAGCGCTCCGGAGCAGACCCTCCATCGTCCGACCGAGGTGGCCCTGGGCGAGGCGGCCGAAGCACTTTTCAAGGCGCTCCCGAGCGGCCAGCGGCAGGACCTCAAGCGGCTGCCCGAGCAGATCCGGTTTCTGTCCACCGAAGCCCAGGCGATGCGACGGAAGCTGGAGGAGTTGGACGACCTGATCGCCCAGGCAGCGCCGGACACCCTCTTCGGCGAGGAACGCCCCGCTGGCGATGGTGGAGCGGGACAGCTCAAGGAGGCTCGAGACCTCTGGGCCAGCCGTCTCCGGGAGACCGTGACTCTGCTGGAATCGCTACGGGTGGGGCTTCTCAAGCTCCACGCCGGAAGCGCGGTGCCCGATACCCTCACCGCCGACCTCGACGCCGCCCGCGACCTCCAGGAGCGACTGGCGCTGCTGGCGGAAGGGCACGTGGAGGTCGATGCCCTCCTCCCCCGGCGGGCCGCCGGCGGGCAGGATTCCGCCCCGGTCCGCACGCCGGTCTGACCTCGCGCGGGCTTTTCGGCCGGGGCTCGGTCGGGCGATATTGCGAGCGACTCTACCCGGCCACCGACTCTGACCCGTACCCGTTCTCGCGCGCTCCTCACCGGTGCCCTGCTCCTCGCCGCCGCCCCGCTCGCGGCCCAGGTCGCCCTCGAGACCGAGCCCGCCCGTCCCGCCCGCGGTCACCTGATCCGGCTCACCGTCACCCCGACCCTCAACGACCTCGTCACCGAGCTCCGGGGCGAGGTGGCCGGGGAACCGTTGCACTTCAGCACCAGCAACGGTGGGGTCTCGTGGAGCGCGCTGGCCCCGGTCCCGGTGGAGGGGGGCGACTCGCTCCCCATCCTCCTGGTCTTGCAGCATGCCTTCGGCGTCGACACAGTGCGGACCGCCATCGGGGTGCTCCAGCCGGGCTATCCCACGGAGCGACTGACCGTGGCACCGGGCATGGCCGAGCCGGACAGCGCGGGCCGGGCGCGGATTGCGCGCGACGTCGCCCGGGCGCGGGAGGTGAGCCGCGCGGGCCACGGCACCGAACGGCTCTGGGAACCCGGCTTCCAGCTGCCCCGGCCAAGCCGGATCACCAGCCAATTCGGGACCGGGCGGGAGTACAACGGGAAAGTCACCAGCCGGCACCTCGGCACCGACTTCAACGGGAAGGTGGGCGACCCGATTGTCGCCACCAACCGGGGGCGGGTGGCGCTGGTGGCGCGCTTCTACCTGGCGGGGAATGTGGTGTATCTCGACCACGGCGAGGGGCTCATTTCGGCCTACTTCCACCTGAGCCGGACGCTGGTGAAGCCGGGCCAGTTGGTCGAGAAAGGTGAGCCGATCGGGCGGGTGGGGCGAACCGGCCGGGTGACCGGCCCGCACCTGCACTGGGTGATGCGTTACGGCGGGGTGACGGTGGATCCGATGTCGGTGGTCTCTTTGCTGAGTGCGGAGTGAGCGATGGCGGTCCTCCAGAACGGACCGCCCCTGGCTCCTCAGCCCTTCAGTTTCTCCGCCAGCATCCCTCCCACCTTCTTCGGGTCGGCCTTGCCGGCGCTTTTCTTCATGACCTGTCCCTGCAGGAACCCGAGCAGCTTGGTTTCGCCCCCCTTGTAGCGCGCGACCTCCTTGGGGTTCGCCGCAATCACTTCCTCGACCCACGCGCCCAGGGCGTCGGCGTCGCCCACCTGCAGCAGCCCCAGTTTCTCCGCCAGGTCTCTCGGCGAGAGCGCATGCTCGCCGCTGGTCCGGATCTCGAGGGTGACCGAGAGACTCCCGTAGCCGGCCCGCGCGGCGTAGACCTGTTTCGCCGCCTGGTTGCTGACAACCCCGTCTTTCACCGCCTGGATGAGATCGGCGAGCCAGGCGGCTTCGACCGCGAAGGCCCCGGTCTCGTTATAGCTCCGGAGCGCCTCGGTCATCACCCAGTTGGCGGCCATCTTGGGCTCGACGCCCTGGGCCACGACCGCCTCGTAGTAATCGGCGATCGCGCGCTCGGCCGAGAGCACGCCGGCATCGTAGGCCGGCAGACCGAGCACCGTCATGAAGCGGTCGCGTTTGGCGTCGGGCATTTCCGGCAACGCGGCGTGCCGCTGCTCGATCCACAGCCGGCTCAGGACCAGCGGCGGGAGATCGGGATCGGGGAAGTAGCGGTAGTCGTGGCTCTCTTCTTTGGACCGCATGGGCCGGACCTCGCCCGAGCCGGCATGGAAGAGCATGGTCACCTGCTCCACCCGCCCGCCACTCTCGACCAGCCGGACCTGTCGGTCGCGCTCGACGGTCAGGGCCCGCTCCACGTTGGCGAAGCTGTTCATGTTCTTCACCTCGGTCTTGGTGCCGAGGCGGGTCTCGCCGGCCCGACGGATGGAGATGTTGGCATCCACCCGGAGCGAGCCTTCCTCCATGTTGCAATCGCTCACCCGGGTGTAGAGCAGGAGCTGCTTGAGCCGGGCGAGATAGGCGCGGGCCTCTGCCGGGCTCCGCATGTCCGGCTCGCTCACGATCTCCGCCAGCGGCGTGCCGGCCCGGTTGAGATCGACCGCGGTCCTGCCGGGAAGCCGGTCGTGAATGGACTTCCCGGCATCCTCCTCGACGTGGAGCCGGGTCACTCCGACAGTGATCCTCCCCCGCTCCGGCGACTCGATCTCGATCCCACCTTTCGTCGCGAGCGGCTGATCGAATTGCGAGATCTGGTAGCCCTTGGGGAGATCGGGATAGAAGTAGTTCTTCCGGGCGAAGACGCTGGTCTCGTGTACCGTGCAGCCCAGGGCGAGGGCGGCCTGGGTCGCGAGCTCGATGGCGTGACCGTTCGGCACCGGCAGCGCGCCGGGCAGGCCCAGGCACACCGGGCACACCTGGGTGTTGGGCTCCCGCCCGAACCGGGTGGAGCAGCCGCAGAACATCTTGGAGACGGTGAGGAGCTGGACATGGACCTCCAGCCCGATGACGGTTTCCCAGGTCATCAGCGCACCTCCCGGCCGGCGTCGATGACCTTCTCCAGGGCCCCCGCCACCCGCAACATCGCCGACTCGCCGAACATCGGCGCCACCAGCTGGGCCCCGATCGGCAGCCCGCCGGAGCGACCCACCGGAAGACTCATGGCCGGCAACGCCGCGAGGTTGAGCGAACAGGTGAAGATATCGGCCAGGTACATCGCAACCGGGTCCGCGGTCTTCTCCCCCGCCTTGAAGGCCGGGGTGGGCGTGGTCGGCGTGAGCAGAAGGTCGATGCCGGCGGCGAAGACCTTGCGGAAGTCCTCGGCCAGGAGGGCGCGGACCCGCTGCGCCTTCCGATAATAGGCATCGTAGTACCCCGAACTCAGCACGTAGGTGCCGATCAGGATCCGGCGGCGCACTTCGGCTCCGAATCCCTGCCCTCGGGTGGCGCGATACAGCGAGCGGATGTCGCCCGCGGGTCCGATCTTGCGGGGTCCGTACCGGACACCGTCGAACCGGGCGAGGTTGGCCGCGGCTTCGGCCGGGGCCACGATGTAGTAGCACGGCACCGCGAAGCGGGTGTGCGGCAGGCTCACCTCCTGCACCGCGCCGCCCAGGTCCCTGATGGCCTTCACCGTCCGGTCGAGCCCGGCCTTCACGCCACCGTCGAGATCGGCCGGGACGTACTCCCGCGGGATCCCGAAGGTGAGACCGGCGAGGTCCCCGCGCGGGGGCTCCACCGTCGGGGCCGGTTCGGCGGCCGAGGTCGCGTCGTTCCGGTCCACCCCGCTGATCACGGCCAGCACTCGCGCGGCGTCGTCCACCGTCCGGCCGAAGACGCTGATCTGATCGAGTGACGAGCCGAAGGCCACCAGCCCGAAGCGGCTCACCCGTCCGTAGGTCGGCTTGACGCCCACGACCCCGCAGAAGCTGGCCGGCTGGCGCACCGAGCCTCCGGTTTCGCTCCCGAGCGCGGCCGGGACCACGCCTGCCGCGACCAGCGCGGCCGACCCGCCGGAGGACCCGCCCGGTACCCGATCGGGATCGATCGGGTTCTTCACCCGGCCCCAGGCGGAATGCTCGGTGGAGGAGCCCATCGCGAATTCGTCGAGGTTGGTCTTGGAGGCGATGATCGCCCCGGCCGCCTTGAGCCGGGCGGTGACGGTGGCATCGAACGGCGAGACGTACCCTTCGAGGATCTTCGAGGCGCAGGTGGTCGGCTGGTCGGTGGTGACGATGTTGTCCTTGAGCGCCACCGGCACCCCGGCGAGGGGGAGCGACTTCCGGTCGCCGGGATCGAGCGCGTCGACCCGGGCCGCCTGGCGGTCGAGCAGCTCCTGGGTCCAGTGGAGTGTGGCGTTGAGGTCGGCGGCCTGCCGGAGGGCGTCGCCGGTGCGCTTGGCCACACTCGCGGCGCTGGTGGTCCCCGACGCGACACCGGCGGCGATGGCGGCGACGCTGCTCATTCGCCCTCCATGGCGCCGAGACGCGGTACGGCAAAGAAGCCCTGGGTGAACTCCGGAGCGAACGATGCCGGCGGACGCACCAGCGGCACGGCGTCGACGATGTCGTCGCGCAGCGGGGTCTTCGCCGGCCCTGCCAGGAAGGGGGGCGCCTGTTCGCCGGCGGGCACCTCGTTCAGTTGTTCGACGAAGCCCACGATGCGCCCCATCTGCTCCACCAGCCTGGGGAGGTCGGCCTCGGCCACGTCCAGCTCCGCCAGCCGGGCCACATGCAGGACGTCTTCGCGGCGAATGCTCATGCGCTCTCCATTTCCCGTTCCAGGCCGGCGTAGGCCACCAGCAGCTGTTTCACCCCGACCTCCTCGTCATCGAACCGGACCGAGACCTTGAGATCCTTGCCGGTGCCGGTCAGCCCCTGAATCACGCCGCCGCCGAAACGCCGGTGCCGCACCCGTTCCCCTTTGACGTAGCGGGGCGAGTCCTGGGAGACTTCTTCGGGCGGTCGGGCGGCCGGACGATCAGAAGGTCCGAAGTCATCGTCATAAAAGCCTCGTCCACCACCGCGCGACCACTCCCCTGACCGCCCGCCCGCCTGACCACCTGCCCGCTTTGCCGCCTGTCCGCCCCAGTCGGGGGCCCACATCGAGCTGGTGCGCTTCTCGTCGACCACACCGGGGGGCAACGCCTGCAGAAACCGCGACGCCCGGCCGGGCATCAGCTGGCCGCCCCGCCGCCGGGCCCGCGCCCAGGTGATGTAGAGCTTGTCCTTGGCCCGGGTGAGCCCGACGTAACAGAGACGCCGTTCCTCCTCGACCCCCTCCGGCTGTTCCTCCGCCCGAGCGAGGGGGAATAATCCATCCTCCAGGCCCGTGAGCGCCACCACCGGCCACTCGAGTCCCTTGGCGGTGTGCAGGGTCATCAGGGTAACCCCTTCCCCGTTGCCCTGGATGTTGTCGTTCGCGGAGAGCAGGGCCGCCTCGGCGAGGAACCGCTCCAGCGGAGTGGAGGGATCGTCGTCGTCCGGAGCCACCACCTCGGACCAGTCGGCCGCACTGGCCACCAGCTCGCGCACGTTTTCCCAGCGATCCATCCCCTCCGGGCCCTCCGCCAGGAGGACCTGCTCGTAGTCGATAGAGGTGATCACCTGTTCGATGATCTGGGCCGGGGTCCAGGTCCGCGACCGCTCCCGCAGGTCGGTGATCAGCGTGGCGAACTTCCGGAGCCCCTCGCGCACGCCGGGGCGGAGACCCTGCACCATCTCGGCGGCCTCCGACGCGGCGAGAAGCGACTTACCCCACCCGGCCGCCGCCTCGGCAAGCACCGCCAGCCCCGATTCCCCCAGCCCCCGCTTGGGCACGGTGATGGCCCGGAGAAAGGCCTCGTCATCCTGAGGATTGGCGACCACCCGCAGGTACGCCAGCAGGTCTTTCACTTCCCGGCGGTCATAGAAGCTGATCGCCCCGATGATGCGATACGGCACTCCCGCCCGGCGGAACGCCTCTTCCAGCGCCCGCGACTGCGAATTGGTCCGGTAAAGCACCGCCATCTCGGTCCAGGACCAGTCGCCCCGGGCCTGCCGGGCCCGATATTCCTTGACCACCCATTCGGCTTCGTCCCGCTCGTCGGCCGACGCGACCACCGTGATCTTCTCGCCGCCCTGACGCCGGGTCCGGAGGGTCTTCCCGATCCGCCCCTGGTTCTCGGCGATCACCGCGTTGGCGGCGTCGAGGACCACCTGGGTCGAGCGGTAGTTGTCTTCGAGGCGCACCAGGGCGGTGTTGGCGAAATCGCCCCGAAAGCTCTGCATGTTCCGCACGTCGGCGCCGCGCCAGCCGTAGATCGACTGATCGTCATCCCCCACCGCGCAGACATTGCCATGCGCGCCCAGCGCCTTGATCAGCTGGTACTGGGCCATGTTGGTGTCCTGGAACTCATCGACCAGGAGAAATGCGAAGCGCCGCTGATAGAACTCCAGCCGGTCGGGGCGCTCGCGGAAGAGGGTCAGCGGGTGCAGCATCAGGTCGTCGAAGTCCATCGCGTTGGCGCTCTTGAGCGCCGGGCCGAGGGCCCGATAGACCGCGGCGGCCACCTGCAGGGGGCGATCGAACGTCGCGGCCTCGGCCAGCTGGTCGGGGCTCTGCATCCGGTTCTTGGCCCCGGAGATGAGCGCCTGGATCATCCGCGGCGGGAAGAGCTTGGTGGAGTGCCCCTGCTGCTCCATCAGCCGCTTGATGAGCGATAGCCGGTCGTCCTCGTCATAGATGGTGAACTGACGCGAGAAGCCGAGCGCCTCCGCCTCGCGCCGCAGCAGCCGGGCGGAGAGCGAGTGGAAGGTCCCGATCCACAGCCCCGAGGGGTCCTGGCCCAGCAGCCGGCCCACCCGTTCCTTCATCTCCCCCGCGGCCTTGTTGGTGAACGTGACCGCGAAGATCCGGTAGGGCGCCACACCGGCGTGGTCGATGAGCCGGGCGATCCGCATGGTGAGCACCCGGGTCTTCCCCGACCCGGCCCCGGCCACCACCAGGAGCGGCCCCTCGACGTGCTCGACCGCCTCCCGCTGGGCGGGATTGAGGCTGTCGAGGCCGATCAGGGGCGTGCGGTCACGGCTCATGGGTCGGAATCCGTATCAGGAACGATGCACCAGTCTCGGTGTGCTCGAGGATCAATTCCCCGCCGTGTGAGTCCTCCACAACGCGGCGCGCGAGCGCCAGGCCGATGCCCCAGCCGCCCGACTTGGTCGTGATCCCCGGGTCGAACAGGGTCCGGCGAAGTTCGCCGGGGACCCCGGGGCCGTCATCCGCCACCCGAATGGCGGTATCGCCCCCCTCGGTGGCTACCCGGAGGGTAATGGTGCCTTCGCGACCCTGCAGAGCATCGATGGCGTTCTTCACCAGCGATTCCAGGGCCCACTCGAGGAGGATCGGATCGCCCAGCACCACGGGGTCGGTGGCGGGCGATTCCACCCGGATAGTGATCCGGTTCACCCGCGTCGGCAGCCGGGGCCGGAAGTACTCCGCCACCTTTCCGGCCAGGGTCGCGGCACCGATCGGCTCCCGCCGAATGGTGTGGCCGATTCGCTCGAACCGCTGCGCCACCCGTTCCAGCCGCTCGGCATCGGCCTCGAGGTGTTCCGCCAGTCGGGGCGGTGGGGCCGCCCGGGAGCGCAGCTGCTCGATCCATCCCTGCAGACTCATCAGCGGGGTGCCCATCTGGTGGGCCGCCTCCCGCGCCATCGCCACCCAAAGCCGGTCACGCTGGGCCGCCATCGCATTGCGCCAGGCCGAAACACCCACCGCGATGATGGTGACGAGGATGGCGACCTGGAGCGCGGCCAGCGCCGTCAGCTGCCGCTGCGCCGGCACCGGGCCGTAGTGCAGCGTACCGAACGCCTGCTCGGTGATGGGCGGGTTACGTCGATCGAGCTCGGTGGCGTAGGCTCGGACCCGGGGGTCATCCAGCGTGGCCTCGAAGGGGAGATTGGCCGCCGCGGTCACCTTGCCCTCGGGATCGGTGACGACCAGGGGAATCCCCACCCGCCGGACCTGCTCCCCCAGCCGGAGCAGCGCGTCGACCGCGCCCCCCTCGCGGGGATCGTTCAAGCCGGCGAAGACCCCGGAGTAGAGCCGGCTGATCGAGGAGGCATCGCCCGAGAAATGGCGGAAGACGATCCAGCCGGACCCCGCCGAGAGCCCCGCGAGGAGCGCCACCAGGAGCACGACCAGCGCCGGCGCGTACCGGCGCAGGCGGCGCCTACGCACCCGGCACGAGACGCTCGGCGCCGACATACGGCACCAGCGCCTTCGGCAGGGTCACCGAGCCGTCACTCTCCTGGTTGTTCTCCAGCAGCGCGATGATAGTCCGGGGGAAGGCCACACCGGAGGCGTTGAGGGTGTGGACGAACTCCGGCTTCCCGCCAGCTTCACGCCGGAACCTGATATTGGCCCGGCGGGCCTGGAAGTCGGTGAAGGTGCTCGAGCTCGACGCCTCGAGCCAGGTCCCCACCCCGGCGGCCCAGACCTCGAGGTCGAAGGTCCGCGCGCTGGCGAAGCCGGTGTCGCCGGCGGCCAAGGCCAGCCGGCGGTAGGGGATCTCCAGCCGCTCGAGCACAGTCTCGGCGTGGCGGGTGAGCGTCTCGTGCTCCGCCGGACTGTCTTCCGGCCGGCAGAGGCGCACCAGCTCCACCTTGTCGAACTGGTGCACCCGGATGAGCCCCCGGGTGTCCTTCCCTGCCGCCCCCGCCTCGCGACGGAAGCAGGGGGTGAAGGCGCACATCCCCAGCGGCAGCTTCGCGCCCTCGAGGATATCGTCCCGGTAGATGTTGGTGACCGGGACCTCGGCGGTGGGCAGCAGGAAGAGATCGTCCTGGCCGGCGAGATACAGCTCCTCTTCGAACTTCGGGAGCTGCCCGGTCCCGGTCATGGTGGCCCGGTTCACCAGGAGGGGCGGCGCGATCTCGGTGTACCCGTGTTCGCGGGTGTGGAGATCGAGCATGAAGTTCTTGAGCCCACGCACCAGCCGGGCGCCGGGGCCGGTGAAGAGGGGGAAGCCCGAACCGGTGATCTTGGCCCCGCGCGGGAGGTCGAAGAGCCCGAGGGCCGCGCCCAGTTCCCAGTGGGGGCGGGGTGCGAAGGGGAAGGTCGGGATCTGCCCGACCTGCTTCACCACCCGGTTGCCGGTCGCGTCCCCGTCGGGCACTTCCGCGAGGGGGAGGTTGGGCACCGTCATGAGGGCCAGGTCGAGCTCGGTCTCGATACTCCGGACCTCGGCGTCCAGCCGCTTGACCTCCTCGCCCGACTGCTTGAGTTCGGCGAGCAGCTCGTCGGCCGGCTCCCTGGCCTGTTTCCGGCGCGCGACCTCCTCAGAGGCTGCGTTGCGGCGGGCCTTCAGCGCTTCGGCGCGCACCAGGACCTCCCGCCTGCGTCGGTCGAACTCCGCCAGGCGGTCCAGGGTGGCATCCAATGCCGGGTCGAGCCGCCGGGCCAGCGCCGTGCGAACCCGCTCGGCGTCCTGCCGGAGGAGCTTGATGTCGATCACAGCCGGCTAACTTTTCGGGAGTCCGGGGTTGAGACTGCGATAGCCGCAGTTCTGGTTGGCGAGCACCTGGATGGTCACCGTGTGTGCGACCGGGTCGATCGCCAGCACCTCCAGCTTGCCGTAGAGCGGCACGCTCAGGATCGAGCAGGTGGAGACGGTGGTCCGGATGTAGAACAGATCGCCCACCGCGATGGGGACCGTGTCCGACACGATGTAGCCGTTCGAGGGCGCCTTGGTCAACTGGGCGAAGGTGGTGCCGGCGGCGGGACGCTTGAGCCCCGGCTTGACGGCCCCATCGCCGAGCAGGCCGAGCACATCGGTGGGCAGGAAGGCAGGCGCGCCACCGGCGGTCTCCTCGAAGGCAAACTCGAACTGGCTGCCGACTTCCCAGGTCCGCACCCCGTTGCGGGCGCTGATGGAGTAGGCGGTGGGTGCCGTGAGTGGGCCCTGGGTTAGCGACCAGAGCGTAACGGTGTCCACCACGTTGGAGGTGGTGGGATCGGCGAGGGCGTTGGGATCGCTGCAGGCACCGGCGACGGCAACGAAGGCGGCCAGGGCAGCGCCGCGGATGTAGCGGTTCATTGGGGGAAAGTAGAGACCGGGTGGGGGCGGGTCAACCCGCAGTCAATGAAGCACTTCGACGCCTCGCCCCGAAACGCCCCCTGCCGGCGTGGAGAGCGGATTTCAGCTTGATTCGGGGCATCGTTCCGCCTACTATGCGCTGTGCCAATCCCCCTTTCCAGCGAGGCGACGTGGCCGGCCTGCGCGACGTAGTCCAGGGCCTTGCGGCCCGCCCCGACGTGGATGCCGTGGTGGTCCTGAGCAGTGACGGACTCCCGATCGACAGCGCCGGCCGGGCCGCGCTCGACGCCGACGCCATCTCCGCGCTGGCGGCCACCTTCGCCAACGGCGCCCGGCGCCTGGGCGAGGCGGTGGAATGCGTCGGCCTGGGTGGCACCGTGGTGGAATTCGACCAGCGCCTCGCGGTGCTGCGCCCGCTGGGCCAGGAGGGGCACCTGTTCATCCTGGCGGCGCGTGAGACCAACATCGGCCCCCTCCTGTTCGACCTCCGGCGGGACGCTACCACGCTCGCAACCCTTCTCTGATCCCCGGCACATGATCTGGGCTGTAATCCTCGCGGGCGGATCCGGGAGCCGGTTCTGGCCGCTCTCCACCCCCTCGCATCCGAAGCAACTCCTCCCCCTCGCCGGTCCCCAGTCCACCGCCGAACAGGCGGTAACCCGGCTCGAGGGGCTGGTCCCCCGTGAACGGATCCTGGTGGTCACCGGACCGGCGCTGGCCGAGCGGCTGCAGACGGCGCTCGATCTGCCGGCCCACAACATCCTGGTCGAGCCCCGGGCGGCGTCGACCGCGCCGGCCCTGGTCTGGGCCACCTGGGAAGCGCAGCGGCGCGATCCGGCGGCGCAGGTCCTCTCGCTCCACGCCGACTGGGCCATCCGGGAATCCGACGCCTTCCGGCACACCGCTGCCCAGGCCCTCTCCACGGCCCTTCGCCACAAACGGCTGGTGACGGTGGGCATCGTACCCTCCCGGCCCGAGACCGGGTTCGGGTACATCGTCCCGGGGAAGCCGCTCGACGAGGTGGCCCGCACCGTGTCGCGCTTCGCCGAGAAGCCCACCGCCGCCACTGCCCTTGACCTGATGGCCTCGGGCGCGCTGTGGAACAGCGGGCTCTTCGCCTGGACCGCCACCACTCTGCTGGACGAGGTCAAGCGCCACACCGATGAGATCGGGCCCCACCTGGGGCTGCTCGAGCGCGGGGACCTTCCCGGGTTCTTCGCGGCGGTGACCGCGGTCTCGATCGACGTGGGGCTGCTGGAGCGGAGCGCGGCCATCGCGGTGGTGCCGGGCCGGTTTACCTGGGACGACGTCGGCACCTGGGATGCCCTGCCCCGGGTCCGCAGCCGCGACAGCCACGGCAACGCCGCGGTGGGCCCGGTCTACCTGCTCGATACCGACGACTGCGTGGTCTGGTCCGACGGTGACCCGATCGTGGCGAGCGGCGTGAAAGACCTGGTGATCGTGCACGCCCACGGCCGGATCCTGGTGATGCCGCGCCGGCAGGCGGCCGATCTGAAGGCTATCCTCGACCGGCTGCCAGCGGAGGTGAGGGACCTGCCGTGAGGGTTCCGAGTTCCGAGTTCCGGGTTTCGAGTGGGGTTCGGCGACCGCCGTTTCGGAGCGCTGCCTTCCCGACGGGACACCATGGCCCCTGGCGCGGAACTCGGAACCCGGAACTCGGAACTTGACGCCCGCTATGCAACTCTACCTCCTCGAACCCCACTCCCCCGACATCGCCTGGGCCCCCTTCACCGGGGTCCGGCCGATCGCGGAGCTGCGGGCCGGGATCTGGAAGATCCGGGAACGGTGGGAGGCGGCCTGCGATCTCGAGACCAGCGCCATCCTGGGCGAGCATTCGGCCCACTTCCACGAAGGCTTCGAGCCCCCCTGCCGCCAGGGCCTGACCGTCACCGGCCCGGCGATCGTCGCGGCCAGCTGGTTCGCGCCGACCGGCGCGCCCGTCAGCCTCACGCCGGGAATCCGGCGGCTGGTGCATGGCCGCGAGACCGTCGGCTGGGTGGTGCCGCCGGGGGAGAGCTGGAGCGCCCCCGGCAGCGGCGGCGAGGCGCTCGAGGTCGACGGCCTGCTGCTGCGGGGCACCTTCGACCTCGTCACCGCCCTGGATCGCTACCTCGTCCCCGACTGCCTCGGCTTCAGCGCCGGCCCGGCCGACCCGGTGCCGGCCGGCTCCACCGTGCTGGGCGATCCCGCGCTGGTCCGCTGCCGGGGCGCGCAGGTGGAGCCGGGGGTGATGTTCGACACCCGGAAGGGCGCGGTGGTGGTGGAGGCCGGCTGCGAGGTGCGCTTCGGCTCCCGCCTCGAGGGACCGCTCTACATCGGGGAGAAGTGCCGGATCGTGGGCGACGCCCTCCGCTACTCGGTGGTGGGCCCCCGCTGCACCGTGAAGGGGGAGCTCGCCAACTCGGTCTTCCTGGGCTACGCCAACAAGGCACACGAGGGCTTCGTGGGCCACAGCGTGGTGGGCCACTGGGCCAACCTCGGCGCCGGCACCACCACCTCGAACCTCAAGAACACCTACGGCGAAGTCGGGCTCGCCATCGGCGAGCGGAAGGTCGGCACCCGGCGGCAGTTCCTCGGCAGCCTGGTGGGCGACCACGCCAAGACCGCCATCGGGACCATGCTTGCCACCGGGACCGTCATCGGGGTGGGCGCCAACGTCTTCGGACGCGGCCCGGTGCCCAAGTACGTCCCGCCAATGGCCTGGGGACTCGAGGGTGGCGAGCTCATGAACGAGGAGGGGTTCCTCACGGTGGCATCGCGGGTCATGCCCCGGCGGGAGGTCGCGTTCACCGACGAACGCCGGGCCGCGCTGCGCGCCACCTGGCGCCGGGCGACCGCCCGATGACCTGCCTCTGGATCCTGGGGAGCGGTTCGGGCGGCAATGCCTTCGCCGTGGGTGCGGGCGACGAGGTGCTGCTGATCGACGCCGGCTTCAGCGCCCGCGAGATGGGGAAGCGCGCCCTCGCGGTGGGGCTCGACCTCTCCCGGGTGACCGGCCTGGTGCTGACCCACGAGCACGGAGACCACACCGCCGGCGCGGCCCGTCTGGCGCGGACCCTCGAGATTCCCATCCTGACCGCGCCCGGTACCTGGGAGCGGCTCCGCCCCAGAATGCCCGCCGCCCATTTCGTCCCGCTCGCCATCATGGGCGGGGTACACCACGGCGCCTTCCACATCGAGGCCTGCCTCATCAGTCACGACGCGGCCGAGCCGGTGGCCATCTCCATCCGCACCGTGCTGGGGCATCGCATCGGCATCGCCTACGATCTGGGTCGGCCCACCACCGCCGTCCGGTTCCTGCTCCGCGACTCGCACGCGCTCATCGTGGAGGCCAATCACGACGAGCTGCGCCTGCGGACCAGCGGCTACCCTCCGGTGGTCCAGCAACGGATCGCGAGCTCGGCGGGCCATCTCTCCAATCGGGCGGCCGCGGAGCTGCTGACCGGGCTGGTACACCCGGGGCTCAGCACCGTGGTGCTGGCCCATCTGAGCGAGCGGTGCAACACCGAAGCCGAAGCGCGCGCCGAAGTGGGGCGCGCGCTGGAGGCGGTGGCCTTCGCCGGCGAACTGCACGTGGCCCTGCAGGACCGCCCGGCCGGCCCCCTGAGTCTGCTGGGCGCGGCCCGGGACGCGGGAATCCCGGTGGACCTCAACTAGGGCTTGTCGGGGTCGGGCGGCACCGGAATCGTGTCGGGGCGGGGAGTCGGCGCCCCGATCTTCGTGAGCGACACCGGCTTGGTCAGGTCCCCACCCGAAAGGGTCAACCGGCTGCCCTTGAGTTGGAGCCGGTAGGTCACCCACTCGCCGCCCAGCGCCAGCATGATGCTGTCGGGCTTGAGGCGCCAGCGTACGGTTTCGGTGCCGTAGGAGGCGCTGGAGTCGGCCCGGACGATCACGGTTCGGGGCGCGTCCTTCCGCTTCTGGTCCTTGAGGTCGGCCTGCCAGGTACCGAGGATTGGCGCCGATGCGGATTGCGCCGCCAGCGGCCGCGCAAGCAGGGCGAGGAGCAAGAGTCCCAGAGTGGATACCACTGTCCGCACGATTGACTCCTCCCGAGGTCAGAACCCCTCATTCTCACCGGCCGACACCCAGGTCGAGGCAGGTTCCAGGCCAGGCCTGCTGGTCGGGCGCCAATCTAGCCGGATCGCGGAGACTCGCCAGCAGGCCCAGGCGAGGCTGGCGTGCGCCCTGCCAGCGCCTCGACCAGCGTAACGCCACGGCACAATTCGTATCATGGCGCTACAGAATGCTAGCCCGTCAGCTTCACCCGCTGGAACATTGCGTTAGAGCGCGTACTTTTCGCCGGGCTTTCATGACGAGTTCATGACCGAGGCGGTTGGTTTGCATTCGCGTGAAGGAAATCAGCGTCCTTCCCGCAACCGACCCTGTCCCCAGAACCGATTGAGGAGCCTGCACATGCGTTCGACCCGTCTGTTGTCGCTTGCCGCGTTCGTCGTGTTGCCGCTGGCCGGAGCCCGGCCCCAGCCGGCCGCCAAAGTCGTCGCCGTGAAGATGGTCGACGTCTCCGCCACCGCCTTCAAGTACGATCCGGCCGTGATCTCGGCCGCCCCCGGCGACACGATCCGCTTCACCCAGACCTCCAAGACGCCGCACAACGTGGAGCTCAAGGCGGTTCCAGCCGGCGTGGACGCTGGCGCGGCGAAGATGGGTCCCTTCCTCGCCACCGAAGGTGCCACCTACGACCTGGTGCTGGATGCCAAGTTCGCCCCGGGGACCTACCAGTTCGCCTGTACCCCGCATGAGATGCTCGGCATGAAGGGCACCTTGACCGTGGCGAAGTAGGTCACCATGTCCCGGCCTCTCGCGCTCCTGGTCCTGGCGGCCGCCGTCCCCCCTGCGGGGACGGCGGCACAGCAGGTCCGTCCTGCCGCCCTGGTCTGGCCCGCCCCCCCGGAGCAGGCCCGCATCCGCTACGTGGGGGCGATTGCCTCGGAGGCGGACGTCGGGAAGAAGGAGTCGTTCCTGAGCCGCCTCGGGCGCTCGCTGGTGGGCGGCAGGCGCGCCGGAGTGGTTCGGGTGGTCCGGCCCTTCGACGTGGCGGCGGTGGCGCCCGGCAGGATCTTTGTGAGTGACGGCCTGACCCGTGCCCTCCTGCTGTTCGATCCCCGGTACAAGGAAGCCCGCCTGGTCGGCCTGGATGTGCCGGGGGGCCTGTTGAAGCCGATGGGCGTCGGAGCCGGCGGACACGGCCGCGTGCTGCTGGCCGACCAGCTGGCCCGCCGGATCGTGGTGCTCGACTCGCTGGGCCGGTACGAGCGCACCTTCGGCGACACCCTCACGCTCCTCAACCCGGTGGATGTCGCGGTCGACACTACCGCGGGTCGCTACTACGTGGTCGACAGCTACCAGCATCAGGTGGTGGTATTCGATGCCCAGGGCCGGCTGCTCGAGCGGCTCGGGCGGAGCGCCGGCGGCGTGCGGCAGGGCGCCTCTCCCTCGCTGGGCCCGGATCTGAGTGTACCGGTCCACCGGACCGAGGGGGGCGAGGAACGGCCCCGCACCCACGACGTGGTCGAAAACCGGGGCGAATCCCCAGGAGAGTTCAAGTATCCCTGGGCCGTGACCGTCGGGGCCGACGGCAGTGTCTATGTCTCCGACCAGATGAACTTCCGGGTCCAGATGTTCGACCGGAGCGGCACGCTGGTGCGGGTCATCGGGGGCATCGGCACCGGCCCGGGCCACTTCGCCCGACCCAAGGGTGTGGCGGTCGACAGCGAGGGCCATCTCTACGTGGTCGACGCGGCCTTCGGGAACGTGCAGGTCTTCAACCCCGAGGGCGCTCTGCTCCTCCCCTTCGGCAGCGGCGGCGACGCCGCGGGTCACCAGATCCTGCCGCTGGGGGTGGCGACCGACGGACGGGACCGGATCTACCTGGTCGACCGGTTCAATAACCGGATCCAGATCTACGAGTACCTCAAATGAGCCGGCGGGGGCGCTGGTGGGCGCTGCTGTTCCCCTTCCTGGCCGGCTCCGCCAGCGCCCAGTGGCCCAACGGCGTACACGTCACCGAGACCCCGCACAACCTGACGGTGCCGGCCTCGAGCCAGGCGAGCGACATGCTGGGCCGGATCCGCAACTACGGCGAGGTCTGCGTCTACTGTCACTCGCCCCATGAGGGCGCGTCCTGGCTGGGCGCCCCGCGGGCCCCGCTGTGGAACCGCCCCCGCCCCAACGCCGCCTATCGGATGCCCGAGTTCGGGGGCACCCGCATGATCCAGGACGCCTCCCCCTCCGACCGCTCCCGGATCTGTCTTTCGTGCCACGGCGGGACCGTGGGACTCGACGACGTCACCAATCGCCCCAACAGCTACACCGGGCCCAACCCCGCCAACCACACCATCGAGGAGTGCGAGGACTGCCACAGCGGCGGGAGCCCGGCCGGCGGCCTGAACTGGGAGGGCGTCTGGTTCCGGGAGGACATGCGCAACCAGCACCCGATCTCGGTCCTCTACGATCCATCGCAGCGGCCCGGCGAGTTCAAGCCCGCGCTCGGCGGGAGCGTCAACGGGCTGCCGCTCTACAACGGGAAGGTGGAATGCGCCACCTGCCACGAGCCCCATTCCGAGCGCTTCAAGTACTTCCTGCGGCAGAGCAACGTAGGCAACGCGCTCTGTCTCAACTGTCACAATACCGTTCCCAGCGACCCGGTCCACAAGTCGTGACGGGTAATCCCGCCCCCTGAGGAGGAGCGTCATGCGTGTTCCGTCGTTTCACCCGATTCGCGTCCTGCTGGTCGGCGCGGCCCTCCTGGGGCCTGGGTCGCTCGCGGCCCAGGCTGCCGGACCGGACAACGTCTCCGGCTCCAAGCACAACATGAGCAGTCGGAGCGGCCTCACCAACTACAACGAGGTCTGCGTCTACTGCCACACTCCCCACGGCGGCCAGACCCAGAACGCGCCCCTGTGGAACCGGAATTTCGGGACCGGTCCCTACCAGATGTACAACTCGAGCTACAGCTCGACCATCGACATGCAGGTGGCGGCGTCGCCCCAGGGCGTGTCGCTGGCGTGCCTCTCGTGTCATGACGGGACCATCGGACTCGACGTGGTGATCAACCGACCCAACAGCGACACCACCAAGGTCGCCTCGGGCAACACCATGCCGGCCAACAGCGGGCAGTTCTTCGCCAATCTGGGCACCGATCTGCGCAACGATCACCCGATCTCCATCACCTACGACAACGTGGCCGATCCGGCCTTCAACGCTCCCAGCGGCGGCAAGGTGGGCGGCATCCTGCCGTTGTACCTCGGTCGGGTGGAATGCGGCAGCTGCCACAACCCGCACAATACTAGTTTCCCTCCCTTCCTCCGGGTGTCGAACAGTGGCAGCAATCTCTGCAAGACCTGTCACATCAAGTAGGCGACGCCTGACGCGCCTCGCGACGGTGGCGCTGGTCCTCGCCGCCTGCCGCTCGGCGCTCTCGACGGTGGTGGACCTGCCCCCGCCGAAGCGGGCGGCGGCGGTGGCCGATGCCTCGCGCACCCCGCCGCCCGTCGCGCTGGCCCGGGCCGACAGCGCCCGTCCGCCGATCGAGCTGACGCTCAACCCCGATTCGGTCAAGCAGATGCTCCCCCGCGATCATGCCGGGAACATCGACTGGATGGCCGCGCTCGACCGCGGGATCATCCGCCCCCGCCCGAACCTCCCCGGCGATCCCGCCCCGACCGATGCGGCGCCCTTCAAGTTCGGCTTCGATTTCTTCTTCCCCGGTCCCGACACGACTTTCGACGCCTTCTTCCCCCATTCGAAGCACACCGAGTGGCTCAACTGCGCCCAGTGTCACGCTCGGCTCTTCCCCTATCGCAACCTCAAGATCCAGATGGGGGACATCTTCCAGGGGAAGTACTGCGCCGAATGCCACGGCCGGGTGTCGTACCCCGTGCTCACCGGCTGCGAGCGGTGCCACGTGCGCATGGTCATGCCCCCCAACCGGGCCGAGCCCGAGTTTCTCGGCACCCTCCAGCTCGCCCGGGTGGCCCAGGTGCCCGGGGCCAAGCCCCGCGCCACGGCGGAAGAGCTGCCGCCGGCGACCTATCCTCACTGGGTTCACCGGATCCGGTATCGCTGCAAGGCCTGTCATATGGGGCTGTTCGAGCCGCGCAACGGCGCCAACCAGGTCACCATGCAGGACATCGCGGCGGGGAAGGCGTGCGGTCGCTGTCACGACGGCACCACCGCCTTCAAGCCGGCCATCGACAACTGCGCCCGTTGCCACAAGCCGGCGGCCCCGGCGCCGCACCAGCCGACCCCGGGCGGTAACTGAACGTGAGACCGGGCCGGCCACTCCTCGCGGCGGTCTGCCTCCTCGCCGGCGGCGTGGGCCGGGCCGCCGGACAGCGGGTGGTCTCGCTCGCGCCCGGGGCCGAGCTCGGCGGGGAGTATCGCGGCAGCTGGCACCGGGTGACGGGACGGGCGCAGCGCACCGGGACCGACTTCGTGGAGTGGCTGCAGATCCCCATCGCCGGGCGGCTCCTCGGACCCCGGTTCCTCCAGTACCGGGTTGCCCTCCGCCCCGAGCTCCGCCAGTCGACCTTCACCGGGGCCGACGAGCCGCTCAAGGGACGCCAGCTCGGACTGGGCGCGTCGGGCGAGCTCTTCCCGCTCGCGCCGGTCACCCTCCGAGTGACGGCGAGCCGGGCGGCCGGCAGCAGCACCGGTGGCCTGGGCGCGGACAATCGCTTCCGGAGCAGCAGCGTCGGGCTCACCACCACCTGGCGCAATCCCTACTTCCCGATTCAGTTGGGCTTCATCGACCAGCATAGCCTCAACGATCTCCAGTCCACTCCCAGCAGCGCCGAGGTGCGGACCGCCTACGGGCTCAAGACCTGGACCGCCACCGGCAACAGCAGCAAACTGAGTCTCCGCTATTCCCGCACCGAGTTCGACGACCGGGAGACCGGATCGGACTACACCGCCTGGACCGCGGGGCTGCTGCACCAGCTCCGCTGGGGCAAGGGGAGCCGGCTCGAGACCGGCCTGGAGCGCACCGACCAGAGCGGAAGTCTCCAGTTCGCCCGGGACGAGTGGTTCGAGCGGCTCCACCTCCAGCACGCCCGCACCGCCTCGTCGGAGCTGCTCTTCCGCCGGAGCACCATCGACGCCCGCGGCCTGCCCTCGCGGATCGACAGCTGGAACTACCAGTTCACCACCGCCCTCGGCCGCCATTTTTCGGCCGGGCTCGGCGCCGGCCATTCGGTCGGGCGGTTCCAGTCGGCCCGCGACCGCTCCAGCAGTCTCACGCCGCGGCTCGGCTTCGATCTGCTCTTCCCCGCCCGGCTCCGGCTCCAGGGCGATGTCGCCGCCGGCGTGGAGTGGAGGGAGTTTACCGGCGGGGGCATCGTCTCCATCCAGATTTCCGACGAATCGCATGCGGTCGACGCGACCCGCAGCTTCTTCCTCGACCAGCTGGATGCCGATGGCACCACCCTGCTCGTGCGCGCCAGCGGCAACGGCGTGGTCTATGCCGAGGGCACCGATTACCTCCTGGTCGCGGTGGGGCGCGAACTCCGGGTGGATGTTCCCCCGGGAAGCCGCATCGCCGTGGGCGACCGCCTGCTCCTCACCTATCGCTACAGCGCGCCGGGCGACACCGACCAGCGGGCGCTGGACGTGAACTACCATCTGGCGGCGAGCCGGGGCCCGGTGCGCCTGGACCACAGCCGCTCCCTTCGGGAGGATGGCGATCCCCGCGCGGCGGTCAATCGCGGCGTCTCCAATTTCGACGAGACCCGCACCCGGCTCCTGGTCCACACCTCGTGGCGGGGTGCCCGGCTCGATCTCGAGGGGGTCAGCGAGCGCCGCGAGCGGGCCGGGATCACCCGCACCGAGCTCGGCGCCGGGGCCGACCTGGGGCTGACGCCCTGGCCCCGGTTCGCCACCGCCGTGGGCCTGCACTGGACCCGGAGCCGCGCCGCGGGCGACGAGGCGCGTGCCGTGACCGCGCGCTCCATCACCTCCTGGTCGCCCGGCACCAGCCTTCAGCTCCACCTCTCGCTGGAAACCCTGCTCTGGAGCCAGACGGCGATCGCCGACGACCGCTTCTACGGCGCCTCGCTCGACGTGGTATGGTACGTCTTCGCGCTGGAAGCGGTGGGGCGGTACGAGTACGCCCGTCGCACCGGCCCGCTCGATCTCAACGGCCACCGGGTGTCCACCCGGCTGATCCGCCGATTCTAGCCGCTCACCGCCCGCGGGAGGCCTTCGTGGCGACCATCCGTCCGCATCCCCTGCTCGCGCTGCTGCTCGTCGTGGCACCGCTCGCCGCCCAGCAGGCGCCCCCCACCCTGGATCAGATCCGGGAGGCCACGGTGCGATACCGGGAGCTTACCGAGGCTCTGCGGGATGGCTACATCCACGACCCGACTCTCATGTGCGTCGACGCCGCCATGGTGGGCCAGCCCGACTCCCTGGGCGCCATGGGGCTCCATCTTTTTCAGCCCAGGTTGGTCGGGATCCACCTCCCCCAGCCGGTGGGGAAGCGGCTCACCGGCGACGATGCCGAGCTCGACTGGCTCAAGCCGGAAGTCCTGGTTTACGAGCCCCAGGCCGACAATTCCCTCCAGCTGGTTGCGGTGGAGTACCTGGTCTTCGAGCAGGCGTGGAAGAACGCGGGACACACCGGGCCCCCGATGTTCGGGACCGAGCCGTTCGTCCTGATGAAGGATGACCCGGCGACCGCCCGGGATGAGTCCCACATGCTCGACACCCACTACGAGCTCCATCTCTGGGTCCACCGGGAGAACCCCAACGGGATCTTTCAGGAGTGGAATCCGCGGGTCACCTGTGCCAACTACGCCTCCCGGGGCATCACCCGCCCCGACATCCAGGCGGGCACCTGGCCCGAATCGGGCCGGGGCGCGCCCCAGGTCTCCACCGAGGAGCTCCGGACCATCCTGCGCCGGGGCGACGCCCTCCTGCTCGATGTGCGCCGGCCGCGCGACTACCACGCCGGCCATCTACCCGGTGCCTACAGTCTGGACGGCCCCGGGGAGGGGACGACCGATCGGGCCCAGACCGTGGTAGCCACGGCTCGGCGGATGCTCCGGATGGACCGGACCCGGGGCCTGGTCCTCTACGGCGACGGGGTCAACAGCGACGACGCCCGCCGCGGGGCCGGCGCACTCATGGCCGAGGGGTTCGTCAACGTCCGGCGCTACCAACTGGGGCTGGCCACCTGGCTGGCGCTGGGCGGGGTCATGGAGATCGATGGCGAGGGGCTGGCCCGAGCCTGGCGGGAAAGCGACATCACGGTGGTCGACGGCCGCGAGACGATGGAAGCCCAAGGCACCCGAGTCCCTGGGGTGGTGGCCCTGGAGGTGCCGCAGGCCGGCCGCGGCGCGGGGGATGCGCGGCTCCCCGGCGACCTCACCGCCCGGGTGATCACGGTCGGGCGCGACGCCACCCAGGCGAGGGCCCTGGCGGAGGAGCTGGCCCGGCGGGGGTACCGGCGGGTGGCGTACTACAACGGCACCTGGAAGGAGGTGCAGGCGCTGGGTCCGAGGTAACCGGCGAGCGGGACTGCCGGGAAGCGGAGAGGCCGCAGGGGACAGCGATCGATCCGGAAGACAGAAGGGCCGCGCACTCGCGCGGCCCTTCGGTCGATCGACAGGATCCCTGCAACCGCTCTAGTACATCCCGCCCATGCCACCGCCGCCGGGCGCCGCCGGAGCCGGCTTCTCTTCCTTGCGCTCCACCACCACGCACTCGGTGGTGAGCATCAGGCCGGCGATCGAGGCGGCGTTCTGGAGCGCCGTCCGGGTGACCTTGGTCGGATCGATGACCCCGGTCTTCACCAGGTCCTCGTAGGTGTCGGTCGCGGCGTTGTAGCCGAAGTTCTTGTCCTTCGACTCCTTGACCCGCGCCACCACGATCGAGCCCTCGGCGCCCGCGTTCTGGGCGATCATGCGGATGGGCTCTTCCAGCGAGCGCCGGACGATGTCGACGCCGATCTTCTCGTCCTCGGTCCCCTTCACCTTCTCGAGCGCCGACTGGGCCCGAAGCAGCGCCACGCCGCCGCCTGGCACGATACCCTCTTCCACCGCCGCACGGGTCGCGTGCAGCGCGTCCTCGACCCGGGCCTTCTTCTCCTTCATCTCGGTCTCGGTCGCGGCACCGACGTGAATCACGGCGACGCCGCCGGACAGCTTGGCCAGCCGCTCCTGCAGCTTCTCGCGGTCATAGTCGCTGGTCGACTTGTCGATCGCGACCTTGATCTCGGAGATCCGGCCCTGGATGTCCTCGTTCTTGCCACGGCCATCGACGATGGTGGTGTTGTCCTTGTCGACCACGATCCGCTTGGCCCGGCCCAGCTGGGCCAGGGTGGACTGG
>CAZXRC010000034.1:0-33311 GCA_964642475.1 uncultured Gemmatimonadaceae bacterium | reverse complement strand
TCCAGCACGCCCAGCTTGGACTCTTCCTTGGTCTTGAAGCTCTCGGGGTCGTCCAGCACCTCGCCATCGCGGTTGCCGAGGATGTTGGTCGAGTACCAGCCGGCCACGCCGAGCATGCGCGCCTTGAACATCGGCGAGAGCACGGTCTTGATCATGGTCTGGCCGGTCTTGAAATCCTTGCCGCCGATCGCCACGCCCTTGTCCTTGGCCAGCTGCTCGATCGCCGGGATGTCGCAGCAGAGATTGGGGGCGCCGTTGGCGAAGGGGACGCCTTCCATGATGGCGGCGTAGGCGTAGAGCATCGACGGCGCGATCGAGGGATCGTTGGTCTCCATCGCCTTCTCGAAGGCCGCCAGGGTCTGGTGGGCGGGACCGGGGGCGATGAAGATCTCGGTCGAGGCGCACCAGACGATCACCAGGCGATCGCAGTTGTGCTTCGCCTTGAAGTCGCGGATGTCTTTGCGGAGCGCCTCGGCCAGCTCCTTCTTGTTGCGGGCCTGCTTCGCATTCTTCCCCTCGAGCCGCTTCACGTAATTCTGATCGAAGGCCGCCGGCATGGGGGTAATGGCCAGCAGGAACTCCTTGATCGGCTCGACGAGCTCGTGCTTTACCAGCACTCCGCAATGGAGGCAGGACTGGTAGGCGTTGTCCGGCACCGGGTCCCAGGCGCCGAACACCAGGTCGTTGAGGTCGGCGAGCGGCACGAACTCCTTGATGAACGGGGCCCGACCCTCGGTCCGCTTGCCCAGCCGGATGGTGCCCATCTGGGTCAGGGAGCCGATCGGCTTGGCCTTGCCGCGACGGATCAGCTCGACCCCCGCGATGAAGGTCGTCGCGACCGCGCCCAGACCGACGCAGAGAACACCCAGCTTGCCCTTGGCCGGCGCGATCGGCCGGGGAGTACCTGTTGCCACGCTCAGGGTCCTTTCGGCGCTTCGGGCGCGTTGGCGCCCTCCGTCACCTGGTAGACGTACACAAAGCGCTGGATGACGGTATAGACCGACGCCAACGCGAGAATCGCCACGATCCAGAAAAGCAGGAGGCCGTCCGGTCCCGCCCCGAAAATCACGGTGGGGACGCCCAGCCCCACGATCCGTTCGGCCCGCTGAATCAGCCCAACCCGGCAATCGACGCCGAGGCCCTCGGCCCGGGCCCGGGCGTAGGAAACCAGCAGCGAGGCGATGATGGCGATCATGCAGATGATGATCGCCAGCTCGCGAAAGGCCACCGCCTGGGGCACCGCGTAGAGATAGTAGACGGCGATGCCCATGAAGGTCGCGCCGTCGCCCACCCGGTCCAGGGTCGAATCGTAGAACGCCCCGAATCGGGTCACCTGGCCCTTGGCCCGGGCCACGGCCCCATCGAGGGTGTCGACGATCCCGCTGACCAGGTAAAGCAGCCCCCCCAGCCGGGGCCGCCCCAGCCCGAACGCCGCCGCGGAGGCGACCACCAGCAGGGTCCCGACGGTGGTGATCGTGTTGGGGAGCACCCCCCAGCGGATCAGGCCGTCCACGATCGGGCGAGTCGCCGAGTAGAAGACTCGCTCGATGGGCTTGGTAATGAGCTTCACCGGAATGGGCGCCCCCGGTCGTTCAAGGGCCGGGATCTGGCCGTTCCGGCCCCCGGGAAAACCGCGGCAAACTATAACCCGCCAAACGGGTTATGGGTAGTCGGCTGGCCCAGTATCTGACCCGGATCGAGCAGAAGGGACCGACGAAGGTCAAGGCGGAGGGGGAACGGCCCACTCCCCCGGGGCACCCCATCTACCTCACCCCGTCAATATCCGAGCAGGTAGGGCTTCCGCCGCTCCAGAAACAGACCCCGGGCGCGATCCCAGGCGGCCGCGAGCCGGGTCCACTCGCCGGTGCTGAAAAGGGCGGTATCGAGGGGCTGCCCCAGCAGCCGCTGAAAATGGCGGCGGTCGGAGGTGAAGACCGGGGCCCCGGTCCGGGCAATGGCCTCAAGCAGGGCGAGCGCTGTGCGGGGGGCGTCGTACCGGTCGCGATCCAGCACTCGCAGCCGGATACCGGCGAGGAGCGTGTCGGCGAACTTCCCATCCCCCGGCTTCGACGGAGTAAAAGTCACCCCGCGAAACGCGACCCCGGGGAGCCGAGCCACGGTCAGCGCGGCCAGAACTCTGGCGGTATCGAGCCAGGGCGCCCCCACCTGCTCGAAGGCATGATCGGAGCCGCGGCCCACCGAGAGGGTGGTCCCCTCGAACAGGCAGATCCCGGGGTAGTGGATCAGCGCCTCGAGGCTTCGCAGATTGGGGGATGGCGGGACAAAGGGAAGGCCGGTCTGGTCGAAATACTGCGACCGCCGCCATCCGGCAACGGGCACGACCGTGAGCGGAGTCGTGAGGCCGAAATCGTGCCGCGCCAGCCGGGCCAGCTCGCCCAGCGTCATCCCATGACGCATGGGAATGGCCACCAGACCGACCGGAGTCCGCCAGGCGGTGTCGAGCACGTTCCCCTGCACCAGGCCCCCGATGGGGTTGGGGCGATCGAGCACTACCACTGGCAGCCGGCGGCGCTCGGCGGCGCGCATCACTTCCACCGTGGTCCAGAGATAGGTGTAGTACCGCGCGCCCGCGTCCTGCAGATCGATCAGCACCACATCGAGCCCCGCCAGCATCGAGTCGGTCGGGGCAGAATTACGCCCATAGAGGCTGTAGATTGGGAGGCCAGTCGTCGGATCGGTCGTCGTTGGTACCAGCGCGCCTGGGTCCGCAGTGCCGCGAAAGCCGTGCTCGGGGCTGAACAGCGCGGTGACCTTCACGCCCGCGGCCAGCAGGCGATCGACGCCGCTCACCCCCCGGCGATCCACCCCGGCCTGGTTGGTGACCAATCCGACCCGCCGGCCGTTGACCAGGTGACTGCTGTCGCTCAGCAGCACCTCCAGACCGGGAAGCACCGGCGCCGCCGCCGCCCCGCACGAAGCCGCGGTGCCGCAGGGCCCGGTCTTTCCCGGACAGCCAAGAACCAGCACCACGCCGAGCGCCCATTGCCTCGCTGCCATAGCCCTCGCCTGTTCGCCCTGCTCCTGTCGCTGCCCCTCGGCGCGACGCCGCTCGCGGCCCAGGACACCCGGCAGGATTCCGCCGCTGTCGCGCGGCTGCTCGATTCGCTCCCGCTCCCCGCCAAGGTGGCCCAGCTGGTGATGCCCTGGGTGGCGGGGAGTTACGCGGCCTTCGACGACAGCGCCTTCGTGGTGGCCCAACGCTGGGTGGACTCGCTCCAGCTGGGCGGGATCATCATCTCGATCGGCTCGCCCCTGGATGTGGCCATCAAGCTCAACCGGCTGCAGCAGCGCGCCGCCCTGCCCCTTCTCATCGCCGCCGATCTCGAGGGCGGCGCCAGCTTTCGCCTCAACGGCGCCACCCCTTTCCCCACCAATATGGGTGTGGCCGCGACCGGAAGCGACCAGGATGCGTACGACGTGGGACGCATCACCGCGATCGAAGGCCGTGCCGTGGGTATCCACCTGACCTTCGCCCCCGACGCCGACGTCAACAACAATCCCGCCAACCCGGTCATCAACACCCGCTCCTTCGGTGAAGACCCCAATCTGGTGGGGCGGCTGGTGGCCGCCAGCGTCCGCGGATTGCAGGACCACGGCATGCTCGCCACCGCGAAGCACTTCCCGGGTCATGGCGACACCGAAGTGGACTCCCACCTTTCGCTGCCGGTGATCCCGGCCAGTTGGAGCCGGCTCGACTCGGTGGAGCTGGTACCCTTCCGGGCGGCGGTGCAAGCCGGTGTCGCCCTGGTGATGTCGGGTCACCTGGCCATGAAGGGCATCGGCAGTGATCCCCGGGCGCCCGCGACCCTCGATCCCACCATTCTCACCGGGGTGCTGCGCGATTCCCTCAAGTTCGAGGGGATGGTGGTGACCGATGCCCTCGACATGGCCGGGGTGGTCAACGCCTACGGCGCAGGCGAAGCGGCGGTGCGCGCCTTCCTGGCCGGTTCCGACCTCCTCCTCATGCCGGCCGATCCCGCCGCCGCGGTAAGCGCGGTGCTGGAGGCGGTGGAGACCGGCCGGATCAGCTACGACCGGCTGGACCGTTCGGTCCGGCGGCTTCTCTGGATGAAGCGGCGGCTGGGGCTCTTCACCCGCCGCACCGTGCCGCTCGACAGCGTCCCCGAGGTGGTGGGTGGCGCGCGGTTCCTGCAGACCGCGCGCGACCTGGCCCAGCGGTCGATCGTGCTGGTGACCGACAGCGGCGGCGCGATCGACAGCCTGCGGGCCCGCCCCCGGAACCTCGCGCTCGTCACCTACGGTGAGGAGAACGCGTTCACCGTGGGGAATACCATGCTCCGGCAGTTCCGCGCGGCGGGACACACGGTGAATCTCTTCCGGCTCTTCCCGGCCAGCGGGCCCGCCAGCTTCGACTCGGTGAAGACCATGGTCCGGAAGACACCCTACACCGTGTTCGCGCTCTCGGTGAAGGTGACGACCGCGAAGGGCACCATCAGCCTGCCGGAGCCCGTGGCCAGGCTGATCGACGCCCTGGGGAGCCGTCCCCGCAGCGCGGTGGTGTCGATCGGATCGCCGTACGTGGCGCTCCAGACTCCCCGCGTCCGCTCGTACCTGGTGGCCTGGAGCGCGAGTCCGCTCATGGAATGGGCGGCGGCGCGGGCCCTGACCGGACAAGCCCCCATCGGCGGCCACCTGCCGGTGAGTCTCCCGCCCAGGTTTCCGCTTGGCCACGGGCTGATGCGCCCGCTGGGCGCCGGCACGCGGTGATGGGCCGGGGCGCGGCCGCCCTGCTGCTGCTCACTGGATGCGCCGGCGCCGCCAGTCCCGCCCCGCTGTTGCCCGGATGGCACGGCGTCGCCGCGCTCCTCGACTCCATCACCGCCCAGGGCGCCGCTCCAGGGGCAGTGGTGGGGGTGAGCTACCGCGGCGTCCACCGCTTCTACGGCGCCGGACGCCTGGGCCAGGACGACCCCACCCGTCCGGACAGCAGCACGATCTACGACCTGGCCTCCCTCACCAAGGTGATCGGGCTGACCACCGCGGTGATGCTGGCGGTGAACGAGGGGCGACTGGAGGTCGACTCGCCGGTGGTGCGCTACCTCCCCCTCTTCGGAGCCGACTCCACCCGGCCCGAACGCCGCGATGTCACCCTGCGCCATCTGCTCACCCACTCGAGCGGGCTCCCGGCCTTTCGGCTGCTCTACCAGGAGACGACCACCCGAAGCGCGGCGCTGGCGCTCGCCGACACCACCAGGCTCGATACCCTCCCCGGCACGCGGTACGTCTACTCCGACCTGGGCGCGATCATCCTGACCCAGGCGGTCGAGAAGGTGTACGGCGAGCGGATCGACTCCCTGCTGGCGCGGCGGGTCTTCACTCCGCTGGCGATGCGCGACACCCGCTATCTGCCGCCGCCGGCATGGCGGCCGCGGATCGCGCCGACCGAAGACGACCCCTGGCGGGGCCGGATCCTCCGGGGTGAAGTACATGACGAGAACGCCGCGCGACTCGAGGGCGTTTCGGGACACGCCGGGCTCTTCAGCTCGGCCCGAGACCTCCTGCGGTTCGGTGACTGGCTGATGGGAGGCTGGACCCTCGACCAGGGTGGTCCCACCACCTGCGCTGGAGGGATGCCGGCATCGGTGACCTGGCCCGCGATCGGGGAGATCAAGGCCTTCGCCCAGCGCCAGGACCTCCCACCCGGCTCCACCCGGGCGCTCGGCTGGGACACCCCGTCGGCCAACGGCAGCAGCGCCGGCACCCGCTTCTCCCGCCGCAGTATCGGCCATACCGGATTCACCGGGACCTCCATCTGGATCGATCCCGACCGCTGCCTGACGGTGGTCCTGCTCAGCAACCGGGTCCACCCCACCCGGGACAACCCCCGGTGGGGGCCGGTTCGCGCCCTGGTGGCGGACCGGGTGGTCGATGCGATCGGGGATGATGAGCTTAGGCGTTGAGGCACTTCCACTTAGGCCACAGGCCACCAGCGACCGTGGATTGACAGCGGCACCTGCGGGTCCATACCTTCCAGTATCGAATTCGACTCCTCGTCATCGGGGAAGGGGCATAGACATGGAAAGCACAGAACCGCAGGTGGCCACGCCGGGCTTCGCGCTGAAGCTGTCCGATCGGGCCGTGGAAGAGGTCCGAAAGTTCATGGTCGCCGAGCAGATCCAGACCGAGGTCGGCGGGCTCCGGGTGAGCGTGCTGCCGGGCGGCTGCTCGGGCTTCAAGTATAGTCTCAATATCGAGGAGAACTCTCTCGAGGACGACGCGGTCCTGGAGATTAACGGGGTCAGGGTCTTCGTCGACGGGTTCAGCATGCAGTACCTGAACGGCATCACCATCGACTACACCTCCTCGATGCAGGGCTCGGGCTTCACCTTCCACAATCCCAACGCCACCGGCGGGTGCGGATGCGGGAGCAGCTTCACCGCGTAGTCACGAGTCACGAGTCAACAACAGGACAGGGCGGGCACCGGTCAGGTGGCCGCCCTTTTTCATCGGGGGCCGGTCCATTACCGTAGGAGGGCGATCGGGGCGCCCCTCGTGGTGACGCGCGACCCGTCACTCGCGACTCTCGACTCTCACTCCACCTCACCGTCACCCACGACCTCCCCTGTCCCCACTCGACCTCACCGTCATCCTCGGCTACTTCGCACTGACCCTCGGGGTCGGTGCCTGGGTCTCCCGCAACCAGCGCACCGCGGGCGACTATTTCCTCGGCGCGCGCGATCTGCCCGCATGGGCCATTCTCCTCTCGATCGTGGCGACCGAGACCTCGGCGCTCACGGTCATCTCGGTGCCGGCGGTCGCGGCCCGTGGCGACCTGACCTTCCTCCAGCTTCCGGTCGGCTACCTGGTAGGACGGATCGTGGTCGCCTTCTGGCTGCTGCCCGGCTATTTCACCGGGGAGCAGGAGACCGCCTACGCCCGGCTGGAGCATCGCTTCGGCCCGGCCACCCGACGGGTCACCTCGGGGATCTTTCTCGTCACCCGGGCCCTGGCCGACGGGGTCCGGGTCTATGCGGGAGCCATTCCCCTGGCGCTCCTGGCGCGCTGGTACGGTCCCGACGGCGCGCTGCCGGCCTGGAACATTCCGGCGGCGATCGTGGTCATGAGTCTCGTCACGCTGCTCTACACCTGGCACGGGGGACTCAAGGCGGTGGTCTGGGTCGACGTGATGCAGCTCTGCGTCTATCTCGCCGGCGGAGTGGTGGCGCTCCATATCGCCAGTGACCTGGCCGGGGGCATCGGCCCGACGCTGGCTCGGGCGGCGGGGGCAGGCAAACTCCGGCTGATCGACTGGACCGTCAGCTTCACGCACACGTACACCCTCCTCGGCGGACTGATCGGTGGGGCTATGCTCTCGGCCGCGTCGCACGGCACCGACCACCTCATCGTGCAGCGGCTGCTGGCGAGCCGCGGGCTCAGGTCGGCCCGGATTGCCCTCATCGGGTCGGGGATCGTGGTGCTGGCGCAGTTCGGCCTCTTCCTGACGATCGGGATCGCCATCTGGGCGGCGGGGTTCGCGCCCGGGACGATCCCGGCCGACCAGGTCTTCCCACGCTTCGTGGTGGATCATTTCCCGGTCGGGCTGGGCGGCCTGATGGTCGCGGCGGTGCTGGCGGCCTCGATGGCCACCCATAGCTCGGCGATCAGCGCCCTGGCCAGCTCGATCACCCACGACTTCTACGCCGGGTGGACCGGCCGGACCGATCCGGCCCACCTCCTCAAGGTCGGTCGGGCCTGGTCGCTCATCTGGGGCGTCCTGATCACCGTGGTCGCGCTGCTGTTCCATCTCGTCGCGGGGGGAGGCCAGACACCGGTGGTGGTGTTCGCCCTGTCGATCGCGTCGATCACCTACGGTGGGCTCCTGGGGGCCTATCTGCTGGCGGGCGGCCCCCGGTGGGTCGGTGGGCGGGACGTCATGACCGGGATCGCCGTCACGGTCGTGGTCATGCTGGCGATCTTCTTCGCGAAGGCCCTGAGCGCCACCCCCGCGCTCGCCTGGCTGGCACCGGCGGCGACGCTGGCCTGGCCCTGGTACGTGCCCCTCGGGTCGGCCATCACTGTCCTGGTGGGGGTGGGGCTCGGGCTGGCGCGCCGAGGGAGGGCGGGGGCATGACCTGGATCGTCGGGGTGGATGCCGGCGGCACCAAGACCTCCGTCATCGCGGCGCGGGACGAGGTCATCGCCGCGCGGAGCAGCGGGCCCGGCGCCAAGATGCGGAGCGGGCGGGGCATCGCCTGCGCCACCGCCATCGGAGAGGTGGTGCGCCGGGCGCTGGCGCAGGCGGGGATCGGCCGGGCCGACATCCTGATCGCCGGGGTCGCCGGTGCGGGCCGCGAGGAGGAGCGGGACGAACTGCGGCAGACCCTCCGCGGCGAAGCCCTGGCGGACCGGGTGCAGGTGATCGGCGATACCGAAATGGCGCTGGCGGCGGCCTTCGGCGACCGGCCCGGTATCGTCATCACCGCCGGTACCGGCAGCATGGGCATCGCGCGCGATCCCTATGGCCGGATGCACCGCGCCGGCGGCTACGGCTGGCAGATGGGCGACGAGGGAAGCGGCTATGCCCTGGGCCGTGCCGCGCTGGGTGCCGTGGGGCGCGCCGCCGATGACCGGAGCCCCCGGACCGAGCTTACCCCCCTCCTGCTCCAGCGGACCCGGAGCGAGACTTTCGACGGGCTGATCCGGTGGGCCGCCGCCGCCGGCCCCGCGGAGGTCGCCAGCCTGGCGCCGGCGGTCTTCGAGGCGGCCCTGCAAGGCGACACTGTGGCGGCGGGGATCATGGATTACGGGGCGCGGGAGCTGGCGGCGCTGGCCTTCAAGCTGCTGCCCCACTTCGGAGCGGATGAGCGGGTCCTGGTGGACGTCGCGACCAACGGGGGCCTGCTCTTCCACGACGGGCCGCTCTACCGGAGCGTGAAAGCCAAGCTCAGCGAGGAACCCCAGATCCGGTTCCGGGACACGCCGCTCGAGGCGGCGGCGGGAGCGATCCACCTGGCTTCCAAAACCAGGAAATAACGATTCATCGCAGAGGCGCGGAGTCGCAGAGGGCCGCAGAGGGCCCCGAGAAACACAACCACCACGACAAAAAAAAGAACACACCCAGGTCATCGGTTGTGTTCTTTCTGTTGTTGATTGGTCGAATTCGACCAGCCCTCTGCGGCCCTCTGCGCCTTTGCGCCTTTGCGCCTTTGCGCCTCTGCGGTGAACTGCCGAACCTACCTTACGCCGTCGGCCGGTTCCGCAGCCGCGAGTGATTGATCCCGTACAGGAAATACAGCACCAGTCCCGCCGCCAGCCAGATCCCGAACCGGATCCAGGTAATCCCCGGCAGCTTGTACATCAGGTAGAAGCACGCCACCACCGAAATGAGCGGCGTGATCGGCACCCACGGCACCCGGAAGGGCCGCGGCCGGTCGGGGTCGGTCCTCCGGAGCACGATCACGCCGACCGACACCAGGATGAACGCGAACAGGGTCCCGATGTTGGTCAGGTCCACCACTTCGGCGATGTTGGCGAAGGCCGCGAAGGTGGCCACGAAGAGCCCGGTAATCATGGTGCCGATGTAGGGCGTCTTGAACCGGGGATGCACCTTGCCGAAGATCGGCGGCAGCAGCCCGTCGCGCGACATCGACATGAAAATGCGGGGCTGGCCCAGCTGGAAGACCAGCAGCACGCTGCCCATGGCGATCACCGCGCCGATCGCGATGATCAGCCGCGAGATCTTGAGGATCCCCGGGGGGCCGTCGGCGTACTGCAGTGCCGTGATCATCGGCTCGGGCGTGCCCAGCTGCTGCCAGGGCGCGAGGCCGGTCATCACCACCGCCAGCGCGATGTAGAGCACGGTGGTGATGGCGAGGCTCATGATGATCCCGAAGGGCATATCCCGTCCCGGGTTCTGGGCCTCCTCCGCCGCCGTCGACACCGCATCGAAGCCGATGTAGCTGAAGAAGATGATCGCCGCGGCCGCGCTGATGCCGGCGAAGCCGTTCGGCGCGAAGCCCCCGGTGGCGGGGTTGTTCCAGTTTTCGCCCTTGATGAAGAAGGCGCCCACCGCCAGGAAGAACAGGATGATGCCGATCTTGAGCAGCACCATGGCGTTGTTCGAGTTGGCCGACTCCTTGATGCCGATCACCAGGATCACCGTGATCAACGCCACCACCAGGAAGGCGGGGAGGTTGGCGATGATCGGGATACCGAAGAGATGGGGGGCGCTGCCGATGGCGGAGGCGAGGTAGGTATTGGTGGCATCGGTCGCGCCGGCGGCCACCGCGGCGGCCGCATCATGCGCGCTTCGGAAGTCGGTGGCGAGCCAGGCGGGCAGGTCGAGCCCGAAGTGACTCAATAGCTCCCTGAAGTAGCCCGACCATCCGATGGCCACGCCGATGTTTCCCACCGCGTACTCGACGATCAGGTCCCAGCCGATGATCCAGGCCACGAACTCGCCCAGCGAGGCATAGGCGTAGGTATAGGCCGACCCGGAAATCGGGACCATCGCCGCGAACTCGGCATAGCAGAGGGCCGCGAATCCGCAGGCCACCGCCGTGAGCACGAAGGAGAAGATGATCGCCGGCCCCGCGCCCGGCCGTGCCGGGTCGCCGGCGATGGCGGTGCCGGTGGTGGCGAAGATGCCGGCGCCGATGGTGGCGCCGACGCCCAGGGCGGTGAGGTGCCACTTGGTGAGCGAGCGTTTGAGACCGCCGCGCTCGGCAATGTCGTTCTCGCAGTCGGCGATCGACTTCCGGACGAAGAGACCAGGCATTGTGGTGGGGAGGAGAGGAAAAGTCGGTACGGCTAGAACACGGTAATGGTGTACTCGAACGTGCCCGGCACGGCGGACCCGTCAGGACCGATCGCGGGGTGGAACCGGTACCCTTCCATGGTCTCGCGGAGACGTCGGGCGTACTTGCCGCTGGGAATCTCGGGGTCGAACGTGACCCGGCGGACTTTCCCATCGGCATCGATCGCGAACAGGATCCGCACCTCCCTGCCGCGCAGGGCCTTGGGCGGATCGTCGGTCGGCGGAATCAGCTCGTAGCGGGGGCGGGGTGCCCGGCCGGTGCCCCCTTCTCCGCCGCCGGTCCCGGTGCCGGGCCCGCGTCCCGGCCCGGTGCCTGGTCCCGACCCGCCGCCGGTGCCACCCCCCTCACCGCCACCCTGCCCCGGGCCCCGGCCGGCCAGCGTGTCCCCGGTCTGAGGCGCGGTGGCGGGGGTGAGTGTTACGGCGACCGGCTGCTCTTCCTGCACCGGCGGGGGAATCACCGCCGGTGGCGTGGGGGTGACCGGTACCGGCTTCGGCGCTTCCTTGGGCGGTTCGACGGCGACCGCCTTGGGTGCCGAGGCGGCGGGCGCGGGGAGCGTAATATACGCCACGCGACCGGCCCCGCCACCGCCGCCGCCCCGCGCTCCCGGATCCGCCCGCCCGGCATCGAGCACCCGGGCGAAGTCGGCCCGGATCCGCAGCAGCAGGAGGGCGCCGATCAGGAGGTGCAGCACGATCGACGCCGTCACGCCGGCGGGCGACCGCCGGGCGCGGGGTGAGAGGACGAAGGCGTAGCGGGACCGCAGGATACTCCTCCTCAGCGGGGCGTCTGGGGGACGCGTGGGCGGCGGCACAGGCGCACCGCCCCGGAAACATACGACCGGGGGGCCGTCATTGGATGACGGCCCCCCGGACTGGTCCTGCCGTTCAGAGCGACTACTGGGCCTGCTGGCCCGGGGAGGGGGCCGGGGTGAATCCGATCACCTGGACCCCCGCGCCGCGGGCGATGTCCATCGCGTCGATCACGTCCTGGTAGGTCCGGCTGCCGGCCGACTTGACGAACATCAGCTTGGCCGGACGGGTGTCGAAGATCGCGTGAATCTGGGTGTCGAGCTGGTCCTTCGGTACCGGCTGGGTGTTGATGGCGTACCCGCCGTCCTCGGTCAGCTCCAGCACGATCTGGTTCGACTGCGCGTTCGACTTCGAGGCCTGCTCCTGGGGCGGCACCTGGACATCCAGCGCCATCCGGGAGAGCGGCTGTGACACCATGAAGATGATCAGCATCACCAGCATGATGTCGATCATCGGAATCACGTTGGGCTCGGAATTGACTTCGCCCGGAGCCGCGGAACCGCCGCCTGCCATATCAGTTCTCCTTGACGGCCGCGTCGAACAGGCCGCCCTGTATCTTGGGCTCGGTGATCGCCGCCATCACCCGGGCGCCGGAGCGCCGGGCCAGCTCCACCGCCTCCTGGATGCGGACGAACTTCAGCTGATTGTCCGCCTTGAAATACAGGATCTTGTCCTCGGTCCGGGCGGCATACATCGCCTTGAGCTGCTCCTCCAGCACGCCCGGATCCACTGGCCCCTTGCCGTTGAGGAAGTACTGCCCCCCGGCATCCACGCCGAGAATGATCTCGTTGTCGCCCTCGGGGCGGGAATCCAGGTTCTTGCCCTTCGGCATCGTCGCCTTGAAGCCGGCCGCGATCAGCGGCGTCACGATCATGAAGATGATCAGCAGCACCAGCATGATGTCGATCATCGGGATGACGTTCGGCTCCGCCTTGACCGTACTGCGGCCGGCACTACCCGCCGATATGGCCATGACCAGTCACCGCTTTCTGGGCCTGGAATTCCTTGGTGAAGATCGAGCGGCCGAACTCGCTGCCCACGGACTTGATCAGGTAGTCGATCAGTTCCTTGGAGGAGTAGGTCATCTCGACCGTCAGGTTCTCGATCTTGGTGGTGAAGTAGTTGTAGAACCACACCGCGGGAATGGCGACCATCAGACCGAAGGCGGTGGTGATCAGCGCTTCGGCGATACCGGCCGAGATGCCGGCCAGGCCCCCGGAGGCGCCCGCGGCGGCCATGCCGGTGAAGGCGGTCACGATACCCATCGTGGTGCCGAGCAGACCGACGAACGGCGCGGTGGCCCCGACCGTGGCCATCACGCCCATGCCGCGCTTGAACTCGGCCAGGGTGATGAGCATCTGGCGCTCCACGGCCCGCTCGGCCGAGTTGATGTCGGCGGAGGTGATCGTGGCGCGGTCCTGGATCAGCGGCTTCACTTCACCCAACGCCCCGCCCAGCACCTTGGCGATGTGACTGCCCTGGTTCTTCTCGGACAGCGCGATAGCCTTCTCGAGGTTCTCCTCCTGAATGGCGCGGGAGAACTCGGGGGCGAACTTCTTGGTGGCGTTCTGGCTCTTCTTGATGGTGATCAGCTTGGTGATGGCCACCGAGAGGGACCAGAGCGACATGATCCCCATCACGATGATCACGCCCCGGGCGAAGGTACCCGCCGCCTCCCACAGCTTCAGAATATCGATACCGTGTTGCATGACCGCCGAACCTCCATGGTGAGAAGAGTGCCGGCCCCCGAGCGGGGGCCGGCCCAGGGTCTTGGATTACTGCGCCAGCTTGAAGGACACGCCCTGCTGCACCAGCACGCGCACCGGCTGGCCGCGCGAGGTGCCGGACTTGAAGGTGCAGGCCGGGCTGGAGATCACTTCCCGGGCCGGCTGCTCGAACGCCTTGTGGCTGCTGCTCATGATCTTGACGGTGCCGGGATCGACCCGACCGTCGGTGTTCACCACGAACTGCATGCTGACCTTGCCGGGAATGCCGGCCGACTTCATGACCGCCGGATAATTGGCGGTGAGGGCGCTGACGCAGTCGTTGAGCGACTTCATCTGCGGCTGCTCATCCACCTCGGCGGCCAGAAAGACCTCGCCCTCGATGGTCGGAACCGGACCGGTGCCACCCGCGACACCCGCCGCGATACCACCCTCGACGCCCTTGCCGGTGAAGTCCTTGGGATCGAACCGCTCGTTCAGGTTCACGGGCGGGATCTCGGTGGGGATGTTCTCCGGCGGCGTCACCACCTGGAACCCCTGGGGCGGCGGATTGGCGCTCACCACCACCTGCTGTTCCGGCGGGGGCGGCGGCGGCGCTTCAGGCGGCTTCAGGAACACCATGGTGGTGTCCACTGCGATCTCCCGGATTACCTCCGCCGCCCCCTGGGTCGCCTTGACGGCGCCGAAGAGAATCCCGACGTGGATCGCGAGTGAGACGGCCTGCTGGCCCAGCGAGGCCTTGGGCTTCCGGCCAGATTCGATCAGGTTCTCGAACACGGACCATCCTCCGTGGGTATGCCGATGCGACAAGGTACGAGGCAGCCATTGCAGCGCAACGCCGCGAACATGACAAATCGATGACAGACCGATTAGCTACCGGGTTCCTGCCGACCGGATGTGCGGGCCCGCCAATGTAACGTCCAACGGCGCGTCATCCGCACACCGGTCGCGGGCGAAGTCGAGGGAGACGGCGAATATAGGAGAGGTGGTCGAATCCGCCAGAGTCGGCCCGGGGGTGGGACGCGACTCGCCGCTTCAGGTCGGGAAACGGCGCTCCCCGTCTGGGTGGGGCGCCAGGTTGTCTCCCCCCGCGGGGCCGGTCAGTTCCTCCCCCGCCAGGCTGAGTGGCAGAGTCGCCGACTCAGGCTTCTTGGGCAGGGTTACCGTAAAGACCGTGCCGCGTCCCAGGCGGCTCTGCACCGTGATATGACCGCCGTGGGCCTCGGCGATCCACTTGGTGATCGCCAGGCCGAGCCCGGTGCCGGGACGCTCCCCGGTGCGGGAGCGGGCCGGGTCCACCCGGTAAAACCGGTCGAAGATGTGGGGCAGATCGCCGGCCGGGATCCCGATGCCGTTGTCGCCCACGACTACGGCCACCGCCTCGCCCTGGTCCACCAGCCCCAGGCTCACCTTGCCGCCGGCCGGGGTGTACTTGATCGCGTTGGTAACCAGGTTGAGCAGCAGCTGCCGGATGCGGCTCCGATCGACCGCCACGATCACCGGGTCGCCGGGGACCTCGGTCCGGACCGCGATCGCATTCTCCTCACCCAGGATCCCCGCGGTCTCCGAGGCTTCGCCGACCAGCTCCCGCAGGTCGGCCGGCTCCACCGCGAGGCGGGCGCCGCCCTCATCCGCCCGCGCCAGGGTGAGCAGGTTCTCCACCATCTCGCTCATCCGATGGATCTCCTGCAGCACCTCTTCGAGCGGCTGGAGCGCCTCGGTCGGGGTGCGTGGAATCGTCATGGCCCGCTCGACCCCGGCGCGGAGGACCATGAGCGGGGTCTTGAGCTCGTGGCTGGCATCGGCGGTGAAGCGCCGGAGACTGCCGAAGCTCTCCTCCAGCCGGGCCAGCATCCGGTTCATGGTGTTGGCGAGCCGCGCCAGTTCCTCGGCCTGCACCGGCGCGACCCGGCGGTGGAGGCTCCGACCGTCGGTAATCGCCTCCAGTTCGTCCACCATGCCCTCGAGCGGCCGGAGACTGGTATCGGCCAGGACATAGCCCAGCCCGATGCTGCCCACCAGGATCACCGGCGCAATCACCAGCATGGCCCGCAAGAGCTGCTGGGCCCCGAAGGGCACGGCGTCGACCGGGGCCGCGACTACCATGCTGGCCGGGGAAAGCCAGATGCCGGGGATCGGCACCAGGGCGTAGCGGAACGCCCCCACTCCGTCGATGGCCACTACGCCGGTCGAGACCCGCGAGTGCGCGGTGACCCCGGCAATGGCCCCCAGCTGCAGCAAGGCGGGTCCGCTGAAGATCCGGCTGGCGGTGGCGTTGCGGTAGATCGGCCCGCGGTCGGGATCGAAGATGACCACGTGGTCCTGCACCGCGCTGAGGTACCCGCCCACCTGGTTGATGGCCAGGGTCGGGGTCTGGTCGGGCTGCAGCGTCTGCCCCAGCTGCTGCTGGAACGCGACGAAGTACTGGGCGGCCAGGGTCCCTTCGAGACTGAGGCGGGCATCCAGCTCCCGGACACTCGACCGCTGGCGCTCGAAATAGAGTGCCCCGCCGAACGCCCCCACCGAGATCAGGAGGGCGATGGCGTACCAGAGGGTGAGGCGACTGCGGATGGAGGACATGAGAGTCTCGAATCACGAGTACGGGTCACGGGTCACGCGCGACGGGTCTCGAATTCCTGTCGCGACCCGTGACTCGCAACTAGGCCTTTATCACATACCCGACCCCTCTCACCGTATGGATGAGCCGCTGGGTCTGCCCCGCGTCGACCTTCTTCCGCAACCGGTTGATCACCACGTCCACGATGTTGGTCCCCGGATCGAAGTGATAGTCCCAGGCATACTCGGTGATCAGAGTGCGTGACATGACCCGGCCGACGTGACGCATGAGGTATTCGAGCACCGCGTATTCCTTGGGCGTCAGCTCGAGCTTTCGGCCCGCCCGGGTCACCTCGCGGGTGCCGACATCGAGCTCGAGATCGCCCACCCGGAGACTCTTGGGCGCGATCTGTTTGGGCCGGCGCCCCAGCGCCTCCACCCGGGCCAGCAGCTCCTCGAAGGCGAACGGCTTGGTGACGTAGTCGTCGGCGCCGGCGCGGAGGGCCTGGACCTTGAAGTCGACCGCATCCTGGGCGGTGAGCACCAGTACCGGTGTGGTGTTGCCCCGGTCCCGCAGGGTCCGCAGGACCTCGAAGCCGGTCATCCCGGGCAGCCGCAGGTCCAGCACGATGAGATCGTAGCTCCCGTGCGAGCTGGCAGCGAGCGCCTCGGTGCCGTCGGGCACCAGGTCGGCCTGGAAGCCCTGCTCCTGGAGCCCGCGCAGCACGTACTGGCCCACGGTGCGATCGTCTTCGACGACCAGGATTTTCAACGGGCGCGACTCCGAGCGAGAGTTCCGAGTTCCGAGTGCCGAGTGCCGAGTGTCGCGAGGTAACCGCCGCCGAGGCGAGGTGGCCGGCAGCGGCGGCCATCAACTCGGAACTCGGAACTCGGAACCAAGGACACTACTCCCCCCTCCCATTCACCGGCAGATACACCCGGAACACCGACCCCCGCCCCGGCTGGCTGTCGGCCTCGATCCGACCGCCGTGTTCCGCCACGATGCCGTAACACACCGACAGCCCCAGCCCGGTCCCGCGACCCGGCGGCTTGGTCGTATAGAAAGGTTCGAAGATCTTGCTGAGCTCGGAGCGGGGAATCCCGGCCCCGGTGTCCTCGATCTCCACCACGACCTCGTCCTGGTGTACCGAATTGGCGTGGGACCGGACCATGAGCGAGCCCCCCTCCTCCATCGCGTCCAGCGCGTTCAGCATGATGGCCATGAACACCTGGATCAACTGCTCGGCGTTGGCGAACACCTCCGGGAGCTGCTCGGTCAGCTCCCGGGTGACCTCGATCTTGCGGAATCGCTCGTGGTGCTTGAGCAGGAACAGGGTGTCCTCGAGGATGGTGGAGACGTTCACCGGCCCCTTGGCCTTGCCCTTGGGCCGGCTGAAGTCGAGCAGCCCGTCCACGATCCCCTCGCAGCGCTGGACCTCCTTGTCGATGATCTCGAGGTACTCCAGCACCGAGGCCTGCTGCCCCACCGGCACGGTATCGGCGATCCGGTTCTCCAGCGCCGCCACGCAGGCCCCGATGGTCGCCAGCGGGTTGTTGATCTCGTGCATGATCCCCGCGGCCAGCTGGCCAATGGCGGCGAGCTTCTCGCTCTGGAGGATCCGCTGCTGCGCCACGTGCCCCTCGGTCACGTCCTCGCCGATCGTGATCACGTGGGTGATCGTCTCGCCATCCTGCCGCATCGGAATCTTGCTGATGCGATAGTACTTGGGCTCGCCCCCGATCCCGACTTCCAGCTCGAGCTGACGGGCCTGACCGGACTGGAAGACCTCGTCGAACTCCTCCCGCAGCCGACCCGGCGGCTGACGGGTGAGCACATCGAACACCGGCCGCCCCACTACTTCGTCCCGCCGCAGACCCTGGGTGCCCAACTCCCGCTTGCGGTTCCAGATCTGGATCCGGTAGTCCCGGTCCACCACGTAGAGCCCCACCGGCAGGCAGTCGATCACCAGCGTAATGAAGCGCCGCTGCTCTTCGATCTCGCGGGAGCGGAGCGCCACCTCGTAGGCCAGGTCCTCCGACAGTTCGATCGAGGCCAGGAATGGCGCGATGATGTCCGCAATGATCGGCAGGATCCGCTCCACCACCCCCGCTGCCGGCTGGGGGAGGAACTCCAGCATGCCGAGTCGCTCTCCCTCGTGCAGCAGCGGCAGCCGGTAGGTCCCCGGGCTCGCCTCCGGCAGCACCGCGAACGACCGGCTGGTGCGCGGGGCCCCCGGCGGCCTGGGCGAGGCGATGGCCCGGAGCGTGGTGGCGTTCGGCTCCCGGAGCCAGAGCTGCACTTGCTCGGAACCGAGCCCCCGGCGCAGCGCCTCGGCCACCAGCGACAGGGTCTCGTCCGCGCCGAGGCCGGTATTGAGCAGCTTCGCGACCGAGCCGACGAGCCCGAGTTCGGTGCTGGTGTGGGTGTCTTCGGTCGCCGTCATGCGGATCCCGGAAGAGGAGGGCCGGTGGTGCCGCTGGAATATCGCACGGTCGTGCCCAGGAGGAGCAGCCCGGCGAGGCCGACCGAGACCCAGAGGGCCAGGCCGCGGTCGAGCCGCGTGAGACCCTCCCGCTCCGGCGCCAGTACCAGCTCGAGGGCCCCGCCGGTGCGCGGCGTGGCCGCCCGTGCGACCACCGCGCCCGCGGCCGAGCGCCAGACCACCGCGCTGTCCCCCGCGGACGTTGCCCCGGTCGACGGACGGACCTGCACTCCGACAGCGATCTCCGGCAGCATGGCCTGTCGCACGCCCGGCGCGGTCGCGGCGAACTCGATCAGTCGCTTGAGCGTGGCTACCCGGACCGTGGCGGCCCGGTCCACCGTGGTCCCGACACTCCAGCGGAGATCGAGCCCGAGGAGGGCGAGCGCCACGCCCGTCGCCAGGAAACCCGGTGTTCGTCGTCCCACTCGCCCCGGCAGCGCCGGCACCACGAGGGCCAGCAGGGCCGCGGCCCCGAAGATCGTCACCACCCATCCGTGGGTAGCGGGGATCGAGGCCGGCACCGTCTCCCAGACCGCGACCCAGCCCAGCAGACCGTAGCGGTCCCGGTCCAGGAAGGGCACCAGCGCCACCCGCCGGCGGGCGTGCCGCACCACCACCGCTTCCCGCCCGGCCTCGAGCTGCCGGAGGGCCGAGTCCGGAATCGGAAGCAGGCCGATCGTATCCGGCAGGAGCGCCACGCTGCCGAGCGCCAACTGCAGCCCGCCAGGCCAGAAGGAGGCGCGCGCCAGATTGTTCACTGAAGCGATGAGGCGGGCGGGATCGTATCCGTTGGCGGGTCCCGGCGGCACCACGACCGACAGAAAGGCGGCGGCGCTCCGGGCCAGGGCCGCGTCCGCCCGGTCGCGCTCGAACCGTTCGGCCCGGTGGGCACGGTCCCACATGCCCCCCATCGCGCCGAGCACCAGGAGGGCGCCCGCCGCCAGACCCACGGGCCGGGGGTTCACCCTCCGCACCCCGCGTGTGTACCCATGAGGAGATAAGTTTAACGCGGAACGCCGGACGGGGAACGCGGCACGGTCAAGGACGGCTCATGACGACGATCACCGAACTCACGCCCTGGATCGACGGGGCCCACCTGCCGCTCGACGGCCGCCGCACCGACCCGGTGCGGAACCCTTTCTCCGACCAGCCCGAGGTGCTCGCCGCCCAGGGCACCGCCGAAGACCTGGAACTGGCCATCGCGGCGGCCCGGTCCGGCTTTGCCACCATGCGCGCCCTGCCGCGACACGCCCGGCGCGACCTGCTGGCCCGGATCGCCGACGCGCTCACCCGCGAGCGGCAGTCGCTGGCCACCGAGCTGGCCCGAAGCTGCGGCAAGCCGATCACCCAATCCCTGGGCGAGGTCGACCGCGCGATCATGACCTTCTCGCTCGCCGCCGACGAGGCCCGCCGCTTCGGCGGCGAGGTCGTGCCGCTCGACGTCGATGCCCGTACCGTCGGCTACACCGGCCTGGTCCACCGCTTTCCGGTTGGGCCCATCAGTGCCATCAGCCCGTTCAACTTCCCGCTCAACCTGCTGGCCCACAAAGTGGCGCCCGCCATCGCGGTCGGCAGCGCGCTGGTCGTGAAGCCGCCGCCGCAGTGTCCCCAGCTGGCCTTCCGCCTGGGCCGGATCATGGCCGAGTGCGGACTGCCAGCCGGCGCCTACAATGTGCTGCATCTCCCCATTGCCGTCGCGGAGCGGCTCGCCACCGACCCGCGCTTCGCGATGCTGACCTTCACCGGCAGCCCGACGGTGGGGTGGCACCTCAAGACCGTGGCCGGGAAGAAGAAGGTGTGCCTCGAGCTGGGCGGGAACGCCGCGGCGGTGGTGCACGAGGACGCGCCCGACCTCGACTGGGCCGCCTCCCGCCTCGCGCTCGGCGCCTTCGCCTACGCCGGCCAGGTCTGCATCAAGGTGCAGCGGATCCTGGTCCATCGCCCGATCTACGATCGCTTCGTGGAGAAACTGGTGGCCGCGTCGGCGGCCCTTCCCTTCGGCGATCCGCTCGATGCCAGGACGGTGGTGGGCCCGATGATCGACCGCGCCGCCGCCGACCGGGTCGAGGCCTGGACCGGGGAGGCGGTGGCCGCCGGCTCGACCGTGCTCCTCGCGCCCCGGCGCAGCGGCAATGTGCTCACGCCCGGGCTCCTCGCCAACGTGCCCCGGGACGCCAAAGTCTCCTGCAGGGAGATCTTCGGCCCGGTGAGCATCGTGGCCCCCTACACCGACTGGGCCGACGCGATGGCGCAGGTGAACGATTCCGACTTCGGCCTCCAGGCGGGCATTTTCACCCGGGACGTGAATCGGATCTTCCAGGCTTTTCAGGGTCTCGAGGTGGGCGGTGTCATCGCCAACGACTTCCCCACCCTGCGGGTCGACAACTACCCCTACGGCGGGGTGAAAGACTCCGGCTTCGGGCGGGAAGGTGTGAAGTACGCCATGGAGGAAATGAGCGAACCCAGGATCCTGGCGCTCAATCTCACGCGGTAGGCGCCGGAGGAACCACCGGCCGGCGTGCCGGTGCCCTAGCGGGTCGAATCGCCGCTGCCCACCTTGCGCGCGAGGGTACGTCGGAACCCGGCGTACCCGGCATTGCCCGAGTCGACGGCCAGCGCGCGGTCGATCTCCGCCAACGCCTCGCGCGTGCGGCCCAGCCGGTCGAGCGCGACCGCGGCGCCGTAGTGCGCGTCCCCTTTCATCTCTGCGGTCCCGTTCCGGGCCACGTCCAGGTAGAACGGGAGCGCCTCCGCCGGTTGTTCCTTCTGGAGATAGGCCTCCGCCAGCAGGAGACTGGCGCGGACATGGGTGTACGCCTCGGGGCTCGACCGGGCCGTCAGCGCGTCGATGAGGCCTTCGTCCACCAGGTTCATCCCGAACAGGGCCCAGGCCCGGAAGAGATGGGCCCGTCCCACCAGCACGCGCTGCTCGATCCCGATCGCGCTGGCGGCCAGGCGTGACGCGCGTCCGGCGGCACCGGTGTCCGCCAGGATTCGGAGCGCCGAGTCCGCCAGCGCCAGCGCGCCCTGGTTGTCGCGGTCGCGCAGACGGATGAAGGCACCCGAGAGAAGCGCCGGCGCAAACCCCGGTGCCCGGGAGAGCGCCGCCCGGGCCGTCACGGTATCCCCCCGCTCGTCGGCCTCCTCCGCCTCGATGAACGCGCCCGCCTCGGCCATCCGGTCGGGGGTGTGGGTCACGGCGTACCCGCCCCAGAGCAGCGTGCCGATGCCGGCCACGATCGGGAGCCAGGGCAGCACCCGGCCCCGGAGCAGGATGGCACAGAGCACCCCGCCGGTGAGACCGCCAAGGTGGGCCGCGTTGTCGATCGTCGGCGTAATGAAGCCGTAGACCAGGTTGTACACCGTCCACAGCGCCAACGAGCTCATGGCGCTGGGCGGGATCCGCTCGGTTTCCCCCCGCCAGCTCAGGTACAGCGCGGTCCCGAGCAGGCCGAAGATCGCGCCCGAGGCGCCCACCCCGATGGCGGAATTGAAAGCCCAGCTCGCGAGCGAACCGGTCAGCGCCGAGACCAGGTAGGTCCCGAGGAAACGGGCCCGCCCCAGGACCGGTTCGAGCAGGGTCCCGAGGGAGTAGAGCGACCAGGAGTTGACCAGCAGGTGAACGATGCCGCCGTGCAGGAACGCGGCGGTGAGCAACCGCCAATACTCGCCCGCCGCGATCGACGCGTTGTCTTTGGCGCCGAACTGGTAGAGCCGCAGGAGCAGGGTGTCGCCGTTGCCCGGCAGGGTCCCCAGGGCCATCAACCAGCAGAGGGCCAGCAGGGTGAACGTCACGACCGGGATCGGATGCCGCTCGGTGCTAGTCATCGTGGAAGGTCACCTCGTGCACGTCCTCGACCAGGAAGGTCGCGTCCCGTCCACCCAGGGCCGCCTGGTCGACGGTGACCGGACCGCGGCCGCGGTCGCCCTGGAGCGCGGCCCGCAGCCGAATCGGCGGACCGGAGGCGCGCCGCACCGTCAGCACGGTCCGCTCCGGCCGCCGCCGCAGCCGCAGGTCGAAGAAGGTCGGCCCCACCCGGAGCCGGCGGAGCGCCATTTCGCTCCACCCCCGCGGCAGGCCGGGGGCCACCCGGACCACGCCCCCGATCAGATCGGGCTCCACGCCCCAGAGTGTCTCCACTACGCCACTCACCAGCCCGGCCGGGTCGGCGCCGAAGCCCGTCAGCTCAATGTGTGGGTGGCCGTCGGCGGGACCGGTCGCCCGGACGGCGGCGAGCCGGTCGGCACTCGCTCCGGCCCCGGCCGCGCGCGCCGCCGCCACCAGCCCGTCGCGGACCCCCGGAGCCAGCCGGGAAGCCTGTCGTTCGGCCAGGGCCGCGAGGTCGGGCCAGCGTCGCGCCAGTGGGTCGAGCTCGCCGGTCCAGCGGAGCCAGGCATCGATCAGCCCCAGGGGCGCTGCCGAGCCCTCGTCCATCGGGTGCGCCTGGAACGCGCCGATGAGGTCCCGCACCACTTCCCGGTCGCCGGCCGCGAGCAAGGCCCGGCCGGTCCGCACCGCCTCGCGGGCGACGAACCGACCCCGGCCGGGTCGCTCCTCCAGCCGGCCGTCGAGTTCCACCTTGGCCCAGCCAAAGCGACGGTCGAGCATCGGATCGGGCGACTCAAGCGACACCAGCCGCTCGCCCAGTCGGCGGGCGTGAAGAATCCGGTCCTGGCGAAAGGCGCGGAGCTTGCGCCGTCGGAGGGTTTCGAGCACGCGCTCGAGCTCGGGGCCATCGCTCCCGGCGGCGAGGACCACCCGGAGCAGTCGGTCACCCGTAATTTCGACCGCGCCGGCCGACAGCCGTACCTCGCCCGCGGCCGCCAGCACCGTCGCGGGGAAGACCTCGTCATCCCGCCAACCGAGAGCCAGCTCCACCGGGGCGTCCGCGACCAGGCTCCAGAAGACCAGCGGGTGCTCGAGCGCGGTGGTGATCCGCTCGGTGAGCTGGATCTCGCCGGCCTGGAGCACGCGGACCACCTCGTCAGGCGCGAGCCGCACCAGGACGGTGTCGGGAGGATGACCGCCGACCTCGAGTCGGATCGCGCTGGCGATGCGCCGCCCGTCGATCTCGACCGCGGACACGCCCTGGCCGGTGCCGGACACGGACACCCGCCGGCCGGTCAGGCTCCAGGCCAGCTCGGCCTTGCCGGGGAACTCGGTGACGAGAGGGGAGGTGGAGGGCGGCCAGTCGTCCCACATCTGGCCCGGCGGGGCCGGAGGAGCCGGGTCGGCTCCTCCCGGCATCACGTCATCGTTCGCAGGTGACATGGCGTCCCCCTGCGGCCACGGCTCAGGTGAGCCGCTTGAGTTGGGCCAGGATCTCGGAATTCTCGCGCCGGGTGCCGGGGGTTTCTTCGGCGTAGACCCAGCGCACCATGCCCTGCGTGTCGATGAGGATGTAGGCCCGGTTGGAGAAGAAATGCTCCTCCAGGAGGGTCCCGTAGAGCCGGCTCACCTCCCGCTTGAAATCGCTGAGCAGGTCGACGCCGATCTTCTCCTTCGCCTTGAACTCGCGGAGGGTCGGCACCGAGTCGACCGAAATGGGCAGCACCACGGTGTTGGCGCTCTGGAAATGACTGAAGTCGTCGGTGAACGCCGCCATCTCCCTGGTGCAGGTCCCGGTGAAGGCGAGCGGGAAGAACGCCAGCAGCACGTTCTTGCCCCGGAGGGTAGACAGGGTCACGGTGCTGCCCGAGGTAGACCCGAGCGTGAAGTCGGGAGCGGGCGAGCCGATCGCGGGCAGAGGCATGGCGTGGCGTGTCGTTAGGGTGTGTCGATGACGAAGGAACAGGGAGCGCGGTCCTCACGAACGCAAGGGATCGGCACGGTCCCCCCCCCGCGCCGCGCCCCCCGCTCCTCCCAACTCACTTCGTGAGTCGCTTGCCCACCTCGGTCCAGTTCACCAGGTGCCACCACGCCGAGACGTAGTCGGCCCGGCGATTCTGGTACTTGAGGTAGTAGGCGTGCTCCCATACGTCGCAGCCGAGGAGCGGCGTCTTGCCTTCCATCACCGGGCTGTCCTGGTTGGCGGTGCTGTAGACCTCGAGCGCGCCATCCTTCTTCATGGCCAGCCAGGCCCACCCGCTGCCGAACCGCGTGGTGCAAGCCTTGGTGAAGGACTCCTTGAACTGGGCCAGGCCGCCGAACGCCCGGGTGATCCCGTCGGCCAGGGCGCCCTGGGGCTCCTTGGCGCCCCCGGGCGCCATGATCTCCCAGAACAGGGTGTGATTGTGGTGTCCCCCACCGTTGTTACGCACCGGCACGCGAATCCCCTCCGGCAGGGCGTCGAGGTTGCCGATGAGTTCGTCGAGCGATTTCGACTGGAGCGCCGCGTGCGGCTCCAGCGCGGCGTTCAGGTTGGTGACGTAGGCGGCATGATGTTTGTCGTGATGGATCCGCATCGTCTGTTCATCGATGTGCGGCTCCAGCGCGGCGTAGTCGTAGGGAAGCGGGGGCAGCGAGAAGGCCATGGCGCACTCCGGCGGCGCGAGAAGACTAGCCGGACACCCATCCGGCGGAAGCGCGGGAAAACCTAAGGACCGGTGTAACCCCGGTCAACGCGCAGGTCGGCGCTCCAGCGTCGGCGTGCTCCCCGCCAACGCGAGCGCCAGCGACGACGCGAGCGCGACCGTGTAGAACGTCTGGGCCTGGAGCGCCCCGGTCAGGAGCGGGACCAACGTCACCATGGCCATGACCGCCGCCACCGCCCCCACGAGGCCGTGGGCCCACCTCGGCAGGACCAGGACGCCGAGCGCGAGAAGACCCTCCCCCGCGAGGAAGAGTCCACCCATCCACCCCGCCTCCGGCCGGAGTCCCATGAGACCCCCCAGAGCGAGCGCCCGAACCGCCTGGGCCCAGTCGCCGGCGAACGTCGCATGCCCGCTCACCAGCACCAGCAGAGGGAACACCAGAGGCTGCCAGTGCTCGGAGCCGCTCGACATTACCGGTACCGCGATCCGGAGGATCAGGGCCGCGCCCGCCAGCGGTGTAAGCGGCCCCAGCTCTTCGCGGGCAAAGGGCCACAATCGGAGGAGCGGCCAGGCCGCGACCAGAAACCCCAGCGCCGCCAGGGGCTCGAATGCGGGACTGAACGGGCCATCCCGGAGCGCGGTGAGAGTGCCCGAGGTCTCGCCGGCGATCTGCAGCGTCGCACCGCTCACTGGCAGCAGCGCCATCAGCGAGAGCCCCAACCCCCAGGGTCGCCCGGTCAACCCCTGCCGCCGCCCCAGCCATGCCCCGGTCACACCGGCGCCGGCCACCCCCGCCAGGAGCAGCAGCAGGTGCGCTCCCACCAGCGCCAACAGGGTGAACAACAGGTGCCCGGCGAGGAGCCCACGATCCAGCGGATCGAGACGGAGCGGCTGCGGGGTCGTCAGCCGTTCCGCCCGGCGGCCCCGCCAGCGGTCCACCCACCGGATGAGCCCGGCGTAGCGCATCAGCATCCGGAGCGCGGTCCCGATGACAAGCAGGCTCGCCAGGGCGCCGGCGCTCCGGAGGACACCACCCGCGCCAGCCACCTGGGTCACGGCGTAGCCCCCCAGCCCGAGCACCATCAGGGCGGCGCCGACCCGCGCCCGCGGCCAGGGGTCCGCGCGGTCGGGAGGTGCCGGCCGGAGGCCGGGGGCCGCGGCCAGGATGACGCCACACCCAAGCAGGGCGGCAGTGATCGAGAGATAGGTCGGCGAGAGTCCCGCCTCGCGCCACGCCGGCCCTCCGGCAACCTGCAGGCTGGCGAGCGCCAGTGCGCCGATGACGCCGCCTGCAAGCGCGGGTCCCCGTCGGGGCGCGGACACCAGCACGGCGACCAGGGCCACTGCGACCGGGAGGAGACGGTTGGGTAGATCCACGCGGGAGTCGTGAGGGTGACGGAACCAGAGGGTCATGGATCTTAATTGGTGATAACCCGGGGGGACTGTGCCTCGGTGGAGACCGGGTTAGGTTGCCATGAGCGAGTTCACCTGCGTGACCCAAGCTGGACGGCGAGTCCTTTCGTGAGCTTCCCTTTCTATTCGCTGGTCGTCTTAAGCCTGTTCGGGAGCCACCCGAACGGACCGCCTCACCCGGCGAAGGCCGTCCTCATCCCCTCGCTCAGTGAATGGCTGATCCGGCGCGCCGCGCTCGGCACCCCCGACAGTGTGGCCCGTCAGCTCCTCTATCAGAAGATCCATTCGCCCATCGTCCGGGCGCGGGTGCTCGAAACCGAGGCCGAGGCCCGGGTACTCACCGGCGACCTCCTGGGCGCCGCCCTCCGGTATGATTCGCTGGGCCGCTCGATCGAGGCCACCCGGCTCCGCCTGGCGGCGGCAAAGTCAGCACCTCAGCGCCTCGCGCTGCGCGACACGCTGGTCGCCATTGCCGGGCGGCGGGCCGGCACCTCGGATGTCGCGGCCGCGCTCGACCTCCTTGGCACCATGAAGGAGCGGCCTACGGCGGCCCAGGCGTTGACGCTGGCCCGCGCCGCCAGCCAATCGCGCCTCGCCGCGAAGGCGGCGACCTTCTACGCCCGCGCCTTCGCCGCCGGCCTCGGCGGGCCCGCCGACCGGTTGGGGTACGGCACGGTCCTGAATCAGTCGGGCCGCTACCGCGAGGCGGCGGCGACCCTCCGCCTGGTGCCGGCGGCGAGCGGCGCCGCCAACCAGGCCGCGTACCAGCGGGCTTTGGCGCTGGGCCGGCTGGAGCAGCCCGGCGCCGCCCTCTCGATTCTCGACCGGCTGGCAGAGACCGGTGACAGCGCGGTGGTGCCGCTGGCCCTCTTCACCGCCGGCGACCTCCGCTGGAAGAAGCGGGATGACGCCGGTGCCCGGGCAGCCTGGCTGGCCCTGGCCCACCGGTACCCCCGCGACGGCAACGCGCCCAGAGCCGCCTTCCTGGCGGGGATGTCGGAGTGGGAGAATGGGCACCTGCTGGAGGCGGCAGAGGCCTGGGAGCGAGCCCACCAGATATTTCTTGGGATGGAAGGCCTCGCCTCGGGCTACTGGGCCGGGCGAGCCTTCGATCAGGCGGGACAACGGCGGCGGGCCGAGGGCCTCTGGCAATCGGTGATCGCGCGAGACTCGGCGTCCTACTACGCGGTGGCCAGCTTCCGCCGGTTGGGCCTCGAACCCTGGCGCCCCGCCCCCGCGGACGACCGGTTCCAGTCCTACGTCGAGCTCGACAGCACCGCCTCCCGTCTTGCGATGCTCAAGAGTCTCGTGATGACCCAGGAGATCCAGTGGGAGAAGGAGTGGCTGCTGACCGACAGCCGCCGTCAGCCGGAGCGACTGCTTGCCGCCGCCGACCTGCTCCGGCGGGAAGGTCAGCCGGCCGCGGCGGTCACCCTCGCCCGCCGGGCACTGGCCGCGGGGGCGCGCCCCGACGCCCGGACCTACCGGCTCATCTACCCCCTGCTGCACTCCGATGAGCTCAAGGCCCAGGCCGAGGCTGCCGGCGTGGATCAGAGCGTGATCGCGGCCCTGATCCGGCAGGAGTCCATCTGGGAACCGGAGGCCAAGTCACGCGCCGGCGCCCTCGGCCTGATGCAGGTCATGCCGGGCACCGGTCGGGAGATCGCCCGTAGGCTCAAGGTCCCCCGCTGGAGTGCCGAAGCGCTGTTCGACCCCGCCACCAACATCCGCTTTGGAACCCATCACCTCGCCGGCATTCTGCGGCGCTTCGAAGGCGATCTCTCGCGGGCTCTGGCGGCGTACAACGCCGGTGCCAGTCGTGTGACCTCGTGGAATGCCCCCGGCGGTGGCCGCGATCCGGAGCTCTTCATCGAGCGGATCACTTTTCAGGAAACCCGCGACTATGTACGGATCATCGAGCGGAACCTGACGCTGTACCGGGCCTTGTACGATCAGTAGAATGGCCTTGGCGCTTTCGGCCAAGCTCTTGCGAGATTGCGACTTATCACGTGTGACTTCGAAGGACGGCACCGGCCTCACCCCCGGCCGGGGTTGTATTTGTACCGGGGTCCCGCTATCATTATTCCCAGTAGAAGGACATAGCCCTTAGGGGCCCCGGAGGCGGCAACCGGGTGATGCCAGGCCGTGGCGTTTCGCTCGATTCCATAACGGAGTCGGGCGTTTCGTGCTTCTGGGACCTCGGTTTCCCCCCTCATTATCTTCGAACCCGCCCCGATGGGACTCCCCCGACCCGAGATGACGGACGGAATCGCGATGCATTGCCGCTGGTACCCCCCCGCCTTGCTGCTCCTCGCCGCCTGTGGCGGCGCCGGCGCGGCCCCTTCGGCCGCTGCCCCCCTGGCGATGCCGCTCCCTGACTCGGTGTCGATCGTCGATGCCGCCACCGGCGCACCGGTTACGACCGCTGAGCTGCTCCGCCGAGCCTCCGCTGCCGATTTCGTTCTGTTGGGCGAAATCCACGACAACCCGGTGCATCACCAGGTCCGGGGCGCCATGCTCACGGCACTCGCGGCGCGGAAACCGGCGGTGGTCTTCGAGCAACTGGCGCGCGCCAGCGGACCGATTCCGGCGCCCGCCGCCGGCGAGGCCGAGGAGGCGTGGCTCGATGCGAATGGGTTCGATCGCAAGGGGTGGAAGTGGCCGCTGCACCGACCGGTGGTCGATGCGGCCATCGCCCACGCCAGCACGCTCTGGGGCAGCAACGTGCCCCGCGCCGCCCTTCGCTCGGTGGTCCGCGACGGCACCGCGGCAGCGCCGCCGGAGTTGAGCGCCCTGATCGCCAGAGTGCCGCTCGACAGCGCCGCCAGGGCCGGCATCGATCAGGAGCTCTTCGATGGACATTGCGGCAAGCTCCCGCAGGAGATGGTGCCGGGCATGCGTGCCGCCCAGGAGGTTCGTGACGCCGCGATGACCGACGCCATGCTCTCGGCTGGCGCCGCGGCACCGGCCTGGCTCATCGCCGGCGATGGCCATGTGCGAATGGACATGGGTGTGCCGCGGCTGCTGCGGACCCTGGCGCCCGCCCGCGGGATGCTGGTGGTGGGATTCGTGGAACGGGGTACGGCCGATGCGACCCCCGGCCCCGCCGCGGCCCGCCGCTATCAGCTGCTGGTGATCACCCCGGTGGCGGCGCGCGAGGATCCCTGCGCCGGACTCTAGGAGTGGCGGGGCGCGGTGACAAACACACGGCCCCGCCGTCAGGCTGACGGCGGGGCCGTGTGTTTTCAGTGGAGCGGACCGGGATCGAACCGGTGACCCCCTGCTTGCAAAGCAGGTGCTCTCCCAGCTGAGCTACCGCCCCAGCGCCTCGACCGCCAATGGTACGGAGGCAGAAAATAGCGGATCGCCGCACCGCCGGCCATTCCCGTCCCGGATTTCACGCCGGGCGCCGGCTCCGACTCTTCCCGACGGTCGCGTCGGGGTGCATACTCTGCCGGTTCCCATTCCCCACATCCACCCGACCCGAGCGAACAACCTGCATGAGTCAGGTCTCCCGCATCCTGCGTGACGGCCGGTGGACCACGGCCCGGAGTCGCGACACCCGGTTCATCCGTAATCCAGCGACGCTCGAGCTGGTCGGCACCGTTCCCGAGTGCAATGCCGATGACGTGGACGCCGCCGTGGAGGCCGCGGCGGCGGCCCAGCACGCCTGGTGGAAGACCCCCGGCGTGGAGAAGGCCAAGCTCCTGCGGGGGATCGCCGCCCGGATCCGCCAGCGGGAGCGGGAGCTCTCGACCCTGATGGCCCGCGAGACCGGCAAACCGCTGATCGAGGCGGTGGACTGCATCGACTGGGTCGCGGCGGCCTTCGACTACTATGCGGAGGTCGGACGGCGGAGCTACGGGAACTCGATTCCCCCGGTGGCCCCGCACCAGATCAACTTCACCATCAAGGAACCCTTCGGCGTGGTAGCGGCCATCGTGCCGTTCAACTTCCCGCTCCTCCTGATGGCCTGGAAGGTGGCGCCAGCACTGGCCGCGGGAAACACCCTGGTCTGCAAGCCGCCCCATCAGAACCCGCTGTCCAACCTCCTGATGGCGGAGTGTTACGAGGAGCTGCCGCCGGGCGTGGTGAACCTGGTGACCGGAGGCCCCACCACCGGGGAGGCCCTGGTGCGTCACCCCAAGGTCGACCTCGTCGCCTTCACCGGCTCGGTGGCTGCCGGACGTCGCATCGCATCGCTCGCCGGCCAGGAACTCAAGAAGGTGAATCTCGAGTTGGGCAGCGTCGACCCGTTCATCGTCTTCGCCGACGCCGACCTCGACATCGCGGTCCGGGGCGTGGCCTGGGCCCGCCTCCTCAATGCCGGGCAGGTCTGCACCTCGGCCAAGCGGATCTACCTGCTGGAGCCGATCGCGGAGGAGTTCCTGCGGCGGCTCGAGGCCTATCTCCCCACCCTCACGCTGGGCGATCCGCTCGACCCCGGGACCGACATCGGGCCCCTCATTTCCGCGGAGGCGCTCGACCTGGTGGAGCGGCAGATCGGCCGCGCGGTGGAGGAAGGCGCCAGGCTCCACCACGGCGGCCGGCGGGTCCAGCCCAACGGACTGCCGGGTCACTTCCTGGAGCCCACCCTGCTCACCGACGTGCGCCACGGCTCGCTTCCCACTACCGAGGAGATCTTTGGGCCGGTCCTGTCGCTCACGGTGGCCCGGACGCCCGACGAGGCGATCGCCATGGCCAATGACTCGCGGTACGGGTTGGGGGCCTCGGTCTACACCCGCGACCTCGAGCTGGCCCTGCGGGCGATGGAGAGCATCAAGGCGGGCACCTTCTGGATCAACGATCCGTTGACCGACAACGACGCGGGACCCTTCGGGGGCATGCGCTGGAGTGGCGTGGGCCGGGAGCTGGGCGAGGAAGGGCTGGACGCCTTCCGCGAGCCGAAGCACGTCCACCTCGATTACGTCATGGAGCGGAAGTCCTACTGGTACCCCTACAAGGACCGGCCGATCCCGGGACATTGAGGAATCGAGAGTCGAGAGTCGTGGAGGGGGCGGCTCCCGCTAGAAACGGGTCTGCATCCAGAGATAGAGCTTGTCGTCGTGGGTGCCGAGCTCGTCCCTGATGAGCTCGTAGTTGAGCAGCACGCGCAGGGGATCGGACCGGCGTCCGAGGAACCCTCCCAGAGTCCAGCGTTTGAACTCCTCGAACTGGTCGTAGCGAACCATCGGCCCCAGATGGTGGGGCAGTTTGGCCGCCAAGAGCACGTAAAAACCGCTGACGGTGGTGCGTCCGCCGGTGCTCGCCGGCGCGCTGTTCCTTCCTCGCATGTATTCTGCCGAGAGGAACCCGCGCGGATGATCGAACTCCAGGTCTCCGCCCCAACGGGTAAAGTCAAACGTGAACCCGGTGACCGGCGGTGGGCCCGGATCGGCGGGCTCCTGCTGGTCGCCGGTTCCGCCCGACACGCCAACCCACAGGGACTTCCCCTTCTCGGCGTAGCGGACTCCCGCCCGTCCCCAGAGATTCTTTCTCCGGGTACTGTCCGCCTGCACGTTCATCCCGGAGCCGTTGACCAGGGTGATGCCATCCTCGAAGTCCAGCGTCGGCCCCAGGGGGATCCGTCCGACCAGGCCGACGCCGATGTCACGCAGGTTGGTCCCGCGGCCCAGATTCTCGGAGATCTCCGAGCGGTTGACGACGAAGAGCCGGGAGGATGACTCGCGGTTCTCGTAGCCGAACTGGGTCTTCTGCTGACCGATCCGAAACTTGTGATGGGGCACCAGGGCCAGCGTGATGAACGCGTCACGGAGCACACCGGCGAGCTCCGGCGCCCGGGGATCGATCTCCACATCGTAGCCCACCCTTCGGTTGAGCTGACCCTTGAAGCTGATGCGGACCCGTTGGTCTCGAAATACGCTCGGCTCAGTCGTGCCATCGCCGTTGGCTTCGAAGCGAGCCTTGAAGAAGACCTGCACCACACCCGACACTTCCAGTCGCGGCTTCTTGCCGCCCGAGTCGGCCGACGGGCCCTGGGCCAGCCCTGCGCGGGGGCAGGCGTGGAGTGCCGTCAACGCAACGATCGCCACCCGATGTCGGAGTCTCATGGCTCTCTCCCCGCGGATTCCGCCGCACGATGTCTGGGGAAGGAGCAAACCAGGGGACGCTTTCTGACACGGCCCCCCGTCAAGCCGCTTGCCGCCCGGGGAACCCAATCGCATCTTGGGACATACGCCGAAGTGCTCGGCTCCCCTCCCAGGCGGCCTCGATGGGATCTTGGTTGCTGTTGCTCGGAAACCTCCTCGTGGTCACCGGGGAGGAGACCGCCTCGGTCTCGGGCGTAGTGCGGGATGCACAAACCGGTGCTCCGATCCCTGGGGCCGTCATCGCGCTCCCCCTGCTCGGCCGGACCTCTCGAAGCGACAGCCTGGGGCAGTTCCAGCTGGCACGGATCCCCCTGGGGACCTGGGACCTGACGGTCCGGCGGCTGGGCTACACCCCGTGGACCATCCAGATTCTGGTGCCGGAGCAGGGTATCCTCACCGTCGACTTTTCCCTCCAGCCCGAGCCAGTTCCAATCCCCGACCTTCAGGTGCGGGCCGCCCATCCGGTGGGACCGCTGGGGTCCTCTCTCGGGACCACGAACGCCGCCGGCTTCCCCCGACGCAGCCTTACCAGGGCCGAGCTGCAGGACCATCCCCTGATCGCCGAGCCCGACTTCTTCACGGGCCTGTCGGGTGGAGAAGTCCTGGTGGCTCCCGAGTCGCCTGAGGGATTCCACATCGCCGGTGGAGCCGCCGACCAGGTCGCGTTCCGGTTGGACGGGATCCCCGTCCTCAACCCTTATCACGCCGCGGGGACGTTCGGGGCCTGGAACCCGGACGTTGTGGCGAGTGCGTCATTGAGCAGCGACCCGGACGGTCTCTCGGACGTTCTCGGCGGCACTCTCGACGGCCGTACCCGGGCCGCCACCGGGGGGCTCGAGGTGCGTGGCGCCGCGACCGCCTCCCAGACGCGCCTTGCCCTCAGCCGCTCTATCGGCCCTGACGGCGGGGGGATCCTGCTGGGCCTCCGGGCGGGCTTTCC
>CAZXRC010000033.1:0-38474 GCA_964642475.1 uncultured Gemmatimonadaceae bacterium | reverse complement strand
GCCGTTGGTCGCCATAGGTGATCCTTGGTCTTCACGAGATGAGCCGCGCGACCGTGGTCTTCACGAGATGAGCCGCGCGACCGTCGAGGGGAGGTACCCGCCCGGCCGCTCCGCGGGCCAGAAGTTCGCCCTTCCAGAAGGCCCTCAGCAGGGATGGGCTCACTTACGCCCCGCCCCGAGTTCCCCTCCCCCCTCGCGCACCGAGCTAGCCCTAGCGACCTTCGGCCCACCCGCCCGCCCCCTCACCCCCGCCGGATCGCCAGGAAGAACGCGATCACGAAGAGGCTCCCATACACCGGCCAGGGAGCGCCGAACCCGAGGCAGATCGCCCCGGCCACGAGGCAGCTCCCCGCGATCAGCGTGCCCCGCAGTCCACTCAGCGGATTCTGGGCCGGCTGCCGGGCCACCTTCTCCAGCACCCGGAGTCCATCGGTGACCAGCAGCGGCATCTTGGCCATCGCGTCCATGAGGTCGGGCGCGCCGCGCATGCCTTCCGTCAGCAGTCGGAGCGGGCTGAACTGATTGAGGAACAGGGTCCGGATGTGGCGCTTGGAGACCTCCGCCACGTCGAAGCCCGGCAGCAGCACGTGCCCCACCCCCTCGAACGTGACCAGCGCCTTCACCATCAGGACCAGCTCGACCGGGAAGTACATCCGGTACTGGGCCCCGCGCGAAAGCGAATCCAGGATCAGCTGGCCCAGCGAATACTCTTCGAAGCTCGAGGCCCGCTTCCAGCGGCTCGAGATCTCGGCGCATTCCCGCTTGAACCCCGCCTGGTTGGCGCCGGGGCCGGGTGTCGCGATGGCGGTGAGATAGCGCGAGGCATTCTCCGCGTCGCCCATGACCAGCGCGAAGAAGTAGTAGAGCAGCGCCCGCCGCAGATCCTCGTCCAGCCGACCCACCATCCCCAGATCGATGAACCCGACCTTGGGGCCCGGGAGGATGATCAGATTGCCGGGATGCAGGTCGGCGTGGAAGAACCCGTCCTTGTAGAGCATCCGGATGATCGATTCGGCGCCCAGGTCCGTGAGATGGCGGCGCTGCTCCTCGGGCAGCTCCTGCGCCTCCTCGGAGTCGGGCGAGAGTCCGTCGAAGAACTCCATGCAGAGTACGCTGCGCCCGCTGAACTCCCGGTGGATTTCGGGAAAGACCACATCCGGCTTGTCGGCGAAATTGGCCGAGAAGGTGTCGGCGTTGTCCGCCTCCCGGCGGAGGTCGACCTCGCGCAGAGTGTAGTCGCAGAACTCGTACACCAGCTGCTTGGGCTGGAAGCGGGGGATCAGGAGCTGCAGAAAGCTCCCCAGCGTCCGCAGCAGGCGGGCGTCGCGCTCCAGGGTCTCCCGGATACCGGGCTTCACCACCTTGAGGATGACCGGGTCGCCCTCCCGGGTGGTGGCCCGGTGGGTCTGCCCGATCGAGGCGGAGCCCAGCGGCACCGGGTCGATCGAGAGGAACATCTCGTCGACCGGCCGCTTGAGATCGCGCTCGATGATCTCGACCAGCACCGGCAGCGGCACCACCGGGAGCCGGTTGAGGAGGTGCTTGAGCTCGCTGGTGACGCTCTTCGGCAGCAGGTCTTCCCTGAGACTCAGGATCTGGCCGAGCTTGATGTAGGTCGGCCCCAGCCGCTCCAGGCGGCGGCGGAGCTGCACCGGGAACGACTCGCGCCGGAGGTCGGCGGAGACGAGCGGCAGCGTCACGACCGCGAAGACCCGGAGGACTAGGAACCTCAGACCCCGGCCGGTGCCCTCGTCCCGCTGCTGGCGGACATACGCCGCCACTCCGCCGAAGACCAGGCCGAGGAAGTGACGCCAGGTGGTGAAGAGCCGGCGGAGGAGCCCCTGCGGCCGCCAGGTCTGCATCACCTCGTAGCCGCGGGCCCGGAGTGCCTCCGCCTGGCCCGCCGCCTGTTCAGCGATTGCGCCCATACTCCTCGTGCGACGAAACCCACTCGAGCGACGAAATCGCCGCCGCCAGCGAAATCTCCCCCGCCAGGACCACGCCCGCCACGATCTCGGCGAACTTGTTGACCTTGCCCTTCCCGACGCAGCCCAGGACCGAGAGGCACTCCCGCTGGGTCGGCAGCCCGGTGCCGCCACCGTGGGTCGCCACGATCAGTGACGGGATGGTGATCGAGAGATACAGGTCCTTCTCCGCGGTGAGCTCGGTGTAGACGATGCCGGCCGACCCCTCGGCCACGTTGGCCACATCCTGCCCCGTGGCGATGAACATCGCGGTGATGGCGTTGGGCGAGTGCAGTCCGTTGTTGTTGGCGCCCGAGAGAATCGACCCGACGTTGGCGACCCCCCAGTGATAGTGGAGGCTCTCCGGCTCCACCCGCATCACGTCGAGCAGGATGTCCCGCTTGATCACGCACTCGGCGGTCACCCGCTTGCCGCGGGTCCGCATCATGTTGATCTGCGAGGCCTTCTTGTCGGTCGCGAGATTGCTCTCCAGGTAGAACCGCTTGATGGTCTTGTTGTTCTCCAGGATCCAGCTGCAGGCCGCGAAGGTGGCCCGGCCGACCATGTTCTGGCCCGCCGCGTCGCCGGTGGAATAATTGAACCGGAGATAGGCGAACTTGCTCGCCAGGTAGGTGTCGATGTACTGCAGCTTCCCCACCCGGGTGGTACTCTCGGCTTCGCGCCGGATATCGTCCATCTTCGTCTCGACCCAGTCGCGGAAGGCTCGCGCCTCCCGGGCCGATTCGAAGACGAAGACCGGGGCCCGCTGCATGTGGTCGCCCTGGATGGTCGTGATCACCCCACCGGAGAGATTGAGCACCTTCATGCCGCGGTTGTAGGAAGCGACCAGAGTCCCTTCGCTGGTGGCGAGCGGAATGACGAACTCTCCCTGGGCGAACTCCCCGTTCACCTTGAGCGGCCCGGCGAAGCCCAGCGGGACCTGGGCCACGCCCGTGAAGTTCTCGATGTTCCCCTTCACCACCTGCGGGTCGAAGCTGTAATGTCGGATGTGCTCCAGCCGGGTGCCGCTGATGTCCTCCACGAATTTCTGCCGCTGGGCGATGACCGGCGGGGCGTAGTTGTCGTCCTTGGAATACGGCACTGCGCGGGGTCGGGCGGCCGGCTGGCTCACATGGTCCTTCACCTTGACCGAGAGGGCGCCGATCCCCTTCACCTCGATCCCGATCTCGATTTCGTGGGTCCCGTCCTTGACCACCCGGCCCGGGGCCCGGAGGCGGGCCACCTGCCGCAGGGGGAACTCTTCCGGCCGGTCCGGGCTCACCGAGGTCGCCGGACGCCACTGGCCGTCGCCCAGGTCCACTTCCAGCGCGCCCGCGGCGATCTCGAGCTCTCCGATCTTGACCCGGAGAATCCGCGTCAGGGTGACGTCGCTCAGTCGGTTCTTGAGGCTGAAGTACAGTCCCTCGGGACCGTTGGTGAGCGAGCCGAAGGTGTACAGCTGCCGCAGCAGGAGCTGGGGGATTTTCATGGCAGTGATCCTGGGAGTGGACGGAACTGGCATCCTAATGTGGCACGGCGCGCGACCCACCGCAAAACCGACTCAGGCCCCCCGGGAGAGGAACGACTCGATGGCCCGGGCCACTTCGTCGGGCCGTTCGGTGGGCACCGCATGCCCGACACCCGGGAGGATCATGAGAGTAGAGCCCGGGATCCGGCGGTGGATCTTCTCCGAGAGCCGGGGCCGGACCACCGCATCGGCCCCGCCGGCAATCACGGCGACCGGACTCGCAATCTGGTGGATCTCGTCCAGGAGATGACGGCGCCGCTCCACCGCGCGGAGCGCCTGCGACAGCGCCCGGCGCGGCATGGCCCGGACCACGCTCTCCCAGCGCCGGATTTCTTCGGGGTGCGCCCGGCGGAAGGCGGCGCTGAACGTGGCCTGGGAGGCTTCACTGGGGAGAAACCGGGCCGGGCCGGTGAGGTCGATGATCCGGGCCAGCGATCTGATCTGCAGAGTCCGGAATACCCCCTCCGCCGAGGCGCTGGTCCCGATCAGGACCAGCCCGGCGAGACGGGTGGGGTAACGGAGGGCGAACTCCACCGCCGCCATGCCGCCCATGCTGAATCCCGCCAGCACCACCGGTCCGATGCCCAGCTGATCGAGGATGGCGGCCAGGTCGTCGGCCACGTCGCCTACGGTCCAGTTTCCTTCGGGAACCTCGCTCCGGCCGTGGGCCCTGAGATCGGGGACCAGCACCCGCGCCCGGGGCGCCAGGAGTCGGGCGAGCGCGGTGAACATACCCGCGTCGCACCACATCCCGTGCGCCAGCAGGACCGGTGGACCGGCGCCCCAGTCATCGACGCACAGCGTCAGGCCGCGGACGGCCAGAAACCGTTCCACGGCTTCGCGGGGAGGACCGCTGGTCAAACCGGGGGCGCGGCGGGCGGGGGGTCGGGCGGGTCCGGCGCCGGTGGGTCGACCGGGACGGTGCGTTCGGGAACCGGGTTCTCCGGGCCGCTGTAGGGCCCGGCCTCCGCGATGCTCATGGCGAACTTGGTCCAGAACTGCTCGGTGAGCTTCCGCGCGGTCCCTTCCATCAGGCGCGCGCCGACGCTCGCCACCGTTCCGCTGATACTGGTGTCGGCCTGCCAGCTGAGGCGGGTGCGGGTCTCCTCCAGCACCTCCAGCGCGAGGGCGGCGGTGATCTCCACCGCCGATCCCGGCGCTTTGCCGCGGGCCTTCATGGTGAACCGGATGGGGGGGCTCACCTCGATGAGCTCGACGTCGATGCCGAAGCGGAGCCGGATGCTCCCCACGCCGAATCCGGTGATGACCTTGAAGCGGTAGGGGTCGAGCACCTCGACCGACTCGACGCCCGGGCCGTGCCTGGCGACGAAGTGCGGGTCGAGAATGCGGGGCCAGATGTCCCTGAGCGCGGCGGGGACTTCGGGTGCTCCGGAAAATGAGAGGCGCATCAGCGCGGGTCCTCGAGTCGTCGGAGATCGGCCGGCGTGTCCACATCGGGGTTGGCGCCGGGTACATCGACCAGGGTCAGCGCCACCCCGTGGAGCAGCGATCGGAGGCCCTGATCGCCGGTGAGCCGGTCGGCGAGGGGCCAATCGCTCCGATCGAGAAGCACCGGATGGCCGGGCGCCTCGGGGGTGGCGGCATAGCGGGGTCGGGTACTCTTCCCGCTCAGACGCCACCCACCCACCACCTGGGTAATCACGGCGGGGCTGAGCGCCGGCTGGTCGGCGAGGACGATGAGCGCGCCGTACACCCTCGGCCGTTGGCCGGCCAGCCATGCCAGCCCCTGCCGGATGGACGTCGACATCCCGATCGCGGCGTCGGGATTCTCGACCGGGGTGAGTCCGGCGGCCTCGATCGGACCCACCAGCCCGGGGACTCCCGCCGGCAGCACCGCGATCCCTCCCGCCAGGACCCCACGCTCGATCGACTCGGCGAGCGCCTCGGCCGCGTGCGCGATCAGCGGCCGGCCGTGAAGCGGCGCCAGCAGCTTCCCGCCCCCGAAGCGGAGCCCCTGACCCGCGGCGAGGAGAAGGGCGTGGACCGCGGGGGAATCCTCCCTCACCCCGCCCGATCGTAGGCCGCCTGCACCGCCCGTCTGGTCGCGACCACCGCGAGGTGTCGGCGATAGTCGGCGGGGGCGTGGACGTCACCACCGATCGTGATCGCGCTCAGCGCCTCCCGGGCGCAGCGTTCCACCACCGCCAGGTCGCACTTGGTGCCGATCACGGGGTCGAAGCCGGCCGCCTGGAACGCCACATCCCCGATACCGGTGTAGGCCACCGCGATCTCCGAGATGCTCGAGCGCTTCCGGGCGACCACGGCACACACCCCGGCGAGGGCGTACCCCGACGCCGCCGAGTCGAAGGTGTGATAGGCGGCGGCGTTGCGGCCCAGGCCCGGGATCAGGATGTCGGTGAGAAGCTCCCCCTCGGTCATCGCGGTGGCAAAGGCGCCCTGGAAGAACCCGCGGGCCTTGGCGGTACGCCGTCCGCCCTTCTTCGAGCGGAGCTGAAACTCGGCGTCGAGGGCCAGCATCAGCGCCGGCATGTCGCTCGCGGGGTCGGCGTGGGCCAGCGAGCCGCCGATGGTGCCACGGTTACGCACCTGGATGTCGGCGATGTCGGCCGCCACCTCCGCCACGATGGGGCAGCGTTCCTTGAGAAGGGGGTGGGCCGCCAGATCGGCGTAGGTCGTCGCCGCACCGATACGCACCCCCTTCTTGAACTCCTGCACCCCTTTGAGTTCGTCCAGCCGGGAGATGTCGATCAGCCTGGGGGTCTGGACCAGCCGAAAGCGCATCATCGGCAGGAGGCTGTGCCCGCCGGCGATCACCTTGGAGCCATCGCCGGCCGCGAGCAGGGTGAGCGCTTCCTTCACGCTCCCGGCCCGCACGTAGTCGAAGCTGGTGGGGATCATGCCCTGGCTCCCTTCGCCTTCTGGATGGCGGCCCAGACCCGGGCCGGGGTGAGCGGCTTGTCGATGTGGGTGATGCCGAACGGTGCCAGCGCATCGCACACCGCGTTCACCACCGCGGCGGCCGAGGCGATCGTGCCCGCCTCGCCGCAGCCCTTGACGCCCAGCGGGTTCACCGGCGAGGGGGTGATGGTGTGACCGATCTCGAGCTTCGGCATCTGGCTCGCCCGGGGGACGGCATAGTCCATCATGGTCCCGGTCAGGAGCTGGCCCTCGTCGTCGTAGATGGCGATCTCCTGCAGCGCCTCGCCGATGCCCTGGATCACGCCACCGTGGATCTGGCCATCGACGATGACCGGGTTGATCGGGGGGCCGCAGTCGTCCACCGCGATGTAGCGGAGGATCTTCACCACCCCGGTCTCGATCTCGACCTCGACGGTGCAGATGTGGGTGCCGAAAGGGTAGACGAAATTGGTGGGATCGAAGAAGGCGGATGCTTCGAGGCCGGGCTCCATCCCCGCCGGCAGGTTCCAGGCGACATTCGCCATGAGCGCCACCTCGGCGAACCCCTTGGCCTGGTCGGGCGAGCCCTTCACCTGGAACTTCCCGTCCTTCCACTCGATGTCGGCCTCGTTCGCCTCGAGCAGGTGGGCGGCGAGCTGGCGGGCCTTTTCCTTCACCTTGAGGGCGGCGTTCTTGACCGCCGAGCCGCAGACGGCGGTGGTCCGGCTGCCGTAGGTGCCCCACCCCTGGGGCGTATTGTCGGTATCGCCGTGGACGATCTCCACGCTCTCCACCGGGTAGCCGAACTCGTCGGCCACGATCTGGGCGAAGGTGGTCTCCTCGCCCTGCCCGTGGGGCGAGGCGCCGATGTACACCTTCACCATCCCGGTGGGATAGACCCGCACCAGGGCGGAGTCGTAGAGCCCAGCGCCGAAGCCGACCGCGCCGGCCACCTGGCTCGGGCCCAGTCCGCAGATCTCGATGTAGCTCACCGCCCCGACGCCGAGGTAGCGCCCCAGGCGCCGCGCCTTCTCCTGCTCGGCGCGGAACCCGCGATAGTCGAGCATGCCGACCGCTTTGTCGAGCGCGGCTTCGTAGTTGCCCGAGTCGTAGGTGAGACCGGTGGCGACGGTGTAGGGGAACTTGTCCCGGGGGATGAAGTTCCGTCGCCGCACCTCGATCGGGTCCATGTCGATCTTGCGGGCGAAGATGTCGACCAGTCGCTCGATCAGGTAGGCCGCCTCGGGGCGACCGGCTCCGCGGTAGGCGTCGACCGGGGTGCCGTTGGTGTAGACCCCCTGGATCACGCCGTGGATGTTGGGAATGGTGTAGGCGCCGGAGTAGACCAGCCCGTGCAGGATGGTGGGGATCCCGGGGCCGGCGGTCGAGGCGTAGGCGCCGAGTCCGGCGAACACCCGGGTGCGGATGCCGGTGATGCGGCCGTCCTTGGTGCCGCACATTTCCACGTATTCGATGTGATCCCGGCCGTGGATCGTCACCTTGTAGTTCTCGGAGCGATCCTCGGTCCATTTGACCGGCCGGCCCAGCTGCATCGCGGCGTAGGCGGTGAGGGCCTCATCGGCGTAAGCCGGGATCTTGGAGCCGAACCCGCCGCCCACTTCGGGGGCTATGACCCGGACCCGGTGCTCGGGGAGCTTGAGCATCACCGAGCAGAGGAAGCGGTGGATGTGGGGGTTCTGGCTGGTGCACCAGAGGGTGAGCTGCCCGGTGCCCCGGTTGTAGCTGGCGACGGCGGCGCGGGTCTCCATGGCGGTGGGGAGAAGCCGCTGCTGCACGATCCGCTCGCTCACCTTCACTTCGGCGGACCGGAAGGCGGCCTCGGCATCGCCGCCAGCCACGGTCCAGGTGAAGGCGATGTTCCCGGGAACCTCGGCGTGGAGCTGGGCCGCGCCGGGCTGGGCCGCCTTCTCCGGGTCGGCGGTGGCCGGGAGCGGATCGTAGTCCACCTCGACCAGGTCCACCGCGTCGCGGGCCGCGGCCCGGCTCTCGGCCACGATCATCGCCACGGCGTCGCCCACGTAGCGCACCCGGTCCCAGGCCAGGAGCGGGTGGGGCGGGACCTTGAGGTCGCAGTTGGGCGGGTTCCAGGCGCAGGGGACCGGCACCAGCGCGTCCTTCACGTCGCGGCCGGTAAACACCGCGACCACCCCGGGGGCGGCCCGGGCCGCGTCGACGTGGATCGAGGTGATCTTCGCGTGGGCGTAGGGACTGCGCACGAACATCGCGAAGGTCAATCCCGGCAGCTTCACGTCATCGGTGTAGGTGGCGCTGCCGGTGATGAGCCGGGGGTCCTCGCGCCGCTTGATGCCTGAGCCGAACAGGGTAGCCATGGGAACGCTCCTCAGGCGCGCAGGGTGGCCGACGCGGCCTTGATGGCGGCGACGATGTTCTGGTAACCGGTGCACCGGCAGTAGTTGCCCTCGATCGCGTGGCGGATCTCCTCGTCGGTGGGCTCGCCCGGGTGATGCTCCAGGAAATCGATCGCGGTCAGGATCATGCCCGGGGTGCAGAAGCCGCACTGCAGTCCGTGCTTCTCCCAGAAGGCGTTCTGCATCGGGTGGAGGGTGTCGCCCCGGGCGAGTCCCTCGATGGTGGTGATCTCGCTCCCTTCGGCCTGGACCGCCAGCACGGTACAACTCTTCACCGCCCGGCCATCGACCAACACCGTGCAGGCGCCGCACTGGCTGGTGTCGCACCCGATGTGGGTGCCGGTGAGGTTGAGGTCATCGCGCAGGGCATGGACCAGCAGGGTGCGCGGCTCGACGTCCACCGTCTGGGCACGGCCGTTGACCTTGAGGGCGACGGAGCGTTTCATGCGGAAGTGTCCTCTGGCAGTGGGAAGGGGCGGGAGCCGCGGACAGGCGTCGGGCCGAAGGGACTGAACCGGCTACGCTACGGTCCCCTCGGGATGCGGTCAAGTGTCCCATCGGAGGACCGGACCTCAAGTGCTTGACGCTGTCGTACGATACCGGTAGAATGCGGGCCCTATGCTGAACCGGCCGAATCGCAACCGCAATCGAAACTCGAACCGCCTCCACCGGGAGACGGGCCGGGCCTAGGCGATTTCGTCCCAATCGCGCTGGTACGCCGACCCGTCCATGCGACGGGTCTTTCGTTTTGGTGCTGTACCGCAGGACTTTGGGGTGTAGCTCAACTGGCAGAGCGCCCGGCTGTTAACCGGGAGGTTGCAGGTTCGACCCCTGCCGCCCCAGTCCCCCGCCGGTCGTTGTCCACCATCAGGTGGCGGCGGCCGGCGATTGTCTTTGGGCAAGGGTGGGTTTCAACCCAGAGACGCAGAGACGCAGAGGCGCAGAGGCCGCAGAGGGTTCGGCGAGATGCCTCGCTCGTCCGCCCCATTCGAGAACAGCGGGACGTGAATTCAGTTACTGAGTGTCAATACGTGTCGATGACTGTAATCGGCCTGTGGTGTTCTGCTGTTTCGTTTGCTTGATGATGCCGTCGGCGTCGAGGCCAGAGTTGTTGCAGCAAGCGATCTCCTCATTGATCCCTCTGCGGCCCTCCGCGTCCTCTGCGTCTCTGCGTTGATCCTCACCGGCCTCCGGGCCGGAAAGGGACCGTCGCAGCTCATGACGGATCCAGCCCCACCCGCGGCGGGCAGGCGTCCAGCCACGCCCGTTCCGCCTCGTCGAAGACCCGTGAGCGGGTCAGGAACCGCACGCCGAGCGGCGCTTCCAGCGAGAATCCGCTCCCCCGTCCCGGCACAACATCGATCATGAGCTGGGTGTGCCGCCAGAGTTCGTACTGCCGGGCCCCGATGTAGACCGGGGTTCCCGCCACATCGCCCAGATGCACATCCCGGCTCCCGATCCGAAACTCGGCGGCGGGATAGCACATCGGAGCGCTGCCGTCGCAACACCCGCCGGACTGGTGAAAGAGCACCGGGCCGTGCTCCGCCACCAGCTGGCGCAGCACGGCCTCGGCCCCCGGGGTGATCGCCACCCGGTCGATCATCGGTCTAGAAGAAGCCCAGCTTCTTCGGGCTGTAGCTCACCAGCAGGTTCTTGGTCTGCTGGTAGTGGTCCAGCATCATGCGGTGGGTTTCCCGTCCGATCCCCGACTGCTTGTATCCGCCGAATGCGGCGTGGGCGGGATAGGCGTGATAACAGTTGGTCCACACCCGGCCGGCCTTGATGGCGCGACCCATCCGGTAGCAGGTGTTCACGTCCCGGCTCCAGACCCCGGCGCCCAGGCCGTAAAGGGTGTCGTTGGCGATGGTGAGGGCATCCTCCGCGGTCTTGAACTTCGTCACCGAGACCACCGGGCCGAAGATCTCCTCCTGGAAGATCCGCATCCGGTTGTGGCCTTCGAAGATCGTGGGCTGGACGTAGTAGCCGTCCGCGAGCTCGCCCGGATGCACCCGGCGGGCCCCGCCGGTGAGCACCCGCGCTCCTTCCTGTCTCCCGATGTCGATGTAGCTCAGGATCTTCTCCAGTTGATCGTTGGAGGCCTGGGCCCCGATCATCGTGGCGGGATCCAGCGGATTGCCTTCGACGATCGCCTGGGTCCGCGCCACCGCCCGCTCCATGAACCGCTCGTAAATCGACTCCTGCACCAGCACCCGGGAGGGACAGGTGCAGACCTCGCCCTGGTTGAGCGCGAACATGGCGAAGCCTTCGAGCGCCTTGTCGAAGAAGTCGTCGTCCGCGTCCATCACGTCGGCGAAGAAGATGTTGGGCGACTTGCCGCCCAGCTCCAGGGTCACCGGAATGAGGTTCTCCGAGGCGTACTGCATGATGAGCCGGCCGGTGGTGGTCTCGCCGGTGAAGGCGATCTTCGCGATCCGCGGGCTCGACGCCAGCGGCTTCCCCGCTTCCACCCCGAAACCCTGCACCACGTTCACCACCCCCGAAGGCAGGATGTCGGCGATCAGCTCCATCAACGCCAGGATCGAGACCGGGGTCTGCTCCGCCGGCTTGATCACCACGCAGTTTCCGGCGGCCAGCGCCGGCGCCAGCTTCCACACCGCCATGAGCAGCGGGAAATTCCAGGGGATGATCTGGCCCACCACGCCGAGCGGTTCGTGGAAGTGGTACGCCACCGTATCGTGATCCAGCTCCCCGATGCTCCCCTCCTGGGCCCGGAGCACCCCCGCGAAATACCGGAAGTGGTCGATCGCCAGCGGCAGGTCAGCGGCACGGGTTTCCCGGATCGGCTTGCCGTTGTCCAGGGTCTCGATCCAGGCCAGCGTCTCCAGATGCTGTTCCATCCGGTCGGCGATCTTGAGCAGGATGTTGGACCGGGTGGTGGGTGAGGTGAGGTTCCAGCTGAGCGCGGCGGCGTGGGCCGCGTCGAGCGCGCGGTCGACGTCCTCATGGGTGGAGCGGGCCACCTCACAGAGGGGCTTCCCGGTGAGTGGCGTGACGTTGGTGAAGTACCGGCCTCGGACCGGCGGCTGGTATTCGCCGCCGATCCAGTTGTCGTACCGGCCCCGCAACGGGATCGAGGGGACAAAACCGGCGGCGGAAGCGGGAACGGTCGCGCCCTGTGGCGGCGAGACGACGTTGGTCATGAGATCCTCCTGGGGTCCTGGGTGGGCAGCCGTCCGGGAAAGGGTCCGAAGGGCGCCGGGGGGAAGGCTTGCCACGACGGTAGGAATGGGGCCGGAAACCGACAAGCGGCGCGCGACAATTGTCCCGCGGTCCGTGGCTTGCCCGGGGACACCCGGGGAACAACATTGTGTGGGTGCCCCCCCAGGCCGGCCCCACGGAGTCCACCATGCCCGAGTTGCAGCCGATCCCCTTCGACGCCGAGGCCCAGCGCGCCCTGGAGCGGCATTGGGGAGTGCTGGTCGGGTGCGGGGCCGGGTTCGGAGCCCTCACCGGCTCCGGCGCGGTGCGGCACCTGGTCCACGAGTCCTGGCAGCGGAGCGCGGGCGCGATGGTCCGGCCCGACCTCGGCGCCGCCCCGGTGGTCTTGAATGAAGACGAGCTTCATGGAGCGGCGGAGCGCTCCGACTGGCTGGAGGTGGCCGACCAGGCGGTCGCCCGCCACCAGCAGTCGTTCGGGGGGATCGGCCACGTGCTGACGCTCTTCGACGGCGAGGCCCGGATGCTCGCCTGCGAGGGCGATCCCGCCGCGCTCGAGGGGCTGGCCGAGATCAACTTCCGACCGGGCGGGCTCTGGACCGAGACCGCGGTCGGCACCAATGGCCCGGGGACCGCGCTCGCCACCGGGGCGCCGGCGCACATCGTGGGGGCCGAGCATTTTGTCGAACGGTGGCAGCGGTGGCACTGCGCCGCCGTCCCCATCCGCGACCCCGCGACCAGCGAGATCGCCGGGATCCTCGACATCAGCGGCTTCCGCGAGTTCGCCCATCCCCACACGCTCAACCTCGCTCTGGCCCTGGTGGTGGCGATCGAGCAGACCCTTGCCGCCCGCGAGGTCGAGCGGCGCTATGCCACGCTCCAGAGCTTCACCGACCTTACCGCCCGCTATCCCGGCGACAGCATTATCGCGATGGATCGCGGGGGTCGGGTGGTGAGCGCCTCACCCTCGGTCTCGCCCGAGCTGGCGGAGGCGCTGGCGCTCCTGGTGCGCCAGTCGCGCGACGGACTCGCGTCCGAGGGGGCAATCCCGCTGGTGGTGAATGCGCGGCGCACCGCGATGTGGTTCCCGGTGAGGCAGGGTCGCATGGTGGTGGGTGGCTGCCTGGTGCTCGAAGGCGGGGCCCCGCACTACGGGAGTGAAGGCATCCCCTTTCATCCCGGCGACGTGCGGGTCTACGCCCGGCGCTTCTTCGAAGCCGGCGCTCGCGACCTGGGCCGACTGGGGGTTAGCGTCGACCCGGCGGTCTATGACGCGCTCTCGGCCTATCACTGGCCGGGCAATGTGCGGGAGCTCAAGAATGTGGTGCGACGGGTGCTTCTGGCCACCGATCGACAGGTGCGTCTGGCCGACCTTCCCCATTTCATCCGGCAGGCCTACGCCGGCAGCACCGACACCGCCAGCTCGGCCATCGATCGGGAGGATGCCGAGCTGATGCGGGTGGTGCGCGAGTCCCGAACCATGGCGGATGCCGCCGCCCGGCTCGGAGTCACCCGCAGCACCCTTTACCGGCGCATGGAGCGGTTCGGACTCAAGCCGAAACGGGTGGTGGAGCGGGACGGGTAGGGTCAGGGGTCGAAATGGAGGCGACGATGGGGCAGGGCCCTTCTCACTCCAAGTACTCGTACGCCCCCAGCGTCAGAAACTCCTCCGGCACCGGCTGATCCACCAGCCGATCGAGCAGCTCCGCCGCCTCACGCAGTTTCCCCGGCTGGTCCCGCGCTGCCAGCAATGCCGTGAGCTCCGCGTCCCGGATCGAGCCGTAGCGCGCCCGGGTGAGGGGCTTCCCATCGTCGAGGGTCACGGCCAGGCGGACCCATTGCTGGAGCTGCATTCGCGAGATCTCCGCGGTGGCGGAGTCTTCCATCAGGTTGTCGATTCCCACCGCCCCGCGGCCTTCGAGCCAGTTCTCGATGTACTCGATGGCCACCTTCACGTCGGCCCGCACCCCGGCCTCGGTTACCCGGCCGCCGGGGATCGCCACCTGGAGCAGGGCCTTGGCGTCGGGCACCACATCCTCCCGCAGCCGATCCTTCTGGTTAGGCTGCCGGCCCAGCACCTGATCGAACGCGGCCTGAGCCACCGGCACCAGGTCGGGATGGGCCACCCAGCTGCCGTCGAACCCGTCCCCCGCCTCCCGCTGCTTGTCCTCCCGCACCCGGGCCAGGGCCCGCTCATTGACCTCGGCGTCGCGGCGGGAGGGTATGAACGCGGCCATGCCGCCGATAGCATGGGCGCCCCGCCGATGGCAGGTATGCACCAGCAGCTCGGTGTAGGCCCGCATGAACGGCACCGTCATCGTGATCTGGCCGCGGTCCGGCATCAGGAAGTCGGGCCGGTGGCCGAAGTTCTTGAGCATCGAGAAGATGTAGTCCCAGCGGCCGGCGTTGAGGCCGGCGGCGTGCTCCTTGAGCTCGAAGAGAATTTCGTCCATCTCGAACGCCGCCAGGATGGTCTCGATCAGGACGGTGGCCCGGATGGTTCCCCGCGGAATGCCGAGCAGCTCCTGCGCGGCGATGAAGACGTCATTCCAGAGCCGGGCCTCCTCGTGGCTCTCCAGCTTGGGGAGGTAGAAATACGGCCCGCTGCCCTGGCGGAGGAGGGCCCGGGCATTGTGGAAGAAGTAGAGCCCGAAATCGAAGAGACTGCCGGAGACGGCCTCGCCGTGCAGGCGCAGGTGCTTCTCGCCCAGGTGCCAGCCCCGGGGGCGCACCACCAGGGTGGCGATCCGCGGCTCGAGCCGGTAGGCCTTGCCGTCCGGAGCGGTGTACTCGAGTTCGCGGTTGACCGCATCGATGCAGTTGGCCTGCCCCGCGATCACGTTGGCCCAGCTGGGGGAGAGCGCATCCTCGAAGTCGGCCATGAAGACCCGGGCCCCGGAGTTGAGCGCGTTGATCATCATCTTGCGCTCGACCGGCCCGGTGATTTCCACCCGTCGGTCGTCGAGGTCGGCCGGGGCGGGGCCCACCTTCCACCCCGCGGTCCGGACGTCGCCCGTGGTCGGGAGAAAGTCGGGGAGGGCGCCGGCGCGGAACGCGGCGCGGCGTTCCTGGCGCCGGGCCAGGAGCATCCGGCGGCGGCCTCCAAAGCGTTCCTCGAGCTCCAGCAGGAACGCGAGCGCGTGGGGAGTGAGGACCCGCTCCTGCTCCGGGACCCGGGTGGCGCTGACGTCGAGGTGCGGCATGGTGTTCGCCTTGCGAAAAACCTGAAGTTGGTACCCCGCTATCCGCCCGGGGTTTCGGCCACCCGGGCAGGCCCTCAACGTAATCCCCGGTCGAGTTAATTTCCCTTCGTGAATCGACCCTTACCGCACGACCCCTACGCCGCCCTCCGCGTTCCCGATTTCCGCCGCTTCGTCGCCTGTCTGCTCATCCAGACCGTCGCCACGATGATCCAGACGGTGGTGGTCGGCTGGCAGGTGTACCAGATCACCCGCGATCCCCTGGCCCTGGGGCTCATCGGACTGGCCGAAGCGCTCCCGTTCATCGCGGTGGCGTTGCCGGCGGGACAGGTGGCCGATCGGTTCGACCGGCGCCGGGTCTGCCTGGCGGCCTTGCTGGTGCTGACCGGGTGCGCCGGCGCCCTGACCTGGATGACCTTGAGCGGGTACCTCGACCGGAGCACGGTGTGGGCGGTGTATGCGGTCATCTTCGTGAGCGGCATCGCGCGGAGTTTTCTGCAGCCGACCCGCACCGCGCTGTCGGCCGATCTTGTCCCCCGGGAGATCTACCTCAACGCCATCACCTGGCGGAGCAGCACCTGGCAGTTTGCCGCGGTCGCCGGTCCGGCGGCCGGGGGGCTGCTGCTCGGCTTCGCGGGGGAGGGTGCCTCGTACGCCGCCGGAGCGGTCCTGCTGCTGCTGAGCTGGCTGGCACTGCTCAGGGTCGAGGCCCGGCCCCGGCCGGCGGCCCCCGACGGAGTGGCCGGGGTCGAGGGGCTGCTCCAGGGGATTCACTTTCTCCGCGCCCAGCCGCTGCTGCTCGGCGCCTTCACGCTCGATCTCTTCTCGGTGCTTTTCGCCGGGGCCGAGGCGCTCCTTCCGGTCTTTGCGAGCGACATCCTGCACGTGGGCGCCCAGGGGCTTGGCATCCTCCGGGCCGCCCCGGCCGCAGGCTCGGTGCTGATGTCGCTCTACCTCTCGCACCGCCCGCTGGCGGGGCGGTCCGGCCGGATCCTCCTGGTCTCGGTGGCGCTCTACGGGGTCTGTATCAGCGGCTTCGGTCTCTCCCCCAGCTTTCCCCTCTCGGTGCTGCTGCTGGGGCTCTCCGGCATGTTCGACAATGTCAGCGTGGTGATGCGGTCGACCCTGTTGCAGACGCTGACCCCCCGGCATCTCCTCGGCCGGGTGGCGGCGGTGAATGCCATCTTCATTGGTTCGTCCAATGAGATCGGGGCGTTCGAGTCGGGCGTGGCCGCCCGGCTGCTCGGTCCGGTGGCGGCGGTGGCGCTGGGCGGCATGATGCCGATCCTGGTGACCGGGGCGATCGCCTGGCGGGTCCCGACCCTTCGTCGGCTGGAGCGTGTTGCATGAAGACCACGGCTCGTCCCTCGTATTGACCGCCTGTCTTGCCTCTCTTCCCCGACCTTGCTAGCCTGACAGACGATGCGGATCGCGATCTTCTCCGAAGTGTACTGGCCCATGGTGAGCGGGGTGGGGGTGACCCTGGACCGGCTGGTTAGCGCCCTGCATGAGCGGGGACACCAGGTGCGGGTCTACAGCGCGAGTTACCCCCTGCCGGCCGGTACGCCGGAGCGTCCCGAGGCCCATCGCTCGTCCAGCATCCCCCTCTTCCTTTACCCCGATGTGCAGTGGGCCTTTCCCCGCCAGCAGGAGATCGTGGCGGACTTGGCGCGCTTTCGACCGGACGTGGTTCACGTCGCGACCGAATTCGCCATGGGGCTGGCGGGGCTCAAAGCCGCCGGGCAGCTGGGTCTGCCGCTGCTCGCGTCGGCTCACACCGACTACGAGAAGTATGCCGCCCGCTATGGGGTGCGCTGGGTACTCGGGATGGGTTGGGTCTATCTCCGCTGGTTCTACAGCCATGCCGAGAAGGTGCTGGTGCCGTCGCGTCTCTTCCAGCAGACCCTGGCGCAGCGGGGAGTGACCCACACCGGGCTCTGGACCCGGGGCGTGGATCCCCGGCACTTCCATCCCGGTTTCCGGAGCGAAGCCTACCGGGCCCGTTTCGGGGTCGGCCCGGACGACCTGCTGGTGACCTACATCGGCCGGCTGGCCCGGGAAAAGGATCTCCAGGGGCTGGTCCGCAGTTGGACCGCGCTCAGAAGCGTACGGCGCAATGCTCAATTGGTGCTGGTGGGCCAGGGTCCCATGGCCGAGGGGCTCCGCCGCCGGCCGGTGCCGGGGGTGCATCTCACCGGACTGCTCGCCGGCCGGGAGCTTTCCGAGGCGTACGCCTCGGCCGACGTGTTCATCTTCCCTTCCGCGACCGAGACCTTCGGCAACTCGCTCCTCGAGGCGATGGCCTCGGGGCTGCCGTCGCTGGCGGTGTCGGCGGGTGGCGTGATGGAGTTCGCGCGCGGGGGCGAGAATGCGCTGCTGGTGCGGCCGCAGGACCATCCAGCCTTGACCGAGGGCCTGCGGCGACTGCTGGAGGACGAAGGACTGCGGCGGCGGCTGGGCGCCGGGGGGTTGGCGACCGCGGCGGGCCGCGGGTGGGACGCGATCTACGATCAGCTGCTGGCGGATTACGCCGCGGTGGCTGCCAGGCGGAGAGTGAGGGCGGCGTAAGGGAGTCGTGACTCTCGACTCCCGACTCTCGGCCCTACCTCGACCCCATCACCAGGTACGTCCCCGCCGCAATCGCCGCCGCCATCGGAATCGTCAGGATCCAGGCCCAGACGATCCGCCCCGCCACCCCCCACCGCACCGCCGACAGCCGCTGACTGGCCCCGACACCCACGATCGCGCCGGTAATCGTGTGGGTCGTGCTCACCGGAATGCCGAAGCGGGAGGCGATCAGCAGGGTGATGCCGCCGGCGGTCTCGGCGCAGAACCCGCCGAAGGGGCGGAGCCGGGTGATGCGCGAGCCCATCGTCTTCACGATCCGCCAGCCGCCCATGGCGGTCCCGAGCGAGATGGCGGTGTAGGCCGCCAGCTCGACCCAGAGCGGTACCTTGTCGGCGCTGGTGAGATAGAGGTGCGACATCCATCCGGTCTGGCTGGCGAACAGCGACTGGGTCGAAACCAGCAGGCCCACGATGATGCCCATGGTCTTCTGGGCGTCGTTGGCGCCGTGGCCGATGGAGTAGAGCCCCGCCGAGACCAGCTGGAGTCGCCGGAAGATCCGATCGAGCGGCCCGGCCAGCCCCCGCCGGAGCAGCCATGACAGCCCCACTGTGAAGCTGAGCGCCAGGATCATCCCGATGAGGGGCGAGAGAAAGATGAACAGGATCGGCTTGGTCCAGCCGCCGGGGAGGAGGGCCACGGCGCCGGCCTTGGCCACCGCCGCGCCGCCCAGCCCACCCATCAGCGCGTGGGACGAGGAGCTGGGAAGTCCGAGCCACCAGGTGATCAGGTTCCAGACGATGGCCCCGACCAGGGCCGAGAGAATGATGTGGGGATCGAGCACCGCCGGGTCGACCAGCCCCTTGCCGATGGTCTTGGCGACGGCGGTGCCGACCAGGAAGGCGGCGGCGAAGTTGAAGAAGGCGGCCCAGGCGACCGCGACGCCGGGCGACAGCACGCGAGTCGCGACCACCGTGGCGATGGAGTTGGCGCTGTCGTGGAACCCGTTGATGAAGTCGAACGCCAGGGCGACGGCGATGATCAGCAGGACAAACGTGACGGTCGGCTCCATCGCTCAGCCGTGCTTGATCGCGATGGATTCCAGGACGTTGGCGGCGTCCTCCGCCTGGTCCAGGGTCTTCTCCAGGTTGTCGTACAGTTCCTTCCACTTGATGACCAGCATCGGATCGGGCGTGCCCTGGAAAGCCCGCCCCAGCCACTCGTGATAGAGCGAGTCGCCCTCTTCCTCGAGTCGCTTGACCGCGATGCAGGCGGGCAGCACCTCCCCCTGGTTCTTCTTGAGGCCCCGTACCGCCACCAGCAGCTCCTGGCAGGCCCGCTTGATGACGTTGGCCAGCAGGATCGAGCCCTCGGGCGCTTCGCCCAGATGGAAGATCTGGGCCCGGCGGGCGGTGCCGTCGATCAGGTCGATCACGTCATCCAGGCCGGAGGCCAGCTCGTGGATGTCTTCCCGATCGAGCGGGGTAATGAAGCTGCGGTCCAGCCGGGTGATGACCTCATGGGTCAGCTGATCGCACTCGTGTTCCAGCCGCTTGATGGTCTCGACCATGAAGGTGCGCCGGTCGGGCGCGGCCTTGAGCAGGTCCTCCATCACACCGGCCGCCTCCACCGAACGCTCGGCGACGGAGGTGAAGAGCTCGAAGAAGTTGTCGTCGCGGGGGAGGAGTCGCACGTGGGGCTCCTTGGTGTGTCACGGACGGGTAACGACCGGGCGGGAATGTAACGGGGCACCTCGGCCGGGCAAGGCAGTCGACCCGCCTCCCTTTCGGTCGGATCCATATCGACCTACGTAAGTAACAACCTCTCAAGCTGTTCCGGCGTATCCAGCCAGTAGTCCGGGGCCCCCGGTTCCAGCACCTGCCGGGAGAACGGACCCCAGAGCACCGCCCCGGTCAGCACCCCGGCGCCGCGGCCGGCGTGGAGGTCGTGGATGCTGTCTCCGACGAAGATCGTCTCCATCGGGTCGGCACCCAGGGCCGCGAGGGCGCGGGTCACCGGCTCGGGATGGGGCTTGGCGTTGGTGACATCGTCGGCGCAGATCATGATCTCGATCGACTCCTCGAGCCCCACCAGGCGCAGTCCCCGGCGGGTCCCCTCCCGCGTCTTGCTGGTCACGACGCCGGTACGCAGGCCGCGCTCCCGGATGGTCCGCACCGCCTCCGAGACCCGGGGAAAGGGCCGGACCATCGTGTCGTGATGGCTGAGGTTGTAATCCCGATAGGTCGCCACCAGGGCCTCGAGGTGTCCGTGGTCCCGGGCCCACGGGCCGAGCTGGGCGCGGAGCGGCGTCCCGACGCCGCGAAGCCACTCGTCGTCGGGCACGTCGGCAAAGCCATGCGCCTCCATGGTGTGCCGGTAACTGCTGAGGATGAGCTCGATCGAGTCGATCAGCGTGCCGTCGAGATCGAAGAGCACGGTCCGGATGGTGGGCATGCGGGGAACTTACTCACCCCGATGATCCCGGTCAGCCGCGGTGCGGGGATCGGGCGCAGGCGGGGACGCGCCAGCAGCGGTTGCCATGCCCGTTCGAGACGAGGTGGCGCCACCTGAAGGAGATCCGCGACCAGGATCGCTTCCCCCGCGGTGACACCGCCCGCGAGCCACGCGAGCGCCCGCTCGGCAAGATCGAGGAGCGGCCGGTTCCGGCGACGGGCGGCGTCGAGCACGAGGCGGCGCATCCGTCGCACCAGCCGCCGCTGCTCCGGTGCCGCCTCGCGGGCGAGCCAGGAACTCTTCCGGGCCCCGGCCAGCCGGGTCCGGGCCAGGCCGAGAAGCATTTCCGTGGCCCGCGACCGTTCGGCGACGGTGGGTGTGCGCCCGGGTGCGTGTTCCATCGCCGCCAGGAGAGGGACGATGGTCTCGGGCCGGTCGTCGACGGCGCCGTTGGCGGTTACCCAGAAAAGCCCCGCCGGCTCGCGCCACCGCTGTCCGTCGGGAAGCACCAGGTCGAGTGCCAGGCCCACCAGCCATCCCTCGGTATCCCCCTCGACCATTGCCAGCCCCGCACCTGCCGGGCCTTCACCCACGACGCCGGCCAGTTCCGACCGCCAGCGGAAGAGCCACTGTCCGGCGTCATCCACTCCCGCCTGGGCCGCCAGCCGGCGTTTGGTGAGCAGCCGCTGGTCCTGTCGCAACCGTTCCTCCAGCGCGGGCCAGGGTGCCAGGCGCAACACCTCGACGGTGGCCCGGTCCGATCCCAGTCGCACCGCCCGGCCTTCGCGCTGATCCAGCCGCACACTGGTCCAGGGCAGATCGAAGTGCACAATCCGACCCGCCCGCTGCAGGTCGAGCCCTTCGGCGGCCACATCGGTCGCGAGGAGCACCGTCGGCGCCGTCGACTCGGCGACCGCGTGTCGGTCCGTGGCCGGACGGAAGAGATCGAGCACCGCCTCACGGCTCAGCCGGAAATCGCCGATCCCCGCACCCGATCCAGAAACCCAGGCGGGCCGGAGCGGGGCCAGGCTTCGGCGCAGGAGGCAGAGGGTATCGCGGCTGCCGGTGAAGACAAGCGTGGGGCAGCGGTCCGCGAGGAGGGAGGACACCGCAGTCGCCCGCGGATCGGGGCCCGACTCCGCCAGCAGCGCGAGGATCCCCTCGAGGGCGGGACGATCCTCCAGAGCCAGGTCGGCCGGCGACGGGAGGGTGGGCAGTAGCTCCCAGAGGAGCAGCTGGTCCGGTTCGCCCCGGGTGAAGGACCGGATCTCGCGGCGGCCCACCGGCCGCCCCGCGGCCGCGGCATCGCGCGCGTGGTCCAGCAGCGCGCGGTAGCGCCGGAGGGCGTGAGCCAGCGCCGCGCGGCTCGAAGCCAGAGCCCGCCAGAGGACCATGCGGATCAGGGCCCGGTGGGCCGGCCGGTTCGAGAGCCGGAGCCGATCGACACCCGCCAGGATCCGCCCATCGGTCGCCGCCGGGGTCCAGGCGATGACGCCGGCATCGACCGACGGGCGGTCGGCGGGCCGCGGCCGGCAGAGTACCACGTCGCCCAGCGGGGGAGCGGCTCCACCGGTCGCGAACATCCGCGAGAGGCTGGGAACGCCGCGGGCGGCGAGGGCGTCATCGCGGACGCCGAGTCGCAGCTGGTGGCCCAGGTCGGCGAGGCGGTTCACCACCGGCGTGGCGCTCAAGAGCAGGACCCGGCGGCCGACCACCCAGCAGGCCAGCTCCCGATAGCGCCGAGTGCCGGGGGTACGGAAGCGATGGCTCTCGTCGACGATGACCAGGCGGGGCTGCCCCTGCGGCAGCCGGCCCCGGCTCAGCGCCTCATGGCTGTGGATCCGGAGGGAGATGTCCAGGGCGGCCGCGGTGCGCCGCCACTGTTCCCGGAGCGACGCGGGCACCACCGCCACCGCCTCGCCCAGCAGCCGCGCCACCGCCAGCGCGATCCAGGTCTTGCCGCTTCCCACCGGATCGGCGAGGAGGGCCCCCCCGTGACGCTCCAGCGCCGCCACCGCCCGGCGGTAGGGCGCGACCTGCTCGCTCAGCAGCCAGGTCGGCGCATCGCATGCGGCCTCGAGAGGCGCCGCACTCAGCGCCAGCGACCGACGCACCCGGTCCACCGGCCGCGCCGGTCCGCACCCGAGGAGCGCCGCCAGCGGATCAGCCAGCTCCACCAGCGCCTCCGCCGCGATCACCGGGCTCGGTTCGAGCGGCTTCAGCCAGAATGCGGCGGGTTCGGGGCGAGAGTGCCAGGTAGTCGGCGGCGAGGTCATCGAGGTCCTCCTGCACCGGTTCGCCCCGCCGGCCCCGCTCGGCGAGCGCCGCGAGGCGGGGGTCGTCCGGTACCGCGGCGGGAAGGGGCAGGTCGGCGATGATGCGGGCGTTGAAGCGGGCGTACCCGCCGGCCGCGGCATCGGCCACGGCCCGGGCCGCGGTGCGGATCCAGGTCGAATTGAGCCAGGCCGCGAGGGCCAGGGCCCGGCCCCGGGTGGGGACCGGCAGGACGTAGCAGCTGTTGAGCGGGATGAGCCCCCGTCCCGCGGCCCCGCTCAGAGGGAGCGCGTTGAGCTGACGGGCCAGGTCGGGCCACACCACCCGGTGCGGCGCGGTGGCGGCCCGGACCCGGAAGAGCCCCCACGGCGGGCCGCCAACGTAGTCCACCCGGGCCCGCAGCAGGGCCTCGTGGGCCAGTACGTAGGCCGCCGCCCTGGGCGGCAGCCGCTCCAGCGGCGTTCCGCGTTCGTCGTGGGGATAGAACAGCCGCACCGAGCCGCGGTAACCGAAGGCCCGGGCATCACGTCCGCGGAGGGCGCTGCGGAGCACCGCCGGCTCGAGGTCGACTGGGGGGTCGAGGAAGAGAGCGTTAGCGCCGGTCTTGAGGCCGAGCTGGGGTGTGAAACGCTGCCCCAGGGGGGGATGCTCCGCCCGCAGCTCGGTCAGGGCGTCGAGGAGTGCCGGGGAGGCCAGCGCCCAAGGTCCGCCGCCCGTGAGGCGCGACTGGAGAATCCCCGGCGTCCCAGGTCGCTCCAACTCGAGCGACACCCGATGCCCGGCCGGCGGCGGCGTCTTCGCCGCGACCAGCGCCGCGGGGTAGGTCGTCGCGGCAAAGACCGCGGCGGGGTCGGTCCGGAGATCGGCGACCACATCCAGGCCACACCGCGCCGCCAGCTCGGCCCGCAGCCGGGTGGCGTAACTCGCGGTCGCCAGCTTGGAGGGCACCAGCAGGCCCAGGACCCCGCCCGGCGTGAGCAGCTCCAGCGACCGCTCGACGAAGGCCACCGCGAGGTCGGGCTGGTGCCGGAAGCCGCGCCCCGCTCCACGCCAGCAGCGGTAGCGCCGCGCGAGGTGGGTCCGCTCTCGGGGTGAGAGGTCTTCGGCCCGGACCCAGGGAGGGTTACCCACGATCAGGTCAAACCCTCCGCGCGCCAGCACATCGCCGAACTGCACCTCGTAGCGGAACCAGGGCACGCCGGCCTCCCGGCGGAGCCGGCGACGGAGAGCCCGGAGATCGCGTTGCCCCGCCCGCAGGGCGCGAAGTCGGGCACAGAGCGCGGGGTCGAGTCCCCGCCGTTCTCCGAAGAGGGTACGACTCCTCGCCGCGCCCAGCACCTCGGCGAGTTCCGACTCGGCCGCGGCCTCGGCTCGATCCAGACACTCGCCGAACACCCGGACCTCCCCCAACCGCAGCCGCCGGGCGGATTCCCGCTTGGCCCGGCCGGAGCTGACCACGAAGGCGCGTCGCAGCGCAGCCAGCTCCGGTCCTTCCCGCGGGGCCCGGGCATCGAGTCCACTCAGGAAGAGGGCCGGTTCCAGCAGGCTGTCTCCCTGCCGCACGACCCCGTCGAGGTTGGGCAGCGGTGTGACCCTCTCGGGGCTCGGCTCCGTCTCCGCGGCGATCACGGCCAGCCACAACCGAAGTTCGGCCAGCCGCACCGCCATCGGGTTCCGATCGACCCCGAAGAGATTGGTCTCGAGGATGCGGCGCCGCAGTGCGGCGGCGGGGAGTTCGCCGGCGCGGAGCTGCGCCAGCCGTTCCAGCATGCCGAGCAGAAAGGCCCCGGAGCCGACCGCCGGATCGAGCACGGCGATCCGCTGGAGCAGTCGGATGGCGGAGGGTTCGCGAGAGCGCATCCGGGCGGCGGCCTCCCCGGGCTCGATGTCGAGGCGGCGCGAGATCCAGCCGGTGAGCGCCGCATCGATCAGCCGTGCCACCAGGCGCGAGGGGGTATAGAAGGCGCCGGTGGCATGCCGTTCGTCCGGGGCCATGAGACCCTCGAACACCCGCCCCAGCATGTCGGGGGCGATCTCGCCCGGCGGCGCGTCCTCATGGACCGTGAAGTGGAAGCGCTCGAACAGCTGGTCGAAGGCCTGCCGCCAGCACTCGTTGGGGATCTCACCCCGCCAGCGACATTCCAGGGGGTGGGGCTCGAAGAGCCCGCCATTGAGGAACGGGATCCGGCCGAAGCGCGCCGCCAGCCCCCGTTCCTCCCGGGGTCGGTTGAGGGTACCGAAGAAGAGGGGCCGGAAGAGATCGCGGTGGAGCTGGCGCCGGCGGGCGAGGGCGTCGTCGACCGAGCGGCGGAGGAAGTCGGGCCGGTGGTCGAGCCATCCCTTGGCCTGCACGAAATAGAGGAAGAGCACCCGGGTGAACTGGACCAGCACCACGGTCCGCCGCTCGTCAGGCGACAGGGCGCCGGTGATGGCGTTCGCCGTCTGGTTGAGCCGGTCCCGAAAGGCGGCGAAGAACCGCCGCCCGACATCTTCTCCGGCCAGGACCTCAAGCGCCCGGCAGGCGAACTCGATCCCGCGATCGCGGCCGGCCAGCAGCAGACGACGGAACCGCTCGCCCTGGCCCGGGGTGCAATGGTCGAGGGGCAGGGTGAGGGCCCCGGTCCGGTCCAGAGTCAGGGCCAGGCTCAGCTGCCGCCGGGCCGGGTCCAGCGCCGCCACCGCGACCAGCCGGCCCCGGGCGGCGAGGGCGGCGCTGGCCTTGCGGGCGGCCGGTTCGGGGTCGGCCGCGGTGAGGCCCAGCCAGTCCAGGCTGCCGGCACTCCCGATCAGGGCCGCCTGGACCACCGGCACCGGCAGCGATCCGGGTGGCAATTCCTGCCAGGTGGGGGTGTGACCCAGCGACTCGACCAGGCGGGGCAGGTCGGAGAGGCGGTCCAGCCGGCGGAGCAGGTCGAGACAGTCCACGGGACCCCCGGGGGAAGGTGGGGGTCCATGCTAGGGGCCTTCAGGGTATAACTTGGTTACGAACCGTCGCGGCCCGGCGCGGGAAAACCCGCGCGCCCCCACTCGGGCCGCTTTCATCCCAGGACCTGCCATGATCCGGGTGGCCGCACTTCGTTCGGCGACGTTCCTCCTGCTCTTTCCCACCGCTGTCTCGGCACAGGAAGCCGGCGCGTTCACCATCACGCGGGGGGCCGACACCATCGCCCTCGAGCGGTTCAGTCGCGACTCCGGCGGCCTTTCGGCCAGCCTGACCAGGGTGGCCGGCCCTTCGGCGCGGGAGCGGGTGCGCTACCAGGCGACGCTGCTGCCCGACGCGAGTGCCCCGCTTCTCGAGGTCTCGGTGTGGCGGGCGAACGATCCGGAAGACATGCCGGCCCGCCAGACGACCCGCCTGATCTTCAAGGATGACAGCGTGGCGGTGGACGAGGCCAACCGTTGGGGCGGGGTCCGGACGGTCATCCTCCCCACCCGGCGAGCGGTCATCGCATACCTCAATCTCTCCGTGGCCCTGATGGAGCAGGCTACCCGCCGGGCCGAAGCCGCCGGGCAGGACAGTCTGCCGGTTCCGTTCTTCAACCTTGGCGGTGGGCAGACGGTGACCGGCGTGGTCAGCCGGCTCGGGGCCGATTCCGCCCTGGTCCGGATCGGCCGGGTCGAGTTCCGGCTCAAGGTCGACGGCGACGGCCGGATTCTGGGCGGGTCGGTGCCGAGTCAGGGGCTACTGATCACCCGCGGAGTCGGACGCTAAGGCACCGCACCGCTCATGGCCGCCCCACGGCACTTCCTCAAGCGCCTCCCGCTGCTGGTCGCGCTGGGCTACGCGACCTTCGGGTCGCTGTGGGTGATTTTCTCCGACTCCATCTGGTCCCGCCTCGAGGATCTTCCCTTTCCTGAAATGGTCCGGGTCCAGACGACCAAGGGCCTTCTCTTCGTTCTCCTCACCAGCCTCATGTTCTGGTGGATGGTCCGCTGGACCATGCGCCAGGTGGCCCGGGCGGAAGAGGCCCGCGGGGCCAGCGAGGCGCGGTATCGCCAGATCTTCGAGCGCAGCACCACGGTGAACCTGCTGCTCGATGCCGCCTCGATGCGGATGGTCGACGCCAACCCCGCGGCGGTGATGTTCTACGGGTGGCCCCGGGAGGAGCTGATCGGCAAGCCGCTGGCGGAGATTACCGCCCTGCCCGAGGCGATGGTCCGCGACATGATCGAAGCGGCGGAAGGGGAGCGGCGCAACTTCTTCGTCTCCCGCCACCGGCTCCGCTCGGGAGTGGTGCGCGACGTGGAGGTGCACTCGAGCCCCTTCGAGCTGGATGGGCGCCGGGTGCTCTTCTCGATCGTGCACGACATCACCGACCGGCTCCGGGCGGAGCGCCAGCTGGTGGAGTCGGAGGCGAACTACCGGCGGGCGCTGGAGCAGGCCTCCGACGCCATCGTGGTGAGCGACCGGCAGGGGGCCATCCTCGAGGTGAATGCCCGCACCGAGGAGATCCTCGGCTATCCCCGGGAAGAGATCGTGGGGCGGCGGCTGGAGGACTTTCTGCCCTCCGAGGATCGGGAGCGCAAGCCGCTCCGGTTGCGGGATCTCCCCGAGGGCGGGTCGCTCCTGGCCGAGCGGCGGCTGCAGCGGAAGAACGGCAGCAGGGCGGACGTGGAAATCAGCGCCCGGGATCTGGGCGACGGCCGCTTCCAGGCCATTATCCGCGACATCAGCGAGCGCCGGCGGTTGGAGGAACAGCTCCGGCAGGCCCAGAAGATGGAAGCGGTCGGCCAGCTCACCGGCGGCATCGCCCACGACCTCAACAACCTGCTCACGGTGGTGCTGGCGAACAGCGAGATGATGGCGGCCGATCTCCCCCCCGGGCGGGACGACCTCAAAGGCGACCTGGGTGAGCTCCAGGCTGCAGCCCGCCGCGGCGCCCAGATGATCCGCAAGCTCCTCTCCTTCAGCCGGCACGCACCGCTGACCTACCAGGTGCTCGACCTCGGCCGGGTGGTGGGGGACCTGCTGGGGACCCTCCGACGCCTGCTCCCGGCGCATATCGAGGTGGAGTTCCTCCGGGAAAAGGAAGCCATCAAGGTGCTGGCGGACAGCGGCGCCATCGAGCAGGTGCTGCTCAACCTGGCCACCAACGCCCGCGACGCAATGCCCCGGGGCGGGACCCTGCACCTCGAGACCCGGCGGGTCGACGTGGCCCGCCCCCCCGACGGCGCGCTTCCCGGATCCTACGGCTGCCTGGTGGTGCGCGACACCGGCATCGGCATGGACGAGCGGGTCCGGGCCCGCGCCTTCGAGCCCTTCTTCACCACCAAGCCACCCGGCGAAGGCAGCGGGCTCGGCATGGCGATGATCTACGGCCTGACCCAGCAGCACGGCGGATTCCTCGAGCTCGACAGCGAGCTCGGGAAGGGCACTACGATCCGGGCCTACTTCCCGCTGGCGCGCGACGACCAGCCGCTGGCGGAGCTGGGGACCACCACCCCGGTGCTGCACGGCGGGGTGGAGCAGATTCTACTGGTGGAAGACGAGGATGGCCTACGCCGGGTGGCGCAGCGCGCCCTCGAGCGGGTGGGGTACAAGGTGATCACCGCGTCCGACGGACTCGAGGCGGTCGAGGCCTACCGCAAGACTCCCACGGTCGACCTCATCATTACCGACGTGGTGATGCCCAAGCTCGGCGGTCTGGCGCTCTACCGGACGCTGCGGCAGGAGGGGCACACGGTGCGGTTCCTGTTTACCAGCGGCTACGCCGCTCACGAAATCGTGCGGGGCGACCTCCCTGAGTCCGAGCTCTCGCTGCTCCAGAAGCCATGGACCCTGGCGGACCTGACCCAGCGGGTGCGGGAAGTTCTGGACCGGAAGTAAGCGCGGGAGGATGGGCTCGATGCCCGTCGCCCCCGGACACCTCGACGTTCGACTCACCTCGACTCTCGACTCCGCATGGCCCGCCCCCTCGCCTGGCTCCTCGTCGCCGGCAGTCTGCTCCTCATCGTCTGTTCGGCGCTGCATCCGATCCTGCCGCTCTCCGGCCCCGCCGATCTCACGATGATCGCGGCCATGCCCTGGTGGCGCTGGATCCACCTCGGCCTGCTGTACGGTACCGGGATGATCGCTGCGGGGATCTGGGCCCGCTGGCTGGCGGCGCCGGCCGACACGCGCCCGGCCTTGGGCGTGGCCTTCCTGGCGCTCTCCCTGGGCGAGGCGCTCAACGGCGTCAACATCGGGTTCATGGCGGGCGCCGGCACCGAGTTCGCCCGGCTCTTCGCCGCCGGAACCGACCTGAGCCAGATCTACCACGCGCAGCATCTGGCGGCGGTCATGTCGGGGAGGCTCGGCGGGTTCCTGGTCTCGATTGCGGCGGGGCTGGTGGCGGTGGCGACGGCGCCGGATCGGGCGGAACCTCGGTGGATGGTCGGGCTGGCCCGGCTGGCCTGTGGGGCGGGACTGGCAGGGAACTTCTTCGCGCCGAGCGGTCACCCGCTCATGCTCACGTCAGTCGGCCTGATGGCGGTGTGGCAGGTAGGCGCGGGGTGGCGGGTGCTGCGGGAGGGGTAGGGGCTATCGGTGCTTCACCACCACCGCCAGCTCTCCCTCAATCTGGCCCAGCTGCTTCATGATGTCGTGGGTGTCGAGCGCCGAATCCGGGGCGGGGACACCGTTCTGGGTGAACAGCGTGGCGACCAGCGCGTCGGTGTACCCCACCACCGCGACGGCGATGCCCTTGTCCAGGATGGCGTTCAGGCGGAGAATGATGGCCATCGCCTGACGGGGCCGTAGGGTCGCGAGCACCGGGCCGAGTCGGCGGATGAGGATGCCGCGGAGGTACTGGATTTCTTCGACCACTTCGCCGGCGGCGAGCCCGCGCGCGGCCCCGACCCGGCCGTAGTGCTCGCAGGCGTGATACCAGACTTCGCTGATCGAACGCCGCATCGGCCCCACCGACTCGATGAGGACATCGAGCAGCAGGCGCAGTTCGCGTTCGATGGTCTGGCGGGGAATTCCGGCGGCGGATGTTACCCGGTCACTCAGCCAATCGGCCCATTCCTGGATCATTGCATCGCGGTGATCGGCCATGCTTCGGCCGACGGAAAGCAACGTCGGATGCGATGCGCGCAAGTCTCGGGCTCCAGGGTGGGCGCCGCGACCAATCTACACTGGAGAGGGTGATGTCAAAAGCGGTGATCCGTCCCCAGCGCGTGGTGCCGGGTGGCCGGGTGGCGCTGGTCGCACCGGCAGGCCCGCTGCTCGAGCGCGACGAACTCGACCGGGGGGCCGAGTTGTGCAGGGCGCTGGGCTTCCTCCCGGTGCTGGGCCCCAATGCCCATCGGCGGCACGGCTACCTGGCGGGCACCGACGACCAGCGGCTCGCCGATCTCAACGCCGCCCTGCACGATCCCGCCATCGATGCGATCTGGTGTCTCCGGGGCGGCTTCGGCGTGACCCGCATCCTCGACCGGGTGGACCTCTCGGCCCTGCTCGAGCGGCCCCGGGCGGTGATCGGCTTTTCCGATATCACGGCGCTGCTGCTGGCGGTTTATCGGGTGACCGGCGTGGTGGGGTTCCACGCACCGATGGCGCGGGCCCCGCTCACGCCGTTCAGTCGGGACCACTTCGAACGGGTGCTGGGCCGTGGCGCGCCGGCGGGCCGGTTGGGACGTCTCGCGCCGCCACCTGGCGTGCTGGTTCCCCGGTCGCCCCGGATCGTGTGTATCCGCAAGGGGATCGCCGAGGGACCGCTGGTGGGCGGGAACCTGAGCCTGCTCGTCGCGCTGGCCGGCACCCGCTATTTCCCCGCGCTCGAAGGCGCCATTCTCTTTCTGGAGGAGGTGGGCGAGGATCTCTACCGGATCGACCGGATGCTGGCCCAGCTCCGCATGCTGGGTGCGCTCGACCGGCTGGCCGGCGCGGTGCTGGGCCAGTTCACCGACATGAAGAAAGGCACCGGCGACGGCGCGCTCGGCTTCGACGAGATCATGGCAACCTACTTCGAACCGCTGGGGATCCCGGTGGCGTACGGCTTCCCTGTGGGTCATGTCGACGACCAGTGGACCCTGCCGATCGGGGTTCGGGCCCGGCTTGATGCGGGGGCCGGGGAACTCGAACTACTGGAGAGCGCGGTGCTATGAAGCGTTCCACGTTCCGCGTTCCGCGTTCCACGTTGGCATGGTGGTATGTCCGCGCCCGCCGAGGGATCTCTCCGGTCGACTCCGCGCGAGGCAGCACGCGGAACGCGGAACGCGGAACGCGGAGCCTCTGAGTGGCCACCCCCACCCTCTCCCGCCACGTCCTCCCCGGCCACCTGGGGGAGATCCTCGTCGATGTCCGCACCAGCAACCGGGTCAGCCCCCGACCGGCGGTGCTGATTCTGCACGGGTTCAAGGGGTTCAAGGACTGGGGCATGTTCCCCGCGCTGGCGGACCGGATCGCGCGGGCCGGCTTTACCGCCGTCTCCTTCAACCTGAGCGGCAGCGGGGTGGATCAGCGGGGCGAGTTCGTCTGGCCCGAACGCTTCGGTCACAACACCTACAGCGCCGAGCTGGATGATGTGGCCCGGGTGCTGGCGGCGCTGAGCGCGGGGAGTCTGGGGATGGCGCCGACCCAACGGTTCGGGCTGCTGGGCCACTCCCGGGGTGGGGGAGTGGCGATCCTCACGGCTGCCGGCGATCCCCGGGTCCAGGCCCTGGTGACCTGGGCCGCGATCGCGGAAGTGCATCGGTGGAAGGACCAGGAGGCCGAATGGCGGGCCCGCGGCCGGCTCGACATCGTCAACAGCCGAACCGGCCAGGTGCTGCCGCTCTACACCGATGCGCTCGACGATCTGGAGCGTAACGCCGAGTCGCTCGACCTCGGCCGCGCCGCCGCACGAATTCAGGTGCCGTGGCTCCTGCTCCATGGGGAAGCGGACCAGGCGGTGGAGGTGTCGGCGGCGGAGAGACTCGCCGGTGCCGCTCTCAAGCCGCCACGTGTGATGCTCTTTCCCGGCGCCGATCATACGTTCGGTGCGGTGCACCCGTACGCCGGGGTGACCCAGGACCTGGCCCAGGCGATCGACGAGACGGTGAAGTGGTTCGGGCGCTGGCTGTAGGTTGCCAACGCTCGACTCCCGGCTCTCGACGCCCGACTATCTTTCCCCCATGCCTATCTACGAATACGCCTGCACTCAGTGCGGCCACGGCTTCGAGACGCTGGTCCGGGGCGACACCAGGGTGGTGTGCCCCGCCTGCGACAGCACCAGGGTGGAGCGACGGATGTCGGTGACCGCCCGTCCCACCGGCGGAGGCGGCAGCCCCGATCTTTCCCGGCCGGGCCCCCCCGGCGGTGGCTGCGGCGGCGGAGGCTGCGGCTGCCACTGACCGAGGTACAGCGCCGGATCGCGGCGGGGCTCCTCGGCCTTGCCGGGGGCCCGGTCGAGTCGGCACCGCCCGAACCGGCCACGAACTGGGCGGCAGTCGCGGTGATCGTGGCACCCGACCCCGATTCGGTCCTGCTGATTCGCCGCGCGGAGCGCGAAGGGGATCCCTGGAGCGGTCACATCGGCCTCCCCGGCGGTCGGCGCGACCCGGTCGACGGCGATCTCCGCCAGACGGCCCTCCGCGAGACCTTCGAAGAGGTCGGCTGGCAGCTCGGCGCCGACCAGACCCTCGGGACCCTCCCCGATGTGTGGCCCCGCACCCCACTCCCCCGCCTTATCGTGGTCCGCCCTTTCGTGTTCGGGGTCAACAGCCGCCCCGATCTGGTCCTGAGCGATGAAGTGGCCGAAGCCTTCTGGGTGCCCCTGGCCCGGCTGCGCGATCCAGCCATCTACCGCGAAGCCATCATTGACCTCCGGGGCGAGCGGCGCGGCTTCCCCGCCTTTCACCTGGGCCAACATGTGGTCTGGGGGCTCACCGAGCGCATCCTGACGCCGTTGTTGGCACTGGTGTAGGAGCTTGAATAGGCTGGGGACCTTTCCAGGGTTGAGTTTTCGTACATACTAAATTATGCTCTAGCCGACACTACTTTCAGGGCTCGCCGTGCTGCCATCGCAGGTCACCCCCGATCCGCTTCTCTCGCTCGCCCTCTTTGCCGCGGGCAGCGGGCTCCTCGCGCTTTTTCTCTGGCCCCGCCGCGGGCTGCTCGGGCGGTGGGCTCGGGTGCTGCGGATCACCGAGCGGGTCCGCCTGGAAGACGCCCTCAAGCAGCTCTATCACGCCACCGTCGGCGGGCGGGCTGCGACGGTCGAGACTCTTGCCGGGAGCCTCGAGGTTCGCCGTGGGGTTGCGGTGCGTCTGGTGGAGCGGCTCACCGAGCGGGGGCTGGCCCGGGCCGAAAATGGACGCCTGACGCTTACACCGGCGGGGCAGACCTACGCGCTCCGCATGGTGCGCACCCACCGGCTGTGGGAGCGCTACCTGGCCGATCGGTCGGGGCTTTCGCCGGCGGAATGGCATGAGGAGGCCGATCGGCAGGAGCACACTCTCAGCGATGCCGAGGTCGAGGCGCTGTCGGCCGGGATGGGCCACCCCCGTTACGACCCGCACGGCGACCCGATTCCCACCCACACCGGCGAGCTGCCGGCGCATCTGGGCCAGCATCTGTCGGCCTTTCCTCTGGGCCAGGCGGCGCTGGTGGTGCACCTGGAAGATGAGCCGGCCGAGAGCTTTCAGCGGCTCCTGGACCTGGGCCTTCGGCCCGGGGCCCGTCTCCGGCTTCTGGATGTCAATCCCAACGAGGTGCGTTTCCGCTTCGACGGCAAAGAGCAGACACTTCCCTCGGTAGTCGCGGACCTGATCACGGTCGAACCGCTCCCCGCCGAGGTGCCCCTCGACGAGGCCCAGCACTCGACCCTGGCGGACCTGCCCCACGGCGGCGCCGCACGGGTGGTGCGCATCTCGGCCGCCTGCCAGGGACCCCAGCGACGACGGCTGCTCGACCTCGGCGTGGTACCGGGAACGGTGATCACGTCCCAGTTCGCGAGTCCCGACGGCGATCCCGCGGCTTACCTCATTCGGGGCGCGCTCATCGCGCTCCGGAAGGCGCAGGCGGAGCTGATCCAGGTCGACCTTGTGCCTCAGCCGGCGGCCGGCTGATATGGCAAGCGTCGCGACGCCGCTACGCGGCAAACAGCAGCCCGAGCTGGTACAGCTGGGTCTCCGCACCGGACGTCACGATTTCCTGGTGGCGCTCGCGGGCAATCCCAACACCGGGAAGAGTACCGTCTTCAACGCCCTCACCGGGTTGCGGCAGCACACCGGCAACTGGCCTGGGAAGACCGTCACCCGGGCCGAGGGCGTCTTCCAGCATGGCGGTAAGCGGGTCCGGCTGGTCGACCTGCCAGGGACCTACTCGCTGCAGGCCGGCAGCACCGACGAAGAGGTGGCCCGGGACTTCATTCTCTTCGGCCGGCCCGATGTGACGCTGGTGGTGCTCGACGCCACGCGGCTCGAGCGCAACCTGCCGCTGACCCTGCAGATCCTGGAAATCACCGGGCGAGTGGTCGTCTGCCTCAACCTCATGGACGAGGCCCGGCGCCACGGGGTGGCGGTGGATCCCGCGAAACTGGAGCACGAGCTCGGTGTTCCGGTGGTGGCGACGTCGGCCCGGCAGGGCGAGGGCATTCCCGCCCTGCTCGACGCGCTGCTGGCGGTGGCTCGGGGAGACCGCCCGACGACGCCCCACCGGCTGCCGGCGTATCCCGACGAGGTGGAGTCGGCGCTGGGGGAGGTGGTCCCGCGGGTGGAGGCGGCCTTCCCCGGGTTGCCCAACGCGCGGTGGGTGGCGCTCCGGCTGCTCCAGGGCGACCAGCGGATCGAGACGGCGGTGCGAAGCGGTGAGCTGGCCGGTTACGCCACCGGCGCGCCCGCCGAGACCTCGTCGCCACCGGCCACGGCGCTCCTCTCGGAGGTGGTCGACCGGCTGCGCTGGCGTCTCAGCTACAGTTTCCAGGACAGCCTGTCGGAGGGCTTCTTCGCCGCGGCGGAGCGGATCGCCAGGGCGGTGGAGCTCCGCGGCCTCAAGCGGGCCCGGTTCGACTTCGATCGCCGGCTGGATCGGCTCCTCACCAGTCGGACCCTCGGCTTCCCGGTGATGCTGCTGCTTCTCACCCTGGTCTTCTGGATCACGGTCGCGGGAGCCAACGTGCCCTCGGCGCTCCTGGCCGACCAGCTGATCGACAAGCTCCAGCCCTGGCTCAAGGGCGTGGGGGCCGGGATCGGGATGCCGGCCTGGCTCAATGGATTCCTCTTCGACGGGGTGTACCTCGCCACCGCCTGGGTGGTGAGTGTCATGCTCCCGCCGATGGCGATCTTCTTCCCCCTGTTCACCCTGCTCGAAGACTTCGGGTACCTGCCGCGGGTGGCGTTCAACCTCGACGCGATGTTCCGGCGGGCGGGGGCCCACGGGAAGCAGGCCCTGACGATGTGCATGGGCTTCGGGTGCAACGCCGCCGGGGTGGTGGCCACCAGGGTCATCGACAGCCCGCGGGAGCGACTGGTCGCGATCATCACCAACAATTTCTCGCTCTGCAACGGGCGTTGGCCGACCCAGATCCTGATGGCCACGATCTTCGTGGGGGCGCTGGCGCCGGCCCCGGTCGCGGGTCTGGTGGCGGCGGGCGCGGTGGTGGGGGTCGCGGTGCTGGGCATCGGGATGATGTTCCTGTCGAGCTGGCTCCTCACCCGGACGGTGCTCCGGGGCGAGGCGACCACCTTCAGTCTGGAATTGCCGCCCTATCGCCCGCCCAACGTGATCCGGACCCTCTACACCTCCCTGATCGACCGGACGCTCATCGTCCTGTGGCGGGCGGTGGTGTTCGCCGCCCCGGCGGGTGCGGCGATCTGGCTCATCAGCAACATCTCGATCGGCGGCTTCAGCATCGCGGAGCACATCGTAAGCGGGTTGAACCCGTTCGGACTCCTGATCGGGCTCAACGGCGTGATCCTCCTCGCCTACGTGGTGGCGATTCCGGCCAACGAGATCGTGATCCCCACGGTGCTCATGCTCACGGTGCTGACCGGGCATCTGGCCGGTGTGGGCCCGGGCACCGGCGTGATGTTCGACCTCGGGTCGGCGGGCGAAGTGGGGCTCCTGCTCCGGGGCGCGGGCTGGACCGCGCTCACCGGGATCAACCTGATGCTCTTCAGTCTGCTGCATAATCCCTGCAGCACCACCATCTATACCATCTACAAGGAAACCGGCAGCCGGCGCTGGACCGCCATCGCGACGCTCCTGCCGGTGCTGCTTGGCTTCGTGGTCTGCTTCGTCGTGGCGCAGGTGTGGAGGCTCGTGGGGTGACGCACCTCTTCCGGGTCAGCGGGATCGACTGCCCCTCCTGCGCCGAGGTCATCACCCGGGCCCTCACCCGGGTGGATGGCGTCACCGCGGTGCAGGTCGACCTGATGAAAAGCGAGGTGCGGGTCGAGGCGGGGCCCGCGGCGTCAGGCGAGGCGATGCGCGTCGCGCTGGCGGGCGCGGGTCACCCGGTGACGGGCTCAAGTGGGCCCCGGTGGCACCTGAACGGGCCATTGCTGGCCGCGGTCGTCTCGGGAGTGGCGCTGGGGCTGGGTCTGCTCCTCGACTCGCCGGCGGCGGAGCTGGTCTCCCTGGTAGTGGGCGGCTGGTACGTGCTGCCCCGCGGGGTCCGCGCCATCCGCACCGGGGCGCTCGACATGCACGTCCTCATGTCGGTCGCCGCGATCGGTGCGCTGGCGGTGGGCGAGTGGGCCGAGGCCGCCTCGGCGATGTTCCTCTTCGCGGTGGCCCGGCTCCTCGAAGTGTGGGCGGTGGGACGGGCCCGCGGGGCGATCACCGCGCTCATGCAGGTGACCCCGGCGGAGGCCAGCCTCATCACCCTCGAGGGTGACAAGGTGGTCCCGGTATCTCAGGTGCCGACCGGCCGGCGGATCCGGATCCGGCCGGGAGAGCGGGTGCCGCTGGACGGCCGGATTCTGGAGGGGCACTCCGTCCTCGACGAGTCGGCCATCACCGGGGAATCGATGCCGGTCGAGAAGAGGCCGGGCGACGAGGTGTTCGCCGGGACGATCAACCGGCACGGCAGTCTCGAGGTCCGCACCACCAGGGTCGCCGCCGAGACGATGCTGGCGCGGATTCTCCACCGGGTGGAGGAGGCGCAGGCGGCCCGGGCGCCGGTCCAGACCCAGGTCGACCGCTTTGCCCGGGTCTACACACCGGTCGTCGTAGGGCTGGCCGCGCTCCTGGCGGTGGTGCCGCCGCTGGCGGGCCTGGCGGGGTGGAGCGAGGCGCTCACCCGGGCGCTGACCCTGCTGGTGATCGCCTGCCCCTGTGCCCTGGTCATCTCCACCCCGGTCACCATCGTGAGCGCGCTCACCGGTTCGGCGCGGGCCGGGGTGCTGCTCAAGGGCGGGGCGCAGCTGGAATCGCTGGCGCGGGTATCGGCGGTGGTGTTCGACAAGACCGGCACCCTCACCGAAGGGCGCCCCGTGGTGACCGACATGGTGCCGCTCGACGGGCGCGACGGTCGGGAGTTGCTCCAGCTGGCCGCCTCGATCGAGCGCCTCTCGGAGCACCCGGTGGCGCGGGCGGTGGTGGCCGCCGCGTCCGACCGCGGGGTGGCCACGGTGGCGGCGAGCGGCTTCACCGCGCTTCCCGGCCGCGGGGTGCGCGCGACCATCGGGGCCTCGGAGTACTGGCTCGGGAACCGGCGGCTCTGCGACGAGAGCGGAGCCTGCCGCGAGTCGGTCCACGAGCTGATGGCACGGCTCGAGTCCGAGGGAAAGACGCCCATCCTGGTGGCCGAAGGCGCGACCCCGCTCGGGGTGCTCGGCGTCGCCGACCGGGTCCGTCCCGGGGCGGGCGCGGCCGTCGCGGCGCTGCGGCAGGCGGGGGTGCGCCGGGTCGTGATGCTGACGGGCGACGCCGAATGGGTGGCCCGGCCGGTGGGGGCGCAGGTCGGCGTCGACCGGGTGGAGTCACGGCTGCTCCCGGAGGAGAAGCACGCGGCGGTGGTGGAGCTCGAGCGTCAGGGCGAGCGGGTGATGGTCGTGGGCGACGGGATCAACGATGCGCCGGCGCTCGCCGCGGCCAGCGTGGGGGTGGCGATGGGACTCGCGGGGAGCCATGTGGCGTTGGAGACGGCCGACGTGGCGCTGATGGGCGACGATCTCGCGCTGCTGGCGCCCCTGATCCGCCGGGCCCGCCGGGCCCTGGCCATCGTACGGCAGAACATCGCCATCGCGGTGGGGCTCAAGGCGGTCTTTCTGGGCCTCGCGGCGGTGGGGCAGGCCACGCTCTGGATGGCGGTGGCGGCCGATATGGGGGCCAGCCTGGTGGTGATCGCGAATGGGATGCGGGCGCTGTCCAACGGTTCCGAGTTTCGAGTTCCGAGTTCCGAGTAGACCGCTCAGGGGCAGGTCTGGAGGGATCATGACTGCGGACGTTCAGCGCGAGCCGCTCACCCGGTCGGCCGAAGATTATCTCAAGGCGATCTACCACCTCACCACCGGCGGCGCGCCGGCCAGCACCACCGATCTGGCCCAGGCGCTCGACCTCGCGCCCGCGTCGGTGAGCGGCATGCTCAGACGACTGGCCGAGCAGGGGCTGGTCGATCACGAGCCCTACCGCGGCGTGACCCTGGCTCGCGAGGGCCGGCGGGTGGCGCTGCGCATGCTCCGCCGCCACCGCCTCATCGAGGCCTACCTCGTGGCTCACCTCGGCTATTCCTGGGACACGGTGCACGAGGAGGCCGAGCGGCTGGAGCACGCCGTCTCCGATACCCTGATCGAGCGGATGGCCAAGGTGCTGGGCGACCCGCGGGAGGACCCCCACGGCGACCCGATTCCGGGTCCGGACGGGACCCTGGCGGAGATGGTCTACGTGCCGCTGGCGGACCTGGCGGTGGGGGACGCCGCGGAGATCCGGCGGGTGAGCACCAGTCAGTCGGACCGACTCCGCTATCTCGGCGACACCGGTCTCACCCCCGGCGCCCATGTGGAGCTGGTGGGCCGGGAGCCGTTCCAGGGCCCGCTGCGGCTTCGGGTCGGCGATCGGGAGCAGATCATCGGGCCCGAGCTGGCGGGGATGCTGTGGTGTGTTCGGAGAAGTTAGGGGCCTGGGGTCAGGGGC
>CAZXRC010000032.1:0-38547 GCA_964642475.1 uncultured Gemmatimonadaceae bacterium | reverse complement strand
AGGAGTGCTATCACGTCCTGGGCATCATTCACCACAACTGGACCCCGTTGCAGGAACGGATCAAGGACTACATCGCCAGTCCCAAGTCCAACGCCTACCAGTCGCTCCATACCACCATCTTCGGGCCGGGGGGCCACCTCTTCGAGGTCCAGATCAGGACCCAGGAGATGCACCGGACCGCCGAGTATGGCATCGCGGCCCACTGGCTGTACAAGAGCGATGGCAAGAAGAGCGAGATCGAAGCCCACTTCGGCTGGTTCCGGCAGCTGCTGGAGCTGCAGCAGGACGCCCACACTCCTGAGGAGTTCCTCGAGTTCCTCAAGGTGGACCTGTACCAGGACGAGATCTTCGTCTTCACGCCGAAGGGCGACGTGAAGCAGCTTCCCAAGGGCGCCACGCCGATCGACTTCGCGTTCATGGTACACAGCGACGTCGGGATGCGCTGCCAGGGCAGCAAGGTGAACGGCCGGATCGCGCCGCTCCACCGCGAACTCAAGAACGGCGACACGGTCGAAGTGCTCACCGGCCCGAGTCCGCGACCCAGCCGGGACTGGCTGGCGCACGTGAAAACGGCCCGGGCGCGTCACAAGATCAAAGCCTGGATCCGGCACCAGGAGGACCAGGAGGCGCAGGAGCTGGGTCACGAGCTGCTGGTGCGGGAAACGCGGCGCCGGCGCCTGGCGACCCCGGAGCCGGAGCAGCTCGACCGGGCGGCGATGAGTCTCGGCCTGGCCGAGGGCCGGCTGCTCGAGATCGGGCTGGGGCGGGGGGACGTGACCATCGTGCAGGTCATCCGGGCCGTCTACCCCGAGGTCCCCCCGGACGACCTGCAGGAGCCCAAGCCCAGCGTCATCGGCCGGGTCATCGACCGGCTCCGGCTGGGAACCGGCATCAAGATCCAGGGGCTCTCGGGGCTCATGGTCCGCTACGCCCAGTGCTGCCAGCCGGTTCCCGGCGATGCGGTCGTGGGCTACGTGACCCAGGGGCGGGGCATCTCGATCCACCGCTCGGATTGCCCCAACCTGCTCACCCTTTCGGGGGAAGGGCGGCGGGTCGAGATCGACTGGCAGGAGTCCAAGGGCGAAGCCTTCGCCGTCCGGCTGGCCGTGAGCGGGGAGGACCGCCGGGGTCTCTACGCCGACGTCATGCAGGCCATCAGCCAGTCGGGCACCAACGTCAAGGCGGCGGAACTCTCCACCAAGGACGGCACCGTCTTCAGCACCATCGTGGTCGAGGTGGACAACCGCACTCACCTCGCCAAGGTGATCAAGGCTATCCGCAAGGTGAAGGGCATCACCGACGTGGAACGGCGGGAAGGGCCCACACCCAACAGCTGAACCCTCATGTGGGAGCCGCCAATGACCTTGGCGGTGTCCCCACTGTGGGCCTCAGGCTGATCCCGAAGGTTGTCCTCGCCGTTTGTAACAGCCCCCGCTCCGCGGATTGACTCGGCCGCCTGCGGGGGTATCGTTTTGCCCCTCCGAAACACCAAAGCTCAACCATGCCCGGTTACTGGCTGCTCAAGACCGAACCGACCACCTACTCGTTCGATCGCCTGGTCAAGGAAGGCCAGGCCGTTTGGGACGGGGTCCGCAACAACTTGGCCCTCAAGTACTTGCGTGAGATGAAGTCAGGCGACCAGCTCCTGATCTACCACTCTGGTACCGACAAGGCCGTGGTGGGTCAGGCCAGGGTGGTGAAGGCCGCCTACCCCGATCCTGCGGCCGACGACCCCAAGGTGGTGGTTGTGGACCTGGTGCCGGTGGGCAAGCTCCCCAAGCCGGTGACCCTATCGGCGATCAAGGCCGAGCCGTCGCTCTCCGACTTGCCGCTGGTCCGGATGCCTCGGCTTTCGGTGATGCCGGTCCCCGGGGAGGCCTGGAAGAAGATCCTCGGCATGGCGGGGAAGTAGCCTCCCGAACAAACCCCGATAGTAGTACATTGCAGGCTCATGCCGAGTCCCGCGTTCGAAGTCCTGGCCCCGTTCGATCCCGCCGGCGATCAGCCCCGGGCCATCGGCGAACTCTCCGCCGGCCTGGCCCGGGGGGAGAAGTACCAGACGCTGCTGGGCGTCACCGGGTCGGGCAAGACGATGACCCTGGCCCACACCATCGCGCGTTACGGCAAGCCAACGCTGGTTCTCTCCCACAACAAGACCCTGGCGGCGCAGCTTTACGGGGAATTGCGCCAGTTCCTGCCCAACAACGCGGTCGAGTACTTCGTCTCGTACTACGACTACTACCAGCCCGAAGCCTACGTCCCCTCGACCGATGTCTACATCGAGAAGGACGCGTCGATCAACGCCGACATCGAGAGTCTTCGTCTCCGCGCCACCTCCAGCCTGATGGAGCGGGAAGACGTGGTCATCGTGGCTACGGTGAGCGCGATCTACGGCTTGGGTGACCCGGTCGAGTACCGCAAGCTGCTCGTCACCGCCGAGCGGGGCGAAACGAAGGGCCGGGACAGTCTCCTCTCCGATCTGGTGCGGATTCAGTACGGCCGCAACGATGTCTCGTTCGAGCAGGGCACCTTCCGGGTCCGGGGCGACACGGTGGAGATCTTCCCGGCCTACGCCGAGCAGGCCATCCGGGTGGAGTTCTGGGGCGACACCGTCGAGCGGATCACCAAGATCGACCCCCTCACCGGGCGGGCCATCGCGCAACTGGAGCGGTGCGCCGTTTACCCTGCCAAGCACTTCGTCACCCAGCGTCCCACCATCGAACGGGCGGTGAAGCTGATCCGGGCCGAGCTGGCCGAGCGCCTCGCCATCCTGCGGCAGGCGGGGAAGCTGCTCGAGGCGCAGCGGCTGGAGTCGCGCACCACCTTCGACGTCGAGATGCTGCTCGAGGTCGGCACCTGCGCCGGGATCGAGAATTACTCGCGGCACTTCTCGGGCCGGGCCGAGGGCGAACGTCCCGCCTGTCTCCTCGACTACTTCCCGCCCGAGTTCCTGGTGGTCGTCGACGAGTCGCACGTGAGCCTGCCGCAGATCGGTGGGATGTACAACGGCGATCGAGCCCGCAAGGAAACCCTGGTCGAATACGGCTTCCGGCTGCCCAGCGCCCTCGACAACCGTCCGCTCAAGTTCGAAGAGTTTCTGGCCATCGTGCCACAGATGATCGCCGTCTCGGCCACGCCGGGCGAGCTGGAACTGTCCCTCAGTCACGGCCAGATCGTAGAGCAGATCATCCGGCCCACCGGCCTGGTCGACCCCGAGGTCGAGATCCGTCCGGTGCGGGGCCAGGTGGACGACCTCCTCGGCGAAATCCGTGAACGGGCGAAGAAGCGGGAGCGGGTGCTGGTGACCACGCTGACCAAGCGGATGGCCGAGGACCTCACCGATTACCTCCAGCAGACCGGCGTCCGGGTGCGCTACCTCCACTCCGACATCGACGCCATCGAGCGGATGGAGATTCTGCGCGGACTGCGCCTCGGGGAGTTCGATGTGCTGGTGGGGATCAACCTGCTGCGCGAAGGGCTGGACCTTCCCGAGGTTTCCCTGGTCGCGATCCTCGACGCCGATCAGGAGGGGTTCCTCCGTTCCGATCGTTCGCTCATTCAGACGGTGGGACGGGCCGCCCGCCACCTGAACGGCCGGGCCATCCTCTACGCCGATCGGATGACCGGTTCCATGGAGCGGGCGCTGGCCGAAATGACTCGGCGGCGTGACATCCAAGTGGCGTTCAACCGGGAACACGGCATCACGCCGCGCTCCATCATCAAGTCGCTGGAGGAGGTGCGGCTCAGCACCCGGGTGGCCGACGCCCGCACCGAGAAGAAGCCGGAGAAGCGGAAGGAAGAGGGGCTGGTCGAGCTGGACTTTCGCGATCCGGCCAAGCGGGCCCAGACCATCACGGTGCTCGAACGGCAGATGCGCGACGCGGCGGCCAATCTCGAGTTCGAGCTGGCGGCCCTGTTGCGCGACCAGGTCAACGAGCTCCGCGCCATCGACGCGCCGGAGGTCGAGCGGGGTGAGTCGCGGACCGCCACCGCCACCCGCTCGGCGATGCGCCGCCGGCGGGCATGATCCGACCCCTCACCGAACCGGAGCTGATCGCGGAAGGCGAGACCCTGGGGCGGACCCTGCCGCCTCGGAGCCTGGTGGCGCTGGAAGGCGAACTGGGCGCCGGCAAGACCACCTTCGTGCGGGCGCTGGCCCGGGGACTGGGAGTATCGGAAGCGGCCACCTCGCCCAGCTATGCGTTGGTGCACCGCTACCAGGGCCGGCGCGGTCCGGTGTTCCATCTCGACTGCTACCGTCTCCGCCGTCCCGACGAGGCCGAAGACCTCGACTGGGAATCGCTGCTCGCCGAGGGCGACGCCGTGCTGGTGGAGTGGCCCGAGCGGGCCGGCCCCTGGCTGCCGCCGCCGTCCTACCGATATCGGCTCCATCACCTGCCGGATGAGACCCGCCGCGGGTTGGAGACGGTCGGCTGATGTGGCTGGCCCTCGATACCGCGACCGATCGGGCCACGCTTGCCTTGGGGACGCCGGGGCGGGTGCTCGCCCGCGAGACGGTCGTGGGCGCCCGCAACCACGCGGCCGCGCTCCTGCCCGCGCTGGCGGCGTGCTTGAGCCGCGCGGAGGTCGGCGGCGAAGAGATCGAGGGAATCGCCCTGGCCGACGGGCCCGGCAGCTTCACCGGGCTCCGGGTGAGCGCCGCACTGGTAAAGGCCCTGGTGCGGGTGCGGAGCGTCCCGCTCTGGACCACCCCGTCGCTGCTGGTCTCGGCCGCCGGCTCGCCGGGCGACGGCGTGGTCCTCTCGGTGAGCAACGCGCTCCGGGGTGAGCTCTTCGCGGCGGCCTACGCGTTTCACCCCGGCCGGGTGGAGACGGTGCTGGCGCCTACGGTGATCACGCCCGGTGACCTCGCCATCCGGGTCCCGGGGCCGGTGCGGATCGTGGGCCCTGCCGCTTCCACCCTCGGCGGCGAACCGACCTGGCCCGATGCCTCAGACCTCCTGGGCCTGGTGGGGCTGGCCGGGGGTGTGCGGCGGATCGAGGACGTCTCGCGCTGGGAACCGGAGTATGGACGGCCTGCCGAAGCTCAGGCCCAGTGGGAAAAGACCCATGGCCGACCGCTGGCAGATCCGGCGCGCGCTTCCCGCTGACGCTCCGGCTCTGATGCCACTCGAGCGGCGCTGCTTCTCCGATCCCTGGAGCGCGCTGGCCTTCGAGGAGATCCTCCGCTTTCCCCTCACCGTGGCGTTGGTGGCGGAGGCGGCGGGCGAGATCGTGGCTTACCTGATCGGGCGGGCGGTGGCGGAGGAGGGCGAGATCTTGAACCTCGCCGTGTCCCCCGAGCAGCGTCGCCAGGGACTCGGCAGTCTGCTCCTCGAGGCGGGCCTCGACGCGCTCGCGGAGGCCGGCGCCACCCGCGTCTGGCTGGAAGTGCGGGCGAGCAACGAGCGGGCACAGGCACTGTACCAGGCTCGCGGGTTCACCCCGACGGGACGCCGGCCGCGATACTACAAGCACCCGGTAGAGGATGCGCTGGTCTACCAGCTCCATCTTCCGGCGCCGCGTAATATCGGTCCGCCGAAGTTAGATTAGGTGGCATGGGCGGCCCTGCTCCCTGTTACTGTGGGGGCCGTTGGATCGCCGGCAGTTTCTCGAACCCCTGGAGTGGAGGTCCCCGTGAGTCGCAGCCTCAACAAGGTTACCCTGATCGGGAACCTCGGTCAGGATCCGGAAGTCCGCAGCACCGCCAATGGCGGTCGCGTCGCCAACTTCAGCCTCGCCACCAGCCGTCAGTGGTCGGGCCCGGGGGGTGACAAACAGGAAAAGACCGAGTGGCACAAGATCGTGGCGTGGAACGCCAAGACCGGTGGGCAGGGCCTCGCCGATATCGTCGAGAAGTACTGCAAGAAGGGCGATAAGCTCTACGTGGAAGGGCGGATCGAGTATCGGTCCTGGCAGGACAAGGAGGGGCAGACCCGCTACACCACCGAGATCATTGCCAACGAGATCCTCCTCCTTGGCGGCAGGGGCGGCGCATCCGGTGATTTCGCGCCGGCCAAGGCTGGGGCGGCCGCGGCGCCTGCCCGGAAGGAAGCCAAGGAGTCCAAGGAGGGCTTCGAAGACTTCCCCGAAGCGCTGGACAACGAGGACGACGACCTCCCGTTCTGAGGCAGGGTCGGTGTCCAATCGATCGGGCCGCCCGCAGGCGGCCCGATCTGTTTTTCCCTGTTCCAGCCGGGCAATCTTCCCCGGTCACGGCATTCCGCCAAGCCGGACGCGCCCACGGCGTAACAGCTCTCCCCCCGATGGCGAGGGGAACCCCCTCGACCCCAGGCTTGGTACACTTCTTGGTGAGATCTGCCGGTCCTCGGGGGCCGGCGCCGCCCCAGGGAAGGAAGCCGGGTTTGAGTTCGAGTTCCTGGGCGTGACCACCGTCACGAAGCCCAAGAGATTCAATCAATTAGACTTAAGGGCCGCCCCTTCATGTAGTCTCTGAGTGGCGCGTCCGAGTTCCCTGTCATATATTGGTTTACCCCATTTGCTCCATACTTCTGAGAGGGTAGTCTGATGACCGCCTCCGCTCGGATCCGCCTGGTTGCCGCCTTCGCGGGCCTGGTTCTGCCCACCGCTCTTTGGGCCCAGAACGCCAGGCCTGAGACCCATACCGTCAACAAGGGCGATACCCTGTGGGACCTCGCCCGGACATATATGGGCGATCCGCTGCTCTGGCCTGAGATTTATCGCCTGAACACCACCGTGGTCGAGGATCCCCACTGGATCTACCCCGGCGAGGTCCTCCGGCTGGTGCCGGGTTCCGATGTAAGCGCGGTGCCCGCGACCGACACGCCGCCCCCCGCCGGCCAGCAGCAGCCAGCTGCCGAGGATCAGGTGGCCGCCGCCCCCGGCGATTCGGCGGAGGCCGCGCCCGGGGATGCCGAGGCCGAACCGGCCCTGGCCGAGCCCCAGGTCATGGACCTGACCCCCAATGCCGGTGACGATCGCCGCGACGACGTGGACCTGACTCCGCTGGTCGGTTCCAGCCGCCGCAATGTGAATACCGGCCCCAGCCTCGAGGTGCAGCTCCGCCGCAGGTACCGCCCGGTCCGGCGGAGCGAGTTCTACAGCTCGGGCTTCCTGACCGAAGGCAAGGCCCTGCCGCTGGGCGACATGCTCGGCACCGTGGCTCCACTCCAGATCAAGGCCGAGAATCGCGGGACGACCGCGCCCCTCTTCTCCAAGGTGGCGGTGACGCCACCGTCGGGCGGTAAGTACCAGGTGGGCGACACGCTGATGGTGATGCGGATCGAGCGCGAAGTCTCGGGGTACGGCAACGTGGTGGTCCCGACCGGCCTGATCCGGGTGACCGACGCCACTCGGGCCGAAGTGGTGGGTGAAGTGGTCGCCGCCTACGGGCAGATCCATGACGGCCAGCGGGTCATGCCGGCCGAGAAGTTCGACGACCCGGGCACCGTCCGTCCGGTGCCGATTTCCGACGGGGTGAAGGGTCGCCTTCTGGCGCACCGCGACAAGCAGCCGCTCACCGGTCCGCAGGACGTGATCTTCCTCGACCGGGGCCGCGCCGACGGCGTGGGCCTGGGCGATCTGTTCGAAGTGCGCTCCACCCCGCACGCCCGCGAGAACGCCGCCGGGGTGGTCGATGAGATCATGGCCACCGTCCAGGTGGTGCACGTGGGTGAGAAGACCAGCACCGCCCGGGTGCTCCGGGTCTCTCAGCCCGATATCGTGACCGGCTCCGAGGTTCGTCAGGTCGCCAAGCTGCCGTCCTGAGGGCGTCGCTATCGCACCGCCTCGCGCTTCTCCCGCCGGGCCCTGAGTAACGGGGCCCGGCACTCTTTTGCCCGACCCGCTCCCGGCTGGTCCACTCGTGCGACTATAGTTCCTTCCGACTCTTGACGCGCGGAAATGCTCGCCATGCTCCAGGCCGGTTCATCGCTGCCTTCGTCGTCGTGGGACCTCGTCCTTCACTCCAGCGTGGAAACCAAGGTGGTGCTGGCCATCACCCTGGTCTTCTCACTGGTGGCATGGTTCGTCATCGGGCTCAAGCTCTGGCAGTTCCGCCGGGTGCGCGGCCAGGCCAATCGTTTCTTCGGCGTGCTGGAACGCACCACCCGCCTGCGGGACGCCTACCACGCGGTGATGAAGCTGCCCCCATCGCCCTATACCCGCCTGTTTCGCGAGGGTCTGACCTTCTTCGCCGACCTGCGGCCCGGGCTGCTGCGGGATGACGCGGGTGGCCCCACCGGTACCTTGAGTCCGACCCAGCTCGAGGCCCTCAAGATGGTGCTCGGCAAGGAAGTCGCCGCCGAGCGCGATCTGATGGCCCGATTCATCTCCTGGTTGGCCACCATCGGCTCGGTGGGCCCGCTGCTCGGACTGCTCGGCACGGTGCTCGGGGTGATGGACGCGTTCATCGGCATCGCCGCCAAGGGCTCCGGCAACATCGGGGCGGTGGCACCGGGCGTGGCCGAAGCGCTGGTCACCACCGTGGCGGGTCTCGCCACTGCAATCCCGGCGGTGATGGCGTACAACCTGTTCGCCAACCGGCTCGGCGTTTTCGCGGGCGAACTCGAGGGGTTCGCCAACGAACTGGTGGGCACGATGGCCCGTGAGGGGATGATCTGATGGCTTGGGGCGTGGGGCAGGGCGGAGGACTCCGCGGTCATGGCGAGCTGCCGCTGTCGGCCGACATCAACGTCACCTCCCTGGTGGACGTGGCGTTCGTGCTGCTCATCATTTTCATGATCACCGCACCGATCATGCAGGGGGGAGTAGACGTCGAGCTTCCGCGAGCCGAGGCTCGGCCGATCCCGGCCAAGGAAGGGATGGTCGTGAGCCTGAACCAGAATGGCCAGATTTTCGTGGACGAAACCCGGGTCTCGCTGGGCGACTTCCGGATGACCTTCGGCGCCCTGGTGAAGAGCCGCCGGCCCAAGTCGGTCTATCTCCGGGCCGACCGCCGCGTGCCCTATGGAAACGTGGTCCAGGTGCTGGCCATCATCCGGACCTCCGGAATCACCAACGTGGGCCTCGTCGCCGAGGAAGAAGAGCGGCCGTGAGGGAGCGGGTGATGGCGGGCCGCGAGCCCGCGGGCATCGCCATCGGGCTGACGGGTACCCTCGCGATTCACACCGTCGCCGTGTTCCTGCTGTGGAGTACGGTGCGGGCGGTGGAGGTGGGGCCGCCGGCGTATGCGGTGGAGCTGGTGGCGGCGCCGGCGCCCCCGCCCGAGGAGAAACCCGCGCCCGAGGCGGTCTCCCGGCCGCCGGCCGACGAGCCGGCCCCCACCAAGCCCGCGCCCAAGACCGAGAAGCCTGCGCCGCCCAAGCCCACCACCAAGCCGACCCCGAAGGCGGAGCCGACCCCCAAAGCGGCCACACCCACGCGCCCGCTCCCGGGCGAGACGCCGGGCACCGGCTCGGATGCTGTCACCGTCAGCACCCCGGGTCTGACGTTCCCCTATCCCGACTATCTCCGGAACATCGTGCAGGAGGTCTACCGCCGCTGGGAGCGGCCGTTCGGGAATGCGGCGCTCCGGGCGGAGGTGAGCTTCCTCATATTGCGGGACGGGTCGGTGCGGGAGATTCGTCTGACCCGCCCATCGGGGGTGTTCTCCTTCGACCTCTCGGCCCAGGGCGCGATCGAGGCCGCCGGGAGTTCGGGCGCCTTCGGGGGTCTCCCGGACGGCTGGCCCGCGGACGTGCTCCCGGTGTCGTTCTACTTCACACCCAGGACCCAATGATTGTTCGTGGCTTTACCCGGTGGCTGATCGCTGGGGCGACCGTGGTCCTGGCCGCTCCGCTCGCCGCCCAGGACACCACCCGGACCCCTGACGGGGTCCGCATCGGTATCGAATACCGCCCCGGTTCTCGCCCCTCGGTGGTGGTACTCCCGGGCCCGGGGCTCGACTCGGCCCGGGCCATCGTGTCGCGCGACCTGGATTACAGCGATCGTTTCGAAGTGATCACCCTCGGGCCCCGCGACACGACGGTAGTGGCGGTGAACCCTGGGGGGCGGACCCTCGATTACGCCCTGTTTCGCACCTTGGGTGCCGCGTACGCCGTCGAGCTGGCGGCGGACGGCCCTGGGGTCCAGGTCCGGCTGCACGACATTACCGCGGGGGTGATGCGGCGGGAGCAGCGCGTCACCCTGCCGGCCCAATTCGATCTGAACTACCGCTTCGCGGTGCACAAGGTCTCGGACGAAATTGTGCGCTGGATCACCGGGACCCCGGGCTATGCCGCGTCCAGGCTCCTGTTCCTGGTCGATCGACGCCTCTACCGGGTCGACAGCGACGGCGGCGGCGTCACCGGCGTGTCCGCCCCGGGCGAGGACGTCCTCTCCCCGGCGTGGAGTCCCGACGGGCGCCGCTACGTCTACACCCGCTTCGCCGGCGGAAAGGGGAGCCTGGTGCTCCAGGGCGCCCAGCCGGCCGACCGGACCGTCATTACCGGCACCACGCTGTTCCTCAACATCACGCCGGCCTTCTCGGCCGATGGCCGGCTGGTGGCCTTTGCCCGTTCGGGCGAGGACGGCACCGACATCTACACCGCGGATGTCGTTCAGAATTGCTGCGTACAGCGGTTGACCGTGGGTCGCTACTCCGATAATCTTTCCCCCACGTTCGCCCCTGACGGTCGTCGGATCGCCTTTGTCTCGACCCGCGCGGGCGCGCCGCAGATCTACGTCATGGCCGCCGATGGTACCGATCAGGAGTTGCTGGCTCCGTTCGACTACGGCGCGACCGGCAGCTCCAATGCGCCGGAATGGTCACCGGACGGAGCCAGCGTTGCGTTTCACCGGGAAGTGAATCGCGCCCCGCAGGTGTTCGTCCTCGATGTCGCCAGCCGGCGGGTTCGCCAGTTGACCTCCAGTGGACGGAACGAAGACCCCACCTGGGCCCCCGACGGGCGGCACCTGGCCTTCGTCTCCGATCGCAGTGGCCGGCGGCAGCTCTGGGTCATCGACATCGTGACCGGCCGGATTCGTCAGCTCACGTTCGAAGGTCAGGCGCGGTTGCCGGCATGGTCCCGCCGGCTCGCCGACCCTGCTCCCATTCAGCCCTAGTCCCGGAGGAACGATGTCCCCCGCCTTCATCAGCAGGATGAGCGCCCCGCTCGCGATCGTGCTGGTTGTGGCCTGCGGTGGCAAGAAGGCGCCGGAACAACCGGCGCCCCAGCCGACCCAGACCGCCCCGCAGCCGGCGCCGGCACCGACCCAGCCCGCGCCTCAGCCGACGGCGCCGGCCCAGCCGGCGGAGGATCCCGCCGCCGCCGCGGCGAGAATTACCGCCGCGCTTCTGGGCGAGGTGGCCACCATGATCCACTTCGAGTTCGACATGGCGGACATCCGCGCCGAGGACCGCGGTCTGCTCGATCGCAAGGCGGCCATCATGGGCGCCAATGGCGGACTCCGGCTCCGGATCTCGGGGCACGCCGACGAGCGGGGCTCCGATGAGTACAACCTTGCCCTTGGCTCCCGGCGTGCGGCCGCGGCCAAGACCTACCTCGTCAACAAGGGCATCGACGCCAGCCGGATCGAGACGGTCTCCTTTGGCGAGGAACGGGCCCTCGACCCCGGGCACGATGAAACGTCCTGGGCGGCCAACCGCAGAGACGAGTTCGAAGTCACTGCCGGCGGGCAGAGCCTCCGTAACCCGTGACCCGCGTTCCCAGGCGCCTCGCGTCCGGGCTCGCGCTGATCGCCCTGGGGGCCTGCGCCTCCAAGGGCGATCTGCGCCGGGTCGAAGAGCAGCTCATCCTCCAGCGGGCCGAGACGGTCCGCAGCGACTCGGCCCGCGCGGCGCAGCTGGGTGAACTGCTCCAGGTCCAGCGCCGGATCATGGACTCCCTCACCGCGATGGGCCGGAGCCTGGGGGCGCTCGGCACCCAGGTCGCCGACTTCAAGGGCGATGTCGCCAACGACCTGGTGAGCATTCAGCAGCAGCTGGTTCAGGTGCAGGCGCTGACCGGCCAGAGCCAGCAGCGCCTCACCGAGTTGCAGACCCGGGTGGAGGCCCGCTCGGAACAGTTGAATGCCCCGGCCCCGGTGCCCGCGCCGGGCGACACCTCCTCGCCGGCGGGGCCGGTTCCCGCCGCCAGCGGGCCTTCGGCCGAGCAGATCTACGCCGCGTCGCTGCAGCAGTTGCGTCGCGGCAGCCCGGGGACCGCCCGCATGGGCTTCCGCGAGCTGCTGCGGACCTACCCGACCAGTCCCCGGGTCCCCGACGCCACCTATTTCCTGGGTGAGACCTACGCCGCGGAAAATACCGACTCCGCCCAGTCGTATTACGGCAAGGTGGTGGAGTCGTTCCCCCAGTCGGCCCGGGCGGCGAGTTCGCTCTACAAGCTCGGCCTGTTGGCGGAGCGGCGGAAGGATCTCGACGGCGCGCGCACGTTCTACAACCGCGTCGTGAAGGACTACCCCCGGTCTGACGAGGCGGCTCTCGCCCGCGATCGCCTGAAGACGCTCGGCCGATAGCCCTGGCCAGAGGGAGCAGGACGGAATGACCGGCCCCGGTGCGGAGATGCCCTTCCTCGAGCACCTCGAGGAGTTGCGGGTCCGGCTGGTGCGGGTCCTGCTCGCCCTGGTCGCGGGCTTCGCGGCGGGGCTGTGGGTGGTACAGCGGTTCGAATTCGTGAACCTGCTCAAGGCCCCGATCGCGCCTTACCTCAAGGTCACCGGCGGCAAGCTGGTCGTCACCAGCCCCACCGAGCCGGTGATGATCACGCTCAAGCTGGCCCTGATCGTCGGGCTGGTGCTGGTCTCCCCCGTTCTCGTCTACCAGATCTGGGCCTTCCTCTCCCCGGCGCTGTACGCCAAGGAGAAACGGGTGGTGGTGCCCGCGCTGGCCGCGGGGCTGGTGCTCTTCTGTGGGGGCGGCGCCTTTGCCTTCGTCTACATCCTGCCCCAGGCGCTGCCGATCCTCTTCAGCTTCCAGTCCGAGGGACTGGAGATCCTGATCACGTTCGAGAAGTACTTCAGTTTCGTGGTGCAGCTGGTGCTGGCGATGGGGCTCTGCTTCGAAATCCCCCTGGTGATGATGCTGCTGGGCGTCCTGGGGGTGATCACCCCGGCGGCGCTCAATCACTTCCGTCGCTATGCCATCGTGCTGGCCGCGGTCGCGGGCGCGGTGCTCAGCCCCGGCACCGACATCCTCTCGATGATCCTGATGACGGTGCCGATCCTGATCCTCTACGAGATCGGGTTCGTCGGCGTCTGGCTCATCACCCGGCGCCGGAGCCGGCGCGAAGCGGCCACGGCCGCCCTGCTGCTCATCGCCCTGGCGCTCTCGGCCGGGGGGGCCAGCGCCCAGGTGCCGACCCGGCCCCGCCGGGACACCCTCCCGCGGTCACCGGCCGACACCACCCGGCCCGACAGCCTCCGGCGGCCGGGCCAGACGCTGGACACCATCACCGCCAAGCGGCTGGGGCTTCCGACCACCCCCAAGTATCAGTTCCCGCCCGACGATTCGGTCCTCACCGAGCTTCTGGCCCGTCCCGGCTATCAGTCGACCCGCTTTCGTTCCGATTCGGCGGTCATCTTCGCCCAGGACCGACACCTCATCCTGATGGACAAGGCGATGACCCGGCGGGGGGTCACCACCCTCGAGGCGGACTCGATCTCCTACCAGGAGGCCGACTGCCTGATCCGGGCCCGGGGCGATCCCGCCCTGTTCGACAAGGAAACCGTGCTGACCGGATTCGGCGGGATCCGCTACAACACCTGCATCCGACGCGGGATCGTCACCGATGCGCTGACCAGCTTCAAGCAGGGCAGCAGCGACTGGTTTCTCCACGGCAACCTGGCGCAGGACTCGAGTTCGTCCAGGCTCTATGCCTCGGAGGGGGAGATTACCAGCTGCGACCTCCCCACGCCGCACTACCATTTCAGCGCTCACGAGGTGAAGTGGATCTCCCAGACGGTGATGGTAGCCCGGCCCGCGACCCTCTACGTGCGGGATGTCCCCATTCTCTGGCTCCCGTTCGTGTTTCAGGATGCCCGGCCGGGGCGCCGCTCGGGGATCCTGATTCCCCGCTTCGGGCTCAATGACATCGTGCGGCAGGACCCGGGCTATAACCGACAAGTGACCAATATCGGGTATTACTGGGCGCCCAACGAGTACTTCGACGCGGTGGCCAAGCTGGACTGGTTCGCCAACCGGTACGTGGAGTACGGGATCGCGGGCCAGTACCGGCTGCTCACCCGCGACCTGAGCGGGGCGGTGGGCTACCGGCGACTGGTGGAGAGCGGGGGACGCCGCTCCACCAACATCCGGTGGGACCACCGCCAGAACTTCGACCTGAGCACCTCGCTCAATCTGAGCCTCAACTACAGCAGCAGCGGCACGGTTCAGCGGCGCAACGCCATCGATCCCCTGCTTTCGACCCAGCAGATCACCAGCTCGGCCAACTTCACCAAGCGCTACACCTGGGGCACGGTGGCCCTGGGCGGCAACCGGCGTCAGAGTCTCTCGGACAAGAGCATCAGCACCCAGTTCCCGTCGCTGTCGATCACCCCCAAGCCTCTCGACCTGGCGCGGAACGTGACCTGGTCTCCGGGGTTCTCCCTCACCAACAACATGGAGAACAACTTCCCGCCGTCTCCCGCGGTGGTGCGGGTCGGGGCAGGAGGGGCACTCGACACGCTGAGCTCCACCATCGACCGGCGCACGACATCGGTGAATTTCGACACCCCGCTCCGGTTCGGTGGCTTCACCTGGCGCAACAGCTTCAACTACAACGACCGGAAGACCGACGGACGGCAGATCGTCGGCCGGACCACGATCCCCGACCCGAGCACGCCGGACCCGACCGACTCCATCACGGTGCTGCAGGCCACCACCGGAGACTTCTCCAGCGACCTCGACTGGCAGACCGGGATCAACCTCCCGACGGTCTTCTCGAGCACCTGGAAGCTCCAGCCGAGCCTCAACATCGTGAACTCCACCAGCGGGTCGTTCTTTCTCCGTAACCGGACCACCCACGGCGACTGGGTGCGGCAGGGGAAGCGCTTCAATTTCGGCGTCTCCTCGTCGCCTACGTTCTTCGGGTTCTTCCCCGGTTTCGGGCCGATTGCCCGGATCCGCCACAGCTTCTCGCCGACCTTCAATTACAGCTACAGCCCGGCCTCCAGCATTCCGGCGGATTACGCCCGGGCGCTCGCGGGCCCCAACGGCAGGCCCATCGTCCGCAGCGACCCGGCCCAGGTCCTGAGCGTAGGCCTCTCCCAGAACTTCGAGGCCAAGGCAAGACCCCGGGCGGGCGATACGACATCGGTCGAGAACGCCCGCAAATTCCGGTTGCTGGGCATCCAGACCAGCTCCATCCAATACGATTTCGAGCAGGCCAAGAAGCCGGGAAAGACCGGCTGGCTCACCGACGCGCTCACCAACCAGTTCCAGAGCGATCTGCTGCCGGGCTTCAGCCTGAGCCTCACCCACGATCTCTTCCGCGGGCCGGTGGGAACCGACAGTGCCAGGTTTTCGCCCTTCCTCCAGTCCATGACCGCCAGCTTCGCCATTTCGGGTCGGACAGTGCGCTCGGTGCTCGGGGTCTTCGGACTGGTGCACGGACGGGATACCACTCAGCCCAAGGACCAGCCGCCGCCGAACTACGTGGCCAGCCAGAGCCGCTACGGGCGGCCTCCCAGTTACTACGGGTACGGGGCGGAGCAGTCGCTGGGGGTGGGGAGCAACCGGCAGTTCAGCGCCAACTTCAACTACAGCCTCTCGCGGCAGCGCTCCGAGCTCAACCGCGCCACCCAGCCCGCGCAGCAGAACGTGGGGTTCAGCACCGCCTTTGCCCCTACGGCCTTCTGGACCGTCTCCTATTCGGCGCAGTACAACATCACCGACAGCAAGTTCGAGTCGCACACCGTGCGGCTCGAGCGGGTGCTCCACGAGTGGCGGGCCGGCTTCAATTTCGTCAAGAACGCCAACGGGAATTTCGCATTCTTCTTTTCGGTGTATCTCTCCGACCTGCCCGACATCAAGTTCGACTACAACCAGACCTCGATCGAGCGCTGAGGCATCGGCTTCTGGGGAAGTTGGGCATGATCGGGGTGTCCCCTCCGCTGTTCACCGCAGCGGCGCCCCCTGACCCGGTCGTTGTCGGGAGCCCCTCTGCCGCACTCCGCGCCGTCACCCATCTCCCCGCAGCACACGGTCTGTCCTTGGCAAGGGACACAGGTTCCGCCAGGTGTAATCTTCTAAGTAGTTGTATAACAGCACTTTACCGGCGCGGACCCGACTGGCATCCTCCCTGCCTGAGACAGGGGTGGTTCCCTTTCCGGAGACAGCGATGCGTCGCGCCTGGTTGGTTCTGCCCCTTCTCGGCCTTGCGGCCGCCTGCTCGGACTACGACACCGTGAACCCCGGTGGCGGTCTCGTTGCTCCCCCCAGCAACCTGAGCTACGAGGTTGAGCCGAGCGGGACCCCGGGTGCGCCAACCGGCGTGCTGCTGCACTGGGACTTCGACCGCGATCCCAACCTGGCGGTCTGGCACGTGTATTCGCGCGGCTCCACGACGGAGAGCTACCGGCTCCGCGGCAGCACCACCTCAAACAGCTTCCACGATCAGGGCGTGCCGCACCTCCAGTATTACGTCACCGCCGAGGATATCGACGGGGTTGAGAGCTCGCCCAGTGCGGTGGTCACGGTGGACGAGCGCCTGGCGCTCGACAAGCCGACTGACCTCCTGAGCACCTCGCTCAACGGCGCGATCGCGCTTACCTGGACCGACAACGCCTTCCAGTCGGATCCCAATGGCTTCAAGATCTACCGGGTGTATAGCGCCTCCTACGACCTGGATCAGAACCTCTGTGGGACCACCTGGTCGCTGGAAGGCACCACCGTGGCGCCGGAGTTCGTGGCCAGCGCTCTGACCAACGGGGTGCCACGCTGCTTCGGGGTCTCGGCGGTGAGCGTGGAGGGCTTTGAGAGTCTCTGGTCGCCGATTCGCAACGACACGCCGCGCCCGGACGCCCGCAATGTGGTGCTCTACGCCCGCCAGGCGCAGGATGCGGGCAGCGGCTTCCGCTTCTGGCGCGATCTCGACAACGATGGCCGGGCCGACGCCAACGAGATCGGCCTGATCCTGGCCGGATCCAATGCGCAGGCCGATTTCACCGTCGAGCGGGATCAGACCGGAACGCTGTTCCTGACCCCACTCAGGGCCGGCACCGGCGTCAGCGTCTACGGCAATGCGCCGGTTGGCGACCTGACCGCCATCGATTTCGCGCCCGATATCGCGTATGGTCGGGGTGGCATTGAAGCGCTGCCGGGGTGGGGCTACGTCTTCGAGACTGACGGAGGGGACGGTTTCCTGCGCTACGGCGCGGTGCGGGTGACCCACGTTGGGCAGACGTTCCTGATCATGGACTGGTCTTTCCAGACCGACCCCGGGAACCCCGAGCTCCTCCGGGCGGCATCGGTCCGGAAGTAGGCGCCAGCGCGGCGGGACGACCTGGCGCGGAAGGGCGGCGGGGCCTCTGAGCCCCGCCGCCCTTCGCTTCTTTCCGGACGCCCGAGTGCCGGGCCGGCGTCGCGCCGCCCCCGCTTTCGCCCGGCTTGCCGCTATGCCGCCTTGCCCCGTATCTTGTAAGTTCAGTTGTTTCATAGGCCTCCACCCTCCCACCTGCCGGCTGGATGAACTTCGAGAAGCTGAAGGAAACGGCCCGGAAGTATGAGCAGAAGGAGGAGTGGCGCCGGGCCATCGAGGTCTATCTCCAGGCCATCCGCGAGTTCGAGGCCGGTAACGACCCGGTTCCCGATCTCTCGGTGTATAACCGGATTGGTGACCTGTACCTCAAGGCCAACGAGCCGGGCCCGGCCGTGCAGGCCTATGAGCGCGCAGCCGACCTCTACGGTGAGCAGGGGTTCTACAACAACGCCATCGCGCTGTGCGGCAAGATCCTGCGGGTGAATCCCGGCCGGATCGGGACCTACCTCAAGCTGGCCCACCTGCACGCCCGGAAAAACGTCGTCATCGAGGCGAAGAAGAACCTGCTCGAGTACCTCGAGCGGATGAACGCCCTCAATCAGCTGGACGAAGCGTTCAAGTCGGTTAAGGAGTTTGCCGACCAGTTTCCCGGGAACAAGGAAATCCGCCTGATGCTGAGCGAACTGCTCCGTGCCTCCTCGCGCAACGCCGAGGCCCGGGAGCAGCTCGAGAAACTGGCGAATGACCTCGAGGCCCGGGGCGATACCATCGGAGCGCGAAAGACCCTCGCGCGGTTGCAGGCGCTCGATGCCGAAGACGGTGGAACCGCTCCTGCCGCGGAGCCCGGCGCGCCCAGGCCGCCCGCCCCCCGCGCCAAGGGTGACCTGATCTTCCTCGACACCGGCGGCGAGTTCGCTCCCCCCGCCCCCCGCGCGCCCTCCGGTCCGGCGTCGCGGAAGACCCGGGCGGTGGTGATTCCACCGCCCGGCCGCCCCACCGAAAAGCTCAAGACGGCGACCGGTGGCCTGCCGCTCATCGAAGTAGGTGAGGAGAAGGGCCGCGCCGCGGGGTCCAAGACCGGGGAGACGCCGGCGATTCCCACGCCGCCGACCCCGCCCCTGGAAATCGAGCATTCGAGCCTGGTGGATACCCCGCTCGAGCTCGAGTCGGTCCAGCCGATTTCCGACGAAGCCCACCTCGAGGCGGCGGCGTCGGCCGAAGTGGCCAAGACTCTGGGCTTCGAGCCCACCGTCACGGAGGATTTCGATCCCACCGCGGTGCGCCCGATGGAGGGCCTGGAGCTGGACGAACCGGTGCCGGACTCGGTGGACCTCAACGTGTCGTCGGAAGGCCTGGACCTGGAGCGGGCCAGCGTGGACCCGGCCGACCTGGAGCCGGGGGACCGCACCAGCCTGATCATTCCCGATCCGCTCGAAAGCTCCCCGGAGCTGGCCGATGCCCTCGGGCACCTGACCGACGGTCTGGACACGCAATCGGGCGCCGGAGATATCGGGGGTGACCTCGACCTCCTCGATACCGGTGCCCCCGAACCGGAATTCCTGAACGAACCCGACCTCGAGTACTCCGCCGATGCGCTGCCTGCCATCGATGAGGGCGAAGGGAGCGAGATCACGTTCCTCGATCCCGCCGCACCGGTTCAGCTCACCATCACGGACCTGGAGGACCGGGTCCTCGATGATCCGGACGACCCCGAGGCGCACCGGGCCCTGGGCGAGGCCCTGCTGGCCGCCGGGGAACAGCTTCGGGGGCAGGAAGAGCTGGAGCTGGCGCTGGCCGGCTACGAGGGGCGGGAGGACTGGATCCACGCCAGCGACCTCATCAATGAGCTGATCCGGCTGGATCCCAACGGGGTCCGGTATCACCAGAAGCGGGTCGAAATCGGCTTCCGGAGTGGCGATCGCTCCCGGCTGATCGACTCCTACCTCGAGCTGGCCGACGCCCTGCTTCGGGTCGGCGCGATGGACAAGGCCCTGGCGGTGTACCGTCGGGTCTCGGAGCATGACCCGGGGAACCAGCGGGCGCTCGCGGCCCTCGATGCCTTTGCCTCGCCCGAGGACGAGCTTCCACCCATCCCGCCCCCGCGGCCCTCGGGCGGCCGCTCCCCGGTGGCCGAGGAAGCCGAGCACGCGGTGGATGCCATGTTCGACGCGGCCCCGGAAGCGCCCGCCGCTCCCGCGGCCCGGACGCCTGTGCCCTCGGCGGACACCCGGAAGCGCAAGTCGGCTCCGGCCGCCCGGATTCCCGAGCCCGCCGGCGACTTCATCGACCTCGGCGCCCTGATCCTCGAGGACGACAAGATCAAGGACACCCGGATGCGGGTGGAGGACGAGGAGCCGACCGGGGACGAACAGAAGGACTTCAACGAAATGCTCACCGCCTTCCGGCGGGGCATCGATGAGAACATCGACGCCGAGGACTTCCAGGCCCACTACGACTTGGGCGTGGCGTTCAAGGAGATGGGACTGCTGGACGAGGCCATCGCCGAGTTCCAGAAGGCGCTGCGCTCGCCGGAGGGGCGGCTCAAGACGTCGGAGGCCCTGGGCACGGCCTTCTTCGACAAGGGCCAGTTCGCGATCGCGGAGGCGATTCTCAAGCGCGCGGTCGAGAGTCTCGGTGCTACCGATGACGAGCAGATCGGCCTGATCTACTGGCTGGGCCGGGCCCAGGAGGCGCAGGGCAAGACCGATGCGTCGATCGCCAATTACCAGCGGGTGCTGGCCGTCGAGATCGGCTTCCAGGACGTGACCGCCAGGATGAACCGGCTCGCCTCGGGACGCGCCCAGTGACGTCGCCGACCGCCGGGGTCACCCTTGCCGCGCTGCAGGCCTCCCTCGGGCCCCGGCTCGAAGTGGTGAAGGGGGAGCTGCGGCGTATCATCGAGAGCGACTTCGGGCTGATCACCGAGGTGAACGGTCACCTGCTGCAGATGCAGGGGAAGATGTTCCGGCCCACCCTCCTGCTCCTCGCCAACGAGGCCGCGGCGGCGCCCGATGAACGAGTCGAAATCCTGGCCGCGGTGGTGGAGCTGATTCACCTCGCCACGCTGGTGCACGACGACTCGGTCGACCACTCGGTGCTCCGGCGGGGCATGCCGACCATCAACGCCCTGTTCAGTCACCAGGTCTCCGTGATCATGGGCGACTATCTCTACTCCCGGGCCGTGGTGGAGCTGACCCGGCTGGGCGACATCGAGCCGCTTCGGGTGCTCTCGCGGGTCACCAACGACATGACCGTGGGGGAGATGCGGCAGCTCATGGCCCACGAGCCGCTGGCGTTTTCGGAGCCGGAGTACGACCTGCTGATCCGGGCCAAGACCGCGTCGCTGCTCTCCGGCGCCTGCGATCTGGGGGCGCTGCGGGCCTCGCCCCGGACACGCCACGCCCTGCGGGCCTTCGGCGAAGCGCTGGGCATGGCCTTCCAGATCGTGGACGATCTGCTGGATTACACCGGCGAAGAGACCGTTACCGGCAAGCCGTCGGGCAACGATCTCCGGGAGCACAAGGTCACGTTGCCCCTGATCTACGCGTTGTCCCGTCTCACCCCCGATGCTCGGCGCGACGTCGCGACTCTCATGGCGACCCCCGAGCCGAGCGACCAGCAGATCGCCCGGGTGATCGGCTTCGCGGCCGACGCCGGCGGGCTGGACTACGCCCGGCGCCGGGCCCACGCGCTGGCGGAACAGGCGGAGCGGGAACTCGATGCCCTCCCGCCCAGCGGGGCCCGGGAGACCCTGCGGGACAGCATCGCCTACGTCCTGGATCGGCGGCGCTGATGGCCACCGGTCCGCGGCGCCCCGGCTTCTACCTCGGTGTCCTGGTCACCGGGTTCATCCTCGGCGGCTTCCTCAACGCCCTGGTCTCGGCCGTGATGCCCGACAGCGTGGCCAAACAGGTGTTTACCTTTACCGCCAATGGCAGTGTCGGGCCGGTCTCGCTCGACTTGCTGGTCTTCAGCCTGACGCTGGGGCCATTCGCGGTCCATGTTTCGCCGCTCGCGATCCTGGGCGTCATCATCGCCTATCTCATCGCGCGGTCACTCTTTTAGCGGGGGTCGTTATGCTTGGCAACCTGGGTCTCCCCGAGATCCTGTTGATCGGGTTCATCGTGCTGATGGTCTTTGGGGCCAAGCGGTTGCCGGAGATCGGCGCCTCGTTCGGCAAGGGCATTCGCGAGTTCAAGCGCAGCATCAGTGACGCGGGCGACGCCGTGAGCGGGCAGGACAGCAACGCGCCGACGTCCCGTCAGATCGACAGCCGGACCAGCACACCGACCACGCCGAGCAGCACCGGCGAGCCGAAGCGGCTGTCGCAGTAGGGCGGTCAGGCGGTCAGGCGGTCAGGCGGCAAAGTTGAAGGGCGGGCTCCCCTCGGGGTGCCCGCCCTTCAAGTTGCCGCCTTGCCGCCTTGCCGCTCAGCTCTGCGGATTCCCGCTACCCGCCTGGGCCTCTGTCCGGAAGATCTCGGCCCGGCGGTCCGTCACCTTGGCCGCTTTCTTGAGCGCCGCGAGATAGCTCCGGACCCGGTCCTGGGTTGCCAGCCGGATCTGGCGGGAGCGGAACTCGTCGATGCCCTTGGCGTACGCCGCCGAGTCGGCCGGCTCTCGCTTGATCACCCGCAGGAAGAAGGTGCCGTCCTCAGTCGGGATCGCGCCGCTGGTCTTCCCCACCTCGACGCCGAAGGCTGCACCCACCAGGACCGGGTTGGGAATCGCCGGGTTGATCCGGGTGAAAGGACCGAGGTCGCTATGGGGCAGGCCGAGGGCGGTGGCCGCCTGGGTCAGGGTGCTGCCTTCCGCGAGACGCTTGGCCACATTGTCCGCCACTCCCTTGGCCAACTCCTGCTTCCTCGCGTTCGAGGCCGCGAGCCCCACGGCATCCCTGATCCGTTCGAACGGCGGCACCCCCTCGGCGTGCAGGCTGTCCAGCCGGAACAGGAAGTAGGCATATGAGACCTCGATGATCCGCCCGGTCTCGCCCGGCTTGGCCTGGAAGGCCCAGACCCCGGCGTCCGGGACCACCTGGAGACCGACCTGTACCCGTCCACCCTTCTGCAGCGGCAACGCCTGGCCGACCGTCAGGCCGAGGGCCCGGGCGGCGGTGTCGAGAGCCGCGGGGTCCAGCTTGTCGGCCCCCAGTGCCTCGAGGCTGTCGGCCCGGGCGTCGAGCTGATCGCGATGCGCCCCGGTGATCTCGATCGGGATGAGAATGTGACGTGCCTTCGCCTTGGCGGCGCTGCGCGATTCCACCTTGATCAGGTGAAAGCCGAAGGCCGAGAGCACCGGCTCGCTCACCGTGCCGATCGGCAGGGAGAAGGCGGCCTTCTCGAAGGCCGGGTCCATAACGCCCTTGCCGAATTCCCCCAGATCGCCGCCTTTGGCGCCGGAGGCGGTGTCGGAGGATTCCCGCTTGGCGACCTCATCGAAGGGGGAGCCGTCGATGATCTCCTGCCGGAGCCGCAGCGCCTGATTCCGGGCGGCGGCAGTGTCGCTCGCATCGGCCGACCGCAGCAGCGAGACATAGCTCAGGTATGCGGTCTGGGGCCGCTTGAACTCGTCCTTGTGGGCATCGTAGTACTGCCGGATCTCGGCGTCGGTCAGTTTCACGGCGCTGTCCGGTACCGCCCGACGGGGATCGATGCTCACCAGCTCGATGGTGACCTTCTCATTGGCGTCCCGCCAGGCCTGCCAGAGCCCGGGGTCCGAGACGTAGACGTCGGCCGTCACCACCCGGAACAGCTTGCTCCGGCGGATCTCATCGCGGTACTGCGCCTCCAGCGCCGGCATCACCTGGATGGCCTCGGCCGACCGGAGCCACCGCTGGTACTTGGCTGGGTCGAATTTGCCGTCGGTCTGGAAGGTCGGGGCGCTCAGCACCTCTGACGGGGGGCTGTTCTGAATGGCCGCGGCGATCTCGTCGGCCGTCACGGTCAGGTGACGCGACTCGTAGGCCTTCTCCAGCGCCTGCTGCTGGATCAGCTGGTCCCACACGTCGTTGCGGAGCTGCTCGATTTCCTCGGCCGAGAGGGAGCGTCCCGCCTGGCGCTGCTGGTTCTCGATCTGCTGCTGGACGATGGCCTGGTAGGAGCGCAGCTGGATCGTGACGCCTTCGATGCTGCCCACGCTGGTCCGGGACCCGCCGGTCACCTGGCGCCAGTCCACGCTGGTCAGGAGGAAGACGATCATGAGCACGGCAAACACCGCGGCGGCGACCTTGCCGGCGATGCTGCGAAATACCTGCATCATAGGGGGCTGTCCTGCCTCTCGTGGGAACGGTCGGAAAAAGGCGGGCTAAGTGTAAGCCCGATAACCGCTAATCACAAGCCGAGGTGGCTTTCCGCCCGTTGACAGTCCTTCGGGGGCTCGCTAATCTTTGTTCAATCCCCACAACAACTTAGGGATAGAACCCGGGATGCCACCAAACAGCGAAATCGAGAAGCTCGAGCGCCGGTGGAGGGACAATCCCAAGGGGACGGTCTTTGCGCCATACGCCGAGGTCCTCCGGAAGAACGGGGACCATGCCTTGGCGCGCGACGTCCTTCGGCAGGGCCTGGAACTCCATCCCGACCACATACCCGGCAACATCGTCCTCGGGCGGTGCTGTCTCGACCTGGGCGAGGATGGCCCGGCCGAGGCGGCCTTTGCTCATGTGCTCGATCTTGATCCCGAGAATGTCATCGCGCTGAAGGCGCTGGCGGACATCACCGAACGCCAGGGCCGCCTGGCGGAAGCCAACAGTTGGCTGAGCCGCCTGGTGGCCGTCGACCCGAGCAACGACGAGGCTCGGGAGCAGTTTGGGCGGGTGAACGCCGCCCGGGAAGCCGCCGCCGCCGCCCTCACATCCGAGGTGGTGGCTGCCGCGGCGCCGGCCCCGGCGGTCAAGACCCTGGAAGTGCGGGTCGATGAGCTGGTGGCGATCGACAGGCAGGAAGTGCAGGACCGCACCGAGGCGGCGAGCGGGGTCATCGACGACGTCAGCGACGTCGCGGCCTTCGCCGACGAGGCACTGGACAGCTTCCTGAGCGTCGAGTCGGCGCCGGCCCTGCCGGAGAAGCGGGTGCCCCCCGAGGCAGAGGTCACCGCCGTCCGTCCGGCCTTCGCCCAGCCGGCGCCTCCAGCGCCGCCCACCCCGGTGCGCCTCGAGGGACTCGAGCCCGCCGGGATGGACCTGTCCGCTCCGGCCGATCTCCAGCCGATTGCGGACCTCAAGGTGGAGGAGGCCTTCACCCCTCCAGCTCCCGAGGCGCCGGCGCGCCCCAGCGGGCCCTTCGCCATCGGCACCGAGCAGCCGGCCGACATACAGATCAGTCCCAGCGGGACGAGTGAGTTTCAGGCGCCGGATGACAGCAGCGCCCTCCTCGACCTGACGCCAGGGCAGTCCGAGTTCCAGGTTCCGGATGCCAGCGCGGACCTGTCGATCTCGGTCTCCGGTGCCTCCGAGTTCCAGTCGCCCGACGCCTCCGAGGAACTGCGGGTCTCGGGGCACGGCTCCTCCGAATATCAGTCCCCCAGCGGGGCCGAGGAGCTGCTGCGGTCGGCCCAGGCCGCCGAGATGGCCGCGCCGGAGCCGCTGCCCACGCCTGAGCCCCCGGTATCCGCGCCGTCCTGGGGCATCACCGAGGTCTCCGGGACCCTCGCCACCATGGCGGCGATGCCCACCCAGGAAATACCGACCGAGCCGCCGCCGGCCCCACCCGACGCCTCCGGTGCGCCGTCCTGGTTCTTCGACGAGGAGGAGCCGGTCGAGGCGCCGGCTCCGGTCGTGGAGTTGCCCCTGATCGAGCCGCTGCCGGAGCCAGAACCGGAACCGGCCGTGGCGCACGAGCCGGAGCCAGAGGTTGTGGTGGCGGAGCCCGAGCCGGAGCCACTCGTCGCCGAGGCGGAGGCCGAAGCCGAGGCAGAGCCGGTCGCGGACCTGGTAGCTGAGGCGACGCGGAGTTCGGCCGAGCTCAAACTGATCTTCCCCGACGATGCCGCGCGACCGGAGCCCCACCGGGTCCGGCGCATCACCCAGGCGGACTTGGCCCCGCCGGAGGAGGCGCCCGAGCCGGCGGCGGGTGAGCCGGAGCCGGTGATGACCGAGACCATGGCCGAGTTGTACGCCCGCCAGGGCCACATCGCGGAAGCGCTCAAGGTCTATCGTGCCCTCTCGGCGCAGCAGCCGGGCGATAGCCATTTGCGCGACCGGGTGCGAGAGCTGGAGGCGCGGAGCGCCACGGCCGCCCGGCGGCACACCTATATCGCGGCCGACACCGGTGGCGAGTCGGTGGAGTCCTTCTTCCGCTCGCTCGCGGATGCCCGGCCCGGGAGTGGCGCCGCCCCGGCCGGCTTCGAGCCGATGGGGAGCGGGGGTGACGAGAATGGCGGGGCACCGACCCGGCCGGCACGCGATCCGCTGTCCCTGAGCGCCATCTTCGGGGAAGAGCCCTCGGCCGGGGCCGCAGCGCGCCCGGCGGAGCCCCCGCCGGCATCCGCGTCCCCACCGGGGCCGGATGCGTTTTCCTTCGATCAGTTCTTCGGAGCGCCTCCCGGCCCCGGCCCCGGCTCGGCACCGTCCCGCCCGTCGGGGGCGTCGGACGAGGACCTCGACCAGTTCCAGAACTGGCTCAAGAACCTCAAGCGCTGATGCGGGTCGCCGTTCTCAACGGGCCGAACCTGAACCTGCTCGGCACCCGCGAGCCCGAGGTGTACGGCCGGACGACCTTGTCCGAGCTCGAGCAGCTGGTGCGGGCCGAAGCGGCCCGGCTCGAGGTGGCGCTCACCTGGACCCAGACCAATCACGAAGGGGCATTTGTCGAAGCGGTCCAGGGCCTCAAGGGCCACGCCGACGGCGCCCTGGTCAACGCCGCCGCCTTCACCCACACCAGCCTCGCGATCCGCGACGCGTTTCTCGCGGTGAAGATTCCGTTCGTCGAAGTCCATCTCTCCAACATCTTCGCGCGGGAGCCCGAGCGCCGGCACTCGCGACTGGCCGACCTGGCCCTCGGCATCGTGGCCGGCTTCGGGCCCTCCGGCTATCTCCTCGGATTGCAGGCGCTGGTCGGCAAGCTTCGTGAACCCTGATCGCCGGGAGGAACGGCAGGCCGCGCTCCGGGAGCGGCTGGCCACGCTGGGGTTCGACCTGCTGGTGGTGCAGTCGCTGCCCAACATCCGCTATCTGACGGGATTCACCGGGTCGAGCGGGCTCCTGCTGATACGGGCGCAGGATGCCATACTCGTCACGGACTACCGGTACGCGGCCCAGGCCCCGCGCGAGGCCGGCAATACCGCGCGGGTCGAGATCGATCCGGTCAATGTGTGGGACCGGCTCAAGCGGGTGGCGCAGGAGCGGCCCGTCGGGATCGGGTCTTTCGAGGCCCATGTTGCGACCGTGAGGGATCGCGATCGACTCGAGACCTTCGGGATCCCGCGCTGGGAGGCCGGCGGGGACCTGGTCGAGCGGCTCCGGACGATCAAGGACCAGGAGGAAGTGGACGCGATCCGCGCGGCGGCCACCCTTGCCACCGAGGCGCTGGCGGAGACCCTGCCCCAGGTGCGGGTCGGCGAGACGGAGTTCGCCATCGCGGCCCGCCTGGAGGCGGCGCTCCGGAGGCGGGGGAGCGAGTGGCACCCGTTCCCCACTATCGTCGCGTCGGGTCCGCGGGCCGCGCTGCCCCACGCGCGCACCAGCAGCCGGGCGGTGGAGCGGGGCGAGTGGCTGCTGCTTGACTTCGGTGCACAGGTCGACGGATACTGTGCCGACCTGACCCGCACGGTGGTTGTCGGCGCGGCGGCCGACGAGCGACAGCGGCTGGTGTACGATACCGTGCGCCAGGCCCAGCGGCGGGCGCTGGAGCATGTGCGCGCGGGGATGAGCGGGCGGGAGGCCGACGCGCTGGCGCGCGAGATCATCGCACAGCGCGGCTTCGGCGAGGCCTTCGGCCACTCCCTGGGACACGGTCTGGGCCTCGAGGTGCATGAAGCGCCGCGCCTGTCGGCCACCGCCGACGCGGTCCTGCCCGCCGGCGCCGTGGTCACGGTGGAACCTGGCATCTATCTTCCCGGCTGGGGCGGGGTGCGGCTGGAAGACGATCTGCATCTCGCCGCGGCCGGGCCCGAACTGCTGTCGGACAATCAGGTCGAACTGCTGGAGTTGCGGTAACCCCAAACTCTTCGGCTCATGAATCCCAAGGACGCCCAGGATCTCGCGAAAGTGCTGGCCAAGCAGCCCGGCATCCGGTCGGTCGACCTCAAGGATGTCCGGAAGCTGGCCGAACTGCTGCACGAGTTTCCCGAGATCGGATCCATCGAGGTCAAGGGGTGGTTCGAGACCGGCGTGGTCATCACCCGCACCGGCAGCGCCACTTCCCTCCCGGCGCCGGTGGCAATGGCGATGCACCACGCGGTGCCGGCGCCCACCGCGGTGCCGGGAGCCGCGCCGGCGCCGGTCGCGACGACCCCCGCGACGCCGGCAGGAGGCGCCCTCAAGGACATCAAGTCGCCGATGGTGGGCACCTTCTACAAGTCGCCGGAGCCCGGGGCGGAGGCCTACGTGAAGGTGGGGGGCCGCGTCACCCAGGGACAGACGGTCTGCATCATCGAGGCGATGAAGATCATGAACGAGATCGAGGCCGAAGTCACCGGGGTAGTTCGGGAGATCCTGGTCGAGGACTCCCAGCCGGTCGAGTTCGGCACCGTCCTCTTCCGGGTGGATCCCAATGGCTGAGACGACGGCTCCGGGCAACGTTCTCCCGCCGTTCAATTTCAAGCAGGCCATTTCGCTCATGGTCCAGCGGAACGGCTCCGACCTGCACCTCAAGGTCGGCCGGCCCCCGACGATCCGGGTGAATGGCGAGCTCAACGCGCTGGAAATGCAGCCGCTCAAGCCGGAGGACCTCAAGCTGCTGGCCGAGCAGATCATGACGCCGCGACAGGTGAAGGAGTTTGCCGAGAAGAAGGAGGCCGACTTCGCCATCGGGGTGCCGGGGGTGGGCCGGTTCCGGACCAACATCTACCAGCAGCGGGGTACCCTGGCCTTCGCCTTCCGGGCGATTCCCTATGAGGTGAAGACCATCCGGGAGCTCCATCTTCCCGAGGTGCTGGAGGAGATCGCCATCCGGCCCCGCGGCCTGGTGCTGGTCACCGGGGTCACCGGGTCGGGTAAATCGACTTCGCTGGCGGCGATGATCAACCACGTCAACCAGAACCGGCGGGTGAATATCATCACGATCGAGGATCCGATCGAGTTCCTTCACCGCGACGTGAACGCCAACATCTCCCAGCGGGAGGTGGGGAGCGACACCCTGGCCTTCGGGACCGCGCTGCGGCATGTGCTGCGGCAGGACCCCGACGTGATCCTGATCGGCGAGATCCGGGACATGGAAACGCTGGACGTGGCGCTCAAGGCGGCCGATACCGGCCACCTGGTCTTCTCCACGCTCCACACCACCGATGCCACGCAGACCATCAACCGGGTGATCTCGTTTTACCCGCCGCACCAGCACCAGGAGATCCGCTCGCTCCTCTCCACCGCGCTGGCGGCGGTGATCTGCCTCCGGCTGGTGCCGCGCAAGGACGGGAAGGGCCGGGTGGCCGCGGCGGAGGTGCTGATCAATACCGCGGCGGTGGCCGACAATATCCGGGACATCGAGAAGGCCCTCAACATCCCCGATCTGATCGCCGAAGGTACCGAGGCCTACGGCATGCAGAGCTTCGACCAGTCGCTCATGAAGTGGTACAAGGACGAAGTCATTTCCTACGAGAGCGCGCTGTTCTACTCGACCAACCCCAGCGAGTTCGCCCTGCGCGCCTCGGGCATCAGCTCCGCGTCCGACCGGACCTTCAGCGGGGCGGTCACCGGCGGCGCCATGGGCGGCGATCTCTCCAACGACCTGACGCCCTGACGTGTTCAAGAAAGTCCTGATCGCCAACCGGGGCGAGATCGCGCTGCGCGTGATCCGCGCCTGCCGGGAACTGGGGATCGGTACCGTTGCCGTCTACAGCGAGGCCGATCGCGAGTCCCTCCACGTGCGCTTCGCCGATGACGACGTGTGCATCGGCCCGCCGCCGGGACGCCAGTCCTATCTGCGGATTCCCAATCTCATCGCCGCGGCCGAGATCACCGGCGCCGACGCGATCCACCCCGGCTACGGCTTCCTCGCCGAGAATGCCGAGTTCGCGGACACCTGCAAGGCGTCGAACATCGCCTTCATCGGCCCCTCCGGTCAGCAGATCCGCCAGATGGGCGACAAGGCCACCGCCAAACGCCTGGCCCAGGAGGCCGGGGTACCCACAGTGCCCGGCACCGCCGGCACCATCCACGACATGGACGAGGCGCTGGCCCAGGTCGAGGCGATCGGGTTCCCGGTGATCATCAAGGCGACCGCCGGCGGGGGCGGGAAGGGGATGCGGGTCGCCAACGACCCGGAGCAGTTCACCCAGGTGTTCTCCCTGGCGCAGAACGAGGCGCTCGCCGCCTTCGGCAACGGCGAGGTGTACGTTGAACGGTACCTCGCGCGGCCCCGGCATGTCGAGATCCAGGTCATGGGCGATACCCACGGCCGGGTGGTGCACTTCGGCGAACGCGACTGTTCGGTCCAGCGGCGGCACCAGAAGCTGATCGAGGAGAGCCCCAGCCCGGCGCTCACACCCGAGCTCCGGGCCCGGATGGGCGAAGCCGCGGTGCGGCTCGCGGCGGCGATCAACTACGTCGGCGCCGGCACCCTGGAGTTCCTGCTGGACGAGGACGGCAGCTTCTATTTCATGGAGATGAACACTCGGATCCAGGTGGAGCACCCGGTGACGGAGATGGTCACCAGCTTCGACCTGGTGAAGGAGCAGATCCGGGTCGCGGCCGGTGAGGAGATCAGTTTCCGGGGCGAAGGAGGCCGGTTGCGGGGCCACGCCATCGAATGCCGGATCAACGCCGAGGATCCCTATCGCAACTTCCAGCCGTCCCCCGGGCTGATTACCGCGTACCATCCCCCGGGCGGACCCGGGGTGCGCCTCGATACCCACGTCTATGCCGGTTATACCGTGCCGCCCTATTACGATTCCCTGCTGGCGAAGGTGATCGTGCACGGAAACACCCGGGCGGAAGCGCTGGCCCGGATGGGGCAGGCGCTCGACAGTTTCATCATCGAGGGTGTGACCACCACGATTCCCTTCCTCGCTCGCATCATCCGGCACCCGGAGTTCGTCTCCGGGACGGTCGATACCAAGTTTCTGGAACGTCATCCGGAGCTGCTCCGCCCCGAAGCATGAAGCTGGACGTCGTGTTCACCGCTGCCGGCCTCACCCCCGGTGAGGTCCAGGGCCGGACTGTCTTCGTCATCGACATCCTCCGGGCCGCCACCACCATGTGCGCGGCGCTGACCAACGGGGCTCGCGCGGTGGTGCCGGTCGCGAGCACCGAGGAGGCCCTGCGCCTCGCCGGCACCCTGGGCGCGGACGAGACGGTCCTGGCCGGGGAACGCAATGCCCTGCAGATCCCCGGCTTCGCGCTGGGCAATTCCCCCCGGGAGATGGTCCCCGACACGGTCCGCGGCAAGACCGTCATCATGACCACCACCAACGGCACCGGCGCCCTGCTGGCGGTGGCCAGCTGCCCGCACGTCTTCCTCGCCTGCGCCGGCAACTTCTCGGTGGCGAGCGCCCGGGCTCATGAGGCCTGGGAGCGCCACGAAGATCCGCTCATCGTCTGTGCCGGACGGGAGAACCGCTTCGCCCTGGACGACGCCTACTGCGCCGGCCGGCTGGTGGAGGCGGCGATGGGCGGCGGACGGGGCCGTAAAGGGCTCAACGATGCCGCCATTGCGACGCTCGACTTGGTGCGCCGGTACGGTCGGAAGTGGGAACGCCCCCTGGCCGCCAGCCGCGGCGGACGGGAGCTGGCCGAGCTCGGACTCAAGGAGGACGTGGCCGACGCCGCCCGGGTCGACGCCTATCCGGTGCTGGCCCAGTTTCAGAACCGCCGGGTGACCATTCCGCCGCCCGCCACCGGTCCCGCCGCATGAGTGACGAAGGCCGCCGTCATCTCGGCGCCATCGTGGCGCTGGTCGCCGGCAGCTTCGTCGGGCTGACGCTGCTGCCGGTCCACCTCACCGGAGGACTCGGCGAGTGGCTCGGCAGCCATCTCTGGGACTGGCTCGGTATCGGCGCGCTGGGGTTCCCGCTGTTGGGGTTGGGGCTGGGGTTGGCCGGGTTCGACCGCCTCCCCCGGCTCGATATGAAGCGCACCGCGATCCTCACGGCCGGGCTCGCGCTGCTGATTCCCTTCCTCGTCGGGGTCATTACCGGCTATGTCCCCTCGGGCGCGGAGGACCTGGCCACCCGGCTCACCGGCTGGGTGCCCGGCTTCTTCTCCTATTACATCGTCAAGGCCATCGGCGTTGCCGGCGGGGTGCTGCTCGGCTTCGCTCTGCTCTCGGCGCTGACGATCGTAACCATCGCCTGGCACCCCCTCACCCGACTGGCCCGACCCGCCGAGCCGCTCGCCGGGCTCACCGGCCGGCGGAGCCAGACTCCGGTCGCGGTCGCGACACCTCCCGCCGCCACTCCGCCGGAGGAGGAGGAACAACCGGTCTTCCCCCCGCCCAAACGGGAGAAGAAGGCGAAGAAGGCGGCCAAGCCGGCGGGCGATCTTCCCATCGGCGACCCGGCGGACGAGACCCAGTTGCCCCCGATCGAGCTTCTGGCGCCGCCGCCGGCCCACGATCGTGACGCCGGACAGGCCGAGCTCGACCGGTTGGGGCAGGTGCTGCTGGAGACGCTCAAGACCTTCAAGGTGGAAGGCTCGATTGCCGGGCGCACCACCGGCCCGGTGGTGACCCAGTTCGAGGTGGTCCCCGCGCCGGGCGTGAAGGTGGGGCGGATCGCCTCGCTGGCCGACGACATGGCCATCACCATGCGGGCCCAGTCCATCCGGGTCGCTCCGATTCCGGGGAAGGGCGCGGTCGGGGTCGAGATCCCCAATCCCAATGCCCGGATGGTGTCGCTCCGCGAGCTGGTCGAGGCGCCGGAGTGGGATGCCTCGCGCGCGGTGCTGCCGATCGCGCTGGGGCGCGACCTCGAGGGCAAGCCGGTCATCGCCGATCTCGCCAAGATGCCGCACCTCCTGATCGCGGGTGCGACCGGCTCGGGCAAGTCGGTGGCGATCAACACGATCATTACCAGCCTGGTGTACCGCTACACGCCGAAGCAGCTCCGCTTCCTGATGGTGGATCCGAAGATGGTGGAGCTTTCGATGTATAACGCGCTCCCCCACATGCGGCACAAGGTCGTGACCAACAACAACGACGCCGCCACGGTGCTCAAGTGGGGCGTCCTGGAAATGAACCGGCGTTACGAGCTGCTGCATGCCAATGGCGCCCGTAATCTGGCCGACTTCAATCGCAAGGCCGACGAAGGCAAGCCGCTGCGCAACCCGCCCAAACCCCGGCCCACCATCGCGTCGATCAGCGCCGAGGCGGATACGACCGCGCCCGAGCCGGAAGACGATGGGGTGTATCGCGAGGGACCGCTGCCCCTGATCGTAATGATCGTCGACGAGCTGGCCGACCTCATGATGACGGTGCAGGGCGAGGTGGAGACCCCGCTCGCGATCCTGGCCCAGAAGGCCCGGGCCATCGGCATTCACCTGATCCTCGCGACCCAGCGTCCCTCGGTGAACGTGCTGACCGGTCTCATCAAGGCCAATTTCCCGAGCCGGATCGCCTTCCGGGTGGCAAGCAAGGTCGACAGCCGCACCATTCTGGATCAGAACGGCGCCGAGGCGTTGCTCGGCAACGGCGACATGCTCTTCCTCCCGCCCGGGAAGAGCGAGCCGATGCGGCTTCAGGGCGCCTATATCGCCACCGAGGAAACCGAGGGGGTGATGCAGTGGTACGACCAGCGGCGTGAGGCCCGGGTGGCCCAGGCCGGCGCCCCCGCCAGCGAGGCGGACATTCTCGCCTTCATGCGGGCGTTCGAGGCGGCGGAAGAGGGTGGGAGCGGCAGCACCTTCGACGGCGAGCGGGACCCGCTCTTCCGCGAGGCCGCCGAGGTCTGTGTTCAGAACCAGGGGGGGTCGACATCCCTCCTGCAGCGACGACTCTCGATCGGCTATGGCCGGGCCGCCCGCATCATCGACCAACTCCACATGGCTGGGATCCTCGGGGCGCAGCCCCCCGGATCCAGCAAGCCACGCGAAGTGCTGATCGGTCTGGAGCAGATCGACGAGTACTGCCAGTAGGCCACGGCCACGACCTGGAACCCTGGTACCGATCTCCGCGGATGCGCCTCGCCGTCGTCTCCGATATTCACGGCAATCTGTCCGCTCTGGAGGCGGTGGTGGCAGACCTCGGGCGGATGGCCCCCGATCTGGTCCTCCACGGGGGCGACTTGGCGGACGGCGGCTCCAGCCCGGCCGCCGTGATCGATCGGGTCCGGGAGTTAGGGTGGCAGGGGGTGCTGGGCAACACCGATGAGATGCTGGTTCGTCCCCAAGCGCTGGGCGAGGCAATAGGCGGGAAGCCGGGCCTGGAGCGGTGCTTCGAGGCGTTGGCGGAGATGGCCGAAGTATCCCGGGAGGTCCTGGGGGATGAGCGCCTCGCGTGGCTGAGTCGACTGCCCCCGCAGGAGCGGCGCGGTGATCTCGTCCTCCTGCATGGATCGCCGGCCACGCCGTGGGCGGCGCCGCCCCCAGAGGCGGACGACGACCAACTGTCGACCACCTACTCCCCCCTCCAGGGGCAGGTGGTGATTCACGGACATATTCACCGGCCCTACGTGCGACGCGTCGGCGGCATGACGGTCGCCAACTCCGGAAGCGTCGGTCTTCCGTACGATGGGGATCGCCGAGCCGCGTACCTGCTGGTGGATGACGATGGGTTCACGATCCGCGGGGTGGAGTACAACGTCGCGGCCGAAGTCCGACGGTTGCGGACCGGACCCATGCCCCACTCCGCCTGGGTCATCCGCCAACTGGAGCGGGCCGCGTTCGAATTACCGTAGCCCGGCTCTGACCCGGTGACACGCGGCGGCGCTCGTCGGGTCGGGTGGCTCGGGGTGGAGCTCGCCGGCCCTCAAGGCCGAACGCAGATCCCCAGGATCAGACTCCGGCCGAAGCTCGATTCCCGATCGGGAGTGTGGCGCCCGATTCCGCGCAGCAGGAGACCGGCGTGAGGCCATGGCCAGACCCGAATCGCGAGATCCAGGAAGGGGCTGATCTGTCCACCATTTTCGTCCTCCTGGGATGACTTGGCCAAGGAGGCGGTGACCCCAAGCCCCAGGCGCAGCGTCACCCGGCTTCGTCGCAACAGCAGTGCTCCGACCCCGACATCGATGGCGCTGACCCGGATGCTCTCCCCGGCCTGACGTTTGGTTTCGGTCAGCTCCACATTGGCGACGAACTCGGCGCTGGGTCCGAGTCCCTCCGCCACGCCGAGTGCCGCCCCCGTGAGCGTGTAGGGCCCGAATGCACTTGGGTGGCGGTAGATAGTGACGCCGCCTTCGAGGACCACCTGGGCCGTGGCCTGGTGGGTAGATACCATCGTGATGAACGCCGCGAGCAGAATTCCGCCCGACTGCGGCACGCCCCGTCTCATGGGATCACCTGGGCCTGGTTTCGAAGTCAGGAACGATGACCTGGCTGCCTCTCCCAGTCTGGGCCGGTCCAGGTACAGGTCGCCCGCAAGGGCTCGAACGAAATGCTGCAGGTGCCGAATCCTACCAGACACACGACGCCAGGCCGACACCATGCCGGCCGCTCATTGGCCCCCCCGGGCTCGGTCGAAGGCCCCGTTGGTCACTGCGAGCGCCAGTCCAACCACAGCCAGCAGGGCGACCCAGCAGGCGATGGGAGCCCACCTCGGAAGTAGCCGGCGAGCCTTACCAGCCGTCGCTCCGCAGATGGATCCCGAGGTTGAGGCCGAGCGAACTTCCCCCACGCACCCTACCCACGCCATCCAGTGCCTGGGCGATACCCCCCACGTAGACACCAACCACTGGAATCGGGTGAATCGCCAGTTGGGCCTGGAGGAAGCCGGAGATCCCGCCGCCGTCGTCCTCATCGTCCTGATCGAAGCTGAACACCCCCAGTCCCGTACCGAAGGAGAGGTCCGCCAAACGACTGTGGACTGCGAGCAGCTGCACCCCGACCCGAAACGCGCTGAACTTGAACACGCCTCGGGTGGCGCTCGCGTCATGCCCCAGCTGTTCGCCACCCAGCGTCAGGTTGACGCGCCGGCCGACCCGAATGGCCGCCTCACCGCTGTACCCGCTCAACCCTTCGGATCGGAGGCCGGCATCCACGTGCTGCCGAGTGTAACCGGCGCTGAAGGCCACCTGGGCATGGGCCCGCGGGGCGGGAGAAGCCAGCAGCAGGACAGTGGCGACCGCCAGATGGGGCCGACACGCACGAAGTAGCCTGGACGAGTATCGCATGGATGCAGTGCTCAGGCGAGAAGAGGGAGGTAGGCCCGCACGCTTGCCGGCAGGAATCGCTGGTGCCGGCGCTTGGACCGATGTCACCGTCGGCTGCGGTGGACAGGCGCTGAGGCGGGAAGGGCTGTGCCGCATGGATGCGGGTGCTCCAGGTCGTGTCGTAGTGGTGGAACCCGGGTGCCGTTCTTCTAGGCATCACCCGTGCCGGGGCCCCGGCGATTCGTCCCGGCAATCAGGAGCCCGGATCCATTGTTTCATCCGGGTACCGGATACCCATCGCGGCGAGGTCACCGCGGAAGTGCCCGCCTCAGAATGAGAGCGAGAGCACTGCCCGGTAGACCGCTGCCGAGTGCCTTGCCGGTAGAGCCCACTGGTGAGCCACGATCCAGCGTGGTCCGAGCCCTGACACCACGGTCCGAGTCGTGTTTCCCGATGTGCCGGGGTGCCCCGTCAGCTCGATGGCCCGCGGCGGCGGCGTGTCGATACCACTCTCAGGCACTCACTCGAACATGTCGCAGTGACGCGCCATCCCGGTGACGCACACCCGGACTGTCCATCTGTCCGGCGATGTCGCCATGGGCGGTAGGGTGTGCCTGACGAGCGGGGCGGTTGGAGGGCGGAGAGTACTGTCTCAGGCGGGAACGAGCTCGCGGACCACGCTCATGAAGGCATCGATCACCGGGCGCACCCGGTCCTTCCGCCACGCCGCCGCAATCCGCGTCTCGGCGCCGGCCGACGGGATCGGGCGATAACGCACGCCGCGCCAGCCGAGCTTCTCCACCGAAGCAGGCAGGATCGACACGCCTACGCCGGCCTCCACCAGGCTGACGCTGGTGTAGAGCTCCCGGCTCTCCTCCACGATCCGGGGCGCGAACCCGGCGGCGCGACACAAGGCCATGACCTGGGCATGAAGCCCGGGGGCCAGGTCCGCAGGGAACAGCACGAACGGCTCGTCCGCCAGGTCCTTCACGGTCAACGTGGGGCGCGCGGCCAGGGGATGGCTCCGGTTCACCGCGATCCGGAGCGGCTCCCGCATCACGGTCACCATCTGGAGGGCCGGATCGGGCCTCGGCTCGCGCACAAAGCCGATCTCGATGTCGCCCCGGCGCAATGCGTCGAGCTGGGGACCGGTCGGCATCTCGCGCAGATCCAGGTGCACCCGAGGGTAACGACGCCGGAACTCGCGAATGATCTGGGGCAGGGCCAGAAACATCACCGTGGCGGCAAAGGCCACCCGGAGCTCGCCCGATTCCCCCCGCCCGGATCGTCGGGCCACCTCGACCGCGGTCTCCACCCCGGCCAGTACCCGGTCGGCCTCCACCCTGAAGGCACTGCCGGCATCGGTGAGCTGGACTCGGCGGCTGGTGCGCTCGAGGAGCCGGGTGCCGAGCACCGTTTCGAGGCGGCGGATCTGCTGGGAGAGTGGGGGCTGGGCGATCCCGAGCCGGGCGGCGGCGCGTCCGAAGTGGAGTTCCTGCGCGAGGATGGAGAAGTATCGCAGGTGTCGGAGCTCGATTTGATCAATAGCCATGACGTATCAATCCTGCCGATTCATGATATTGGACATATTGGTGCCCCGCCGCTACTTTGGCAAGCTGTTGCCCCGTGAGCCCTTACATCGACCGGAGCCCTTCCCATGGCGACCCAGGTCTTCTCCTCCGCCAAGCCCGACACCGCCGATCCGTTCCCGATCAACGGCACCGACTTTGTCGAGTTCTACGTCGGCAATGCCAAGCAGGCGAGTCACTACTACCGCGCCGCCTTCGGCTTTCAACTCGCCGGCTACCGCGGTCCCGAAACTGGCGTACGGGACCGGGCCAGCTACCTCCTGGTGCAGGACAAGGTCCGGTTCGTCCTGACCTCCGCCCTCGGCCCCGATTCGCCCATTGCCGAGCACCACAAGCGCCACGGCGATGGGGTCCGCGACCTCGCCCTCTGGGTCGATGACTGCCGCCGGTCGTTCGCGTACGCCACCGCCCATGGGGCCGTGGCGGTGCAGGAGCCGACGGTCCTCGCCGACGAACAGGGGGAAGTGGTCCTGGCCGCCGTCCGGACCTACGGCGACACCATCCACAGCCTGGTGGAGCGTCGGAACTACCGGGGGCTCTTCCTCCCGGGCTTCAAGCCGGCGACGAGCCGCTTCGCCCCCGCGCCGGTGGGGCTCAAGTATGTCGACCACTGCGTCGGCAACGTGGAGCTCGGCAAGATGAACGAGTGGGTGGGCTTCTACGAGCGGGTGATGGGCTTCAAGAACCTGATTTCGTTCGACGACAAGGACATCTCCACCGAGTATTCGGCCCTGATGTCCAAGGTGATGTCCAGCGGCAACGAGCGGATCAAGTTCCCCATCAACGAGCCGGCGGCGGGGAAGAAGAAGTCCCAGATCGACGAATACCTGGAGTTCTACCGCGGACCGGGCGTGCAGCATGTGGCCATCGCCACCGACAATATCATCGCCACCGTCAGCGCGCTCCGGGAGCGCGGGGTGGAGTTTCTCACGGTGCCCGCCACCTACTACGAGACGGTGCTCGACCGGGTGGGGGAGATCGACGAGAACCTCGAGCCGCTCCGCGATCTGGGGATCCTGATCGATCGCGATGACGAGGGCTATCTCCTCCAGATCTTCACCAAGCCGGTCCAGGACCGGCCCACCGTCTTCTACGAGATCATTCAGCGCAAGGGCGCCAAGAGCTTCGGCAAGGGGAACTTCA
>CAZXRC010000031.1:38118-39544 GCA_964642475.1 uncultured Gemmatimonadaceae bacterium | reverse complement strand
GACCGCCCGACCGCCCGACCGTCCAAGTGGAGCTGAGGGGGATCGAACCCCTGACCTCTGCAGTGCGATTGCAGCGCTCTCCCAGCTGAGCTACAGCCCCGTGAGGGCGGGTAAACTAGTCTTCGGCACACACTTGGTCAATTCTGAGGGGCCCCGTCAGGAGCCGACCGTGACGCCCCGAGAGCGGCCGGGCACGCCGGCGGGCGCTCGACCGCCCCGCCTTGTTCGCCGGACCGGCGCGTCTACCTTACTGGCACCCGTTCCGCAGCAACCACACCCGGAGTGCTCTATGACGATACCCCCTCTGCGCGGCCGATTCGTCTGGCATGAGCTCATGACCAGCGATCCCGCGGCCGGCATGGCCTTCTACAAGAAGCTCACCGGCTGGAAGACCGAACCCTACACCGACGTGCCCGACTACACGATGTTCGTCGGGCCCCGCGGACCGCTGGCCGGCTGCATGGCGCTGCCGGCCGACGCCGCCGGCATGGGGGTGCCGCCAAACTGGCTCTCCTACATCGGCACACCCGACACCGATGCCACCGCGCGCGAAGCGGAGGCGCTGGGCGGCAAGGTGATCAAGGGTCCCACCTCGATCCCGGTCGGCCGCTTCGCCATCCTCTCCGATCCGCAGGGCGTGGTCTTCGCCATCTACACCCCCAATTTCCTGGGAGACGCCGATCCCAAGGCGCAGGTGGGGGAGTTCTCCTGGCACGAGCTCGCCACCACCGACATCAACGCCGCCTGGGCCTTCTACTCCAGGCTGTTCGGGTGGGAAAAGACCACCGCGATGGAGATGGGCGAGCTGGGCGTCTACCAGATGTACGGCTTCCCCGGCCTGGAGCTGGGCGGGATTTACAAGCTGCCGCCCAATTTCCCGGCCCCGCCCCACTGGCTGCCCTACATCCGGATCGCCGACGTCAAGAAGGGCGCCGCCCAGACCACCAGGCTCGGTGGCAAGATCATGAACGGGCCGATGGAAGTGCCCGGGGGTGATCTGATCGCCATGGGCGCCGACCCGCAAGGCGCCGCCTTCGCGGTGCACTCGACCAAGGCGGTGGCCGCCAAGGCCGCGCCGGCCAGGAAGAAGAGCGCCGCCAAGCCGAAGAAGAAGGCCGCGAAGAAAGCGGCCGCCAGGAAGCCTGCCGCCAGGAAGGCGGCCAAATCGGCGGGGCGCAAGAAAGCCGCGCCCAAGAAGAAGGTGATGGCGAAGAAGAAAGCCGCCCCCAGGAAGAAGGGCGGGAAGAAGAAGGGCCGGCGGTAGCGCCTACCACGTTGGACCGGAAGTTGACCCGGTTCGGCCGGGGGCCTCAGGTCCCCGGCCGTTCGGCATTCCAGATCCTCCGTCCACCGGGATGACCACGCACACGTCGCGCGCCCAGGACCTCCGGGTTCACGCCCCCGCCGACACCCGCCCCCGGTCGGG
>CAZXRC010000031.1:19095-38018 GCA_964642475.1 uncultured Gemmatimonadaceae bacterium | reverse complement strand
CGCGCGCCCAGGACCTCCGGGTTCACGCCCCCGCCGACACCCGCCCCCGGTCGGGGGGCGAGTTCGTGCTCTACTGGATGCAGACCACCCACCGGGCCCACGATAACTGGTGAGCCTCGCCAGGCGGGCCGCGCTGGTGGTCACCGATTTCTTCCCAACCTTCATTGTGCCGAGGCAGATCCGGGGGCTCCGGAGCAGGGTGGAGACGCCGGTGGTGGCGGTGGAGTCGGCCACCCTGGTGCCGATGGCCTATCACCAGAAGGAGCATAGCACCGCGCGGGGAATCCGGGCTGTCCTGATGAAGGCGCTGGACCACTATCTCTGGCCGGTGAAGAGTCCGCAGTTGCGGGTGAGGCGGCGTCTGGATCTGCCGTTCGACCCGGTCAGGCCCGGCGACCAGGACGGGGCGGCGGGAGGAGGAGCACCCGGGGAGGCGGAGGTCGACCGGCGGATCGCGTCACTGGTGCGGGAGTGCGATGTGGACCACGCCGTTCCGCCGTCGCCGATGTTCCGGGGCGGGACCCGTGCCGGGCGCCGGCGGTTGGAGCGGTTTCTCGAGACCGGTCTCCCCCGGTATGCCGAGGGGGGGAACGATCCCAACAATCTCGAGGCGGTGAGCCGGCTCTCCCCCTGGCTTCACTTCGGCAACCTCTCGATCCACGAGGTGCTGCTGGCGGCGCGCGCGGCCGGGCCCGAGTCCCAGTACGTCCGGTTCCTGGACGAAGCGCTGACCTGGCGGGAGGTGTCGCACAACTTCTGCTATTTCAACCCGAAGCACCGCACCGTCGGAGCGATACCCGCCTGGGCCCGGGCCCAGCTCGCCGAGCATGAGTCCGACCCCCGTCCCCATCGCTATCCCCTCGAAGTGATGGAACAGGCGCGAACCGGCAGCGAGCTGTGGAACGCCGCCCAGCGCGCCTACCTCCGCGACGGCTGGATGCACAACCACCTGCGGATGCTCTGGGGGAAGGCGGTACTGATGTGGACCGGGAACGCCGCCGAGTGTCTCGCGGTGCTGGAACACCTCAACAACAAGTATGCCCTCGACGGCCGCGATCCCAACAGCTACGGTGGGATCATGTGGACCTTCGGGAAGTTCGACCGACCCTTCTATCCCCGGCCGATCTACGGCAACGTGCGATACCAGTCGCTCACGGCGGCGGCGAAGAAGTTCGACGTCTCCCGCTACATCGCGGCGCACCCCGCTCCGGGGTGACCCTGCCGCCCGCCGAGCTCAGTCGGAACGGGGCCCAAGCTGGCGATCGTGCACCCGGCTCAGCGACAGCAACGCGAGAATGGCGCCGAGGCCGGCCATCGCCATGTCCTTCTGGGTATCCCAGGGATCGCCCTGGGTGCCGAGAAAGGCCTCGGCCGCTTCGCCGGTGCCGACGGCGGTGCCCCACTCGACCAGCTCGTAGACCGCGCTGATCGCGAGACAGATGCAGACCACGATGAAGGCGAGCCACTTCCCGCGATCGAGCGGCGAGCGGCGGAGCAGGATCTCCCGGGCGACGATCGCCGGGACGAAGCCCTGGGCAAGGTGGCCCAGTTTGTCGTAGTTGTTCCGGGTCCACCCCATGATTCCGCTGACCCAGAACCCCAGCGGTACCTCGGCGTAGGTGTACTTCCCTCCCACCATCAGGATGCAGGCGTGGACGGCCAGGAGTAGGTAGGCCAACGGCGTCAGCGGGAACGTCTTCGCCGTGAGAAGCAGGAGCGGGAGCCCCAGCAGCACCGGGGCAACCTCGAGGAACCAGGTGAAGTGGTCGTGCGGCGAGATCCCCGACCAGAGGAGGACCGCGAGGACGATGGCGAAGAGCGCTGAGCGCATGACGAACGAGCCGGTGAGGGTGCCCCAGAGATACTCGCTGTCGGCTCCCGGCGCCACCGCCCGGCGGGCCCCGCTGGCGCCAGTACCTAGCGCTCTTCCTCCAGCAGCAGCAGCAGTCCCTTCTTCCCCGGCACCATGATGGGTCCATCGGCGGCCCAGCTGCCGGCCTCCTGGAAGCCGTCGATGGCGGGGGCCCGCACCCGGGTGCGGGCCGGATCGAGGCCCAGTGCCCGCCAGTCGATCGCCAGGCGGACCGTGGCATCGGCGTCATGCCACGACCCGAGTGCCACCATCGCCGCACCCGGCCTGATCCAGGTCGTCGCCAGCACGGCACTGTCGCCGGTGGACACCGGCTCCCACCTCGACCACCACCCGACCATCCGGCTCTGCCGGATGCCGAATGCGTCCCATACCCGCCACAGCCCGCTCGGGTCGCCTGACCACGGGAGCCGGGCCGTCATCCCCATGGTCATGCCCCGCCAGGGGTTGCCGCCGTTCTCGAGCATCTCCCCCATCAGCCCGAACGGGATCCCGGAGATCTCGACCAGCCAGTAGTCGGGACGCGAGTCGTAGTCGAAGTACTCGCCGAACCACAGCCGGTTGATGAACGGGAAGTGCTCCAGGTACAGATTGGCGCTGGAGGCGAAGCCGTCACGCGGGTTGTACTGGTTGGCCGAGTGCAGGTCGATGAGGGCGCCGGGATTGCCGCGGTCGAGCACCCGGCGGACCCGCTTCATGGTAAGCCGGTCGAAGGCGACGTCGTCGAGGTACAGTCCGTCGATGCGCTCATGCTCGACCAGCCACCGCAGGCCTTCGATGTAGAAGTTGTGCCAGCGGGAGACGCCGCTGTTGACCACGGCGGCATCCCGGATTTCCGGGACGTGCCAGGCGGAGATGTAGTCCTGTCCCAGGTGCTCCTGGAGCCAGGCCGAGCCGCCGCCGGGACCGTGGGACAACACCTCGTCTCCCAGCGAGCGCAGCGCGAAAAGCTCGGGGGCATGGTTGGTGAGCTCGCGCACCGTGTAGTAGATCTTGGTCCGCAGACCCAGGGCGTGGGCGGAGTCCACGTAGGCGCGCATCGCCGCGGGCTCGAGGAACGGATAATTGATCCACGGGTTGATCCGGCTGGCGTGGTGCACGTTGACGGTGTTGGCCCCGCGGCGCTGCACCGAGTCCACCGGCACGAAGGCGTGGAAGTAACGCGTATCCCACTGGCCCCGGGTGTCGAGCGGCTTGAAGGGCGTGATCATCAGCCGGAAGTCGAAGCGCAGCGAGTCGCCGGCTTCGAGGATGCGGCCCCCGCCATGACAGCTCAAGAGCACCTGCCCGCTCCTCTGGGTGATATCGCAGCCACCCCGTCCGCCGTTGGCCCACGAGCGCGGCGCGATCAGCGGCTTCGACAGATAGAAGTTGGTGTTGAGCGGGCGGACGTACCGCTCGTCCTTGAGGGTGAGCTGCAGTCCCGCGTTCACGTCCCCCAGCCACACGGCGTCCTGGTTCCGGTGGGCCACGTCCCAGGTCCAGTGGAACTCCCCGGGTCGGTAGCCCCCCCGCTGGCCCAGGCCCATCATGTAGCGGGCCGCGTCGGCGCGGAGGGGCACCTCGAGCCGCACGTCCGCCAGCGCGGTGCGTGACGTCGCCGTGAGTGCCACGGTGTACTCGGCGGTGCCGTCGAATTCCAGCGTGGCGCGCGAGCGCAACCCGAGCGCGCCGGCGGATTGGCGGGTCTCCCAGGCCACGATCCCCGCCGCCCGGCGGGTCACCGCGGGAACCGCCCCCCGCCAGCCAACCGGCCGGCCGGCGCTGTCGCTCACCACCAGACGCACCGGCGCGTCCAGGATCTCGCGCGGCGTGGTACCGACGGCGGTGTTGTCCGACGTGAAATAGGAGCGGATGCTCGCCGGGAGCCCATCCGGTCCGAAGGTGAAGTCCCGGCCGAGCAGCTTGATGGTCTTGCCGTCGAGGCGGAGCGGAGTGAACGGCGCTACGACGCTGTCGTCCGCGGCGAGCTCCGAGTTGAGCCAGCGGAGCCGAGTGAGCCGGGCCGGCTCGTCGTCCCCGTGGTTCACCGCCACCGCCGCCACCACCGTAAGCGCGATCGCCAGGTCGCGCGCGCCGGCCGCGGTTGTCAGCGTGAGGCGGCCCTGGTAGATGCCCGGCACGGCATCGCGCGGCACGTCCACGCCGAACCAGAGCGCCTGCACCTTGCCCGAGTCCACGTGCAGCCGGCGCACGAACGGCCGGCCGGACCAGTCCACCCCTTCGAGATTGAAGGCCGTCACCGCGGAGGCGGGGATGCGCCCCGCGCCGCCCTGTCGGGTGAGCGGGGTGACCCGGTAGCGCAGCGAGTCGAGGGCCGCGCGGTGGGCCCAGACGCCGACCTGGAAGGTGTAGTACTCGCCCCGCCGAGCCGTGCCGCCGAACGGCTGGAACGCCCCTCGTTCGGCCCAGCGATGGGGGATGTCGTCGCTCATCCGGATGGAGAGCGCCCGGTCCTCGGCGAAGGCCAGGAACGGCGCCTGGGGATCGCTCCGCCGGAGCGAGTCGCTCTCGGCTCCGCCCGCGATGTACTCCATCGGTGTAAAGCGCGAGAACTCGTCGACGGCGTCGAACCCGACCAGGGTCGCGGCCGGCAGCGCGCGATATTCCCCGGCCCGGAGACCGTCCAGGTCGAGCCGGTGGCGCGACAGCCAGGCGGTATCGGCCGTGGCCACCGGCGGTCGATACGTGATCCGTGGGTACGGCGATCGGAAAGTACCGGTGTACGGGAGATAATAGACGTAGTACTCACCCGGCGCGTCGGCCTGGAAGACGATGTCACCGTACTCCCGGGTGATGGCAACCCGCGCCACATTCCGCACCCGCTGGGCGGTCGCCGCCGAGAGCACGAGCAGGTTGACGTTGTCTGGCTGCCGGTCGCGCCGGCGCCAGGGAATGTGCGCATAGACGGCGGGGGCGGCCGCCGCGACCCGCACCACCGCCCGATGATACCCCAGCGAGTCGGGCTCCCACGTGCCGGTGCCGTAGCGCAGGGTGTCCCGCCGCGCCAGCGCGTCCGTGGCCGACGACCGGGTGGCCTCCCACGCCGCCAGCACGGCGCCGTCGAGCCCCGCTCCGCTGCGTTCCCGGCTCCACGGGCCCAGCGGGAGCTCGGCTTCCGCCGACCGGCCCAGCCGGAGCAGGGCCCAGAGCGGCACCACGTCGGCGGCGGTGCCGCTGGCGCGGCGGTCTTCCGCCAGGCGGCTCCAGATCGCCCGGGCGGAGTCGCCCTCGCCGCGCCGGTCGAGCAGGTCCGCCAGCAGCCAATCCTCGAGTCGCTCGTCCACGTCGGCGTCGTAGGGCCGGCCGGCACCCAGCCGCTCGGGCCACTGCCGGGCGGCGAGGAGCAGCTCTCGGGCGTCGCTCCAGCGGCCGACGCCGATGGCCTCGACGGCGAGCATCAGCTTGGCCTGGCGGTAGTAGACGTGCGCGTCGCGCGCGCCCTCGTAGGGGAGCACCTCGAGACCCGCCAGCAGCGAGTCGGCGCCGCGATAGTCGCCAGCGGACACCAACGCCCGCGCCAGCGTCAGCCCGAGGATGTAGTTATCCGGGAAGCGCACGGCGTAGCGCCGTGCCACGCCGGCGGCCTCACCGGGCGCATCGTTCACGAGCAGCTGCTCCGCCAGCAGCTTGCCGTAGCGCCACTCGCCGCCGTCCAGTTCGGCGGCGCGTTCGAGGTCGCGGCGGGCGGCTGCCGGGGCTCGTCCGGGCAGCGCCGCCCGGGCAGCGTAGAACGGGGCGTAGTCGGGTTGGTCGCCGACCTCGCCGAGCAGAGCCGCGGCGTCGGAGATGCGACCACAGGCCCGGTAGGCGAGGGCCAGGTAGTAACGCGGCTTCCAGTGCGGCGTCTGCCGCACGGCCCACCGCAGCACGGGTACGATCTCGGGTCGGAAGGGGAACACCAGGCCCGGCGCCGCGGCATTGGCGCGGGCCAGCAAGGCGTCGCGCCGATCGCCCCCGGCCAGCCAGGCCCTCCAGTACAGCGCTTCGGGGTGGGCGCCGGCCGGCTCGAGGACCAGTCGCGCCGTCGTGGTGTCGCCCGCGTCGACGTACCAGGCGGCCAGCTCAAGCAGCACCTGCTCCGGCAACTCGGCCCGGATCCCCATGTGGTGCGGGGGAATCACCGTGTCGCCCCGGGCCCGGAGAAGCTCGACCCGGAGCTGGTGACTCAGCGGGTCGGCCGCCTCCAGCGCGGCGAGCAGGCTGTCACGGGCCGCCCGGTTCCCCGTCAGGCGGGCGGCCACGATCGCCACGCCGAGGGCGTCGAGGTTGCCGCCCTCGGCCGCCAGCGCCTGCCGGGCGTAGCGCGACGCCTCCGACGGCTGGCCACGCGCCAGCGCCATGCGTCCCAGCTCGGTCCAGGCGGCGACCCGGAATTCCGGTGCGAGGGCCGCGATGTCGAACCCGTCCCGGGCGTCGGCGTAGCGGCCCAGGCGGCGGCTGGCGAGGCCGTAGTAGTAGTTCGCGGCGCCGTCGTAGGTGTCCACGCTGAGCCCGGTGCGGGCGTACCGCACGGCGGCCTCGTCGTCCAGCGCGCGGATCGCCAGCATGGCGCGGTCGGCCAGCGCCGGCACGAAGTGGGGCGTCAGCGCCAGGGCGCTGTCGAGATAGGCCCGCGCGGCATCGTAGTCCCGCTGCCGCAGCGCTTCCTTGCCGCGCAGGTAGCGGCCGTAGCCCGAGCGCCAGTCGAAAGTATTCGGGGTGTCGAGCGGCCGCGCCAGGCTGGTGGACCGCGGATCGGCCTGGTACTCGAGTCGGTCGCCGCCCACGAGGACGCGCAGGCTGTCGCGCTGGACCGCGTTCACCGGGATGGTGTCCACGAACAGCGCCTGGGGGGCGCGCCTGACGAACCGGGTGTAGACCCGCCGGCCACCGATCGAAACGGCGACCGTATCGGCCAGCGGCACCACCGGCGACAACGCCAGGATCAGCCGATTGCCGGAGGGGGTGAGGTTGAGCGCGCCGATGCCGCTCGCGGCCACGAATCCCCCGGTGCCGGCGACGGGATACCAGGTTTCGGTCCACCGGTCGGCCGTGTGGGGCGCGAAGCCGCGGTGCTTGAAGGGCGTGAAGCTGCTCCCCTCGGCCGACTGGTTGAACAGCCGCCCCGACTGAACCTCGGCGTACTGGCCGTCCCGGTCGGTCAGCAGCCGCTCCCAGATCATCCCCTGCCGCGACAGTCCCCAGATCCAGATCTTCTTCCCCGCTTTCTGGTCGCGCGGGGCGTAGCGCACCAGCCCGAAATCGTGGTCGTGCCACCAGGCGCCGAAGAAGTCGCTCTCCTGACCGAAGACGTGGTACGACTTGTAGCCGCCGAAGGCGTTCTGGTCGTACCGCGACAGGTCGCGCCCGGCGGTGTCGATCGGCCAGGGGGCGTGCTCTCCCTCGTGACCCAGCCGACTGGTGCCCGGATAGATGAACTGCAGGGCGCCCCGCACCGGGATGCCGGCGTTCATCCAGCTGTAGTAGGGTTGCTCCAGCGGCGACGCGTTGTACCAGAACGACGTGGTGGTGAAGGCGGCCGCGTCGGCGGGGAGTCGGATCTCGAGCCGCCAGGGAGTACGGGTCAGCAGGTCGAGCGCGCCGATGATGCAGCTCACCGAGCCGTCGGGGTTGGTGCGCGTCAGATAGTCTACCGGCGTGGCCACGTTGGGCGTGTGACCGATGATGCCGTAGTTGGCCTCGATGCCGCCGCTGGTCCAGGGGCCGCGGAGCGCGATGTCCCGGAACTTCACGGCCTGGTTGTAGTAGATGAACGAGCGCCCAGCACGCTTGTCCACCGCGTTCCAGATCTTGCCGCCGATCTCGGGCAGGATCATCACCCGGATCCAGGCGTTCTCCAGCTCGACGACGTGCCAGGAACGCGGCTCGGAGCGGGCGGCGAAGCCGTCGAAGCGGAAGTACGGGTAGATCCGACCGAAGACGGGGATGGGGTTCGGGTCGCCGAAGGGGTAGGTCGGGAAGACCTGGTCGTACTCGCGCACCGTCGCCGGGACGGACTGTGCGCCCAGGAGCGAGGGCGCGCCGGCCGCGGCGAACAGGAGGCCGGCGAGGAGGACTCGGGTCCGGGATCCGGAAATAGCCACGGCGCCTCACCTGGTTGCGAAGCGACAGCGACCGTCAGCCGCTGCCTCAGGGCGCGACCGGCGAGACCGGGCGTCCGTTTGCCGACGCCGGCCGCACCGGTCGGGATCAAGGTGCAGAGAGGTACTACGGCGAAATCACAGCGAACATGCGCGAGTCCAGCGGGGCATGCAACCCGGTGAGTGTGACGCTCCCGTTCGACCCGGGCAGGGCGGATGCTCCCCTGGGGCGGGCGGGACGGGGCCCCGACAACCGGGTTATGGGCCGGGGGTCGGGGGAGGCGGAAGAGGTCGAGGGAGAGCGTGACGTGGGCCGGCGGGCCCCGCTAGGGCACGATCCGCCAGACCGCCATATCCAGCGACCCGGCCGCGGTGGTGCTGCGACCGGTGACGACGATCCGCTGGGAGGCGTCGATCGCCACCCCCCGACCGGCGTCGTTGGCGTCGGTGCCGCCGGCCGCGGCGGCGTGCACGAACGCTCCCCCATTGCCGAAGGTCGGGTCGGGGGCCCCGGCGGTGGTGTAGCGCCAGACGACCAGGTCGAGGTTGCCCGCGGCATTGCTGCTCTCGCCGACCAGCACGATCCGACCGCTGCCGTCGATCGCCACGTCGCGCGCGGTGTCGTTGGCGTCGCCTCCGGCGCTGCCGTTCACGGAGCGGAAGCCCTGGCCGTTGAACCCGCCATCCAGCGCCCCACCGCTCGTCAGCCGCCAGACCGCCGCATCGTCGCCACCGGCGGCGCTGGGGCTCCAGCCGGCGACCAGGATCCGGTTGCTGGCATCGAAGGCGATGGTCCGTCCGACGTCGTTACCCCCGCCCCCGCCGGCATTGTCGTGCCGGAACACACCGCCGCTGCCGAAGGTACCGTCGGGCGTGCCGTCGTCATTGAAGCGCCAGATGGTCATGTCCTGGTTCCCCGAGGCGTTGCTGCTGTAGCCCGCCATGAGGACCCGGCCCGTTCCGTCCACCGCCACGCCGACGGCAATATCTTCGCCCATCGTCTGACCGGAGCCGGCGGAGTAGTTCTGGGTGGCGTAGCCCACTCCGTTGAAGGACGAGTCGGGAACGCCGTTCGCGGTAAAGCGCCACAGCGTCGCGTCCCAGTCGATCCCGTTCCAGCTGAATCCGGAGACCAGGATCCGGCCGCTGCCGTCGATCGCCAGTCCGACGCCGGCGCTCTGCGGACTGGTGGCGCGGACGAAGCCGCCGGTCCCGAACGTCGCGTCGGGGGTCCCGCCGGTGGTGAAGCGCCAGACCGTCACCCCCCAGAAGCCGGCGGCGTCGATATCCCACCCCGCCACCACCGGACGGCCGGCGCCGTCCACCTGGACGCTGGAGCCGATCACCTGGGGGAGCCCCGGTCCGGTGACCACCTCGGCCGGGTGCCGCACCATCCCCCCGCTCCCGAATCCCCCGTCTGGAGTGCCGTCGGTGCTGAACCGCCATAGCGCCATCTCCAGCGCGCCGGTGGTGCCGTTGAGCGAGTGACCGACCACCACGATACGGCCGCTGCCATCGAGCGTCATTTCGTTGCCGGAGTCGTCCCCGTTGCTGCCGCCATCGCGAGTGACGAATCCCGCGCCGCCGGGGCCGAACCCGGGGTCGAGGGCGGTGATGATCGCGGCACAGATCACCTGAATCGCCGTCACGTCGGCCGCCGCGATGACCCCGGTCCCGCCGGTGACCGGGCAACTCATACCCGCGGGCGGCGTCGACACGGTGACGGCGTAGGCCGCGCCATCCCGGAGCCCGGTCGGGAAGGTGAACGGGCCGTTGCCGGAGACCGTCCGGTCATCGCCGCCGTTGTTCCGGAGGACCAGGCTCTTCCCCGCGGTCAGGCCGCTGACCGTCCCGCCCACGGTGTAGGTCTGGGGTGACGGCTCCGACGAGTTGTCGCTGCAGCCGGCCGCGATGGCGAGCGTCAGGATCGCCGTCAGCCCACCGGGAACTCGAACGACCCGCGGGCACGCGGTGAAGGCGAGGGGTCTCATGGGAACCTCCGTGGCGGTCGGGCCCACGCCGAATGCAGCCGTCCGCCCGCCAGGCGCGGGGCGTGGCGAGGGGATGGATCGGCAATGGGGTATCGGTGATGCTGCGGTCGGGCGGTGTGGCGCCACACTATCGAGCCGGCTAAGCGTCCACCGCCGTGAGTTGGCTCACGCCGGGGCATTGACCGATGGCACCGGGGGACGAAATCGGGAGGGAAACGAGCCACCGGGTGGAGCGGGCCGCCCGATTACATCGACCCGTCCCGGAACCCCACCTCCAGCTCCATCCCGTCCCGGGCCACTTCGCAGGCCGGGAAGAAAGCGCGCGCTTCGGCCAGCAGCTCCGGCGCCTCGCGGCTGTACCGCGGACTGATGTGGGTCAGCACCAGGCGCCTGGCGCCCGCCTCGGCCGCGAGTTCGGCCGCCTCCCGCGCGGTCGAGTGTCCGGTCTCCTTCGCGCGGAAGAGATCCTCGTGGCTGAACGTGGCTTCGTGGACCAGGAGGTCGGCGTCGCGGGCGGCGTCACGGAGCGGAGCGCAGGGCCGGGTGTCGCCCGAGACGATCACCTTGCGGCCGGGACGGGTCTCTCCCACCAGCAGCCGCGGTTCGACGATCCGACCGTCGGGGAGGGTGACCGGCTCCCCCCGGTGGATCCGTCCCCAGAGCGGCCCTTCGGGAATGCCCAGCTCCCGGGCGCGATCGGGATCGAAGCGGCCGCGGCGCGGATGCTCCGCCAGGGCGTAACCGAGGCTGTCGGTCCGGTGCTCGGTGGGGAAGGCGAGAATCTCGTAGTCCGGCCGGCGAATGGCGTCGCCCGGCTTGAGCTCGACGATCTCGACCGGGAACTTCACCCGCTCGAGTCCCACCTCCAGTGCCTGGGAGAGAATCCGCCGCGCCTGTCTGGGCCCGTAGAGCGTGAGCCCCTCCGAGCGCTCGGCCCCGCCGAAGACGTTGAGCAGCCCCAGCGTCCGGAGCAGGCCGATGACGCCGAGGAGGTGGTCGGAGTGGAAATGGGTGAAGAAGATCTCGCGGAAGCCGAAGCCCACGCCGTAGCGCATCATCTGGCGCTGGGTGCCCTCGCCGCAATCGAACAGCATCGTCTCCCCTTCGCGGGTGAGCGCGAGGGACGCGACGTTGCGTTCGAGGGTGGGGCAGGCGGCGCCGGTGCCCAGGAAGGTGAGCTTCAGCATGGGCCCGAAGTTAATGGAGGGACCGGGAAACGCCCTCCCCTCCGCCCATCACACCCCCGTGCCGACGGCCCGGTCCATCACCTTCACCCCGTGGCTCATGGCCCAGACGATGCCCTCGAGCTCGCGCACCAGCCGGGCCGGGCTCCGCGGCAGCTGTTCCTTGAGTGCCTGGGTCACCTCCCGGTAGTACCAGATGGTCTTCTCCTTCGGTACCGAGAAACGGCTCCAGACCTCGTCGCCCACCAGGCGCATGTCGTTGATGATCGACCGGGCGTTGTAGAGCTTGTCGGCGGCGGCGACCAGGAGCACGTCGGGGTCGGCCTCATGCCGCAGGTGTTCGATGAACTTCTTCTTGCGCGACTCCCAGGGGCCCTTCCGCCCGCCGGCGGGGTCGGTGTCGGTGCAGCCCAGCACCACCCGGTGTACCCTGGGGCCAAAGCGCTCGAGGATCTCCCGCTCGGTCCGGCCGTCGCGGGGATGGTCCTCGACCGCATCGTGCAGCAGGGCCGCGATCCCCTCCTCCTCGTCGCCCCCGTCCTCGAGCACGATGCTCGCCACCCCCAGCAGGTGGGCCATGAAGGGAATGCCGCTCCCCTTGCGCCGCTGGCGTCCGTGGAGCTCGCCGGCATAGAGCAGGGCTTCGGTGAACTTGGGGCTGAGACTTCGGGTGGAGTCGGGCACTCAACAGCAGTTCCGAGTTCGGAGTTCCGGGTTCCGAGTCGACGAGTCCCGGAACCCGGAACCCGGACCTCGGAACCTGGGGCCCGCCATTCGGCAAACGGAACCCGGAACTCGGATCGTCATCAGAACAGCTTCACCTGCACCTGGATCTTCCCCGGGTGCTTGGCCAGCTCGTCGATCAGCGCCTTGAGCGACTGGGAGGCGGCCCGGGCGTCGAGATAGAGACCGCTGTCGCTGGCGAGCTTCCCCAGCGTCCCCTGGCCGCGGTTGACCTTCTGGAGCAGGGTGTCGAGCCGGGCACCGGTGGCGGTGAGCTGGATCGACATGGTGGAGAGGTTACGGGCCAGGGTGTCGGCCCGCTCGATCGCGTTGCCGATGGGAATCGTGGCGACGGTGCTGTCGAGCCGCTCGCTCAGGCGCCGGAGCGCCACCAGGGTCTTCTGGGCCTCGACCGTCGTGGCCGGAATGCTCTGGTTCATGGTGTGGAGCACCTGCTGCAGCGACTGCAGGGTCTTCTGCAGATTCTCCGCGGTCTTCTGGTTGGCGATCGCCTGGACCCCGATCAGCACCGAGTCGGCCCGGTCGGCGAGCCCGGCCCCCTTGGCGAAGAGGTCCCCACCCGACACCCCTTTGATCGGCTGGCCCGGTGGGAGCGGCGGCGCGTCGGGACTCCCGGTCTTGAGCGACAGGGTGGCCGCGTTGGCGAAGACACTGCTCACGATCTCGGCGGTGGCGTCGCTCTTCACCACCAGGTCGGGCGGCAGGGTGATCGTCACCAGCAGCCGCCCCGGTCCCTCGAAGGTGATGGCCTTGATCTTCCCCACCGCATATCCCGACACCCGGACCTCGTTGTCGGGCTGCAGGGCCCCGATATCGCTGAAGCGCACCACCTCGGTCCGCGCCGGAGAGCGGAAGGTCGTTCCCTTGAGCCAGAGGGTGCCGGCCCAGAAGAGTCCCACCCCCACCAGCACCAGGGTGCCGACCGTGACCTCCTTCTGATAGTGCAGATCCATGATTCAGGCGGCGAAGTTGAGGTTGCCGAAGTCGCGCTCCAGGAACTCCCGCACTTCGGGTACGGTCGAAGCCATGAACTCCTTGGGCGTGCCCTGCTGGACGATCTTCCCCCCGGTGAGGAGCGCCAACCGGTCGGCCACCCGGAACGCGCCCCGCACGTCGTGCGTCACCATCACGCTGGTCACCCCCAGCTCGGCGGCCAGGCTCTTGACCAGGTCGTCGATGATGTCCGAATTCACCGGGTCCAGCCCCGAGGTGGGCTCGTCGTAGAGCAGGTACTTGGGCGTCCCCGCGATGGCGCGGGAGATCCCCACCCGCTTGCGCATCCCGCCCGAGAGCTGGGCCGGATACTTCTCGCCGGTCTCCGGGGTGAGGTTCACCAGCTTGAGGCAGCGGGCCACCCGTTCGCGGCAATAGTCGAGGTCGCGGAAGCGGTCCTCGTCGGTGATCCCGAGCCGCACGTTCTCGAACACGTTCATCGAGTCGAACAGGGCGCCATTCTGGAAGACGTAGCCGATGGTCGACCGGAGGTCGCGGAGCGCGTGCCGGTTGAGCCGGGCGACATCCAGCCCGTCCACGATCACCGTCCCCGAATCCTGCCGGATCAGGCCGACGATATGCTTGAGCAGCACGCTCTTGCCGGTGCCCGAGGGGCCCAACAACGCCAACGTCTCGCCGTCCTGGACGGTGAAGTCCACCCCGTCGAGGACGACCTGCTGGCCAAAGCGCTTCCTCACGCCGTGCAGTTCGATCATTTGCGCCGTTGGCCGTTGGCCGCTGGCCGTTGGTGACTGGGCTTCATACCGCCCCCCTTGTCATTCCCGAGACTCCGCGCGAAGCCGCCAGAGGCCAACGGCCAATGGCCAACGGCCCCGCCTAATGCAACAGCAGCTTCGCCAGCACGGTGTCGAGCAGCAGGATCATCACGCAGCTGGCCACCACCGCGCCGGTCGTCGACTTGCCCACCCCCTCGGCGCCCTGCTCGGTGCTGAAGCCGTAATAGCAGGAAACCACCGTGATGCAGACGGCGAAGGCGAAGCCCTTGATGACGCTGTACCAGGCATCGAAGGGGTGCCAGAAGATCCGGGCGCCGTACTGGAAGTCGTGATCGGTGACCGGCAGGACCGCCTGCACCGCCACCCAGCCCGAGAGGATCCCGGTGACGTTCGCGATGATCGTGAGAATCGGGATCATCACGATCCCGGCCACCACCCGCGGAATCACCAGGTGGCTGGCGGGAGAGCGGCCCAGGGTCTCGAGGGCATCGATCTGTTCGGTGACCCGCATCGTGCCGAGCTCGGCGGCGTAGCGGGCCCCGATCCGGCCCGCCAGGATCAGCCCCGTCAGCACCGGGCCCAGCTCCAGGACCACCGACTCCACGATCAGCGACCCGGCCACGTAGTAGGGGATGTTGCCGGTGAACTGGTAGCCGGTCTGGAGCGCCGTCACCGCGCCCGCGAACCCCGCCACCAGCAGGATGATCGGCAGGCTGCCGAGTCCGATGTTGGCGGCCTCGGTGATGCTCCGCGGGACCCAGACCCGCCAGTCCGCCAGGCCCCGCGCCATCTCCGCGATGAGCAGGCTCAACCGGCCCACGTGCGCCAGTCCCCCCAACACAAAGCGGCCGATGGGGCGGCGGATGTCGAGGCTGGAGGCGGTGGCCATGGTCCCTGTAGCTTACTGCCGACAGCCTGTCGCCCATAGCCCCGCCCGCCCATGCCTCAACCCGACGGCCGGACCATCCTTGCCTTCCGCCGGCGGCTCGCCCGCTGGTTCCGACGGGTGGGGCGGGACCTTCCCTGGCGCCGGACCCGGGATCCCTACCGCGTCCTGGTCTCCGAGTTCATGCTGCAGCAGACCCAGGTCGCCCGGGTCACCGGGTACTACGCCCGGTTTCTCGAGCGCTACCCGACACTGCACGATCTCGCCGGCGCGGCGCCGGCGCAGGTCCGCGAAGTCTGGCAGGGGCTGGGCTACTACCGGAGGGCCGCCAACCTGCACCGGCTGGCGAAGCTGGTGGTGTACCAGCACGATGGGATCATTCCCCAGGACCCCGACGAGCTGCGGCGGCTCCCGGGGGTGGGACGCTACACCGCCGGGGCGGTCTCGACCTTCGCCTACGAGCGGGCCACGCCGGCCATCGACACCAACGTCGGCCGGGTGATCCGTCGGGCCTTCCATCCCCGCGCCCGCGGCCCCCGGGGCGAGCACAGGATCTGGGCCACCGGGACCCGTCTGGTGCCGCGCGCCGGTCGGCCGGCCTGGACCTTCAACCAGGCGATCATGGAGCTGGGCGCCCTGGTGTGCACCGCGAGGGTGGCGCACTGCGGCAGGTGCCCGGTGCGGGGACTGTGCGCCACCGGAAAGGCGGTTCCGGCGACGGCGGGACGCGCGGCAGCCGGCCGGTAGGCCGGACGAGACTCAGGCGCGAGAGACGAGAACTCAGAGGCAGTCGAGGGCAAAGTCCACCGGGAATGGATCCGGGGTCGTCTCGATCGTGACCACATAGGGATCGGGGCGATTGCTCGCCGGACAATTGTGCGGTGTCAGGGCCAGGTGGAAGGAATGCGAACGGGGACTCAGTTGGAGCGTGAGCGGAGTCCCGATGACGATGGGCCGGGGAGCGTGCCCGTCGATGCTGACCGAGAGTGTCGTAATCGCCGGGGGATTCCCGGTCGTTGCGATGGTGATGGCAACATCGACCGGCGGCTCGGGTTCGGACCCGCCGCAGGCCACGCCGGATATGGCGGCAAGAAACAGCGCGGTGGTTCGGGAGAGATCGAGATATCGCACGCTGGTGGCTCCGTCACGGGAAGGGTGGACCTCGCGAGCACGACGGCGCGGTCATGCAAGGGGCGCACCAGCTTCCGTCCCCCGACAACCGGATGCGCGACAAGGTCTTGGGAACCGAGCCAGGAGTCGAACGGGTGGGAAGGACACGCGTGTGTGTGACTGAGAGTGCGGAGACAGGTTCCAGACTGCCACCTAACGATCGGCCAGCTCCCGCAGCCACGCGCTCCACGGTTCCGGCACCGGATTGACCCGCGCTGCCGCGATCTCGCCCAGCGCCCGGGCCCGAGCCCGATGCTCCCCCGCCCGCGGGTCCCCCCGCTTCGCCATGATCAGCGCCTCCAGCTCCACCAGCCGGGCGTAGCCGAAGATCCGATCGTGGTCGTGGAGCAGGTTCGCGGCGCTGAGCGGATCGAGCCGTGCCACCAGCGGCGCCAGCGGACCGAGGTGCTGCTCCAGCGCCTCGGTGACTTTGCGTTCCGCCAGCTCGATATCCACCGGCCCCGGTCCGGAGAGGAGCCGGCGGATCACCAGGGCGATCTGCTCGAGCCAGCGAAGGACCAGGTCGCGTTGCATGGGGGGAAGTCAGCCGGGAGAGCCAGGAAAGCGAGCCAGCCCGGTCCCGGTCAGCGGCCGAGCATGTACAACATCCAGCGAATCAGCCACGGTCCGAGCACCACCAGGACGAGGAGGACCACCACCAGCGGGATGATACGTCGCATGGCGAACCGCTGGCGTTCGATGGCCTCCCGCTGATTGGCGATGGCCTCCCGCTGACCCGCCAGCGCTTCCTTATGGCTGAGGAGGAGTTGCTGCTGAAGGTCGCGAATCTCTCGTAACAGGGTCACTGCCTCTGGGTCGGTCATGGGGATTGTGGGTGAGTGGACTGCGTGCGCCTAGCAACCAAACTGACGGAGATGGTGATCCAGGTGCTTCCACGCGAGTCGCCCCCAGCCCTCATGGGTCAAGGGCCCGAAGAAGGGGTGAGGAGCGGCGGTGGGCGTGGTGGCCAGGCGCCCGACGAGAGCCTCGACCTGGGCCAGGTCGTTCTCCCATGTCGTCGGAGCGGTCGCCAGCATCTCCGGTGCCGTTTCGATCTTCCCGGGAGGGGGCCGCAGGGGGGTATAGACGACCAGCCACTTGAAAATCGTGCGCCGCGGAAGAGTGTCGGTCCGGCGGACCGGAACGTCGCCGAGGCCTACCCGCAGCTGGTCAGCGAGGTGGCACAGGAGCGTGGGGGCGCTCAGCCGACCCCAGCGCGGCGTCGATGCCGGCTGCAGCCGGTGAAGGCGCTCCAGGATCGCCTCGCGATCCCTGGGGTTGAGCAGGGTTGGCATTCCTCAGGAAGTTCCTGTGGTGGTATCCGCCGCCGACGATTGACCCGGCGCAGTCGGGCGACCCTCCCGGGGCGAAGTGGCCGGCCGCCTGGCCTCCTCGACCAGCCACATTTCCGCGCTCCGGCGGTCGCGAAACGGCTGAATCGCGCACCAGGGCTCCAGGAGGATGCCCAGCATGCGGATCATGCCGAACCCCAGGTCGGTGCGGATCAGAATGGCTGTCGGTCCCAGTGGCTTACTCTCCGCCTCGGTCTGGACAAGATACATCAGGCGTCGGATGTCGGCCGGACTGAACGCGATGGTGGCCGCGGTGCCATCCACCAGTTCGGGATAAAGCTCCCCCCCCTCTTCGACCTCCGCGGCCCAGTGCGCCTCGAGGTCGGCCCAGGAGATCGGGCCCTCGGCCCGGGTCTCCATCCAGCGGCGGGTGTGATCGATGTTGTGGGTTATGGGCATGCGTCGGGACCTGCCATCGGAGACGATTGGGGGAATCGCGGCGCAGCCGTGGTGCCGGGGACCGGTTGCCTTCCAGCCACTGCGCCCAAGGTCAAGATCGAGGCGCGGTAAGGAGCCAGGCCATCAGCGCCGCGGCAATCAGGGTGACGGCGGTTGCGGTGGCCCACCGCCTCCCCTGAACGCGATGAAAGCCCTGGTAGGCGGCCGCGGTCAGGCCCGCGACGAGAAGCAGGGTCAGAAGGTCCCACGATTGCTCATGGGCCTTCAGGCTTCGATACCCCACGATGCCAAGGATGCCGAAGGCCTGGACCAGATAGGCCCACCGATAGCTGGCATTCTCGACCCGAATGGCTCGCTCGTCGCGTTCCACCGGAAGCGGCATGGACATTCGTGTATCCTCGGGGAATGCCGCGTCGAGCCCCAGCAGCCGGAGCGGCCTTGGGCCGCCGAGCGCTGCGGGGGTCGGCGCGGGTGGTCAGGACTGAGGGATGACGGCCCGCCGGTGCCGCCAGCTCGACCAGAGCTGATAGGCGACCGCGACGAGGCCCGCCTGCAGCGCGGTCGCCGCCGAGACGAGGCCGGCTCGAAGCAATTCCGGAGCACCAACCATCAGGAGTGGGACGTAAAGGATGCTGCCGGTCACCACACCGGGAGAGTACTGCCGCGTCCGCACGGTCGCCTGGATGTGATACACCCCGTTGATCCCCGCAATGGCGGCCACGGTCAGCCAGAGCGCCCAGGCCCGAGGGGTCGGGCCCAGAAGGCCAACCAGCGCGGCGAGGCAAACGAAGACCGCGTTGACACCGAGGAGAAATCGGGCCGAGACCGCGTACTGATGCCCGGGTGGATAATGCCGGTACCAGGATGCGAAGCCACCGGGCCAGAGGAACTCCTCGCAGAGATGAGCGGCAATCGCCCCCAGTGGGGTCCAGAGGATCAGACGGATCAAGGGCTACCATGGCAGGAGTCACCCAAGTGGCATCGGCCAGCGACCGGACTCAAACTAATGAGACGACCGCTCCGCGCCGCCAGCCGCCGGTTGGGGGCCGCACAACGCGCACCCGGGGCCATTTCAGACCCTCGGCTGGGGTGAGGATCATGGAGCCTCCTGTGACGAGGGTGGGGAGTGACCCGACGACCTCGCACCAAGGTGCGGACCGGGGCGGGTTCCCGCAAGCGAGCGTGCCCGGGAGAGCCGGCGATGGCCCGCTTCGGCGGTTTGTTAGGGGAGCCATTCCCCGGGTCAAGCCTGAAGAGCCCAGACATGGGAGGCGTGGAACATCGCAGCCACAGCCTCCGCCTGGGGGAGCCAGGCAACCGCCGCAAAGCGGGAAGCGCTCGCGCCTGCAGGGAGCTCCGCCCGCACGAAGTCCGCCTCCATGGAGTACCGGCAGTCGTCGTCCGAGGAGAAGAAGTGTTGGACGGCGGCGCCGATCGGCTCCCGGATCAGAACCTGACACCCTAGTTCCTCCTGGACCTCCCGGACCACGGTGTCAGCCACCGTTTCTCGGGCA
>CAZXRC010000031.1:0-18995 GCA_964642475.1 uncultured Gemmatimonadaceae bacterium | reverse complement strand
CCCTAGTTCCTCCTGGACCTCCCGGACCACGGTGTCAGCCACCGTTTCTCGGGCATGGCTACCACCACCGGGCAGGAAACGGTGGCGGCCGTGACCGACGGTGGCCACCCGAGCCTGGGTGTCGCGGATGACGGCGTACGCAGCCCGTCGGGGACGGGAGCGGGCGCCGGGCGGCACTTGGCCGAAGGTAGGGGGAGGCTCAGTCACTTGATGACCTTGCGCTGGCGCGGCTTGGCCTTGCGCGCGGTGGTCGTCCCCGAGGCGTTGGACCTGTACGACTTCCGCACCAGTTGGCTCAACACGTCGAGATCCACATCTGCGAGTCGGGGGAGATAGAGGCACCCGCCACCGACTTTGTGCCGCCCCAGACGCCTCAGCGAATCGGCGTGGAGCTTCAGACCGCCCATGAGGTAGACAGTCAGGGCGGCCTTGCGAGGTGCGAAGCCGACCGGGAACCACTCCACGGAGCGCCCCGAGCTACCGACGCAGGTCATCTCGCCGTACCCGACGATAGCGGTTCCCCACATGGCGGGCGCCGCTCCGGTGGCACGGCGTATCAGGCCGGCGAGCCGTCTGGCATCCTTTCGCTGGGCGGGATCGGGAATGGCGTTCAGGAAGGCGGGGACGCTAGCGCGGGTGCGCTGGGTCTTGAGGATGGCCATGGGACGGTCGGCTCGGCTGATCGGGGTCGAGGCTCAGGGCTTTGGCGTAGGTCGGCGGAGCAGATAGTAGAGGCCCGCGCCGAAGAGCAGGGCGGCAAACACCAGGGCCCCGGCCCGCCCGGCGGCGTACGCGCCGGCACCCGGGGATCGGGCCCCTCGGATCAGGTGGAGGGCAAGCAGAGTGCCGCCCCACACGACACCAATCGCGCCAAGAATACGCTGCCGCATACCGTCTCTTCCTGGGGTGGTACAGCCATCGTTCAAGGGGGCACGCTGGCTAGTATTTGTGCAGCACTCCTGAGATCAGCGCCAGCAGCCCCAGCGTCCCCGCCACCATCCCAGAGGTGGCGACCCGCCGGCGGAGCCCATCAAAGGCCGGCGCGGTCTCGCCCACCGGCGAAATCCGGGTGAGCCGCGAGAGCGCCGGAAGACTCACGAACAGGACCAGGATCGCGGCGATCACCCCGGCGACCTGCATCAGCATCAGCCAGGACGAGGGCGCCGCCGCCCGGGCCGCGGGAATGCTGAAGTAGCCCCCCGAGAGAATCGTCAGGCCGATCCCCGGCAGCATCAGGGTCCGATGAATGCCGGTCAGCAGCCGGACGATGATCGCCTGGGCCGCGCGGTCCTCCTGCCGGCCCCGGATCCCCACCAGCATGGCCGCCAGGCCACCCCCCACCCACAGCGTGAACCCCGCGATATGCGCCAGGTGCCAGAGTCCCATCAGGCCACCGTTTCGGAGAACTTGTCGGTATCGATCGGTTGACGGCCGGCGAATCCGGCGTCAACCTCGTGCCAGTGCGTGATGTGTTCCTCGTCCAGCTTCCAGCACAGGAAAACCAGCCGGTCGTCCTTGAGGGCGTAGAAGTCGACCAGCCCGGCATCGAATCCCTTGAAGACGCAGCCGATCCGTTCCAGCTCCAGCATGTAGCCGTTGATCCGCTCGGCCTCCCGGGTGACCGCCTCGCGGGTCGCCCGGAGCTCCTCCGGCTCGACGTCGTCGGCACGCATCGGCCCGGTGAGCACCTCGTACTTCGCGACCTGCTCCCGCCAGCGGGGATAGGCGGTGAGCAGATCGTTCACCACCCGCCGCACCAGCGGCAGGGTCGCCTCGGCCTCCCGGACGGTGAAGATCCGCGGCGCCGCCACGGCTAGCGCCAGACCAGCCGGAGTCCGTCGACCAGCTCCGGGTGGCTGATGAACCCGATGACCCGGTGCTCCGAGTCCACCACGGTAATAGTGGGCCGGAGGTGGGCCTCGTTCGGATCCTGGTTCATGTAGAGCGAGAAGCCGTTGAGCTCGGTGTCCGGACCCACCACCGCGCTGTCGGTCCGCATCAGCGTGTCGGCCCGGGCCTGGGTGGGATCGGCGCCCAAGGCGAGACAGCGGGTGACGAGATCGCGGTCACTCACCACCCCCAGGAACCGACGGGTCCGGTGATCGTCCACCACCGGCACCACCGAGATGTTGCGATTCTTGAACATGATCGCCATCTCGCTGGCCGACGCATTGGCGACGGCAACATACGGATCGCGAACCATGGCTTCGGAGGCTTTCATCGGCGGCGTGGATTAGGGTGAGTGGTGCGATCCGTGTATGGGAAGACCGCCGGCGGAGATTGCGCGGGGCTCCGAGGAGTGAATCTGCTCACCCCGTCTCCGATTTCAAGCCCGCCAGCTGAGCTCGGGTAGCGCGATAGCCCTCCTCGGCGTACCGACGCACCTGGTCCACCTTAAACGTGGCCCCCCGCTCCACCCGGGGTCGCACATAGAGAAGGGGAGGGCGGTTGGGACTGGCCCGCCAGAGTGCCAGGGCCGCCGCGGTCTGTCCCGCCATCAGAATGCCGGTCGCTTCATTGTGAATCTCGACGATCGGGGGCAGCCCCGGTCCGCCCCCGCCCTGCACCTCGTCGAAGCCCGGCCCCACGTCGACCGCCACCACCAGCCGGGCGGGAATCAGGCTGGCCGGCTCGAGCGGGAGCACCGCCCGCAGTCCGCCATCGGCATAGCGGCGCCCGCCGATGACCGCGGCCGGCAGGAACAGGGGGAGCGCCGCCGTCGCATAGAGCGCCTCCAGGAGCGGCACCGACTTTCCCCCCGCCCCGAAGAGCGTCAGCTCGCCGGTATCGAGCGCCACCGCCGTCACCGTGAGCGGAATGGGAAGATCCTCGAACCGGCGGTACCCGATCATCCGCTCGAGCGACCGCTGGAACGGGCCCGGCTTGAGCAGCGAGCGGGCCCAGAGCCCTTTGATGAACGCGAACGGCTCGGCCTGCACGATCTCCTTCTCGCCCACGCTGCCGATCCGCTCCAGCGCCTCCGCCGCCGAGAGCCCCGAGGCGAACAGCGCCGCGAAGACACCGCCCATCGAGGTCCCCACCAGGTGGCTGGGCGTGAGCCCGGCCTCCTCCAGCGCGCGATACGCCCCCACGTGGGCCGAGGCCTTGGCCCCCCCGCCGCTGAAGACCGCGACGATGCCGGGTCCGCCCTCCAGGGGCACGCGGGGCGCTGAACGGGGAACCTCGTTCACTTCTTCCTGCTCTCCCGGTACCGGCGCGCCCGCTCGTGGCGCTCCATCTCCTCCGCGGTCTCCGGCACCAGCCGCGGCACCCGCCGGGGACGTCCCTGCTCGTCGATGGCGACAAAGACCACCCGGGCCGTGTGGGTATGTCGGCGCTGGCCGGTGGCGACGTTCTCGGCATAGACCTCGACCGCCACATCCATCGAGCTGTTGCCGACAAACTCCACCTGCGAAGTGCAGGTCACCAGCGCCCCGGCTTCAATCCGGTCCTTGAAGTCCACCTTGTCGAAGCTGGCCGTGACGGCCGGCCCGCCCGCATGCCGGATGGCCGCCACCGCGGCCGCCTGATCCACCATCGAAAGCAGGTGCCCACCGAAGAGGTTGTTGAGCACGTTCAGCATGTGCGGCATGACCAGGCTGGTGAGCTCGGCCCGGGAGAAGGACATCGGGTGGGAATCGGGGACGGTGTCGGACAAGGGGATCGGGGGAAGGAGAGTCAGGAGTCGGGAGTCGGGGGTCACGAGTCATGAGTCGAGGAGCGAGGGTCGGGCGCCTCCTGACACCCGACTCTTGACTCCCGACTCCTCAGAAATCCACCGGCCTCAGGTAGTACTCGCCGATCGCGGTCTGGCTCACCATCGCCACGGTGGGCAGGCGGCGCTTCCAGTGGGTGCCCTCGAGCCGCCGCTGGACCAGGGCGATCTCCGCCGGGCTGAAGCCCAGCGGGGCGATCTCCTCCGCGCCGTAGCCCTGGAGCATCCAGTGGAGGATCAGATCCGCGCGAGGGTAGGAGATGCCGAAGTCGCCTTCGTCGGTCTGACCCTTGATGAGGTCGGCCGTGGCGGGCTTGCTCACGATCACCTCGGGCACACCCACGTGACGCGCCAGGGCCCAGACCTGGGTCTTGAAGAGATCGCCGATCGGGTTCACCGGCGGCGAGTCGTCGGCGTGCCAGGTGAAGTAGCCGAAGAGCCGCTCGGTCTTGTTGCCGGTGCCGAGCGGCAAGGCATTGAGCTCGGCGCTGAGGTCGAAGAGCGTGATCATCCGCATCCGCGCCATCACGTTGCCCCGCCGGGCCGGGGTGGTGGCACCCCCGATCGCGCTCACGATCGCGTCGACCCCGCCACTGATGTCGACCGTGCGGCACTGGATGCCGAGCCGGTCGACCACCAGCTGAGCGTGTTCCAGGCTCTCGGCGCTGGAGGTCCGATAGGGCATCCGGACCCCGATCACGTTGTCCTTCCCCAGCGCTTCCGCCGCCAGGAACGCCACCAGCGAGCTGTCGACCCCGCCCGAGATCCCCACGATGGCCCGGGTGAACTTGCGGCGGCGGATCAGCTCGTCTTTCAGAAACTCCACCAGCCAGGTCCGGGTCAGCTCCGGGTCGATGGCCAGGACGTCCGCCGCCCCGGCCCCGAGCGGCGCGGCCTTGCGGACCGGCGCCTGGGCCGCTGCCGGTGTCGGCATCGCCGGCGACTCGGCGCCGGCGCCCTGTTCCAGGCTCTTGAGCAGATGGGGCAGCCGCAGCTGCAGATCGGAGAGGAGCGGCGCCTCGGCCCGGGCCCGGGTGATCTCGATGAAGTCGAGATCCACCGGCACCGTGGCCGGCTGGAAGAGCGGCGCCTGCAGCAGCACCGTGCCCCGCGGGCCCGCTACGATCGAGCCGCCGGCGAAACCCTTCCCGCCCTCGAAACCGACCAGGTGCGCCACGAGAACGTAGACCCCATGCTCCTCGGCGATACCCTGCGCCAGCCGGTCCCACCGGTCGAGATTGGCGGGCCGAGCCTGCCCCGGCCGGGGCAACAGACCCCGGGCCGGCGTGGCGCTCGGCACCAGGATCACCTCGGCGCCGTCGAGCGCCGCCAGGGTCGGCATGATCGAGTGCCAGGCGTCCTCGCACACCAGCATGGCGGCGCGACCCCAGCGGGTGTCGAACGCCTGCACCGTCCGTCCCGGCTCGACGAAGCGCTCCTCGTCGAACACGCCGTAGGTGGGCAGAAACACCTTGCGATGCACGTGGCGGATCCCGGCATCGGTCCCGCCCAGGCTGGCGTACAGCGCCGAATTGTGAAGGTGGTTCCTCCAGAGCTCGTAGAACCCCAGGGCGACGTCCAGCGGCGGCGCACCCGAGGTCCGGTGCACCCGGGCGAGGTCCTCGAACAGCTGCTCGGCGCTCAGCGCCAGCTCCTGCACCCCGCCTTCGAGGAAGTAGCCGGTGAGCGCCGCCTCGGGCGCCACCACCAGCCCCGGCGGGTCGGGCCATCCGCCCACCTCGCGGAAGACCTCACCCAGCCGCGCCAGATTGGCGGCGTACTCCCCCTTGTCGGGGCGGAACTGGGCGATCGCGACGCGAAGCATGCGCGGGAATCTACTCGTCGGGTGAATCCTTTTACATGGCGGTCCCGTAGCACGGCCGTCCCGCCCGAAGCCACTCACTCCCGCCGAGGAGGTTCCGTGCTGCCAGCCCTGTGGCTGCTTGCGGCGTTGTCCACCAGCACCGCCGACACCGGGAGCGTCATGTTCCGCGGCGGACCGGCCCACCTGGGCGCCTACCCGGCTGCGACCGGGAGCTATGGCGGAATCGCCTGGCGGCTTCAGACCGGTGGCCCGGTGCGCTCCTCGCCGGTGGTGAGCGAAGGGACGCTGTTCGTCGGAAGCAGCGACGGAGGCGTGTACGCGGTGGATGCCGAACGCGGCACGCTGCGATGGCGATACGACGCCGGCGCGCCGGTGACCTCCACACCGGCCGTGTCGGCCACCCTGGTCGTCATTACCGCGACCGACGGCTCGGTCCACGCCCTCGCGCGCAGTACCGGCCGGCGCGCCTGGCGCACCGCGACCGGGCCCGACATGAAGCTGGCCTGGGGCTACGAGAGCGGCGACACCTGGACCTCGTCTCCGGTGCTGGTGGACCGGACCGTGCTGGTGGGAAGTGGCGACGGGGGACTCTACGCCCTCGACCTGACTCGCGGCCGGGTCCGCTGGCGGGCGGCGACCGGCGGCCGGATCCGGTCGTCTCCGGCGGTGGCCGGCGCCGACGTGGTGGTCGGGAGCTACGACGGCAAGCTCTACGCCTTCGACCGCGCCACCGGCCGGGAGCGGTGGCAGTTCGCCACCGAGGGGACCCGGTTCAAGTCCGACACCTTCGGCTACGACCGGAAGTCGATCCAGTCCTCCCCCACCATCGCGGGCGGAGTGGTGCTGGCGGGCGCCCGCGACGGCTTCTTCTACGGCCTCGACCTCGCCACCGGCAGGGAACGCTGGCGCCAGGACCACAAGATCTCCTGGGTCAACTGTTCGGCGGCGGTCGCCGGCGGCACCGCCTACGTCGGCTCATCGGACGGCGCATTCCTCCAGGCGGTCAACCTCTCGACCGGGCAGGAGCTCTGGCGGGCCGACACCCTCGGCATCATCTGGGCCTCCCCCAGCGTGGCCGGCGAGGTGATCTACACGGCGACGACCCGCGGCCCGCTCTACGCCATCGACCGCGCCTCGGGCCGCGAGCTGTGGCGGGTGCGGTTCGCCGCCGGGAGCTTCTCCTCGCCGGCGATCGCCGGGAATCGGCTCTACATCGGCAACGAGGACGGCGCGGTCTACGCGCTCGACCTCTCGGCACCGGCGCCCCTGCGGCGCATGGTCTTCTGGGAGGAGCGCCTGGATGCTGTGACGCTGCTGGCCGACGGCCCCCGGCTCCGCGACTACTTCACCCAGCGCGGCTATCGGCGTATCGGGGCGGCGGACCTCCTGGCGGCGCTGGATCCGGCCCGCGCGGCGGGCAGTGTCATCGTCTTTGCGCAGGATCATCTGATGCCGGAACTGGCGGGCGATGACCCCACCGCCGGGCCCCTCCGGAAGTACCTCGAGGCCGGCGGGCGCGTGGTCTGGCCCGGCGTCCCCCCGGCCATCTGGCCGCGCGACACGCTCAGCGAAGAGCTCAACATCCGGGCCATCGACCGGCGGGCGACCGAGCGGCTGCTGGGCGTGAGTCACCAGGGCGCCAACTTCGACCAGCGCGGCGTCGGGCGGATCACGGCGACCGGGAAGGCCTGGGGGCTGAGCGGGTGGTGGACCGCCAACTGGGCGGCCGATTCGGCCGGGGTGAGCGAGGTGCTGGCCTACGACGACCAGGGCCACGCCGCGGCCTGGACCAAACGCTACGGGAGGGCGGGCGGGCTCTTCATCCGGATGCCGGTGCCGACGGTGGGCGAAACCCCGGTCCCGGCCTTTGCGATGATACAGCGGGTGGCGGAGCGGGCCGTTACCCCCGCTCGCCCCGGTACGCGATCACCCTGACCTTCTCCAGGGTGATGAGCCCGCCACCGATCATGCCGTCGAGCTCGGGCAGGATCGCCTCGATCTTCTCCTCGCTGTCGACGCACTCCACCACGATCGGGAGATCGACCGAGAGCCGGAGCACCTTGTCGGTGTGGAGCGTGGCGGTGGCCCCGAAGCCCATGATCCCGCGGGTGACGGTGGCCCCGGCATAGCCCCGGGTGCGGAGCAACTGGACGATCGCTTCGTAGAGGGGGACCCCGGCGTGCCGGTCCCGCTCCCCGATGTGCACCCGCATCAGCACCCGCTCGCCCGTGAGTCCATGCATCGGGGTCACCCCCTCCGAAGCGCCAGCAGTTCCCGTCCGGCGATGATTCCGAGCGCGGTCCCCGCCAGGCACAACCCGACGCTCGATCCGATGTACAGCAGCGCCCGCCCCGGCTGCCCATCCTCCAGCAGCCGGATCGCCTCATAGCTGAAGCTGCTGAAGGTGGTATATCCGCCGCAGAGCCCGATGGTGAGCAGCGCGCGGATCTCGGGGGTGATCGCCGCCGAGTCGGCCGAGTAGCGATAGAGGAATCCCAGCAGACAGGAGCCGGTGAGGTTGACCAGCAGTGTGCCGACCGGGAAGGTGCCCCCGGCGGCCCGCTGGATCACCCCGCCGAGGAGGTATCGGAGCACACCGCCCGCGGCGCTGCCGACCGCGATGTAGATCAGCATCATGGGCTGGGTGTCGGTTGCGGGAAGCTCAGGGAGCCTCGCTGCGATCGGAATGACGTTGACGCCTTGTCACGTTCCCCTTTCCCGCTCTCCCGCTTCCCCGCCCTCCCGCCTACTTCCGGTGCCAGTACATCCGCATCTCGGTGATCTTCGCCCCGTCGGTCTCGCAGAAGATCGCCCCGCGCGCCTCGACCCACTCGCCGGTCCGGCGGCGGCGGAAGGTGCACTTGAATTCGGTCGAGAACCACGGCCCCGCCGCGAAGATCTCCCCCGAGCTGAAGGCGATCTCCGACTGGTGCATCGGCACGTCGGCCCAGTACCCCCGCACCGCATCGAGCCCCTTGAGCGGCTCGGAGAACGGGGTCTCGATGAAGACCGGGTCGGCCGAGAACACGCCCATCATGAGGTCGGTCTTGCCCCGGGACCACCCCTGGCCGAACGCATCGATCAGCGCCCGACCGAGCGCGCGCGTGGTGTCCTGCGTCGACTCACCCATGAAACCGGCTCACTCCGTGGCTAAGATTGGGCAACCCATGGGACCGAATCTACACTCGCTGGTCGTCGCCGTCGCCGGGCTCTCGCTCATGATCGAGAGCCATCCCGCCCCACCCACGCTCCCGGCCCCGCCCTGCCCGCCCGAGGCGGCGGAGCTGGTGGCCGCGGGGTGGCGCGCCTATCGGGCCGATTCGATCGCGGTCGCCGCCGAGCGGTTCGCCCGGGCCGACCGGCTCTGCCCCGACCACTTCGATGCCAAGGTGGGACTGGGATACACCCGCCTCCGCGCCGATCGGCCGGCCGAAGCGGACTCGCTCTTCGCGCTGGTGGTGGCCCGGGCCCCGGCCAACGGCGATGCATGGGACGGGCTGGTGCTCACCCGCTGGCGTCGGGGCGACAAGGCCGGCGCCGCCACCGCGGCCCGCGCCGCGCTGGCTCTCCACCCCGACAATACCACCACCCGCGACATTCTCCTCCAGATCGATCCCGACTGGAACCGCCAGCCCCTCGGCCCGCGATCCCGGTCGGCCCGTCTCCGGGTGGATGCCCGCACCCGGGGCGACTTCTTCGAGATTCCCGCCGGAAACGGCTGGCGGCGGCTTTACGTCAACGGCGTCAACCTGGGGGTGGCGCTCCCCGGCAAGTTCCCCAGCGAGTTTCCCCCCGATTCCCTGACCTACGCCGGATGGCTCGACACCCTCGCGGCGATGCACACCAACACCCTCCGGCTCTACACCATCCTCCCGCCGGCGTTCTACCGCGCGGTGGCGGCCTGGAACCGGGGGCATCCCGATCGCCCGCTCTGGCTGATCCACGGCGTGTGGACCGAGCTGCCGCCGGAGCACGACTTCAACGACCGGGCCTGGCGCGACGACTTCCGCCAGGAGATGCGCCGGGTCGTCGATCTGCTGCACGGCCACGCCGAGATCCCGGTCCGGCCGGGACACGCCGGGGGACGCTACGACGCCGACCTCTCGCGCTGGGTCCTGGGGTATATCATCGGCCGCGAGTGGGAGCCGTACGCGGTCACCGAATTCGACGGCCGGCATCCCGCCCCCCAGCCCTATCGCGGCCGCTATCTCGCGACCCGGCCCGGGGCCGGCGCCACCGATATCTGGATGGCGGAACAGTGCGACTACCTGCTGGCCTACGAGGTCGAGACCTGGAACACCATCCGGCCGATCGCCTATACCAACTGGCCCACCCTCGACCCGCTGACCCATATCACCGAGGCCACGGGCCGGGAAGAGAGCGCCTGGCGCCGGAAGGTGGGCCGGCCGCTGCCGCGCGATCCGATCGAATACGAGAACGACGCGATCGGACTCGACGCCATGGTGATCCGCGCGACGTCCGCCAACCCCGCCGGGTGGTTCGCCAGCTACCACGCCTATCCCTACTATCCCGACTTCCTGCTGTACGATCCCGGCTACAATCGGGCCAGCTCCAGCGAAGGCCGTTCCAATTACTTCGGCTACCTGCGCGACCTCAAGCGCCACCACGCGGGGATCCCGCTCCTCCTCTCCGAGTATGGCGTGCCGTCGAGCCGGGGCCTGGCCCACCTCCAGACCCAGGGCTGGCACCACGGCGGTCACGACGAGGTCGCGATGGCCGTGATCGACGCCCGGCTCACGCGCGAGATCCGGGAAGCGGGCGCTGCCGGCGGAATCGTCTTTGCCTGGATCGACGAGTGGTTCAAGAAGAACTGGATCGTGATCGACTACGAGATTCCGCTGGAGAATACCCGCCAGTGGCATAACATGATGGATGCCGAGCAGAACTACGGCATCCTGGGGATGTACGCCGGCGACGGGGTGACCACGCCGGTCCTCGGCGGCGAGATCCGCCGCTGGCAGGCGCTGGAGAGCTATCAGTCGGGCCCGGCCGGCCGGATCCGGATCGGGGCCGACGAGTCGTACCTTTACCTGGCCATCGAGCTGACGGGCCAGGCGGGGCGCCCGTTCCTCGACGCGCAACGGACGCTCGCGGTCCTCCTGGACACCTGGCGCGCGGACCGGGGCACCTTCTACGGAGCGCCCCGGGGCGACATCGGCTTCGAGTTCGCCATCTTCCTGGGTGACACCACCGGCGAGATCCGGGTCACACCCGACTACAATCCCTATGCCGGGGCGGAGGCGATCGTCGCCGGGGACGATTACGGCCGCTTCCGCCACCGGCCGGTCGCGACCCGGCCGCGGGACGACCACCGCTTCGATTCGCTCTTCGTGATCACCAACCGTTCCCGCTTCACCCGGGACGGGAGGTTTATCCCGGCCCAGGGCGTGAACCGTGGCCGGCTGCGCTACGGCACCGAGGCGGCCTCCTCCCTCTCGGACTGGTACTACGATCGGAACACCGGCACCGTCGAGCTGCGGCTCGCGTGGGGATTGATCAACGTGAGCGATCCGTCGACCGGCACCATTCTGTACGAGGAACACGACGCGGGCGACATCGGCACGGTGAGGTCCGAGGGGATCCGTCTCGGTATCGCCCTGCTCCGGCGGGGCGACGAGCCCGGCCCCGGCCCGCAGGTGCTCGCCGCTCTCCCCGAGGCGGAGAACGGCGAGTGGCGTGGGACCCGGTTTCCCACCTGGCGCTGGCCCACCTGGACCACCCCCAGACACCACCAGCGGCTCAAGCCGGTCTACGATTCACTGCGGGCGCTGTGGGGGTCCTGGTGAGGGTTCCACGTTCCACGTTCCGCGTTCTCCGTCGGGGGCATTCCCGACAGACCGAGCGGCGCCTGACATTCCCGAGCGCGCATAGCTCGCGTCTGTCAGGACCGCGCACCCCGCGTAAGACATCGACGGAAGGCGGAAGGCGGAACGCGGAACGCGGAACGCTTCTCCTCGCACTTCTGGTCGCCACCCCCCTCTCCGCCCAGATCCCCGCCGGCGACAGCGCCTGGGCCCGGGGCGACTATCCCGCCGCCCGCGCCGGCTACGAAGCCGCCCTGCACGACAATCCCGGCGCGGTCCGCGCCCTCTACCGGCTCGGCATCCTCGCCGCCTGGGACGGCCGGCTCGATTCGGCCCTGGCGCTGCTGCGCGACGCCCGCGAGATGGAGCCGGATGAGCCCGACGTCCGCCTGCAGCTGGCCACCGTGCTCGCGTGGAAAGGGAGTTACCGGGTCGCGCTGATCCAGTGGGATTCGCTGCTGGCCCAGTACCCGACTCGCACCGACGCCGCTCACGGTCGAGCCCGCACCCTGGCATGGGCCGGGCGGCTCACGGAGGCGGACCGGGCCTACGCCCGGCTCTACGCAAACGACACTACCGACCTCGACGCCCTCGCGGGCCGGGGACAGGCGGCGGCCTGGCGGGGCGACTTCGCCGGAGCCAGCCGGTTCTATCGCGAGGTCCTCACCCGCAACCCCGATCACCTCGGCGCCCTGGTGGGGCTGGCCCAAGTCCTCAACTGGCAGGGACGCCCCGCCGAGGCCGAGTCGCAGGTGGGCCGGGCGCTGGCGGTGGCGCCCAGCGACCGAACCGCCCTCGAGGTCCAGCGCACGGTGCGGGCCCTCCGCCGCCCCCGCGTCGATCTCGCCGTCGGCTGGAGCCGGGACTCGGACCGGAACAGCCTCTGGTGGCAGACCGTGGGGACCTCGCTCCTGCTGACAAGCGGGGTGCGGGGCTTCGCCAGCGCCGGAACCGCCGCAGCGAGCGACCCGCTCCGGAACGGCACCCGGCTCTCGGGCGAGGCGGGCGTGACCCTCGACCGGGGCCGCGTGAGCCTGACGGGCGCATTCGGCGCCCGGCATCTCGCCAGCGACCGCGCCGCCGACCGGAGCCTCGCGACCTGGCGGGCCTCATCCCGGGTCCGGGTGGCGCCCGCCGCCGGCCTGGGGCTGGGGTACGCCCACTACAGCTTCGACGAAACCGCCCTCCTCCTGGGCCGCGACCTCGACGTCGACGAGGTAAGCCTCGACGCCGACGCCGAGCCTCGCCCCGGGCTCTCCCTGGGTGCCGGCCTCGGCGGATCCTGGCTGAGCGACGACAACCGCCGCCGCTGGGTGGTCCTCGCCGTCTCCCAGCGCGTCGCCAGTCGCGTCACCCTCGGCGTCTTCGGCCGGGCCCTGGGCTACCACCGGCGGGGAGTGGGCTACTTCACCCCCGACCGGTTCCTGGTCGGCGAAGCGCGGGGCGCCTACAGCTACGGCACCCGCGGCTGGGCCGTGCGTCTCTCCGGAGGGTTGGGGGCGCAGCAGATCGGACCGGGCGCCAGGGCGCAGAGCGAGTGGCACACCGAGGCCCGCGCGGCCCGCCGCTGGTCGGTCGACAACGAAGTTGCCCTTTCGGCGGGGGTGTCCAACAGCGCCGAGAGCAGCACCACCGGCGCTTTCCGCTATTACACCGCGGCCCTCGCGGTCCGATTGGGGCTGTAGGCCCGCCTCGGAGGAGATGCGCCATGTCCGCCGCCCGTCATGACCACCTGGCGCTGGAGATCACCCAGTCCACCGAGGGCTTCCTCCGGGCCACGGAGGATGTTCCGGCCAGCCGGTGGAGCTTCACCCCCGCGCCCGAGGTCTGGTCGGTGGGCCAGACCGCCGAGCACACCGCCGGAGTGTTCCGGAGCATCCAGCGGCTGCTGGCAACGAAACTCCTGGAGAGCCCCTTTCCCGCCGGCACCCGATCGCCGGTGGGCGACCAGGCGATCGTTCAGGCGATGGTCGACCGGGAGAAGCGTTACCCCGCGCCCGCATTCACCCTCCCCACCGGCAAGTGGTCCAGCCGGGAGATGCTGGTGCCCGACTTCGTCGAGGCCAGGCGCCTGTTGCTCACCTGGATCGAGGGGAGCACGGCGGACCTGCGGGCCTATGGGCTGCCGCACCCGGTCATCGGGTTGATGGATGGGGTGCAGTGGGTGCTGTTCGCCGCGGCCCACACCGAGCGGCACACCCGGCAGATCGTCGAGCTCCGACGCTCGGTGGGGTTCTAGGGCAGGTAGGTCTCGAAGAAGCCGGTCCCCGAATCGGCCACCACCACGCCGCCCACCCTGCCCTCCAGTCGCACGTCGCCCCGCATCTGCAGAAATCGCCTCCCCGCTCCCCCCACACCCGGCGTCGCCTGAAAGTCCCGGATGGCGGCCCTGAGCCTCACGGTGTCCTGGTCCCGCACCGCCAGGAAGTCGAACGCCGCCGGGGCCGCAGCCCCGAGCCGGATGGCGTCACGATGAGTCCCGCGGTAGTGGACCGCCCCGGCCCGGAGGATCTGGCGCACCCCGAGCGAATCGACCAGGGCCACCAGGAGCCGGGGTGCGCCGCTCGCGGCACCCGCCCCGGTGTCGCTCGGCGCGTAGACCGCGCCATACAGCAGGTCGTAGCGCCGGCCCCGGGCCGCGCCCCAGTCCCAGGTCACCTCCCGCCAGACACCCCAGTTGTGATCGTGGTACGCCGGCACCCGATCGAGCCGACGGCAGACGGCGCCACGACAGATCACCCCGCCGGCGCTGCCCCGCAGGATGGGGACCACGTACCCCGACCGGTACTCTCCTTCCTTCAAGTCCACCGGCGGGAAGTAGCGATTCAGCTCGGGGGTCACCGAGAGATCGAACCGGACCCGGCCGCTCCGCCCGGACGCCGTGCCGGTGAGTCGATAGCGGCCCCCCCGCTGCCGCACGGCGCCGGCGCCGAGGGAGAGGTCCGCTCCGGCAGTGTCGAACCGGACCTCGCTCCCGGGCACCTCGGCGCTGTAGCGCTCATAGACTCCCGATGGCGTACGACGGGTGACCAGCAGCCGCCCACCCCAGCGGCCCGCGGGGATCGATCCGCCGACGAGATAGGTGATGTACCACCACTCGTCGGCCGAGGCGGAGAGGTTGAAGTAATGCCACTCGGCCCAGCTGGAGTCGGCGGTGAGCGGCAGATGGAACCGGTCCAGCTCGTGATACAGCTGTTCCGGACTCGGATGGATCCAGGCCGAATCCCCGGGGGTGTCGTGCCACGAGCCCGCGATGACCGCCAGGCCGGCGTTCACTCCCGCCGCCCGGCTGGGAATCTCCCCCCCGGCCCGCACCGCCATCGGCTCCCCACCGGGCTCGCGGAGATAGATCAGCTTGTTCTCGATCACGGGCGACACGGTGCGCACCAGGCCCGCGGTCCGGGCCCCGCCCAGAAGCTGGCGGGTGAGAAAGCGGGCCCGGTCGATCCCGAAGAAGAGGCCGCTCAGGCCACCGGTCCGCATCGCCTCCACATCGATCCCCTGCGGCAGCACCGTCAGCTCTCCGCCCCCGATCAGCGAGACGTCTTTCGACTGATCCACCATCGCCTGCCCCACCGAGAGCAGCACGATCATCACTCCCACCCCCAGGCCGTAGCCCAGCAGCAGCAGGAGCGAGCGCCCCGGATTCACCACCAGCTGGCGGAACGCGAGGATGGCGAGCATCAGCCGCTGCCGCGCGAGACGTCGTCGACGACCCGGCCGTCGAGCATATGGATCACCCGCCCCGCCTCGGTGGCGAGCTTCTCGTCGTGGGTCACCACCGCCAGCGTGACCCCGTCGGCCGCCAGCCGCCGGAACAGGTCGAGGATGCTGCGGCCGGTGCCGGCATCCAGCTCGCCGGTCGGCTCGTCCGCCAGAATCAGCACCGGCCGGTTGGCCAGCGCCCGGGCGATCGCCACCCGCTGCATCTCCCCGCCCGAGAGCTGGGTCGCGCGATGCCTGCCCCGCCCCTCGAGCCCCACGTATCCGAGCAGCTCACGCGCCCGCGCCTTCCGCTCCGCCCGGCCCATTCCCGCTTCGGCCAGCGGCAACTCGATGTTCTCTTCAGCCGAGAGCACCGGGAGAAGGTGAAAACGCTGGAACACGAACCCGATCCGGGTGAGCCGCAACCGGGTCAGGTCCCGGTCGCTCATGGTTTCGAGATGCTGACCCAGGATCTCGACTCCCCCGCTCGACGGCGTGTCGATGCCGCCGAGGAGTTGCAGCAGGGTCGACTTGCCCGAGCCGGAGGGCCCCACGATCGCGGCGTAGTCGCCCTGACGGATCTCCAGCGAGACGCCCCGGAGCGCGTGCACCGTCTCCCCGCGCATCGGGTAGTCCTTGCGGAGGTCGTGCGCCCGTGCCACCACGCTCATGTGGCCTCCGCCCGGAGGGTGAGGGCGATCGGGGCCCGGGCCGCGCGGAGCGCCGGATAGGCCCCCGCGAGGACGCCGGTGAGCAGGAGCACCACTCCCGCGACGACCAGACTCCTGGGGTAGGGGACGAAGAACGAGATCGCCGCCGGCAGGCCCGGGAACGAGGTGAGAATCCGGTCGAGGAATCGGGCGGTCACCGTACCCAGCGCTCCGCCGGCCAGGCCACCGGCCAGGGTGAGCGCCGCCCCCTCGGCCATGATCCCCCGGACCACGCTGGCCCGGGAGATCCCGATCGCCCTGAGCGTGGCGATCTCGCCCAGCCGCTCGTTCACCGTGATCGTCATGAGGGTGGAGACCAGCAGCACCGTCACCACCAGGCTGATGCTGCCGAGGATGTAGGAGAGCTGGCGGAAGTAGACCAGGCGGCGCCGGAAATGGACCACCATGTCAGCCACGCTGTTGACCGCGAGCGCCGGATAGCGGGCCCGAAGCTCACCGCTCACCCGTTCCACGTCGGCCTCCCGCTTGACCCGGACCAGGACGGCGGAGGCCCGATCCTCGGCCCACAACCCCGCCAGCTCCTGCATGACGGGAAGGGAGGTCCCCACCGAGGGCTGGCCCCGGTAGTCGTAGAGCCACTTCACCCGACCCCGCACCGTCAGGTGGCGCTCGATCGCGGCGGTGGCGGCCTGGGGATCGAGCCGGCCTACCAGGGTGAGGGTATCCCCCACCCCTTTGCCGAGCAGGGCGGCCGCTGGGGCGCTGAGGAGGACGCCGTCCGGCTCGCCGTCACGCAGGTCAGTGCCCTCCTCCACCTGGTAGACGCCCTGGGCTTCCGCTTCGATTCCATATCCGAAGAGCGTGATCAGGGTGTCGCCCCGGCGGCCGTACACCGGGGCGCCGACCATCGGGCCGGCCCGATCGACCGCGCTGTCGGTCCGGATGGCTTCGAGGATGGGCGTCACGCCGGGAATGGTGGCCTCGGTGTCGAAGGGCAGCGTCCCCTTGGGCGAGATCCGGATCTGGAAGCCACGCACCAGCAGCATCCGCTCGAAGGACCGTTCGATCCCGCCGGCCAGCAGGACCATGTCGAGCAGCATCGCGGTGGTAATGGCGATACCGGCCAGGGCGAGGCCGGAACGGACCGGGTGGCGGAGGAGGTTACGGACGGGGGTCATGTTTGGCTCCGAGTCCGGCGTCCGAAGTTCCGAGTTCCGAGTTCTCTGTGGAAGGCGAAGCTCCTCCTGCCGGCCAGGCATTCGGAACTCGGAACTCGGAACTCGGAACTCCTCTCATCCCCTCCCCCACAACACCAGCGGCCGGGTCCTCGCCAGCCGCCAGGCCGCCAGCGCGCCCGCCGCCAGCCCGAGGCCGAGCGACAGCACGACGCTGAAGCGCACGATGGCCCCGGTGATGGCCGAGAAGATCAGGGCGGTATCGAAGAAGTGCTGGTAGTAGGCGTTGGTGGCGGCACTGGCCCCCGCCGCGAGACCCACTCCCATGACCGAGCCCAGGGCGGCGACCAGGACGGCTTCGAGGAGCAGGGCCCCGAAAATGGTGCGACTGCCGATCCCGGTGAACCGCATCACCGCCGCGTCGCGCCGCCGCTCTTCCACCTTGAGGATCATGATGCACAGCAGGAAGATCGCGCTGGCCATGACCGAGATGACCGCGATGGCGCGGTGAAAGCGGCTGACGACCTCGAAGGTCTGGGACGACTCGCTGGCGATCTCGGTGGAGGAGTAGGCCCGGTAGCCGAAGGCCACCCGGTTGAGCATCCGGCTCGCACTGTCGACCGGCGCGTCAGGTTCGAGACCCACACCGAAGCGGTCCACCCGGTCGGGCGCGCCGAGGAACGCGGCCAGGTCCGGCAGATGAAACCGAAGGTAGAACTCGCGCCGGGTGATCACCGAAGGATCGGTGGCCGGCTCGTAGATCGCGGCGACTACCACCCGGGTCTCCACCCGCCCCGCTTCGAGCCCCGCCTCCAGCGTGTCGCCCACCCGGGCCCCCAGCCGTTCGGCCAGACGGCGTTCCAGCGCGACAGCAGGCGGTAGACAGGCGGTCGGACGGTCAGACGGGCAGTGGTCCCGTGCCGTCCCTGGGCTACTCGCCAACTGCAGCACAACCAGAAGTCCAAGCACCTGCATTTCACTCCTGCCGAGTTCGCCTGACCGTCCGACCGCCTGACCGCCTGACCGCCTGACCGCGTGACCGACCCCGCCTAATCATACCTCCCATTGGCGCCCCGCTGGTCCAACGTTATCGTAGACACATCCCATGACACGCTTCGAGACGCCTCGGGTCACGATTGTTGGCGCAGGCGAGACCGGTCGAGGCTGGGCCGCCCTCGCCGTGGCGGCTGGCTGGCCGGTGTCGATCTACGACGCGGACGGCGATCTCCTCTCCACCGCCCCGGACGCCATCGGCGACCGGGTAGTGAGCCTGGTGCGCCTGCGCCGCGCCGAAGTGGCCGTCGCCGAGCAGGCGCTCAATCAGATGCGGGTGGGGCGAAGCCTGCTCCAGGCGGTGGAGTCGGCCGATTGGGTGATCGAGGCGGTCCCGGAAGACCTCACCATCAAGCACAAGGTCCTTCAGCTGGTCGAGCAGGTGGCCCGCCGGGCCGCCATCATCAGCAGCAGCTCCACCGGGCTGGCGCCCAGCGTCCTCATGGCCCGACTGGAACACCCCGATCGGTTCCTGGTCACCCGGCCGCTCAACCCGGTGGAGTTGGTCCCGCTGGTGGAGGTCGTTCCCTCTCCCCGCACCGATCCCGCCTGTGTCGAGGACATCCGCTTCTGGCTGAGCATGCTGGGACGGGCCCCGATCGTCTTCCGCAAGGAAATTCCCGGCAACATCACCGGACGACTCAGCGCCGCCGTCTGGCGGGAGTGCATTCAGCTGGTGTTGGACGGGGTGCTGGACGTCGAGGATGTCGATCGCGCGGTGTCGGTAGGCCCGGCGCTGGGGTGGGCCGCCTCCGGACCGCACCTGGAACAGCACCTCTCCGCCGGAGGCTGGGGGATAGAGGTCTTCCTGGCTCAGCTGATCGGCACCTACGAGGAGATCTGGAAGGACCTGGCAGAATGGAAGCAGCTGAGCACCGAAGACCAGAAGAAACTCGCGCGGCTGGTGGAGAAGGCCTATGCGAGCTACATCCCCGAGCTCAGAGAGGCGAGGAACGCGCGACTGGTCCGGCTGCTCGAGGCCCTGCGCGAGTGAGAGGGCTTGGGGTCAGGGGCGGGGGGCGTGTC
>CAZXRC010000030.1:0-43312 GCA_964642475.1 uncultured Gemmatimonadaceae bacterium | reverse complement strand
CCCGCGCGGCGGGCGGCGCGGGTGGATCCGATGCAAAGTCTGCGGAGCGAATAGGAGGCGGATCATGGACGAAATCAGACAAGCGCTTCGGAGTCTCTGGCGAACCCCACTGGCGGCCGGGGCGGCGATGGTGACCCTGGCCCTGGCCCTCGGGGCGAACGGGGCACTGTTCGCCCTCCTGGAGGTTGCGTTTCTTCGGCCACTCCCGTTTCCGGAGCCTGAGCGACTGGCGACGATCGAAAGCGTTCGGCCCGAGACCGGAGAACCGGACGCGAACTCGGCTGCCGACTTCCTCGCCTGGCGCGGCGGTACCCACAGCTTCAGCGGGCTGGCCGCGTGGCGGGAGTGGGGCATGGCGCTCACCGGATTGGGCGGGCCGGCCGACCTGGCCACGGTTCGCGTGACCGCGAACCTCTTCGAGGTCCTCGGCGTGGCGCCGGCGCTCGGACGCGCCTTTGCCCCGGACGAAGAGCGACCCGGGCATGCCATCGCGGTGGTCAGTCACGGATTCTGGCAGCAGCGCCTGGGCGGCGACCCGGCGGCGCTCGGTCGCTCGATCCTGCTGGATGGCCGACCGTACAACGTCATCGGCGTGATGCCGGCCGGGTTCCGGTTTCCCGACCGGGACGACGTCCAGCTGTGGACCCCGATCGCCTTCGATTCCGTGGAACTCGCCCGACGAGCGCAACGGATGTTCAGCGTCATCGGCCGCCTGCGGGACGGGGTGCCACTCTCGACGGCGGTTCGGGAACTCGAGATGCTGTCCGCCCGCCTCCCGCGGGCGAATGCCCGGGACCTGCCGTGGCAAGTCCGCGGCCGCCCCGCGTCGGACGCTTTTCGGGGGGACGGGACGCCGCTCCTTCTGCTGATGGCCGCGGTCGCCGTGGTACTCCTGATTGGCTGCGCCAACGTGGCTAACCTGATGCTCGCCCGTGGCCTGTCCCATCTGCGATCGACCGCGGTCCGGGCTGCACTCGGCGCCGGGCCTGTCAGGCTGATGCGACTCCCGCTGCTGGAAAGCGCCTGGCTCGCGTTCCTCTCCGGACTTCTCGCTGTGGTCGTTTCTGTTTGGATGAGCGCCAGCCTGCTGGCACTCCAGCCCGATCTGATCCCCCATTGGCATGCCGCCTCCCTCAGCGGACCGGCAATGGGGTTCATGGCCCTGATCTCCGCTTGCGTGGCGCTTGGCATCGGAGTCGCGCCCGCCGCGCGGTCATGGTCGCCTGACCTGCTCACCCTGCTTCGGGCTGGCGAGGCCCAGGGGGAGGGACGGTCGTTGCGCCGGCTCCGGGCGGGCTTGGTGGGGGGGCAGGTGGCACTGGCGTTCGTATTGGCGGTAAGCGGCCTGCTCCTGGTTCGTACCATGGGTCGGCTGGCCCGGGTCGATCCGGGGTTCACCCCGAGCCACCTGCTTACCACGAGCCTTGCGCTTTCGCCCGGCCGATATCCCAATGACACCAGCCAGCGCGCGGGCTACCAGGGAATGCTCGCGGGGGTCAAGGCCATTCCGGGCGTCGTGACTGCGGCCCTGGTGACCACGCTGCCGATGGATGAGGTGGGGATTGACCACGATCTGCCGGTCCGAGTCAGCGGGATACCGCACGAGGGCGAGCCACCGCAAGCAGATTTCCGGATCGCGACGCCGGATTACTTCGAAACGCTGGGCGTGCCGATCCTCCGAGGACGGGCCCTCCGGGCCGAGGATAGGGAAGGGGCGCCGGGGGCCATGGTCATCAACCAGACTATGGCGCGGCAACTGTTCCAGGGCGACCCCGTGGGCCGCGAGGTCAGCATCCCCGGCGGTTCCTACGTGGTTGTCGGCGTTGCCGGCGACGTACATCACCGGGGTCTCGACCTCCCCCCGCGGCCGGAGATGTTCGTGCCCCTGGGACAGTACTACGCCTATGGCCTGATGAACCTGCTGGTACGGGTGACGGGGGACCGTGCGGTAACCGCCACGGCTATCAGGGCCGCTATCCACCGGTACGACCCGGATCAGCCGGTGGGCGAAGTGCGCACCATGCGGGACTTGGTCGGAGCTTCGCTGACCGGACGACGCTTCCTCACCGCGCTCCTGACTGGACTCGCCGTGCTCGGTCTGCTGCTCGCCGCCATCGGGGTCTACGCGGTCATGGCAGTGGCAACCGCCCAGCGCCGTCGCGAAATCGGGGTCCGGATCGCACTAGGAGCTGATCCGACCGCCATCGCGATCGCTGTAGTCCGGGAGGCTATGCGCATGGTCTTGCCGGGGCTGGCCGTCGGTCTTCTGGCGTCGCTCTTCGTGACCCGGCTGCTCCAGGCCCAGCTCTTCCAGGTGGGTCGGCTCGACGGACCGTCGCTGGTCGGGGCGGCGATCCTCCTCGTGGGTGCGGTCCTGCTGGCCGGATGGCTGCCGGCATGGCGCGCGGCGCGGGTGGATCCCGCCGTCGTCCTGCGTGGCGAGTAGCCTTTCATACGGTAGCGTCATGACGGAGACGCTGTGGGCGGCTCTGCGGAGCCTGCGCCGCTCTCCCGGCTACGCTACCGCGGCGCTCCTGACGCTGGGCCTCGCGCTCGGAGCGGTCACCGCCATCTACTCGGTGGTTCACAGCGTTCTGCTGGCGCCGCTTCCTTATCGGGCGCCGGCGCGGCTGTTCGTCCTTGCCGAACGGAGCGCCCAGGTGCCGGGCCGGCTCCCGGCCTATCTCACCTACCTCGACTACCGCGCGGCGGCCCGGAGCTTCGAGGGGGTCGGCTACGTCCTCGGCGCCTCCGACGCGCTCCGTACCCCGTCGGGCATCGTCCAGATGGTGAACGCCCGGGTCTCCGACGGCTTCTTCCGGGTGCTCGGAGCCACTCCGATCCTGGGTCGGGACTTCGCGGCCGGGCGCCGCGGGAGCTCCTGACCCTTCTGGTCGGTGTCTTCGCCGCTGCGGCGCTGGGACTCGCGACCATCGGGCTTTCGGCGTCTTGCGCCGGCTGGTGCGGTCGCGGGAGCGGGAGATCGGTATCCGCCGGGCGGTGGGCGCCGACGAGGCCGCCATCATGAGTCTGGTGATCCGCGAGGGCATGGTGGCGGTGGTGGCCGGAGCCGCGGGCGGCCTCCTGCTCGCCGTCGGGCTGAGCCGCGCGCTGGCGAGTGTTCTCTTCGGCGTGACCCCCGGCGACCTGCCCGCCTATGTCGTGGCGCTGGTGGTGCTGCTGGCGGTGGCGCTGCTGGCCTGTCTCCTCCCGGCCCGGCGAGCGGCCCGGATCGATCCCACTATCGCCCTGTCGAGCGAATGAATCTCCTCCACGATCTCTGGTTCGGGCTGCGCCGCCTGCGGCAGACGCCGGTGTTCACGGCGGTGGTCATCACGACCCTGGCGCTCGGCATCGGGGTGAACGTCGCCATCTTCATGGTGGCCGACCGGGCGGTGCTGCGGGCGGTGCCCTCCGATGCCCCCGAACGGCTGGTGCGAGTGTGGCAGACCAGCCGCATGAACCAGGTCCGATTGTCCCTTTCCTACCCGCGGGTGCGCGAACTCGCGTCCCTCGGTTCCCAGGTCGAGGCCGCGGCCGGCTACACCACCCAGCGATTCAACGTCGCCGGCCACGGCGAGCCGGTGGAATTGCCGGCGCTGGTGGCCTCGGCGGATCTCTTCCGGGTGCTGGGGATCACCCCCCGCCTGGGCCGGGCCTTCACCACGGCCGAAGAGCGCGATCCGGTGGTCCTGCTGAGCTACCGGCTGTGGGTGACGCGGTGGGGCGCCGATCCCGCGGTACTCGGCACCTCGCTCATGATCGAGAATCGGAGTTACACCATCATCGGGGTACTCCCGCCTCGGGCGACCTTCCCGAGCGAGGCGGAGCAGCTCTGGCTTCCGATCGGGGTGAGCTTTGCCGCCGATCCCACGCTCGAGACCGACCCCCGCCGCAGCCGATTCCTGGCGGTGGTCCGCCTGGCGCCCGGAGCGACCCTCGCTGGGTTCCGCGCGGCGCTGTCCAGCGCGGCGGCCCGGGAGGCGGCAGCCGATACCGCGGCCACCGAGCGGCTCACCACAGGATACGCGGCCGAAGGGTTGCGAGATGAGCTCACCGGCACCACCCGGCCAGCGCTGCTGGTGCTGCTCGGCGCGGCGCTGCTGGTGCTGGTCGCGGCCGCGGCTAACGCGGCGGCGCTTCTCATCGCCCGGGCCACCGGCCGCCAGCGGGAGATCGCGCTGCGGCAGGTGCTGGGGGCCGGGCCCGGCCGGGTGCTCCGCGAGCTGCTGCTGGAGCACGTCCTGCTGGCCCTCGCCGCCGGGGCAATGGGCGGCGTGCTGGCGCAGTGGGGACTGGACCTCCTGGCCGGTGCCTGGCCCGATGCGCTGCCGCGGGTGAGCCTGGCCGACGCGCCGCTTCGGGTCATGCTCTTCACCTTCCTGCTCTCGTTGCTGACCGGGGTCGCCTTCGGCCTGGTGCCGGCGATGCGGGCGGTCCATCCCGACCTGGAGCGCTCGCTTCGGGCCGACGGCAACCGGGCGAGCGGGTCCCGCCAACGGCGACGGCTGCTCGACGTCCTGACGGCGGGGCAACTGGCCGCCTCGCTGATTCTGCTGGTGGGGGCGGGTCTCCTGCTCCGGAGCTTCATCCGGCTCGGCGCGGTCGATCCCGGTTTCGATCCGGCGCACCTCCTGGCGGTCCGGGTCCGGCTGACGCCGGCGAGGTATCCCGTTCGGCCGGCGCAGGAGCTCTTTTTCGAGTCGCTGCAGCGCCGGCTCGCCGCACTCCCGGGCGTGCGGCAGGTGTCGACTTCGACATCCCTGCCGCTCACCGGGTCCACCGACTACAACATCATCGATCCCCGGGAGATCCGGCCCGACGACCCGGAATCGATGCTGCTGGTGGGGCTGTTCCATGTAGGTGACGATTTCGCCGCCACGCTCCGGACGCCGCTGGTCGCGGGGCGGGGGCTGACGGCGGAAGACACCCCCGCGGCCCCGCGGAGCGTCGTGGTGAGCCGGGCGCTGGCCCGGCGGCTGTGGGGCGAGCAGCCGGCGGTGGGGCGGCGGATTCCCGCGGGGCACGAGGAGCTGACCGTGGTCGGGGTCGTCGAGGATCTCTACTTCGGGCGCCTGGACGGAGAGGTGGAGCCGGCGATGTACCTTCCCCTGCGGCAGGATACCGACGAGCGGGCGGAGCGCTGGTTTCTGATCCGGAGCGGGGGCGATCCCGCGATCCTGGCAGCCGGAGTGAAGTCCACGGTCCGCTCCCTCGATCGGGAGCAGCCGATCGGCGAGCTAGTCCGCATGACTGACCTGGTTGCCCGGTCGACCGCGTCCCGCCGGTTCAACCTCCTCCTGGTGAGCGTCTTCGCGGCGCTGGCGCTGGGGCTCGCCGTGATCGGCATCGCCGGCGTCACCGCCTACTCGCTGAGCCAGCGCACCCGGGAGCTGGGCATCCGGGTCGCGCTGGGGGCGGACCGGGCGCGGATCCTGCGGCTGGGTCTGGGCGGCGTGGCGCGGGTGGTGGCCGCCGGTGCCGGGGTGGGGCTAGTGGCGGCCGCCATCTTCACCCGGGCGCTCCGCTCGATGCTGTTCGGGGTCAGTCCCTCCGATCCCTGGAGCTACCTGGCGGGGACGGCGGTCGTGACCCTCGTTGCGCTGGGCGCCTGCTATTTCCCGATCCAGCGGGCGGCCCGCACCGATCCGATCATCACGCTCAAAGCGGAATAGGCAGGCGCGGGTGTCATGCGTATCTTCCGGCACGCCGACCGGGGCCCTGAACCGAGGAGCAGGACTTGATTCGTCTCGTCGAGGTTGAAAAATCGATTCCGACCAAGCCGTCCCCCACCTGGCTGCTTCGGCGGGTGAATCTCGAGTTCGACAAGGGCGAGTTCATCACCATCATGGGGCCGTCCGGGGCCGGGAAGTCGACCCTGCTCGCCATCCTCGGCATGCTCGACGCCGACTTCAGAGGCGAGTACTGGCTCGGTGGCCAGGCGGTGCATCACCTCAAGCCGAAGGACCGGCTGACCCTGGCGCGGGCCAGCGTCGGCTTCGTCTTCCAGCAGTATCATCTCCTCGACGATCTGACTGTGGCGGAGAACCTTGATGTTCCGCTCAGCTACCGGAACGTCAAGGCGGGGGAACGGGCCGCGCTGGTGGCGGACACCCTCGACAAGTTCCACATCGTGGGCAAGAAGGATCTCTATCCCCGACAGCTTTCGGGCGGGCAGCAGCAGCTGGTGGCGGTGGCCCGAGCGGTGATCGCCAAGCCCCCGGTGCTCCTGGCCGACGAGCCGACCGGAAACCTGCACTCCGCCCAGGGGAGGGAGATCATGGAGCTCTTCAAACAGCTGAACACCGACGGGACCACTATCGTGCAGGTGACCCACTCGGAGGAGAACGCCCGCTACGGGCACCGGATCGTTCAGTTGAAGGATGGGTGGGTGGTGTAGGCCATTGGTCCAGGGCCATTGGCCGTTGGTGAGAGATCACGTTCGTAGCGGCCGGTCGCGTCGCAACCGACGGATGAAGCCGTTCAGGAGACGCCGGACGCTCAAGACGCTGGATTCCAGACGCGAATGCCGATCGGCCGCGAGCATTCCAAGCTCTCTTGAGAGCAGAAGCAGGTAGTCCAGCTCCGAAGCCGAGCCGGAGGCGATCTCGAGAAAATGTCGGGTACTCGGGTCGGTGCGACGACCGACGCCTTCGGCGATGTTGGCCGGGATGGAGACGACCGCTCTGCGAATTTGCGAGGTCAGGCCGTAGAGTTCGGATCTTGGAAAACCTTCCGTCGCCCGATAGGTCTCCATGACCAGGGCGTGGGCGACTTGCCAGGTCTCGAGGTTGCGATAGTCCTGCATGACTCTCCCTCGGCGCGTGGTGATACAATCGGGTTCGCGATGAGTACATCGAGACCATCAACCGATCGTCAACCCAGGGAGGCCAGGGCCCGCGGCGGATCGCCAACGGCCAACGGCCAACGGCCAACGTCGCATGCCAGTTCCTAGTCCCACCCCCCGCATCCTCGTCGCCGACGACCAGCCCGACATTCTCCAGGCCCTTCGCCTCCTCCTCAAGGGTGAAGGCTTCGTGGTCGAAACGACGTCCTCACCCGGGGGGGTGCTGGCCGCCCTGGAGCGGAGCGACTTCGACGTCCTGCTGATGGACCTCAATTACACCCGCGACACCACCAGCGGCCTCGAGGGGTTCGATCTCCTCACCCGCATCCAGCTGCTCGACGCCTCGCTTCCGGTGGTGGTGATGACCGCCTATGGCAGCGTCGAGGGAGCGGTGGAGGCGATGCGGCGCGGGGCTCGCGACTACCTCGAGAAGCCCTGGGACAACCACCGGCTGGTGACGCTGCTCAAGACCCAGGTGGAGCTGGGCCGGGCCCTGCGCCGCAGCCAGCGGCTCGAGAGCGAGAACCAGACCCTCCGACGGGAGGGTCTCCCCGACCTGGTGACCGAATCGCCGGCCATGCGGGGCGTGGCCCGCCTCATGGAGCGGGTGGCGCCGTCCGACGCCAATGCCCTGATCCTGGGTGAACACGGCGTCGGTAAGGAGATCGCCGCCCGCTGGATTCACGCCGCCAGCGCCCGGGCCGGCAAGCCGATGATCACCGTGAATGTCGGCGGGCTCTCGGAGGGAGTGTTCGAAAGCGAGCTGTTCGGCCATCTCAAGGGCGCCTTCACCGACGCCAAGGCCGATCGGATTGGCCGCTTCGAACTGGCCGAAGGGGGCACCCTCTTCCTCGACGAAATCGCCAACATCACGCCGACCCAGCAGGCCAAGCTCCTGCGGGTGCTCAATACCGGCGAGTTCGAGCGGGTCGGCTCCTCCAAGACCCGCCGGGCCGACGTGCGGGTGCTGTCCGCCACCAATGTCGATCCCCGAGTCGAGGTGACGGCGGGCCGCTTCCGGGAGGATCTGCTCTACCGGCTCAACACCATCGAGATCCTGATACCGCCGCTGCGGAACCGGCGGGAGGATATCCCCTCGCTCGCCAGTCAGTTTCTCCGGCGACACGCCGATCGATATCGCAAGGCGATCACCGGCTTCCGCCCCGATGCCATGGATGCCCTGCTCCGCTACGGCTGGCCCGGCAACGTCCGGGAGCTGGATCACACCATCGAGCGGGCCGTGCTGCTCGCCGATGCGGCCGAGATCCGGGTCGGCGACCTGGCCCTCGCGCCGCCGGCCGACGCGGGCGGCCGGCTCGACCAGATGACCCTCGAAGAGGTCGAAAAGGTGCTGGTGCAGAAGGCCCTGGCCCGCGCCGGTGGCAACGTGACCGAGGCCGCCAGGGCGCTGGGGTTGAGCCGAAGCGCGATGTACCGGCGACTAGAACGGTATGGGTTGTAGCGTGGGTCTCGAGTTCCGAGTTCCGAGTTCCGAGTTTCTGAGGCGCTGGTTCCGGTGCATGTTCCGAACGACCAGCGAGCCGGTCCAGGCGCCAACCCCGAACTCGGAACTCGGAACTCGGAACTGACTCCCCGTGCCCTCCCACCCCCGTCGCGTTCTCCTGGTGGCCCTCCTGACCGCCGCCCCGGCAGTCGGTATCGCCATGCTCATCCTCTGGCGGGGAGACTTCTCGGGACGGGCGCAGTGGACCGCGACGCTCTTCATCGGTGTCGCCCTCCTGGTGGGACTCGCCACACTGCACGAGCGGGTGGTCCGCCCCCTCCAGACGCTGTCCAACGTGCTGGCGGCGCTCCGCGAAGGCGACTATTCGCTCCGCGCCCGTGGCGCCACGGCCGAAGATTCGCTCGGCCTGGTGTATCTCGAGGCCAATGCCCTGGCGGACACCCTTCGGGGCCAACGGCTCGGGGCGCTCGAGGCTACCGCCCTCCTCCGGGCGGTGATGGCCGAGATCGACGCGGCGGTGTTCGCGTTCGACAACGAGGGGACCCTCCGGCTGGTGAACCGGGGCGGCGAGCGGCTGCTGGGTCAGCCGGCGGAACGGCTGCTGGGCCGGAGCGCCAAGGCGCTGGGTTTGGCCGAGTGCCTGAGCGGCGACACGCCCCGAGTGCTGGAACGGGGGGGACCGGCCACCAGTCGCTGGGAACTGCGCCGCAGCGCCTTCCGCCAGGACGGACGCCCCCACCAGCTGGTGCTTCTCACCGACGTCAGCCGTACCCTGCAGACCGAGGAGCGGCAGGCCTGGCAGCGACTGATCCGGGTCCTATCGCACGAGATCAACAACTCGCTCGCCCCGATCCGGTCGCTGGCCGGGAGCCTCAAGAACATCCTCGATCGGGGCGGCCCCGACGCCGAGGCCGACCTGGCCGAGGGGCTCGGCATCATCGGGCAGCGAGCCGATTCGCTCGGGCGGTTCCTCGCCGCCTACGCCCGCCTCGCGCGACTTCCCCGTCCCACCCGCCGACCGATGCCGGTGGAGCCGTGGGTTCGCCGGGTGGCCGCGCTCGAACCCCGGGTCGGGGTGCAGGTGGTGCCGGGCCCCGCCCTCACCGTGGAGGCCGACGGGGATCAGCTCGATCAGCTCCTGATCAACCTGATTCGGAATGCCTCCGACGCCGTGGCGGAAACCCGGGGCGGGGTGCGGGTCACCTGGCGCCAGGTGGGGAGCGGCATGGAGGTGGTGGTCGAAGACGATGGGCCGGGCATCGTGGACACCGCGAACCTTTTCGTGCCCTTTTACACCACCAAGCCGGGGGGGTCGGGCGTGGGCCTGGCGCTGTCGCGTCAGATCGCCGAGGCTCATGGCGGCCGGCTGCGGTTGGAGAACCGCAAGGACGCGCATGGCTGCCAGGCGACCCTCTGGCTGCCCCTCACACCCGAAACCGCCCCTGAAACCGGTCCCGGTAGCCCCGGCTCAGCGTGAGCCGCCGGCCGTCGGCGAGGATCACGTCGTACTCCCCTCCGGGGATCGGTTCCAGGGCCCGCACCCGCGTGAGGTTCACGATGGCCGAGCGGTGAATCCGGGCAAAGCGCCGGCGGTCGAGGGTTGCTTCCAGCCGGTTGAGCGATTCCCGCAGCAGGTGGTATTGCTTCCCCCGATGCAGCCGCACGTAGTTGTCCGCCGCCTCGATCCAGTCGATCTCGTCTACCGGCACCAGCACGATCTGCCCCTGTTCCCGCACCGCGAGGCGGTCGGGCCCCGCGGGCGTGCCCCGGAGTTCGGCCAGGACGGCGGCGATCGCCGCCCGCTCCCGCGCCGCGCCCCCGGCCTGCAGCCGGTCCCGTACCCGGATGAGGGCGGTCCGGAACCGCTCATCGTCGAAGGGCTTGAGCAGGTAGTCGACCGCGTGCAGGTCGAAGGCCCGCACGGCGTATTGATCGAATGCGGTCACGAAGACCACCGCCGGCCGCTCCTCCGGTCCGAGCGCCGACAGGACGCCCAGTCCGTCGAGCCCCGGCATCTGAACGTCGAGGAACACCAGATCCGGCCGGTTGTTGCGGATCTGGGTGACCGCTTCGGTCCCGTTGCGGGCCTCCCCCACGACCTCGATGCCCGGTTCCTCGGCCAGAAGGGTGGCCAGGCCCCGGCGCACCAGCGGCTCGTCATCGACGATCAATACCCGGATCGGGTTCATGCCGCTCGCCGCCGGAGCGGAATGCGGACCACCACCGCCAATCCCCCCTCGCTTCGCGGCTCGAGGCGGAGCACGCCGTCGGCTCCATAGAGTCCATCGAGCCGCGCCCGGGTGGTGCTGAGCCCGATGCCGTTGCCGCCCGCCCCGGAGGCCTCGAGGCCGGGTCCGTCGTCCAGCACCGCGAGCTCCAGCGCCGGGCCATCGGTCCGGGCCCGCACCACCACCGCGCCGGCGCCGGGGTTCGGCTCGACCGCGTGGCGGACGGCGTTCTCGACCAGTGGCTGGAGAATCAGATTGGGCACCAGGCAATCCTCCGCCGCCGGGTCGATTTCGAACCGGACCCGGAGCCGGTCCTCGAAGCGGATCTCCTCGATCTCCAGGTAGCGTCGGAGGAAGGTCAGCTCCTCGCGCAGGGTCACCACCTGGACCCCCGCGGTGGCCAGGGTGCTCCGGAGCAGGTCGCCGAGCAGCGCGACGGTGCGCTGGGCCGCGGCGGGATTCTGGCGGATCAGTACGCTGATGGCGTGCAGGGTGTTGAAGAGAAAGTGCGGATGCAGCTGCATCTTGAGCGCCCGAAGCTCGGCCTCGGAGAGCTGGGCCTCCAGCCGGCTGGCGGCGAGATCCCGTTCCCGGAGCCGGCGATACCAGGTAACCGCCATGAGCCCGAGCACCACCAGCACATATGTCAGGAGCTCGAACTGGAACCGGCTTCGGAGATAGCCCAACAGCCAGGTGGAGAAGGGGGGCATGGCCTCGTTGGCCGGCAGTCGGGCTACCGCCTGACTCACCAGCGTGATGACCGCGCCATGGAGTACCGCCGAGAGGACTGCGGCACCGGCGTGCACCGCGACGGCGCCAGCCCGGGGTCCCCGATCGAGTGGCCAGCGCCGGAGCAACCAGGCGATCGCCGGGGTCGCCAGCACCCAGTACCACCAGAGCGGCAGCTGCATCACCAGCTGGCGCCAGACCGCCTGCTGCTGGCTCTCCGCCCGCAGCAGGAAGTAGGACTGGGCCGTCGAAATCAACGCGGGGATGGTCCAGATGCCGAGGAGCACCAGCATCCCGTTGAGACGCTGGTGCCTGGGCCCGCCGAGATCGGAGATTCCCTCCGTTGCAACGGTCATCGAGAACGGCTATCCACAGGTGGCACAGATGGGACACAGCTGCGCTCGAGAAGGGCCGCAAGGACTCCAGAACTAATACCAATACCCGTCCAACCGAGCCATCCATGCTGATCTGTGGCCATCTGTGACATCTGTGGAGGTCGTTGTCGCGCCTGCCTACGGGCCGCCCGGGGCGCCGGGTCTGGCAGTGGCAGCCAGGGCGGCCTCGAGATCGGCCCAGGAGGTCAACCCCATGTGCATCGCCGCGAACCGCTCCGGTTTCACCCCCACCCGCAGGGTCGCCGCCAGCACCTCAGCCGCGTAGGCCATCGATGGACCGGTGAGCCCCTGGACATAGTCGCCGGGAAAAAGGAACCGGTCCCGCGGGAGCCAGGTCATGAGCGACCCCTCGCTCCCAATCCCGTTGATGGGGTACAGTCGGACAGCGCCGCCGCCAAGGGCCAGGGAATCGTCGACGGCGATGAAGCGGAGGCGGGCGCGGCTCCGTCGCCCCTCCAGAAGGTCCGGTGGCCCGCTCCACCGGTGGTTGACCACCCGGGTCAGGAACGCCTGGGCACTGCGGTGTCCCACCACCGTGGCACCCATCGCCACCCAGGTACGCACGCCGGCGATATGGGGCCAGGCGAGGTCCGACACCACCAGGACGACCGGGTGGCGCCCCGGGAAGAGCCGCGCGATCCAGGTGGAGTCCTGCCGGGCTCGCTCCTCCCCGCTGAACTGCGCGTCCAGCAGGTATACCGTGTCGCGGACCAGCGTCACCACGTTGGTGTAGGCGCGGGTCCGCAGGATCACGGTGTTGTCGCTGACCCGGATGGTGTCGGGCGCCGGGAAGGGTGGCGCCGCGGCGGTCCGCATGTCGGCCGTGTCGCTCACCGCCGGCGGCGACGGGGCCACCGAATCGGCCGGAAGCGGCGCCGCCGTCCGGGCGATGTGCAGCTCGCCGTCCACCAGCCGGAAGCTCGCCATGGGATACTGGGCCCCGCCCACTTTCACCCAGTTGCTGTAGACGTAGACGATCGCCTGCCGGCCCCAGAGCCGGGTGCCGTCATCCTCGGATCGCTCGTACTGCACCGGCAGTCCGCTCGACGGGTCGAGATAGAGCCGCTCCTCCCCGACGGGGCCGGCGCGCACCACCCGCATCCGGGGAAAGTCCCGCACCAGGCAGCGGCCGTCGATCCGGGCCGATCCATCCGCCGCCCACTCGGCGAGCACCGCCCAGGCATTGAGCGGACGGGTCTGGGCGCTGAACCGATGGAGGGCGGGGAACGGCCGCCAGACGCTGTCGCGCTTGAACCAGGTGCCGCGAGCGGTGGACCAGGCCGCGAACAGGGGGCGTTCTCCGAACGGGTCGAGGGCCCGGCCCAGTGTGGTCTCCAGTTGAGTCTCGGGATAGTACCAAAGCTTCGCGCTGCGTCCTTCCTGGAGATAAGGCGGGTAGGAGCGATCGGACTGAAAGTCCTGCGAGACCATCTCCACCAGCTGAAGGCCCAGCGCCGGTCGCGCCAGCGAGGCGATACCGGCGCTCGTCATGGCCCGCGCCAGCAGGGTGGATGCATCTCCGGTCGCCGGGAGACAGCCGCCGGCCTTCTGTGAGAAGGCCGACCCGATCGATGCGTTCATCAGGAGGCCGACGACGGCCGCCTGACGTACCAGCTGGGAGAGATGCAACGCACGAAGTCGCAACACGAGACACTCCTGGGCAAGGGACCCGCCGCCTGGGCGGCACACGGCCTGCAAGCACAGGATCGTACGACCGGAGTGGCGGGACGCGGGCCCGTCCAGGGGCCAGTCGCGCTGGGGCGGGGCTAACGACGTAATGAGCGATTTGACAGCCCCCAAAGCGGCCCGTAGCTTCGGCTTGCCACCTTCTGCCCTGCGGAATCACGTGCCTAATTCCGTCCTTCACTTCGCGGGACGCCGGACCTCTTTCGGCCGCGCGCTTCGGGTACTTCTCGGGGCCGTTCTGCTGACCACCTGCTCCACCGATACCATCGGTCCGGGGGGCAGGGTGGTCGGCGTGATGCAGGCCGGCGAGCTGATCCGTGCCGCCGCCGAGTTCGCGATACCGATCGATCAGGTCACCCTGGAAATCCGGCGGGCGTCGGACGACGTGGTGGTCTTCAGCCAGACCATCCCCGCCAGCAGGTTCATCTCCGACCCGGACCAGCTCCGGATCCAGATCGATCTCACCCTCCGCGCCCGGACCGAGGACTTCACTTTCGTGGCCACCGCACGCAGCGGTGGGGTCGACTATTACCAGGCCACCGGCAGCATCACGGCGGTGGCCTTCGAGACCGCGGCGTCTACCCCGGTCATTCCGGTCTACATCGGGCCCGGCGCCAATGCCGACGGGATCGCCATCCCCCAGGCCACGCCGCTCGGTAATGGCGAGAGCGCGACCCTGACGGCCCTCGTCACCGAAGCCGGCACCCCGATCAGCGGTGTCCCGGTCTCGTTTCAGTCCAGCGACTCGAGCCTCCTCATCCCGGCCCAGCAGAGCCTCAACACGGCCAGCGTCACCGCCCCGACCACCGGCACCGGTCAGGTCACGATCACGGCACGGACCCCCACCAACCTGTCGACCACCGGGACGGTGGACTGGGCGCCCCGGGCGTCGGCCCTGGTGCTGGTCAGCGGGAATGGCCAGACGGCCAACACCAACACCGCGGCCGCCGCGCCCCTGGTGGTGGCGGTGCAGGATCCGCAGGGTGTCGGGGTGCCGGGCACGGTGGTCACCTTTGCGGTGACCGCCGGCCCGACCGGGACCAGCGTCGCGCCGCTCACCGCAGTCTCGGATGCTCAGGGCCGGGCTCAGACCACACTCACCGCCGGGAGCCCGGGAGGGGCCATTACGGTGACGGCCAGCGCCGCCGGCCTGGCCGGCTCGCCGGTAACGTTCACGGCCACGGCGGTGACCTCGGTGGGTGTCCCCGCCACCGTCACCGCCAACACCCCGGTGGCCCAGAATGCCGTGGTGAACACCGTGGTGGCAGCGCCGCCGGCCGTGATCGTGCGCGACGCCAACGGGACCGCGGTTCCCAACGTGACCGTGACGTTCGCGATCACCGGCGGCGGGGGAACGCTCACCGGCGCGACCCAGACCACCAGTTCCTCCGGCATCGCCACGGTGGGCAGCTGGACCGTGGGGACCGCGACCGGTGCCAATACCATGACCGCGACGGTGGCGAGTCTCACCCCCGTCACCTTCACCGCCACGGGCACCGCGGGTGCGCCCGCCACGCTCACCAAGGTCCAGGGCGACAGCCAGACCGCCAATTCGGGCGCCGCGCTGCCGGTGCAGCCCACCGTGCTGGTGCGCGACCAGTTCCAGAATCCGGTGCCGGGTGTGACGGTGAACTGGACCCCGTCGGACGGCACCGCCACGCCGGCCAGCGGGCCAACCGGCGCCAATGGCCAGGCCGCCACCACCTGGACCCTGGGCGCGGGCCAGCTCGCGCCGACGCTTACGGCCGGCGTCGTGAACCTGCCGTCGTTCGTGTTCCATGCCACGACGGTGTTCACCTCGCCGACGATCCTCCTCAGCACCGGCGGCAATCCACTGGTGGGTGTGGGTCTGAGCACCACGGTGGACGTGACCCTTTCGCAACCCGCGGGAATCAACGGGGCGAACCTGTCGCTCTCCAGCGACAACACCAACACCGTTACGGTGGGGAGTCCCAGCCTCTTCATCCCTCAGGGCGGGACCACCGGGTCGTTCCAGATCACCGGTGTCAGCGCCGGGCTCACCACGATTCGAGCTACCGCGGCGGGGTACACAGCGGGCGCGCTGGGCATCACGGCGACGCTCCAGATCATCAGCCTCCCGGCCACGCTCAACGTGCCCTTCGGGCAGAACCAGAACTTCCCGGTGAGCCTGGCGGTGGCCGCCCCGGCGGGCGGGGTGGTGGTCGCGATCGCCACCTCCGACGCGACCCGGGTGTCGGTGGTCTCCCCGACAGTCTCGATTCCGGCCGGCTCCCAGGTGGGCACCGCCACGGTGTTCGGGGCATTCCCCGGTCCCGCGACTCTCACCGGCACCGCCATCGGGTACGTCGGCGCGAGCAGTGCCGCGACCACGACCGCGTCGCTCAACATCGTGCAGTCCTCGGCCACGCTGAACCCGACCTTCGGCACGACGGTGACCATCGAGTTGCGCAGCGGCGCCACCACCATCCCGGCGCCGTCCGGCGGCCTGGTGGTCAACCTGGCGGCGGGCAATCCCTCGTGCCTGAGCGTGCCCGCGACGGTCACCATTCCCCAGGGTCTGGTGAACACCACGGCGCCGCTCACCTATGGCGGCACCGGCGCGCCCTGCAACACTACGCTCACGGCCTCGGCCCCGGACATCGTCTCGGACCAGATTACGGTCACGGTCAACGCCCTCCCGGGTATCACGCTGAACACGCCGGGGCAGTTTTCCGGTCGGCTGGGCGCAGGGCTGCAGGACTTCGCCGGCGGGGGCCTCCAGGTGGCGCCGCCGGTGCCGGTCGTGGTGCGGCTCACCAGTGGCGATCCCACCCGGGTCCTGCTCGCGCCCGATGCGACGACGCCGGGGACGGCGTTCATCGACATCACGGTGCCGAACAACACCACCAGCTTCAGCTACTACACGCAGGGCGTGGCGCCCAGCACCGGACCGGTGACGATCACGGCCAGCGCAACCGGCTTCAGCAACGGCACCACCGCCGTGACGGTGGCGAGTCCGGCCATCGATCTGGCCCAGGTAAGCACGACCACGACCACGCTGGGCACGACCGACCCGTTCGTGATCCGGGTCGGGGTCCCCAACGTCAACGCCACTGCCATGCAGGCGCTGCAGGCCCTCACGTTCGGGAGCTCGCCGGTCGCCATCCAGGTCATCAATCGCGACCCGGCCGTCGGGAAGCTGGTGACCACGCCGCTCACCGCCGATACGGTGTCCGTGACGCTCGGCCTGGGGGTCACTCAGACCCCGTCGACCGTGGCCTCAGGGGGGGTAGCCTTCGATCCGCAGGCTGCCGGGACCACCAGCATTTCGGCCACCGCGCCGGGATTCGTGGCACTGCCGAGCGCCACGGCGAGCATCACCGTCAACCAGCCGAATATCACGTTGTCCACGCCGGCCCAGTTCACCGGCCGGGTCGGCGTGGGGCTGCAGGACCAGGGTAGCGGCCAGCTGCAGAATCCGACTCCGGTCCCGACGTCGGTCCGGCTCACCAGCGGCGACCCCACGATGTTCCTGCTGGCTCCAGACGCCACCACTCCGGGTGCGGCGTCGGTCGATATCCCGATTGCGACGGGTGGCCAGACATTCAGTTACTACATCCAGGGGCTGGCCCCGTCGACCGGGACGGTCCCGATCACCGCGACAGCCCCGGGGTTCAACAATGGGACCGTCCCGGTCACGATCGCGAACTCGGGCATCGATATTATCGGGCTCGGCACCGCCGCCACCTCGCTCGGCGCCAACACGCCCTTCGCGGTGCGGATCGGGGTCCTGGGGGCCACGCCGACCTTCATTCAGGCGGAGCAGGCGGTGCGCGCCGGCCAGCCGGCCGTGGTGACGACTCTGACGAGTCGCGATCCCGCCGTGGGCCAGTTGATCACCCTGCCGGACAGCCTGAGCCCCGTGAGCGTGACTATTCCGGCGACAGCATCCCGGAGTCCTTCCACCGTGGCGGCGGGCGGCGTGGCCTTCGACCCGATCAACGCCGGTAGCACCGACATCACGGTTTCCGCCCCAGGGTTCGCCACCGTGACCGCCTCGACCGTTACCGTCACGGTCTCGGCCCCGAATATCACCCTCAACACCCCGGCCCAGTTCACCGGGCGTCTTGGCAACGGCCTGCAGGACAATGCCAGCGGCTCGCTCCAGACGGCGCCCGGTGCGCCGCTGACGGTGCGGATTACCGCCAGCGATACCACGGTCGTCAAGTTCGCGCCCAACGCCACCACGCCGGGAACCGGGATCCTCGACCTGGCCCTGACAGCCAGCGCGACCAGCTTCACCTACGTGGTGCAGGGCTTCGGTACCAGTCCGACGCCAATCACGATCACCGCGACCGCCACCGGCTACAACGCCGGGTCGGTGCCGATCACCGTAGCGCAGCCGGCGCTGGTCCTCTCGGGGTTGACGGCGAACCCGACCACATTCTCCACCACCGATCCGTTCCAGGCGCAGATCGGCGTGCCGAACGCCGCGGCGACCGGGATGTCGGCGTTCCAGGCCATCCGGGCCGGCGGCGCCACGGTGGTGGTGGACCTCACCAACAGCAACGGCACGGTCGCCCAATTGGTGACCACCCCGGTGACGGGCAATGCGGTGTCGGTGCAGATCGCCGCGGGGCAGTCGAGCAGTCCGAGCTCGGTCGCCACCGGTGGCGTGGCCTTCGATCCGCTGGTCGCGGGCAGCACCACCGTGGCCGGGACGGCCACCGGGTTTATCGCGTTGCCGACGGCAACCCAGGTGATCACCGTCACTGCCCCGACCATAACCCTGAACACCCCGGGCCAGTTCACCGGCCAGGTGGGGGCGGGCCTGCAGGACGCGGCCAGTGGCAACTTCCAGGTCGCGACCCCGGGCTCCCTGACGGTCCGGATCCAGAGCAGCAATCCCGGCGTCGCCCTGGTGTCGCCCAACGCGACCACCGCCGGTCAGTCGTTCATCGATATCCCGATCGCCTCGGGGAGCGGCTCTTTCACCTACGTCATCCAGGGGGTGGAGGGTCAGAGCGGCACGGTCCAGATTTCGGCGACGGCACCCGGCTATTCCACCGGGGTAGTCAACGTGACTATCGTGGCGCCGGCCCTGCAGATCAGCGGCTTGAATACCACCTACACCGCGGCGGCCGCCAACGACCCGTTCCAGGTACTCGTCGGCATCCCCAACACCAATCGCACGGGTATGTCGGCGTTCCAGGCGATCCGGACCGGTGGCACCGCGCTGACCGTGACGATCCAGAACAGCAACGGCACCACCGGCACGCTGGTGACCGGAGTCACCCCGGTCAGCGGGAACACCGCTACGGTGTCGGTCCAACCGGGTCAGAGCGCCAGCCCATCCACCCGCGCGACGGGGGGTATCGAGTTCGACCCCCTGGCGGTGGGTACCACGAGTATCACGGCCACCGGCGCGCCGTTCTTCGCCCTGCCGACCGCGACGGTGAACGTGACGGTACAGTAGGGGTGGAGAGCGGGGCCCCGGGGTGCGCAGGGGATGGCGGCGGCCGCCGTCATCCTCAGGCGCGGATCGACGGGGAGCCGGTGTCTCGTGGCACTGACTTTGTGACGCAAAGCACTTGACGCGGGGCGTCCCGGGACCTACACTCCGTCCATGCCCGATCCCCTTCCGTTCCGTGCCCGCGGCCCGGCGGCGGCGGCCCAACCCGCCGCCGAGCCGGTCGAGACGCCCGATCTTCCGATCTCCGACCGGGCGATCGAGAATCTGCGCTTCATCCGCGAAACCATGGAACGAGCCGGCGCCTTCACCGCGGTCCCCGGCTGGGGCGGGGTAGGCATGGGGCTCACCGCGCTGGCCGCCGCCTGGGTGGCGAGCCAGCAGCCGACGGTCGAGCGCTGGATGCTCACCTGGGTGGCGGAGGGCTGGCTGGCCTTTGCCATCGGCGGCCTGGCCATGGTGCGCAAAGCCGCGACCGGCAGCACCCCCATCGGGTCCAAGCCGGGCCGCCGCTTCGTGCTGGCCTACACCCCGCCCATCCTGGTCGGGGCCCTCCTCACCGTGGCCCTGTATCGGGCCGGGCTTACCACCCTGCTCCCCGGCAGTTGGCTGCTCCTCTACGGTACCGCGGTGGTGACCGGCGGGGCGCTGTCGGTGCCGGTGGTCCCGGTCATGGGGGCCTGTTTCATGTGCCTCGGTACGCTCACGCTGTTTGCCCCGTCCGGCTGGAGCAACCTGCTGATGGCGGTGGGGTTCGGCGGGATCCACATCGGTTTCGGTGCCTGGATCGCAAGGAGGTACGGTGGCTAAGTCCAACGCGGCACGGAAAGGCCCGGGACGGTCCGCACCCGAGACCCAGCCGCTCAAGGGAGTGGCCGGCGGGCGGGCTGCCCTGGCGCCCGATCTCGACCGGGTCATTCACGAGCGGCTTCGCCTCGCGATCGTGAGTGTGCTGGCGGTCAACGACACGCTGAGCTTCAACGAGCTCAAGCACATGCTCGACAGTACCGATGGGAACCTGAGCGTGCACGCCCGGAAGCTCGAGGAGGCGGGGTACATCGCCTGCCTCAAGTCCTTCGAGGGGCGGATTCCCCGTACCGAGTACCGGCTGACCGGCCAGGGGCGGAAGGCGCTGGAGCGGTACCTGGAGCACATGGAAGCGCTGATCCGGGCGACCCGGCGCTGACCGGCCGGTGGGGTCGGCCCTTTTTTTTGAATCGAGGCTTTGCAATGCAAAGTACTTCGCTACATCTGGCCATCATCATGGACGGCAACGGTCGCTGGGCCCAGCGACAGGGCCTCCCCCGCGAGCAGGGTCATCTGGCCGGCGCCGCCGCCGTGCGGCGGGTGGTGCGGGCCGCGGCCGGGCAGGGCGTCGGCACCCTGACCCTATACGCCTTTTCGAGCGACAACTGGCGCCGCCCCCGGGCCGAGGTCGAGTCGCTCATGGGGCTCTTCCTAGAGCACTTCCGCCGCGAGGCCACGGCGTGTCACGAGCAGGGCGTCCGTCTGACCGTCGTGGGCCGGCGCGACCGGCTGCCGCTCCCCCTGCGCGCCGCGATCGGCGCCGCCGAGCGGCTCACCGCCGATGGCCGGCGGCTCTGGCTCCGCATCGCCCTCGACTACTCCTCCCGCGACCAGCTGCTCCGGGCCGCCCGCCGGATCACCGAGCGGACCGCCACCCGCGAGCGGTTCGCCGCCGAGCTCGGCGCGGTCCAACACGACCGCCGGCCCGCCCCCGATGTGGATCTCCTGATCCGCACCGGCGGCGAACGGCGCCTGAGCGACTTCCTCCTCTGGGAGGCGGCCTACGCCGAGCTGCTCTTTCTCGACCAGGCCTGGCCCGACTTCACCGAGCAGGACCTGGCGGCCGCCCTGTCGGACTTCCGCGGCCGGGAGCGCCGCTTCGGCGGGCTCGATGGCCTGGCCGGGGGACACGATGCGGCGGTGTGACGTCCTGGTGGTGGGGGCCGGCCTGGCCGGGCTTTGGACCGCGCGGCGCCTGGCCAGTGCCGGTGTCCACGTCGTGCTCATCGACGGACGGGCCGCCGTGGACCAGCAGATTCGCACTACCGGGATCTTCGTCCGCCGCACCCTGGAAGACTTCCCGTTGCCCCAGGAGTGCTTCGGTCCGCCGGTGCACCACGTGGTGCTTTACTCGCCGGGCCGGCGGAAGCAGGTGCTGGAGAGTCCTTACCCGGAGTTCCGGGTGGGGCGGATGGGACCGCTCTATCGCCGGCTGCTGGAGGAGGCCCGCGCGGCCGGCGTCGAATGGTGGCCCCGTACCCGATGTGCCGGGGTCGGCCCCGGGGACACCCCGTTCGTGAAGCTGACGGGGCGTGGAGCAGGCCTGCTCCACGCCAGGTTCGTCATCGGCGCAGACGGGGCCCGTTCCCGGGTTGCCGGCTGGCTGGGCCTCGATCGGAACCGCGAGTGGATCACCGGGGTGGAGGAGGTCTATACCGGGATCCCGCTCGACGGGCCAGGGGTCTTCCATTGTCTCCTCTCGACCGATCTGGCGCCGGGCTACCTCGCCTGGATGGTGCATGACGGAGCGGAAGTCCATCTCGGCGTGGGGGGCTATCCCGATCGCTTCGACCCGGCGCGGGCCCTGGCGCGGCTCAAGGCCCAACCGCCGGTTCCGGTGGACTGGTCGGGGGCCAAGATGGTGGATCGCCGGGGCGGGTTGATCCCGGTCGGCGGGGTGCTGCCGAGGATCGCCAATAGCCGGGGGCTTCTGGTCGGTGACGCGGCCGGCGCGGTCTCGCCACTCACCGCCGGCGGGCTCGACCCCTGTCTCCGGCTGTCGGACTTCGCCGCTCGCGTCACGGTCGACTATCTCGAGACGGGAGACCCCGGGCGCCTCGCGGCGTACCAGGGAGGACCGCTCCGGCGCCGCTTCGCCTCGCGCCTGGCGCTCCGACGGATATTGGTCGCCCTCGAGTCGCGCTGGCTGCTCGAGGGGGCCACCCTCCTGCTGCGAGTACCGCCCTTCGACCGGGTGGCCGAAAAGGTGTTCTTCGGGCGCGGTTCCTTCCCCGATGTGCCCGGCTGGATCCCCGGTCGCCGTCTCTCGCGGCCGGCCGACCCCTGGAAATCCGTGGCACTGAGTTCCTGACTACCGGCCGATGGCTCCGGCCTACGGACGGGGCACCGCCGAGTAGGCGATCGCCGCGAACTGGGCGGAGGTGAGCCACCCCTTGCCCCAGGTCGAATCGAAGTCGGCAAGGAGGTTGGCGTTCACGACCTGTTCGGCGGTCATCCCCTGGCCCCGCGCCCGCCTGAAGCGGAGCCGCACGGCCGCGAGCATGTCGCGGTAGGCCTGGAGCTGGCTCCGGGTCGCGAGCGGGCCATGGCCAGGGATGATCCGGGTCCGGCTGTCGGCCATCTCGAGCACCCGGTCGGTGGCGTCGATCATGCCGTCGAGCGAGCCGCCGGTGGCGACGTCGATGAAGGGATAGAGTCCGTTGAAGAAAGTGTCTCCGGTGTGAACGACGTTGGCCTTCCGGAAACGAACGATCGCATCGCCGTCGGTATGCGCCGCCCTGGCGTGGAAGATCTCGACCGTATCCCCATTCAGGTAGAGCGTCATCGATTGGGTGAACGTGATGACCGGCAGGGCCGCCGCCGGTGAGGGGGGAACCGTCCGGTCGAATGCCTTGAGGACCTGCTCGCGGCTCATCCGCTCACGCACGTTGTCCTGGGCCACGATCACCGCGCCCTCGCCCGCCAGCGCGGCATTCCCGCCGGTGTGGTCGCCGTGCCAGTGGGTGTTGATCACGTAACGGATCGGCGTGGAGAAGACCGCCGCCACCGCGGCCTTGAGCTTGGCGGTCAGGGGCTGGTAGTCGTCGTCGATGATGAACACCCCGTCGCGGCCCGCCGAGACCGCGATATTGCCACCCGAGCCCCGGAGCAGGTAGAGCCCGTCGGCCAGACGTTGCCGGGTGAAATTCACGGAATCGGGGTCCTGGGCGGTGAGGGGGGCGGCACAGGCCAGCATGAGCAGCGCGAGCGGTAGACGGGGCATGATCGCTCCGGAAGGGGTCGGTCCTGGCCAGCGGAGAAGGGCCAAATCTACGATCTCCCGATGCGATGACCAGAGTGTGCCGGCCGGCTACATTACCGCTGTCTCTCTTCTCGAGTGCGCGATGGTACGGATTCGCTCGACCGGCATGCTGGTCCTGCTGGGTCTCCTCGGCTGTGGGGGCAGCCAGCGGCTGCAACGAGAGGTGGACGCCTGGCTCACCGCCTACGGCAGGAACTACCAGCAACTCACCTACGCCGCCCAGCAGGCCGACTGGCAGTCCCAGACTCACATCGTAGAGGGGGACAGCACCAATGCGGTGCGGACCCGCGCGGCTAAGGGGGAGTTGGCGAAGTTCGTGGGGAGTGTCGAGAACATCGAGAAGATCCGGGGCTACCTCGCCCGGGCGGACCGGCTGACTCCGCTCCAGGTGGCGCAGCTCAACATGATGCTCTTTTACGCCGGCGACAGCCCGGGTCTGGTGCCCGAGCTGGTGCAGCAGCGGATCGCGGCGGAGACCGATCAGACCGAAAAACTCTACGGCTTCGACTTCCGGCTTAACGGCAAGCCGCTCACCCCCAACGATATCGATGCCGCGCTCCGGGACGGCCGGCGCCTGGCCGAACGGCAGGCGGTGTGGGAGGCGTCCAAGACGGTGGGCCCGGCCCTCAAACCGGGACTCCTCCGGCTCCGCGAGCTGCGCAACGAGGTGGTACGGGCCCTGGGGTACAAGGACTACTTCGACTACCAGGTCTCGGTCTACGGGATGACGTCCGAGGAGATGCTGGCCTTGATGGACACGCTCAACGTCCAGCTGCGGCCGCTCTATCGCGAGCTCCATACCTGGGCCCGCTACCAGCTGGCCCGGCGGTACGGGGCGCCGGTGCCCGACCTCATTCCGGCGCACTGGCTGCCCAATCGCTGGGGCCAGGACTGGAGCGCCATGGTCAAGGTCGAGGGCCTCGATGTCGATGGCGCCCTCGCGAAGCACGATGCGGAATGGGTGGTGAAGCAGGGCGAGGCCTTCTACGTGAGTCTCGGCTTTCCGGCGCTCCCGGCCTCGTTCTGGGAGAAATCCTCGCTCTACCCGGTGGCGCCGGACGCCGGGTACAAGAAGAACACCCACGCCACCGCCTGGCACCTCGACCTGGACCAGGACGTCCGCTCCCTCATGAGCGTGGAGCCCAACCAGGAATGGTGGGAGACCGCCCACCATGAGCTGGGCCACATCTACTACTTCCTCTCATACAGCCGCCCCGAGGTGCCCCTGGTGCTCCGCACCGGCGCCAATCCGGCCTATCACGAGGGGATGGGCACGATGATCGGACTGGCCTCGCTCCAGCGCCGGGCCCTGGCCGATCGGGGCCTCATTCCGGCGACGGCCCGGGTCGACAGCATGCAGAAGCTGCTGCAGGAGGCCCTCAACTACGTGGTGTTCATCCCCTGGGCCGCGGGGACCATGCCGCGCTGGGAGCACGCCTTCTATGCCCGGGGGCTTCCGAGCGACAGCCTCAACGCGAAGTGGTGGGAGGTCGCCGCGCGCTACCAGGGTATCGCGCCGCCAGCGCCCCGGGGCGAGCAATACCTGGACGCGGCCACCAAGACCCATATCAACGACAATCCCGCGTTCTACTACAGCTATGCCGTGGCCGAAGCGCTGCTGTTCCAGCTGCATGACCACATCGCGCGCGAGATCCTGAAGCAGGATCCGCACGACACCGACTACTTCGGCAACACCCGGGTGGGCGACTTCCTCCGCTCGATCATGGCCCCCGGGGCTACCCGCCCCTGGCGCGAGGTGCTCAAGGAAAGCACCGGCCGCACCCTCGATGCCAAGGCGATCGTCGACTACTTCGCGCCGCTCGATGCGTGGCTCAAGGAGCAGAACCGGGGTCGGACCGCGACCCTTCCGGAGCTCGAGTGAGCCTGTCGCGCGGTGAGTAGCTCCCTGCTCTCCCGACGGGGCTTCCTGGCCGCCGCCGGGGCCGGGGTGGCCGGCATCGCCGGGTCGGCCACCTACGCCTTCGCGGCTGAGCCGCGCCATGTTACCCTGACGCCCCACGATGTGGCGGTGCCCGATCTCGCGGCCGGGCTCGAGGGGTTCCGCATCCTCCAGGTCAGCGACGTGCACCTCTACGACGGCCTGCACCTGCCGGCCCGTCGGGCCATGGCCCTGGCCGAAGGGTCGCGCCCGGATGTGACCCTGCTGACCGGGGACCTGGTCGAGCGGCACAGCCAGCTGGCCAACCTCAGGCCGTTGATCGACGGGTGCAGGGGCCGGCTCGCGACCCTGGTGGTCATCGGCAACTGGGAGTATGCCGCCGGGATCTCGCCCGCGCTGCTGGCCCGCACGGTCGAGGCCGCCGGCGCGGAACTGCTGCTCAACAGCAGCCGGGTGGTCGTCTCCGACGGGGCGTCGCTGGTGTTCGTGGGCCTGGATGACCCCCGCGCCGGCCACGCCGACCCTGACAAGGCGCTCGCGGCGGCTCCGGCCGGGATTCCCGCGGTCTGGACCTTCCACGCTCCGGTGATCGCGGATCGGCTCTCACCCGACCGCTATCCCCGCCCCACCTTTATCGCGGCGGGGCATACCCATGGGGGCCAGATCCGCTTCCCGCTGTTACCGCCCGTGACTCCGCCGGGCAGCGGGCGGTTCGTTTCCGGCTGGTACCGTGACAGCTTTGCCCCCTTGTACGTCTCCCGTGGGGTCGGGACGACCGCCGTACGGGCCCGATTTCTCTGTCCTCCTGAAGTGCCGCTGTTCACCTTGCGCCGGGCCTGAACCATGCGACCCCACCTGGTCCTGTCGTCCTGCCTTTTCGTGTCGGTGCTGGCGGCCTGCAGTGACGGAGGCATGGGCCCCAGCCCGAAGGGCCTGTCAGCCAGCAAGGTCTCGGCGGGGTCGGACAACGCCTGCGCCATCGACCAGTCGGGACAGGTCTGGTGCTGGGGTGCCGGCGGCGTGGGGCAGCTTGGCAACGGCACCATCGTCGACGCCCGCACCCCCTCGCCGGTCGCCGGTGGCCTGGTGGCACGGGAGGTCAGCGCCGGTGAGTTCCACACCTGTGCCCTCACGCCGGCGGGCGCGGCCTGGTGCTGGGGTACCAACTTCACGGGTGTGCTGGGAACCGGCACGACCACGGGACGGGAGACGCGGCCGGTCTCGGTCGTCGGCAGCCACAGCTTTCAGACCCTCAGCGCTGGCGGTTCCCACACCTGCGCCCTGGACCTCAATAGCGCCGCCTGGTGCTGGGGGCAGGGGAACAACGGCCAGCTCGGCACCGGGGACACCGCCGACGTCTATGCCCCGTCGGCGGTGCGGGGCGGGTTTGCCTTCCTGACCATCAGCAGCGGGTCGGCTCACACCTGCGGCGTCACCACCGCCAACGACGCCTACTGCTGGGGCAGCAACTGGCGGGGCCAGCTGGGGCATGGCGACACCCTCGACGCCGCAATGCCACAACTGGTGGCCGGCGGCCTCAAGTTCCGGGATGTTCACGCGGGGGCGTATCACACCTGCGGGCTGGTGCTGAGTGGCGAAGCCTGGTGCTGGGGAAACAACTCCTTCTCGGAACTGGGGAATGGCCAGGCGGTGAGCACCGCAATCACTACTCCGCAGGCTGTGCTGGGGGCGCGCGCGTTCACTACACTTTCGGTCGGGCGCTTTCACGCCTGCGGTCTGACCGCCTCGCAGGAGGCCTGGTGCTGGGGCCAGGCCCAGTACGGCAAACTCGGCAACGACGACTACTTCCCCCGGTCATCACCGGTTGCGGTGCATGGCGGCCACAAGTTCACCTCCATTGCTCCGGCCCAGAATCACACCTGCGCCACCGACGACCGGGGTCAGCTCTTCTGTTGGGGACGCAACAGCCTCGGGCAGCTCGGCAACGGGGGGCGCAGCGATGCGCTGATCCCGGTGCCCGTGGCCCCGCTGATATCGCCCTGAACCGAATCGTCACCCACCCGTCGGGGGCGGACGCATGCTCTCTCGTTTCCACCTTCCCGCTCACTTCCCGCAAACCGAGGTCTCGGTTGGCGCCTCCCTCCAGCTCTGGGAGGTCGTTGCCATGCTGGTCGTCGTGGGTGGTCTTGGGGTCCTGGTGGCCCTGCCCCTGGTCCGGGTCTGGGCCCGTCGGTTGGAGCGCCCGCCGCTCGACCAGGCCCTCACCGCCAGGTTGGAGCAGCTGGAGCGCACGATCCTGGAGATGAAGCGACTCGGCACGAGAATGGCCGAGCTGGAACAGCGCGTCGAATTCGCCGAGCGGCTGCTGCCCCGTCCCGAGCGGGCGGAGGGCACTACCCCTGAGGCCTCCCCCGACAATCGGGCTGGCTGAGCATCGGGGATCCGGCCGGCCCGTCAGCTCAGCGCACCGATCCAGTCCACCAGGGCCACACGGATGGCCTCGGGTGCTTCCTCGGGGAGAAAGTGCCGGCCCGGGATCGTGACCTCGGTGGTGTTGGGCCAGCTCCGGCAGATGGCCTTCCGCCCGGGCGATGCCACCAGCGCGCCGGGTTCCCCGTTCAGAAAGAGCTTGGGTATCGGGGTCGCGGCCAGCCAATCACGGGCCGCGCGGACGATCGCCGCCACCTCGGCCGGGTCGCCATCGATCGGCACCTGCCGCGGCCAGGTCAGGGTCGGCCGCCGACCTTCCCCCGGTTCGATAAAGGGGCGGCGGTATTCGGCCCGGTCGGCCTCGGTAAGGGCGTTCCCCAGGGAGCCGATCAGCACCTGTTCGACGAACTGATTCTCCCGCAGCACCATCCGCTCGCCCTCGGCCGTGCGGTAGCGGCGAAAGAACTCCACCGCGGCCGCCGGAGCGAGGGAGGTGTCCAACCCATCCATCACCGTCTCCATATGGGCGATGCCCCTGACCCGCGCGGCGTGGCGGCGGGCCCAGTCGAAGCCCAGCATGCCGCCCCAGTCGTGCAGCACCAGGATGATGGGGCGCGTCCCGGACACCGCCGCCAGGAAGCCGTCGAGGAAGCGGCGGTGGGTTTCGAATCGATATCGGTTCTCGTCGGCCGGAGCCCGCGGCACCAGCTTGTCGGAGTCCCCCATGCCGATCAGGTCGGGCGCGACCCCCCAGGCGTGGGGCTCGATACCCGGGAGGATGTTGCGCCAGAGGTATGATGAAGTCGGGTTGCCGTGGAGGAAGACGACCGCCGGGGCGGTCTCCCCGCTAGGGCGATGAGGGGGTTCGGTGGCGACGTAGGCCATCCGGGCCCCGTGCACCGTGAGAACACGTTTGCGGTCCCGCCATCCGCGGAGCGCCGAGCGGCGGGGATGGCCGGCGCAGCCGGCGAGCGATGCGGCGGTCACGGCGGCGGCCGTCAGAAAGTCGCGGCGGGTTGTCATGCCTGGAAGAATGGGGTGGCGGAGCTGTCTGGGGCGACTCCGGTGTGACGGGCCGTATTCCTCCGGGGTGAACGGTGTGCCCGAGCGGGGATGGTCCACCGTCCCTTTTGATCTTTTCGGCTGAGGCCACCGTGTCCCCGAGGATTTTCCCTAGCATTGTGCTCGTCGTAGGGCTCACCGGCTCGGCCGCCGGCCCCCTGCCGGCGCAGGAGCCCTGTCCCGCGATCGCGCGGCCGCGCGGGGATTGGGGGCCGGTCTTCGAGACCGAGGGGCTGCGCCATCTGATGCCCCCGGCATTCTATCACCTCGATCCTCGCTCACCGACCCAAGCGGCGTGGAATCACTCCGGGCGTGACCGCTGGGTGTTCTACGGGGAACTCCTGGCGGTGCGCTGGGGTCATGCCGACGACCTCCGCGAGGGAGTCCGTCTCCTGCAGGCGCGGCATGGCGCCCAGGTGGCCGGCCGCCTCTCACCCTCGGCCACCGATCCGGTCTGCGTTCTCAAGTTTCCGGGTGTGCACACCCTCGCGGCTCTCGATTCCCTGTCCGACTCCCTGCGTCGCATCCCCGGCATCCTCGCCGCCGATCCGGTCCGTGCCGCCCGCTACGCCCCCGCGCCGGATTCCAACGCCCCCTGAGCGGTCGGGCAACGGCCTGTCCCGGGGGACAACGGCTGGTCACGAGCCGCGGGCGCCGGCCAGCTCTCCCCGTTAGCCTGGACGGACCGACCCGCGGGGGCCGCGAGGGCGAGGTTTGCGCCGCGGGTCCAGGACAACAATTTCGAGAGGCGTGACGAATGCGTGTACGACATGGGCTGATGATTTCCGGTGTGGTCCTGGCGCTGGGCTGCTCCGATCCCGAATCGGGGAATCCCGGCGGAGCGATCGCGCCATCGTCCTCGCGCGAACATGGGGACGATCGGGTACTCCGTCTCGCCTACGGCCTGGGTGATGACGATGACGACGGAGGCTGCGCCGGTCGCGCCTATCGTGGGTTCGATTTCTGGGTCGGCGACTGGTCTATCACCGGCGCGAACGGGGCCTCGGCCGGTACCAGCCGGATCACCCGCGAGACCTCGGGCTGCGCCGTCATGGAGTTGTATCAGGGCGGGAGCGGGCGGAGCCTGAGCCGCTTCGATCGGAGCACCGGGCTCTGGCACCAGGACTACGTCGACGCCACCGGGTTTTCACTCCGGCTGTTCGGTGGACTGGAGGAGGGCGTGATGACCATGGCCGACTCGCTCCGAGCCATTCCCGGCGGCCCCACGCTGGCGAGCCGCTTCACCTGGACTCCGAATCCCGATGGCACGGTGCGGCAACGCTGGGATTTCAGCTTCGACGGAGGCACCACATTCGTGCCCCGCTTCAATGGGCTGTACGCTCCGCTGGCGGGTTACACGCCGCCGCCGGCCCCGGCGCCCGGGAGCTGCGCGACCCGGCCGGCCCAACGCGCGGCGGACGGCTTCCTCGGTACCTGGCGGGTCACGACCAGCCGAGGCCGCCGGCTCGGCACCTCGACGCTCACGCTGACCACCGGCACCTGCCTTATCGAGGAGGTCTTCCGGGGCCGCGATGGATACCAGCTCCGGTCGTTCCTCTACTTCGACCGGTTCGTGGGCCGGTGGTACCGGGCCCAGGTGGACAGCCGGGGCCAGGGCACCCGCTTCGGTGGGGGCTTCCAGGGGAGCGATCTCCAGCTAACCGCCACGGTGCCGGCCCACCGTAGTGGGAGCAAGACCGTGCGGCTCACCTTCGTGCCGGACGGGTCCGATGCTTTCGTCCAGCGATGGGAAGTGCAGGATCCCGCAGGCGTGGGGCAGGAGCCGGTGGAGCTTCGGTGGACTCGAGTGCAGTGATCCGCAGGCCCCGGCGGCGAATGACTGCCGCCGGGGCCTGCGGTTTGGTCGCGCTGACCAGCGCCACGGGGTGCGTCCCCAGGGTGCCGGTCGGGTCGGTCGGGTTCGCGGTGTACGGTCGCGGGGTCCCGACCGGGACCCCTCGGTGTACCGCCCCGGACTACCGCGCCTGGGACTTCTGGGTTGGCCGCTGGACCATCCAGACCGCCAACGGTGCGCCGTCCGGAACGAGCCGGATCGAGTCGGTGCTCGGAGGATGCGCCATCCTGGAGACTTTCGCCGGTGGGCAGGGTGTCAGCCTGTCGGCGTTCGATCGGGCGACCGGAGAGTGGCGGCAGGACTACGTCGACTTTCAGGGGCTCACCCTCCGCCTGCATGGCGGACTCCGGGACGGTGCGATGCGGCTGGCCGACTCGGTCCGGGTGATACCCGGTGGTCCCTCGCTCCGGAGCCGGTTTGCCTGGCAGCGCGACTCGTTGAGCGGTGAGGTCCGGCAGACCTGGTGGTTCAGTACCGACGGGGGTGCCACCGAGCGGGTCAACTTCGACGGGCGCTACACCCGGGCCACGACGGTGCCGGTTCTGCCTCCGCCGGTCGATACGGTCTGCCGCGGGCGGCCGGCGTACCGGCGACTCGACGCCTGGCTTGGCGCGTGGCGCGTGATTCAGGCGGGGCGGCTGCTGGGCCACGCCACCCTGAGCAGTGAAGCCGGCGGGTGCCTCATGCGGGAGACCTTTGCCGAGGAGGGCCGGCGGTCCTCCCTTTACCGGCTGGAGGCGTTGCTGTACTTCGATCGGTACATCGGTGTCTGGTACCGCGCCCAGGCTGACGTCACGGGCCAGGTTCATCGGCTGGGTGGGTCTCTGCGGGGCGATACCCTTGTGGTGTCGGGTTTCATTCCGGGTGTCGCCCCCGGGACCCTGGTGCCCGCCCGCCTGGAGTGGTTTTCCGCAGGCACCGACACGTTACGACAGCGCTGGGTCGCGGTGGATTCGGTCGCTGCCGATGGAGGCCGGACCAGATGGGTCGAGACCGTTTGGATTCGAGCGAAGGAGCGATGAAGCGCCTGGCGCCCGCCCGGGCGTGCCGCTGGCTCTTGTTACTCCTCGGATGTGGAGGTCCGGCGACGGACCCCGGTGAGCGAGGCAGTCCCGCCAGCATCGTCCAGGTCCCCACTGCCGATACCGCCTACTCCGGCGAACGCCTGACGGTGCGATTTGTCGTGCGAGACAGGCGCAGCCGGCCGCTTGCCCGTCAGCCGGTTGGATTCACGACCCAGGATGGCGCGCTAGTCGAGGCTCCCGTCGAGACGGACGAACTCGGCGAGATTGCGGTAGGTTGGCAGCTGGCGGACGAGGATCGATCTCAGGTTCTTCGCGCCACCACGGGGAGCCAGAGCGTTACGGTGGGTGTGACCAGCCGGCCGCGCGTGAGTGCCTTGGCGGTGAACCTCCCTCCGACCGTTGCCCTTGGGGAAGTGCTTGCGGCCCAGGTGCGGGGGATCTCGAGCCGGGGCCGGACGGTGCCGTGGCAGGACTCGTACACTCTGGAGGTCGTGAGTGAGGAGCGGACCATTGCTGGGCTCGCCGTACTTGCGCCCGGTGCCGGTCTCCGGGCCGTCGGCCCGGGAAGCGCCGAGGTGCGGGCCGTGTCCGGCACTCTGGCGTCTGCCCCGGCCCGCGTCACCGTGCCCCGCCAGGCGATCCTCATCGGTGTGCGCCCTGCGGAGGTCTCCTCCTCCGGGGGCATCGTGCAGCTCCTGGGATACGACCTCGACCGCCTCCTGGTAGCGCCCGAGTTGCGTGGGGTAACGGCCGCCGTCCGCTCTCGGAGCGATACTACCATTGACCTCGAGCTCCCGTCGTGGCCACCCGGCTGCCAGGGGCGGACGCGATTCGAGGTCTCGGCCCCGGAAGCCTGGATGCCTCAGGGCCTTCTTTCGGTTCGGCGAAGACGAGACGGGGATTTAGTCCTGGGTGTCGGTGAGGTGCGGCGCTTCGGCCCTTCGGCCACCCAGTGCCTGCAGCTGGACGGCGTCGCTGGCGCCGAGTACGTGGCAGCCTACTTCGATACCCGGGGCATCGAGAGTGCCCGCCTGGCCCCCGAGGACCCGCTCCTCGGGGCCAGTGTGTGGAGCCTCGAGATCGTCGACCAGACGGCGGCCGGCACCCAGGTCCGGGGTGGTCTACGCGCAAGCGCCACTGCCTTCTCGGAGGTTCGGGATATCCTTCCGGCCCGGCTGACGGCCGCGAACGTCCCGGACGATTACTACTCGCTCCGCGCCACCCCATGGGCGCCGGGTGACAGGTTCTCCATGCCATTTGAGGGAAGCTCGGTCGTCTTCGACCGCGGGACCATTTTCGCGGTCGAGGGCCCCTTTGCATTTGGAGTCCTTGACAAGGACTCAGCATTTCGGATTCCCGAGCGACTGGTTGGAATGCGCGAGGCGGTCGCCAACTTCCAGGCCCACGGCGAGCCGCTCCTGCGCCGAGCCTGGATCGACGAACGGGCCGTGACCACGGAAGGCTCCGGACAGATGCTCGTCCTGACCCTTCCATGGACCATTGGCAGTGGATGGTTGGTCCTCGGAACTGGCACGGTGGACCGAGGCGTGTGGGTCGGTATCAATCCTGGCCTTGAAGGCACTCCGTCGTCAGACCCACTCTTCCTGCAGGAGGAGCTCCTGTTCCACGAGATGGTGCACGCCTGGCAGGACCGCTACTGGATGCGCCAGTGCGCAACTGCGGGCGACTGCGGATCGGGTACCTTTCAGCACCGCTGGGCGGTCGAGGGTATCGCTGAATTCCTCAAACAGCTGGCGTTGGCCGACCGGCATGGGCTGGGCTGGAGTGGGAACCACTCCTTGAGTGGGCGGATCCTCGGTCTGCTCGGCAAGCAGTCCTGGGTGCCGGGGAACGGTTCACCCTTCGACGCGGGGTACGATAACTCCTCCTGGTTCTTCCACGACCAGTTGGCCCGTGGTCTGCGCGCGGGGCTGCCCACGGACAGGTTGCTTCAGGCCCTCGCTCGAGGGGCCTACGACGGGTGGTTCGGCTGGCGGATGGACGGAGGCCCTGCGCGCCGCGGGCTCGTGGGCCGGATGGCCGAGCTGCGTGGCGCGGCCTGGGATCCGGTCGTCGAGCTCCTCACGGGGGTCCTGACGCTCGCGGCCGATGACCGCACCGCCAGTGCTGCGCTCCAATTCCCCTGGCTGGAGAACGCCTGGTCTCGGTGGCCTTCGTCCGGTCTGATCGATCTGGGCCAGGGCCAGGCACTGGCGCTGCGCGCCGCGGGGCTGCTGTTCGGGTACGTGCGTGTCAATGACGCGGAGGGGTGGGGCGGCTCGGTAGAACTGCGCGCCTCCCATCCCGGTGTTGCGTGGGGGATCGTACGCGTGCGATAATGACCGCCTCGACGACATGGGTCCCGCGCCAGGTGTTGGCCGGCGCCAACCGGCCGGTCACCCTTCCTCCGGCGGAGTCAATGACCGCTCCAGACTCTCCCGCGCCCCGGCCCCTCGCGGCGGCTCCTCCGTACCGCTGGTCCGGCCTTCCCTCCGGCCAGCGGTGGGCCATTCTCGGCGGGTGGGCCATCCTGGGCCTGGTCGAGACGCTCCGGGCCGTGCAGCAGCCCGGAGCCGCCGGAGGTGAAGGGATCCCGTGGGACTACGCCCTGGTGGGTAACCTCCCCTGGTGGCTGGTCTGGGGACTGCTCACCCCGGCGATCTTCGATGTGGCGGACCGGTTTCGCTTGGACCGGGCCGGCTGGTGGCGGCGTCTCCCGATCCACCTGATGGCGGGTGCGGTGTTCATCATCCTCCACCTGCCGGCGGCGCTGGTGTTGTGGTACTACACCAACCCGCTTCCCCAAATCCGGCTCCTCGGGTTCGGGCACGCCGTCGCGCAGGCCGGAAGGGGGTACCTGCTGCTCGAGGTACTCGCCTACGGGGCGGCGCTGGGGCTCTTCTATGCCATCGACAATCACCGGCGGCTCCATTACAGGGAACTCGACGCCGCCCGACTTACCGCTCGGGCGGCTTCTCTGGAGACCCAGGCGGTCGCAGCCCGGCTCGACGCGCTGCGGATGGAGATGAACCCGCACTTCCTGTTCAATGCGCTCAACACAGTGAGCGGACTGGTGCGGGAACGCGAACATGACACGGCAGTCACCGTGCTCTCGCGCCTGGGCGACCTGCTGCGCGGCACTCTCGATCAGGCCCACACTCAAACCGTTCCGCTGGAGCAGGAGCTCGCCAACCTGCGGCTCTATCTGGATATCGAACGGGAGCGATTCCGCGATCGCCTGCAGGTGCAGCTCGCGGTCCCGGAGTCCACGTTCGGCTTCGCGGTTCCCGCCTTCAGTCTCCAGCCACTGGTGGAGAATGCGGTGCGGCACGGGATCGCTCGAACGCCCGGTCCCGGCCTGATCCGGGTCACCGGTCGGCTGGACGCCGAATCCCGCACCCTAATCCTGAGCGTCGAGGACAGCGGACCCGGTTTTCCCCGGGAGCGTCCGCCCGGCGGCATTGGTCTCGCCAACGTGCGCGCCCGTCTCACCCAGCTGTATGGAGCGGAGGGATGGCTTACCATCGAAGGACTGGAACCTGCCGGCAGCCGTGTGTCACTTCACATCCCCGCCGCTCCCTGAGTGCCCGGACGAACTTCCTCCGGCTACTCTCCGTACGGGACCGGTGCCCCGGCGCGCCGGCGCCGCCGGCCGGGCCCCGGAGTGACCGGGCGGTGTATCGTGACAAGGCGAGGGATACTTCAGTGAGCCTGCTCAGGGCCGTGATCGTGGACGACGAGCCGCTGGCCCGCGCCTGCATCAAACGGGCGCTCCGGCCCGAGGACGAGGTCGTGGTCGTTGCCGAAAGCGGCGACGGCCCCGCGGCCATCGAGGCGATTCGACAGCACCGGCCCGATCTGGTATTCCTCGACATTCAGCTTCCCGGCGGCGATGGCTTTGCCGTGTTGAAGGCCTTGCCCCGGGACGAGGAGCCCGCGGTGATATTTGTGACGGCGTACGACTCCTTCGCCGTGCGGGCGTTCGAGATCCATGCCGTGGACTACCTGCTCAAGCCATTCGAGGACGCCCGGCTCCAGGCGGCGGTCGCGACGGTGCGGGAGCGGCAGGCGAGTGGGGAGCTGGCCGACCTGCGCGAGCGGACGGCCGCGCTGCTTCGACACCTGGGTGGGGATCCGATCGACGAGGGAGGCGCCGACGCGCCGGTCGCCCGCCGAGTGCTGGTCCGGGGAGCGGACGAACGGGCCCGGTTGCTGGACCTGTCCGAGGTGCACTGGATCGGCGCGGCGGGCAACAACCTGGAGTTTCACACCGCCTCGGGCACCTTCGAGGTACGGATGACGCTGCGTGCGCTGGTTCCCCGGCTGGACCCCGCCACGTTTCGCCGGATCCACCGCTCCACCGTCGTCAACCTGAATCTGATTCGGGAAATCCAGCCCTGGTTCGCGGGGGACTGTCTGGTCTTGCTCAAGGACGGCCAGCGCCTGCGCATGAGCCGGACCTATCGCGATCAGGTGATGCAGAACCTGCTCTGAGGTACCCATGCGAAGCTCGCACTCGCCGCGGGATTGACCCAGCTCCTGGTGGCCTGCAGCAGCACCGCCCCGGCCGAGGCCGGGGTCTATCGGCTCCGGCGACGGCGGGATACCACCCTGCCGTACGTCGACACCCTGGGGTGCTGCACCTACAGGGCGCTCCTTCGCCTGGATGGTGAGGACTACGAGGCCCGGATCTTCTTTCTGAACCCGCCGAATACGACGACCCTCGAGGCGTTCGAGTTGGGACGCTACCACCGCCGGGGCGACAGCCTCGACTTCGTTCCCGCTTCCGGGAACTTCCCGCTTTCGCTGTACCGGGCCCACCTCCAGGCCGATACGATTCGCCTGTCGCTGGGCGGTGACGGCCCGGGCGCGGCCGACCAGTACCCGGCGGTGTTCTGGCGATGACGGAGCCAACCGTGATGATGCGACGCTTGCTCCTGGCGCGACGGGTCCTCGCCCTGGCGCTGGGCCTCTACCTGGCGCAGCTGTACGTCCAGATGGGCTGGGTCAAGTTCGACCCCAACGGCTTCTGGACCGAGGCGTTCGAGCACTGGGGCTACCCGGTGTGGCTCCGCTGGGCGGTCGGAATTCTCGAGGTCGTCGGGGGGGTGTTGCTGGTCATCCCCTGGCTGGCGTCCTACGGGGCACTGTCGGTCCTGGCGGTGATGGCCGGGGCATGGTTCACCCGGGCGGGCGACCACCGCTGGGTGGACGTCGCCTGGCTTACGGCATACGTGGCGGGACTCGTGTGGATCGCGTGGGAGTGGTGGTCCTGGCGGTGGCCCGACGGGGCCCGATGGGGCCGGCGATGACCCGGGCGCCGGCCCGGGCCGCCGGTCGCTTCAGCGCAGGCCGGTCGAGAAGTGGAGGTCCACGACCGTCGGGCCCGAGGTCGGTGCGACGCGGACCGTCACCGTCTGCGTCTCCGGGAACGGAATCACGCCGCCCTCGACCGGGACGATGAGGTACTGGCCGGCGGGGAGCTGGACCGAGTACAGGCCCCGGGTGTCGGACGCAAACTGCGACACTCGCTTCGATCCGTGGTAAACCAGGAAGCTGGCCTGGATCGACTGCTCGCAGGGCTGGTCGGGCGGGCAGACAGGCAGGATGGGACCGATCGTGACAAGGCCGCGGAGCCCGGTCTCGCTGGGACCGGCTGAGGAGTCGCAGGCGACAAGGCCGAGGGACAGTGCTACGAGGGCGGGGCTCAGGGGAGAACGGCGTAGCATGGGGACGGAGCGAGGTGAGGGGTGTGGCGACGGGGACGGTGAGATGATGCAACCGCGAAGACCGCCGGTCAAGCCATATCGGGCCGAGGTTTCGAAGCGAGACAGGCTCGGGGCACGGCAGGGGTAGCGCGTCCTGCCCGCCTCGCTGCTAGAGAGCGATCTTGTACATCGCGGCGTCGCACACCGGTCGGGTACTCCGCAACTGCCATGACCTACCGGGGTTCTCGTTCGGTCGCGAGAACCCCGCCCCGGAGGAACCGGATCGTGCGGTCAAGGCCGCCCACAACCACGGTCAGCCCATCGGGGGAGAAGGCGGCGCAGTAGGGGCCCAGTTCACCGAAGTTCCTGATGGTGGTCAGCAGCGCCCATTGATTAGGACGCCACAGCTTGGCCGTGCCATCGGCCGCCGTTGTGATCAGTCTCCGCCCGGCGGGATCGAAGGCGGCGCCGTAGATCCGCTCGGCATGCCCCTTCCATCGTCTCAGTGCCTTGCCGCTTCGCGAATCCCAGACGATCAGGCTCCCTGTGGAGGTGCCGATCACGAAGTCAGACTTGCCGGGCACCCGGAGTAACGCGGTGATCCCGCCCGCCCCGAGCGACCAGCGCCCCCGAAGCGCCCAGTGCTCCGGTTCGATGACACCGATGGCGCCATCGTCCCACCCAACCAGCAGAGTCCTGCCATCCTGCGACCACTGCAGGCGGGATGGCACGGCTTTCGAGCTCGAGTCCCTTCCGACCTCGGCCATCTCGCGACCGGTCCGGGCGTCCCAGACCCTCAGGCGGCCGTTTCGACCGGCGGTGATTATCCGGCCGCCATCCGGGGAGAAGACAGCATCGCTGACCGCGATCGCGGTATCCGCCAGCAGCAGAAGGGGCGTACCCGACTCGACATCCCATACGCCCAACGGCCCGGCCCGGTTGCTCCCGACAAGGACCCGCCGCCAATCGGGGGAGAAGTCGAGCACGACGATCGGCTCGTCGGAGGCCTTGAACTCTCGGATGGGTCTGCCGGTCGCCGGGTCCCAGATCCGGATGACCCCTGCGTGGTTTGCGATCGCCAGCTGTCGGCCGTCCGGCGACCATTTGACCACGTAGGGGGCGCCGTCTGCGAGGAGGGCAACACTCGCGAGCGCTTTGTCGACGTCCCAGACGCGAACGGTCCCATCATCTCCACTCGAGACGACGGTCTTTCCATCCGCCGAAAAATCTACCGAGCGGACCGCCCCGGTGTGTCCGAGCCAGACGGCGAGCACCTTTCCGGTGCTTGGGTCCCAAAGGCGGAGGGTCCGATCGGCAGAGCCCGTGACGATCAAGTCGCCGTTCCGTCCCACGGCCAGAGCGGGTACGTCTGTGGTGTGCTCATGGAACGACCGCTCCTTCCAGTCCGCCAGGTTCCAGAGGTGTAGGCCATCGCGTCCCACGCCCGCGAGATACCGACCCTGGGGATCGGCCTCCACGTCGCTCCAGGCCGAATACCGGGCATCGGTCCCATAACCCGGTCCCAGGGTTCGGATCGAATCGCCCGAGGCCGCCCATACGCGGATGTGCTGGTCCCACGAGCCAGAGGCGAGGCGCCCATCGGGGAGGAAGGTCACTCCGGGGACAGGAGGTTGGGGGACGTGTCCCAGGAAGGACTGCGCGGGGTGGCGGCTCGGGTACTCCCAGGTGGCGACTCCACCCTCCGAAAGGGAGGCGGCCAGCAGGGAACCCTCGCGGTTGAAGGCGAGTTCGAGTGGGCGTCGGGGGGCGGTGGGGATCGAGTCCCGGAGCCGGGCGGTGGCGAGATCCCAGATTCGGATGAAGCGATCAGAGCCAGCTGAGAGCAGCTCCCTCCCATCGGGGGAGAAGGTAAGGTCGTAGATCTGACCCTCACCATGGCGCAGGACGGCGGAGTCGACGCCTGCGGTCATGGGGAAGAGGTGAATGGTCCCGCGGTCGGTGCCGGTCGCGACCCGCTTGCCATCGGGGGAGATCGCGACGGCCCAGAGCGAGGCGCCATCGAGCACGATCGTCCGCTCGCTGCCGTCCGCCGTGCGGTGAAGGAACCCCCACTCCCATCCCCGGTATCGCTCGGGTGCCGCATCCAGCCACTCCGCCGCCAACCCCGCATCGCCCGCGGCTATGGCACCCTCTGCAGCCGCGATCGTCGCTCGGTAGTACTCCGGCCCACCCTGGGCTCGTGCTGGGACCGGCTCGACGATCGCCATCGCCATCGTGACAAGGGGGACACTCTTCGGCGGCATATAGGCCCGGGAAAAGGGGGTCGGAGTTGAGAATAGGCTCCTGCTTCCTACCATATAGTTGCGGAATCCGCGCCTGGGCTTGACCCCGAACCTCAGGAGGTCGGGCGAGGCCCGCTTGACGGAACACCACGGCGAGGTTGTCTTAAACCCGTTCCGCCGAAAAAATTGCCTGGGTCTGCCAGACCCGCTCGCGCGCCCGGTGGCGGCCCTACCCGCTGGCTCCGGGGATTCTGATCAGTCCTACTCACCCACGAGTCGCCTACGCCACGTTTCCCCGACACACGGAACTCCGTCTTCCTGGAGCTGGCCGCCGGGGATCCAGCCCGCCGGGAGGTTGCCGCCGACTTCATCTGTCGGGTCTACCGTGACCCGGTGGTCAGTCTGTTCCAGCGCCGGTGGCAACTGGAGCGCGAGGATGCCGAGGATCTGGCGCAGGAGTTCTTCGTTGCCGCGCTCGAGAAAGCCTGGTTCGAGCGATTCGATCCGGGGAAGGGGCGGTTCCGGTCGTTTCTCCGGGTCTGTGCGGACCGATTCGCCGGGCATCATCTCGAGGCCCAAGGCCGCGTCAAGCGCGGTGGGCGGGCTGTCATGATCCCCATTCACGGAATGGCCGAGAATGTCGCTGCCGAGGATCCGGCCGAGGACAAGTGGTTCCGCGCGGAGTGGGTTCGGAGCGTCTTTTCCCAGGCTTTCGTCGCCCTTGAGGAGGAATCTGGGCGGCAAGGGCGTGAAACCCACTTCGCGGTGTTTTCGGCCTACGACCTTATCGAGTACGTCGACTCGCCACGCCCAACCTACGCGGACCTCGGACACCGTTTTCACCTGACGAATACACAGGTCCTTAATCACCTTGCCTGGGCGCGCCGGCGTCTGCGCGCGCATGTCCTCGATATCGCCCGCCGGTTGGCCGCGGATGAAGCACAGTACCGGGAGGATGTTCGCGACTTGTTCTCGATCGAGCTTGGCGCATAGCGCCCGATCCAGGCAGGTGGGGTGGTGCCTCGATGTCCATCGAGGAGGTGTGGATAGCCGGGCCGGCGGGCTCGCCCGTCTCGCCGGACGCGATTGGAGCCTCAGGCCGTCGCAGGTGGACGCCGGGACGCCATGGTCCGACCGCGCCGCAGCTGCACTACGATGACCACCAGCCACCAGATGGCGGTGACCGGTCCGAGGTCCACCAGGCCCGATTCTGCCGGCACTGTGGGGAATGCGAGGAGGTTCAGTGTCAGCAGGCCGCCTGCACTGGCCACGCCTGTGATGCCGATGAAGCGACCGAATGCCGGGTGGCGATAGAGCACGATGGCGAGCATCATGACGCCGAGGGAATAGAAGAGATCGAAGGCTACGTCGAGTCCGAGCTGTACCAGGTTCACGCCGCCGAAGACGGAACGAAGGACGTTGCGGCTCGCAGGATCGGTGGCGGCGGCGAGAAAGCCCTGAAACTGCAGCAGGATCATCTGCTGAAGAACAACCATGACCGTGAACAGGATGAAGCCCGTGACCAGGAAGAGCCTCGCGACCCGAAGCGGGGGGTCCAGGGAGGGTGTCTGCACCGCTGTGAGGAGGCGAAGGATGCCCACGATGGCAATGGGCCCGATGGCAAAGCCGGCATAGAGGGCGAGACGAGACCCCGAAGGGACCAAGCCCGTAGCGATTGCCAGGTAGCTCGCAAGGGCCGTGGTGCCGAGGAGGGCAATGAGCCGGGGGCTGGTGGTCATGCGGCGTCTCCGGGAACCGGATCATCGATCGGGCGGGATGTCGCCTACCTCATGGATGACGATCCAGGCTGCCCAAGCTACCATGCGGACTCGGCGGCGGCTTGCATGGAAATCAACGGGGCAGGTTGCTGGCGCCCGGAACTCCGCCGAATGGCATCGGATTTCGGGCCACGCTCGGGGCGGGTGACCAGAACGGACCGGAGTTTTCTACAAGCGCGCAACCGTCAGCGAACCTATCGTTACGCTCCGGGGCACGCCGGCACCGCTCGGTTGGGGGATCGGCCGCTCGCCAGAGGTCGACATCCAAGGAGCCAGCATGAACGCCGGCGCTCACCTCCACTCGCCCGGCACGGTGGGTGGTCGCCTTCCGACGCTGATTTCCAGGTGGTGCGCTGTTCTGATCGGCATGGGGCTCTCCCTCGCCGTGACACACATCGCTCCGGGGCAGAACCCGCTTTCCGCCAGCCGTCGATCGCACCAAATCTATCTGGAGTGGATCACTGCCAGTGGGGGCGTGTGGGTGGCGTCCAACGCCGCCTACGCCAAGCCCGGGAGCGGCGAGCCGGAATCCTATGGACTGATTCGGACAATGCTGCCCGGGGGAGCGGCTGCGGTCGGCTGCCTCTTCTCCGCCGACCTTGGAAGGTTTGCATCGTTCTGGTGGTTCCTGGAGGCCTGGGACCCCCGAAGCGACTCGGTGCTCGTGTACCAGGTTGCGCCGAATGGCATGGTCGGGGTGGGGGCGGTAGGACCACTGGTCGGGGGTGTCTCGGAGATGCTCCAGGTATTCGCGACTCCGGGTGAGCCGGGAAGGCCCGACCGCCACCTGATTACCAGGGTCCACGAAGATACGATGCGGACTGAAGGGTTCAGGCGTGACGGGGAAACCTGGAAGCCGACCCGGGTCTACACCTGGGTTCGCCAGCCCTCAGATGGCCGTTTCGCCTGCCCCAGAGTGTAGGGCTCTGGGGTGGCCGACTTCCGATCCAGCAGGTCAAGAGCTGTTCTGGTCCACGTAACAGGTCTTGGGGCGCCCGAAAGCGCTGTGGCAGGGTGACGCGTGGCCGCCGCCGGTTCGGGGCCCCGCCGGAACGCCGGGGGGGCCTTTCACCGCGGCCACCGCTGCGAACTGGGATGGAGTCATGCCGCATCGGGCCCGGAAGTCGCGGGTGAAGTGAGCCTGGTCGTAGTAGCCGACCCGGACCGCAAGCATCGACAGTCTCGTCAGCGGTCGGTCGAGCAGCTCGCGGATTGCCGCTTCCATCCGGATGATGCCGGCGTAGGCCTTTGGGGTCACCCCAACGTGTCGCCTGAATTGAGCCGCGAATGCGCCTAGTGCCCATCCCGACCGCAACCTTAGGGGGGCGACCCGAACCGGTTGGGGGAGCTCGGCGATTCGGGAGGCGATGGCGAAGCTGACGTCCTGACCGGTGCTCCGGAGGGACGCGCCGGGAATCGCGGCTGCCATGCCGGAGGGCCCCCGGATCAGTGACCGGGCGCGGTGGAATGCCGCGGACCGAGTCGACGGGGTCGTCAGGTCCGCCAGGGAGATCAGTCGATCGGCGGCGGCCTGAATCCTTTCCCCGACGATGTCGAACGCGATGGGTGGCGGCAGCGCGACCGCCATAGCGCCTTCGAGCAGCGGGGCCGGTACCGCGTGGGCACGGGAAAAGGGGCCGGCGAACCATAGGACCCGGTCCTCGCCAGGCTGATCCTCCGCGGCGCCACGGGCGATCAGGTGCGAGGAGGCGGTGGGGAGGCCGTACCAGCACGGCTCAAGCCCCGATCCCCCGTCCAAGCCGATAAGCCAATGATCCCTTGGCTGGCGCTCGAACGCTGACGCTCGCGGTTTCGTCATATGATATGGCGGGAGTGAGGGTGGGGACTGCTGGTGCGACGGTTTCGTGGGCCTACAAGTCGTCCGCTCTCGCCTGATGAATTACCCGTTTTCTGGCGCTCCTTTGCCCACTCCTCTCGTTGTTCCAACCTGGAGGCGATACGATGCCGGCTGTAAACTGGCTGGGAAGCGTGGTGGGTGGCCTGGTGGCCTTTATCGTCGGGGGGCTCTGGTACTCGCCGGCGGTCCTGGGAACGGCCTGGTTGACCGGGATCGGAAAGAGCCCGGAGGAGCTGACGCGAGATGCCCGACCTGGTCTTACCTACGGCCTGTCTCTCGTCGCCTCGATCCTGTCGGCCGTGGTGTTCTCGATGTTCCTCGGGCCGACGCCGGCGCTGGCATTCGCCGTGGGGGCCGGTGTTTCCACCGGATTGATCTGGGTTGGGGGCTCCTTTGCGATGAGCTACCTCTTCGAACGGCGGCCGGTGAGCCTGTGGCTGATCAACACCGGATACCACACCATCCAATTCGCGGTGATCGGCGCCGCCCTGGCGTTGATCTGACCGCGGGTCCGCGGTGGGCGGAGCTGGTCGGTTGCCGCCTCACGGCGGCGGTGTGCCAGCGTCCGACCGGGACTCGGGCGGCTTCGCTTTCATCTCCCGCAGGGTCCGGGCCGCGTCCTCCCCTGCCCGGGTCCCGCGG
>CAZXRC010000029.1:27735-44355 GCA_964642475.1 uncultured Gemmatimonadaceae bacterium | reverse complement strand
GACGAAGGGTGAGGGCCTGGTGGCCCTCACCCTTCGTCCTCCCCGTCCTCCCCCCTCTTCCGGCCTACCCGACCCTCGCCCCTACTCCCAGCAGCGCGCTCACCTCGCGGATGGTGCTCTCGCCGTGATCCCGGGCGTACCAGCGGCGTACCTCCTTGTACCGCTCCTCCTTGGGCATGGTAGCCTTGTGTTCCATGACCCACGCCTGGAGCTCGGCCGGGCGGGGGCCCCAGTGGCCGATCTCCTGGAAATCCTGGTCCAGCACGATGACGATCGGGATCGAGCGGGCGCCGTTGGTGAGATAGCGATTCATCAGTTCGGGGTGCTCGTCCCGCCGGAGAATCCGGAGGGACATGCCACTCACCGACTCGACCCACCGCGCCAGCACCGGCACAGTGTTGGAGGCATCGCCGCACCAGTCCTCCGCCAACACCAGGAGCCGCCGGGTCTGACCGGCCGGCAGCATGCTGCCAGCCCAGGCCGGCACCCGGGCGAGACGATGCACGCCGTCCCACAGCCCGCGGGTCGCGACCGCGCTGGCCGCGACGAATTCCTCGAAGGGAAGCGCCCTGCTCCACAGGGCCCTGAAGTCCGTCATCGCCACACTCCTGACAAGTTCACCCGCCGAGCAAGCTAGCGTTCGCGTCACGGGCCAGTCTGAGAAAGCGCTGAATCCGCCGCGAAGGTTCCCAGCGTCATGAAATGGAGCGTAGATTTCCCGTATGACCACGGCCCGAACCCACCGGCGGGACGGCGAAGCCACCCGGGAGCGCCTGCTCCGCGCGGCGCTCGAGCTCTACGGCGCAAGCAGCTTTCTCAGCACCACCACGCCGGCGCTCGCGGCCCGCGCCGGCGTGGCGGAGGGGACAATCTACCGTCATTTCACCAGCAAGGAGCACCTGCTGAACGAGGCCTATCGCCGAGCCCAGCGTTGGGCGCTGGGCCTGCTGGAGCAGTTCGACGCCGAACGCCACCTGCGGGGACCGGAGCGGCTGGCGCTCCTCGGTAAGACGCTGACCGACACCGCGGCCAACGATCCCGCGCTGGTGCGGATGCTCTTTTCCACCGCGCATGAGCCCTTTCTCGACCCGCAGAGCCGCGGCCTCAGACGGGACTTCGTGGACGGGTTGGTCCAGCTGGTGGCGATGGGGAAATCGGACGGGCAGGTGCGCCCCGGGCCGGCTGAGCTGTGGGCTTCGGTGTGGCTCGCGATCGTGGGCTATGCCGTGGAGCGGGTGGCGACGGGCGAGTGGGCCGCGGACAGCGCCCCGATGGGCATGGCGCTCGAGGCGGCGTGGGATGCGATCGCCGCGCGGCCGACGCCACCGCCCTGATCAGTGCAGAGCGGAGTCGCGCCGGGCCCTGGTCCCGGCGAATCGGGTCGGCTGGCGCGGATGCTCGACGCCGCTGGCCCAGCGGATGGTCCGGGTTCTCCCCCCGCCGAGTGGGCGGACCACCAGGTCGCTCCCCTCGAAGTACCCCACCGAATCGCCGCTCCACGCCAACGGCTCGACCCCGCTCGCCGACAGCGGCAGCGTATCCCCCGTCGCCAGCCAGGCGCAGACGCCGCGGCCGTCGGCGCAGGGGCGGGCTTCTCCCGCCGGCGGGTCGCCCAGCAGCACCCGGAAGAGTGAATCGGCGCCGGGGCGGTCGCCGTCCGGCAGCGGCGCGACCAGCGGGGGCTGGGGCGGCGCCGGCGTCCGGAAGAGCCCGGCGGAACTGTGGACCAGCAGGGCACTTCCATCGATCGACCAGCGGAGGGCCGAGCTCCCCGCCGGCGCGGGGACCCGGCGTTCCGCGCCATTCAGCAGGTTAAGGAAGACCAGCCACACGCCGGCGGTATCGGTGGCGGTCCGGCTTCGAAGGAATGCGAGGGTCGCGCCGTCGGGCGAAAGGGCCGGGGCACGCTCGTCGAGCCGGGTGAAGGTCACTTGCAGGGCGGTGCCACTGGCGGGTGGGGAGGCGAAGAGATCGCCCCTGCCCTCTTCGCCATCGGCCACGAAAATGAGGTATGACTCCTCCGCCACCTTGAGTCGGTTCGAGAGCGGCGAGAGCGTTCCCCGACACCCCGTCAGCAGGATCAGGACGAGGGCCGCGGCCGCCGACCCACGGCTCACTTTACTTCCTTCACGGTCGCGTCGAGCAGCCACCAGCCGGCTGGGTCGACTGCCAGGCTCCGTGGGGCCCGCTTGACCCCGCCCCGGTTGATCACCGTTTCGACGCCGGTCACGTCCACCCTGATGGGCTTTCCATCGACCTCGATCACCAGGCCAGGGATCCGGTAGAGACCCCATGCGGGGGGCTGTATCTGGCGGACGACGAGCGTGAGCTTCTCGCCCTTGTGGGTCCAGGTAACGTCGAGCCTCGGATACCCCGGCTGGGTCAGCGCCTGGCGGAAATACCAGGTGTAGTCTTTGCCACCCACCCGGTTCACCACCGTCACCAGGTCGGAGGAGAGACCGGTGCTGTCGCGATAGAGGAGGTACCACTGCCGCATCGCGCCGAAGAAAGCCGAGTCGCCCATCATCCCGCGAAGCGAGTGGAGCACCCACGCACCCTTGGGGTAGTTGTTGCTGTTGAGGAGCCCCATCAGGTCGGTCGCGGCCGAATCGAGGATGGGCCGCTCCGTCACCGGGGACGCCAGAATGGTGGCGCGGTGCTTCAGCATCAGGTCCCGGAAGGCGCTGTCGCCCTCGGCGTGCCGGACCCAGAGCGCGGCGAAGTAGGTGGCGAACCCCTCGGAGAGCCAGAGATGATGCCAGTCGTCCTCGGTCACCGCGTCGCCGAACCACTGGTGGGCGGTCTCGTGGGCGACGGTCTCCTCGCGCAGCTGCCTGCTCCGGTAGGCCTTGGTGTCGTAGAAGATGGCTGACGGGTTCTCCATCCCGCCGAAGATCGTGGTCGACTGGACGTGCGCCAGCACGTCGTACGGGAACGGCCCCACCAGCGAGCTGAACCAGGTGACGATCTGGGGCGCGCGTCGGAACGGCCCCGTCACCGCCCAGAGCGAATCCTCGGGCGAGGTCACCACCGTGATGGGCACGCACTTGATGTCGCAGGCGGCGTCGCCCAACCCGGTAACCGCCAGCCGCCCCGCCCCGATCACCAGCCCATACGGGGAGATCCGCTGCTTCATGTCGAAGTGCCAGACGGTCCGGCCCCGCGGGAGGGTGTCGACCTTCCAGCGCACCCCGCTGGCCACCACCTGGACGCCGGGCGGTACCTCCACGTGGAAGGTGGCGGTGGCCTTGTCGCTGGGATGATCCTCCAACGGCAGCCAGTGGTGGGCCCGGTCGGGCCAGTTGTCGGCGAAGAGCGTGCGGCGGCCGGCGGCGTCGGTCCCGAAGATCAGCCCGTCCCGCGCCGGTCCGTGATAGCGGATGGTGGTGTGGAGAGTGTCGCCGGCGGCCTTCTTGTGGGGGATGTACACGCCACCGCCGGGCGTCAGGGCGAAGGTAATCCGGCCCATCCGGGTCTCCCCTTCGCCGTCGGTCAGCACCCGGATGACCCGGAAGCTCGAGTCGAGCTGGACTTCCACCGGGTCGGCGCTCCGCAGCACCCACGTGGTAGTCACATTGCCGAGAATGTGGGTGCTCGTGTCGCTCACCACGATGGTGATATCGTGGTGAATGGCGTCGTTGCGGGGCCGGAGCGTGTCGGCCCGGACGGCGAGGGGGTCCCGGGCGGCCTGCACCGTGAGCAGGAGGGCGAGCAGCATGAGCGATGAGGTCCGGGTTCCAGGTTCCGAGTTCCGAGTTCCGAGTGGACTCGGGTCAGTAGGCGACGTCGATGGCCAACCGGGCCGAGCGGATCGGGGCGATGTGGTCCGCCACGGTCTGCAGGTGCACCGGGTGCGCCATGTAGCGGTGTACCGCGTCCATGTCGTCGCACACCACCGTGAGCACGTGGGAGAACTCGCCGGCGCTGGGGGCGTGGTTGGGGCCGAAAGCCACCTCCCGGATCTCCGGGATCCGTCCCGCCATCGCCCGGAGCGCCTCGCCGGCCTGGGCGATGCGCTCACTGGGCGTGTTCTCGTGGAATCGGAAGCACACGATATGGTGAATCATGAACACCGGCGTGGCTCGAGGTCGGGGGTATCTTAGCCGCCCCGCGACGGGCCGCCAGTCGGGCGCCGGCTCAGAGCGACTTCTTGTAGAACTCCAGGATCCGGGCCCAGGCCTTGTCCACCGACGGACCATCGGAGCCCTTGCGACCGGGCTTGAGGAAGCCATGCCCGGTGCCGGGGTAGATATCGTAGCTGTACTGCACCTTCGCCGCCCTGGTCATGCGGCTCACGTCGGGGAGGGTGGTGTTGATCCGGGCGTCCTCCACGCCGTAGACGCCGAGCAGTTTCGCCTTGATGTTCGGGATCAGCGCGCTGTCCGGGGCCGAGCCGTAGCAGATCACCGCGGCCTTGAGCCTGGGGTTCGCGGTGGCGTACCGGAAGCTGCGGGCGCCCCCCCAGCAGAAGCCGATGGTCCCGATGTGGTCCTTCTTCACGGCGGGGAGGGTGTTGAGGTAGGCATACGCGGCGTCGAGGTCGGCGTTCACCCCATCGTTGGTGAGCTGGGCCACGAGCTTCCGCCCGGAGTCGCCGCTCGCGGGCGAGATCCCGAAGCGGGAGGAGAGGAGGTCGGGCACCACCGCCACGTACCCCTGTCCCGCCAGCTTGTCGGCCACCGTAGGCTCCCAGTCGGTGAGACCGAAGATCTCGTGGATCACGATCACCGCCGGCGCCTGGTCCTTCCGCTCGGGATAGGCCACGTAGGCCCGGACCGAGTCGCCCGCGGCATTCGCGAACTTCACCCACTCGCCGTGGGTGGTGACCGAGTCGCGGCTCATGACCGTCGCCTTGATCGGCGCGCCCACCAGCCAGACGCTCATCGCACCAGCCGCCAGGCCGCTCATCCCGACCATCATCGTAGACACCGCTCCCTTACGCATTTTCTTTCTCCAAACCAGAGGTGTGGGGTGTTGCGGGCCTGGGTCACCGACGGACACAGAGGAACACAGATGGGACCGGCTGGCGCTCGGAGGAAGGGGAAGGTCGCGACTGGCGTCGCGACTCGTTGCAGGGTCGACCGGAGCCAGAATCAAGCGAAACACAACTGCCACGACGTCAGCACCAAAGCGCCAGAGGACTCAGATCTACGCCTGCCGCGGGGCGCCTCCAAGCCCATCTGTGTCAGTCCGTCTGCCCAACTCGACCGCGCATCCTACTTCCGAAAGAGTCGCGCGAACACCCCGCTCTCCTCCGCCCCCTCGAGGGCATCGGCGAAGGCGGTCATGCTGGGGTAGCGGTCTCCCGGGTCGAGCGACATGGCCTTGGTGAGCACCTGCTCGAGGCGGGGCGGCAGGTCCGACTTGACCTCGCGCAGCGTCTTGGGCTTGCCGCGGAGCCGGGCGATCATCATCTCCTGGGCGTTCCGGCCCTGGAACGGCAGCTGTCCGGTGAACATCTCGAACCCCACGATGGCGAGGGCGTAGATGTCGCTGCGGGCATCGAGGCCCTTGCCCCGGATCTGCTCCGGGCTCATGAACTCCGGGGTGCCGAGCACGATGCCGGTGGCGGTCAGCTTGGCGACCTCGGGCTCCTGCCGGCGCTCCTTGGCCAGGCCAAAGTCCATGATCACCGCCCGCACGCCCCCGGGGCCCTTATCGTCGGGGACCAGCATGACATTTTCGGGCTTGAGATCGCGGTGGACGATCTGGAGATCGTGCGCGTGCTGCAGACCCCGGCACATCTGCACCAGCAGGGGCACCCCGAAATCCACCGCGAGCGCGCCGGAGCGGACCTCGCGGTCGGAGAGCAGCTCGCCCGGGAGATAGGGCATCACCAGGTAAATGAGGCCGTCCTCGGTTTCGCCCAGCCGGAAGATCCTGCAGACGTTCGGGTGCTCGAGCCGCATGGCCAGACCGGCTTCGCGCCGGAGCCGTTCGACCGAGCTCTTGTCCTCCTTGAGCTTGGGCGTCAGCACCTTGATGGCGACGGTCTCGTTGGTGGTCACATCCTTGGCGAGATAGACGTAGCTCATCCCGCCCTCTCCCAGCCGCTTCCCCACCTGGTAGCGCTGGTCGAGCAGTTGACTCGTGAGGGTGCTGGCCTTGTCGAGTCCGGGGCCCCGCTTGAGGGCGGCCTGGCGGACCAGGGTGCGCAGGCCGGCGCTGGTCTGCCCCGGTTCACCCCCTGCGGCGGGCGTCGGCGCGCTGCCGGCGACCTCGACCAGCGGACTCCCGTCCTGGGGACAGAAGCGGGCCGGATCGGCGTAGACCCGGTTGCACCGGGGACAACGTCGGCTGCTCAATCGCGGTACCGGTTACGGCCGTCGAGCTTGGCCTTGTAGAGGTGCTGGTCAGCGAGATGAAGCAGGCTCTCGCCGTCGGTCACCCGGGTATCGGGATAGCAGGAGATCCCGACGCTGATCGTCACGTGCACCGGCCGGGCGTCGTCGCCGAAGTTCTGCCCGGCCACCTTCTTGATGATCCGTTCCGCGAAGATGCGGGCCCCGCTGGTCGCGGTCTCGGGAAGGAGGACCACGAATTCCTCGCCGCCGTAGCGGGCCACGATGTCGACCGTCCGCTGCTCCCGCCGCAGGATGGCCCCAAGTTGGCGCAGGACCCCGTCGCCCACAATATGGCCGTGGGCATCGTTGATGTGCTTGAAATTGTCCACGTCCACCATCAGGCAGGCCAGCATGGTGTTGTAGCGATTGGCCCGCTCCACTTCCTGCACCAGCTTCTCCGCCAGGGCCCGGCGGTTGTAGGTCTCGGTCAGCGGGTCGGTCTCGGCCAGCTGCTTCATCTGCTCCCGGCCCAGCACCGCGCTTTCGAGGTCGTAGGCCTTGTCGAGGGCCTGCGACGCCGCCTTGATCACCTGCTCCGCGAAGGCGACGTCGGAGTGATTCAGCGGGGTATCCTCCTCGGTGGTCCGCAGGAAGAAGACCCCGGCCCGCTGGTCCTTCATCACGAACGGAATCGCGATGGCCGATCGGGTCGGCACCTGGAAGCCCTCCGCCTCCCATTCGGTCCGGGCCTTGGCGTACAGCGGGTCGGTGGCCACGTCGGTCACCAGCACGGTCTGCCGGGTGTCGAGCGCCCGGCGGATCTCGGGATAGCGGTTGAGCCCGATCCGGAGATTGCGGAGCATCGGGTTCTCGTAGGAGGCCACCACGGTGGCCTCCTCCTCGCCGGGGGTGGCGAAGATCAGTGAACATTTCGAGATCTTGAGCCCCCGCGCCACCCGCCGCACCAGGATGTGGTAGATCTCATCCGGTTTGAGGGAGGCGGTGACCTCCTGCAGGATGTCCACCATCTCCGAGCGGGTCCGGGCTTCGGCCCGGGCCTGGTTCAGCTCCCGGCCCACGCGGAGGTGGGCTTTCACCCGCGCCAGCAGCTCGCGCACGCGGAAAGGCTTGCTGATGAAATCGGCGGCGCCCAGGCCGAGGGCCCGCACCGTGGCCTCTTCGGGGGGCATCGACGAGATCATGAGCACCGGGACGTGCCGGAGCACCGGGTCGCCCTTCACCCGTTCGAGCAGCTGGAGCCCGTCGGCCCCGGGCATCATGATGTCGAGCAGCAGCAGATCGTACTGGTCGGCCCGCAGCCGGTCGAGCAGGTGCTCCCCGCTGTTGACGGTGACGACCTCGTACTCGTTTTCCTTGAGGATCCAGGACAGGGTTCGGGTCAGCGCCTGATCGTCGTCCGCCACCAGGATCTTGGGGGCCAGGCTCATGCGGTCACCAGCCGGGCGAAGACCTCGGGGTCCACATTGCCGCCGCTCAGCACCGCCACGGTGGGACCGGCAAGGGCGAACCCGCCCGAGAGCACTGCCGCCACCGTCACCGCGCCGGAGGGCTCCACCCGGAGCCCCTGGTGCTCGAAGAGCCACCGGACCGCCTGACCGATGTCGCGATCGGTCACGGTGATGGCCCGGCGGACGTGGGGGCGGATCACCGCCCAGGGCAGGGCGCCGACCGACCGGGTGAGGAGGCCGTCGGCTACACTCTCGGTGGGGCCCAGGGTCACGGGCTCTCCCCCCTCGAGCGCCCGGCTCAGCTTGGGGGCGCCGGCCGGTTCCACCCCGACGATCTCCACGCCGGGCCGGAGCGCCTTGATCGCGGCGGTGATCCCCGAGAGGAGCCCGCCGCCTCCCACGGGGACCAGCACGGTCAGCACATCGGGGACCTGCTCGAGGATCTCGAGACCGGCGGTGCCCTGCCCGGCGATCACGTCGGCGTGATCGAACGGGGGGATCATCGCCAGCCCTTCCTCCGTCACGAACCGCTCGGCCCGCACCTGCTGCTCGGGCGAGCGGGTCCGGCCGGCGAAGACCACCTCGCCCCCGTGACGCTTCACTCCGGCGACCTTCACCCCGGGGGCCGATTCCGGCATGACCACTACGCTTCGGACCCCGAAGCGCTTCGCGGCCCAGGCGACGGCCTGCCCATGATTGCCGCTGGAGGAGGTCACCACGCCACCGGCCCGGCCGGCGGGGCCCAGCCGGTCGAGGGCGGTGTAGGCGCCCCGGACCTTGAAGGCGCCGATCGGCTGCAGGTGTTCGCACTTGAGGTACAACGGCCGGCGGGCCACCTCGACCATCGGGGTCCGGATCGCGACGCCCTCGAGGGCCCGCTGGGCGGCGCGGATGGTATCGAGGGTGACGGGGGAGTCCACGCCGGGGGGATGGGTCACGGGGCGAACCTACGGCTCATGGGAGAGGAGAGCAAGGACGCTCCACGTTCCTCGTTCCGCGTTCCGGGTTCGAATGGGCAGGATCGGCGCGACCTTCCGGGCTGCGCCGGCGCACCGGTGTTCTGCCACGAAGAACGCGGAACGAGGAACGTGGAACGCATCATTCGCCCGCCTCCGCCGTCGGCGCATCCTCCTCTGCCCCCTCCTCGTCCTCTTTCACCACCCGGGCCACGTCGACGACGGTGTCGCCCGAGTCGAGGTTCATCACCTTCACCCCCTGGGTGTTGCGGCTGATGACCCGGATGCCTTCGACCGGCTGGCGGATGATCACCCCGTGCTTGGTGATGAGCATCAGCTCGTCCTCGGGCTGCACTTCCATGAGGGCCACGAGCGCCCCGGTCTTGTCGGTCTTCTTGAGGGTGATGATTCCCTTGCCGCCCCGCTTCTGGACCCGGTAATCGCTGAGCTCGGAACGCTTGCCGAACCCCTTCTCGCTCACCACCAGCAGGGTGGCATCGCGCCGGATCACGACCATGCCGATCACCCGGTCGTCGCTCTCCAGCTCGATGCCCTTCACGCCCGTCGCCACCCGGCCCATCTCGCGCACGTCACCCTGGTGGAACCGGATGCTCATCCCGTCGGCGGTGGCGAGCACGATGTCGCTCTCCGGCTCGCACAGCTGCACGTCGATCAGCTCGTCCTTGTCCTCGATGTTGATGGCCCGGATGCCGGTGCTCCGCACGTTGCCGTACTCGGCCAGGCTGGTCTTCTTCACGGTCCCGTTCCGGGTGGCGAACATCAGGTACTTGTCGGCCGCGAACTCCCGGACCGCCACCGTGGCGGAGACCCGCTCCTCCGGCTTGATGGCGATGCAGTTGACCACCGGCTTGCCGCGGGAGGCGCGACCGCCCTGCGGGATCTCATGCACCTTGAGCCAGTAGACCTGGCCGGTGTCGGTAAAGAACATGAGATAGTCGTGAGTACTGGCAATGAAGAGGTGTTCGATCCAGTCCTCTTCCTTGGTGGTCGCCCCGACCGACCCGCGGCCCCCGCGCCGCTGCCGCCGATAGGTGCTCACCGCGATCCGCTTGATGTACCCGGAGTGCGAGATCGTGATGACCATGTCCTCTTCGGCGATCAGGTCCTCCACCGAGAAGTCGCCCTGGTCGGCCAGGATCTCGGTGCGCCGCTCGTCACCATACTTCCGGGCGACCTCCTCCAGCTCCTCTTTGAGGATCGCCATCCGCTTGGGCTTGCTGGCGAGGATGCTCTTCAGGTCCTTGATCAGCGACCGCACCTCGGCCAGCTCCGCCTCCAGCTTCTCGATCTCCAGGCCGGTCAGCTTGGCCAGCCGCATGTTGAGGATCGCGTCGCTCTGCTTTTCCGAGAGCCCGAAGCGCTTGCGCAGGCGGGCGTCGGCCTCCGGCACGTCCTTCGACTTCCGGATGATCTCGACCACTTCGTCGATGTGGTCGACCGCGATCTTGAGCCCCTCGAGGATGTGCTCCCTCGCCTGGGCCCCATCGAGGTCGAATTGGGTCCGGCGGACCACCACGTCGTGGCGGTGCTCCACGAACCGCTCCAGCAGCGCCTTCAGGTTCATCACCTTGGGCGCGCCCTTGTCGAGCGCGAGCATGATCACCCCGAAGGTGGTCTGCATCGCGGTGTGCTTGTAGAGCTGATTCAGCACCACGTTGGGGATGGCATCACGCTTAAGCGTGATAACGATCCGCATGCCGTCCTTGTCGGACTCGTCGTTCACCCCCGAAATGCCCTCAAGCTTCTTGTCGATCACCAGCTCCGCGATGGCCCGGACCAGGTTCTCCTTGTTCACCTGGTAGGGGATCTCGGTGACCACGATCTGACTCTTGCCGCTGGACTCCCGCTCCTCGATCTGGGCCCGAGCCCGTACCTGGATGCGGCCCCGGCCGGTCTCGTAGGCCTCCTTGATGCCGGCGCGCCCGTAGATGAACGCGCCGGTCGGGAAGTCCGGGCCCTTGATGATCTTGTGGAGATCCGAGATGCTCGCCTCGGGATCGTCGATCAGGTGCTGCACCGCCTTGGCCACTTCCCGCAGGTTGTGCGGCGGAATGTTCGTCGCCATCCCCACCGCGATGCCGCTCGACCCGTTGACCAGCAGGTTCGGCACCTTCGCGGGCAGGACCGTCGGCTCCTGCAGCCGGTCGTCGAAGTTGGCCTGGAAGTCGACGGTGTTCTTGTCGATATCCTCCAGCATTGTGACCGCAATCGGCGTGAGCCGGGCTTCGGTGTAACGGTACGCCGCCGCCGGGTCCCCATCCACCGAGCCGAAATTCCCCTGCCCGTCGATCAGGGGGTAGCGAAGCGAGAAGTCCTGCACCATACGAACCAGGGCGTCGTACACCGAGCTGTCGCCGTGCGGGTGGTATTTGCCCAGCACGTCGCCCACCACGGTCGCCGATTTCTTGTAGGGACGGCCGGGCACCAGCCCCAGCTCGTTCATCGCGTAGAGAATCCGCCGATGCACCGGCTTGAGACCGTCACGCACGTCGGGGAGCGCGCGCGAGACGATCACGCTCATCGAGTAGTTGATGAAGGATTGCTGCATCTCCTCTTCGATGAGACGCGGCAGAATCCGCTCGTTCTGGGAAGGGCCGGTCATGCAGGTCCAGACGTGTGGAGAAAGGGGGCGGCCGAACTGGGCCGGAGAACGGCCAAATATACCCCGATGCCGGGGCCCGATGCAATTCCCGCGGTCGACCGCAAGTCCTTTCCGCCACTGGACTTAGGCTTGGATAACAACTCGCCCCGGCCCCCCGGCCGACCTCCCGGCACCCCTCAGGTCCAACCCGCTCGGCGCCGATACTCTACCAGGTGAGACAAGTCCTTACCCCGTGCGAGGTTCAACCAGTGGCAGGTGGTCCCCCAGGCTCCAGCGGGCTTCCCACCCGTTCGGAGCTCAAGCATCGGTTCCGGACCGTGGCCCTGGCCCTCGGCCTGGCGCTGGTCGGCTTCGGCGCCACCGTGCTGGCCGGCTGGTGGCTGGACCTCCCGCTGGTGACCGGACCGAATCGGCCGGCGACGCCCGACGGAGCCGCCGGCCTGCTGCTGCTCGGTACCGCGATCGTGGCCCTGGTCCGACCAACCCGGTTCCGTCGACGGCTGGCCGCAACCACCGGCGCGCTGACCACCGGGGTCGGGCTCCTGGCGCTGGCTCTGGATGCCCTCCAAGTGGACTTCGGCGGGGAGGCCCTCGCGGCCCTGGACGGTCCCTCGCTGTCGACCAGCCCCGGGAGGCTCTCGATCTCCCTGGTCCTCGGTGTCCTGTTCCTCGGCGCCAGCGCGCTGCTGGTCGCACTCCCCCGTCAGCGGGGCCGGACCCGGGTGGCGGAGCGGCTGGCCCTGGGGGGACTCCTGCTGGGACTGGTCAGCGTCCTGGGGCACATCGATCACACCGGCTTCCTGCTCCGGTTCGGTTCCCGCTACGGCCCGGGCCCGCTCGCCTCGACCGCGGGCCTGATCGCGGCCGCCCTGGCGTTGCTGCTGCTTCTGCCGTCGGCGCCGGCGATGAGCCTGGTGAGCTCCACCTCGATCGCAGGCCGAGCGGCCCGCCGCCTGGTGTTCGTCTGCGCGCCGTTGCTCCTGGCCATCGCAACCGGCCTCACGGCCTGGCAGCGGGCCGGGGGGATCTCGCCCGGCGAAGCGGCGGCCGGCCGCACCCTGGTCTTTTTGCTCGCGATGTTCGGCTTCTGCTGGCGGGCCTTCCGGGACCTGGACCGGGCGGAATACAGTCTGACACGTGCGCTCACCAGCGGCGAGAAGATCAAGGGCCAGCTCCAGACCGACCTGATGCAGCGGACCGCGGCGTTGACCGCGACGTCGCTCAAGGCGGAGGCGGCCCGGGCGCGGCTCCAGGCGGTCATGGAGAGCGCGCCCGACCTGATCGCCGCCATCGATCCCAAATTCAATTACGTCGTCGCCAATCGAGCGTACATGGCCGCGTTCCGCGACGAGCGGGGCGAACGCTGGCAGCGGCGGGCCTGGGAGCGGGCCCTGGCGGGGGAGCGCTTCACGACCGAGGAAGAGGTGGTGAGGTCCGGCTCGACCCTCACCTACGAGCTGGCCTACGGCCCGGTCAAGGACAGCCGGGGCCGGGTCATCGGCGCCGTCGGCGTCCTGCGCGACATCAGCCCCCGGCGCGCCCTCGAGCGCGAGGCGATGGCGAGTCGGCGGATTCTCGAGGCGGTCCTGCACCACAGCCCCGCGGGCGTCTTCGTGAAGGAGGCGAGTGGCCGGTACCTGCTCGCCAATCCGGTCTTCGGGCGGATGACCGGCCGGGCGCCCTCGGGGGTCGCCGGCTGCACCGACCGGGACCTCTTCGCTCCGGATGTCGCGCGCGAGGCGCGAGCTTCGGATCTCTGGGCGCTGGAGCATGGTGCGCCGCACGAGCGGGAAGTGGTGCTCGAGTTCCCCGGCAGCGGGCGACGCAACTTCCTGGTCTCCAAGGCCCCGATGCCGAACGGTCAGGGGGGGTGGTGGATCTGCGGAGTGGCCACCGACATCACCGAGCGGAAGCGGGCGGAGGCGGCCCTGCAGCGAAGCGAGTTGGATCTGGCCGGCCGCAACCGGGACCTGGAGACGCTGCTGCACGTCATTTCGCACGACCTCAAGGAGCCGCTGCGCTCGATCGAGAGTTTCTCGAGTCTGCTCGCCACCCGGCACGCCGCCCAGCTCGATGCCAGGGGCCACGATTTCCTGGAGCGGGTGGTGAAGGCCACGGGACGGCTGGGCCAGTTGCTGGAGGAGATTCAGCTGCTGTCCCGCGCCCGCCGCGCCGAGCCGGCGGAGGCCCGGGTGGAGGGACGGGAGGTGGTGCAGGAGGTGCTGGCCCGCCTCGACGGCGCCATCCGCGAGGCCAGTGCCACCGTGGTGGTGGACCCGGATCTTCCCAGCCTCAAGGTGGAACCGGTGTGGGCCACCCAGGCGCTCTACAACCTTGTGGCCAACGCCCTCAAGTTCCGCCGCGCCGGCGAGCCGGCCGAAGTCTGTGTGGCAGCCTGGAGGAAGGACGGCCTCGCCGGTTTCCGGGTCCTGGACCGCGGCCCGGGAGTCCCGGCGGAGCAGTCGGAACGGATCTTCCAGCTGTTCCAGCGCGGCGTGGGCCGTGAGGTCCCGGGCACCGGCGCGGGGCTGGCGATCGTCCGTCAGATCGCGGAACGGCATGGCGGGCGGGCCTGGGTGGAGCCGCGCCAGGGCGGCGGCTCGGTGTTCACGGTCACCTTCGCCGAGGAAGGGGGCTGGGCCGCGTGACCCTCGCCACCGTGATCCGCCGCCCGATCGACATCCTGGTGGTGGACGACAGCGATGACGCCGTGGTCCTCACCCGCGAGGCGTTCCGGGCGACGGAGTCGCTCCGCATCGCGCACGTGGCGGGCGACGGAGTGGAAGCGCTCCGCTATCTCCATCGCGAGCCGCCCTTCGAGACGGCCCCCAAACCGGGTCTGATCCTGCTCGACCTGAATATGCCGCGGCTCGACGGGCTCGAGACCCTGCGGGCCATCAAGCGTGACCCGGCCCTCCGGCACATTCCGGTGATCGTCCTGACGGTGAGCGATCTGCCGTCCGATATCCGCGCCGCCTATCACGAAGGCGCCGCCGGCTACGTCCGCAAGCCGGATGATTTCGAGGCGTTCGCCGGGGTGGTCCGCGAACTCCAGGATTACTGGACCCTGGTCTGCCGGCTTCCCTCATGATCGACGAACCCCTGCTCCCCGAGGCCGGAATGACCGCCGCCGAGCTACCGGCCTTCCCGTCCAGCGGGCTCAGCCGGAATGTCATGGTGATCGAGGACAACCCCGACGACGCCCTGCTGCTGAGCGTGCTGCTGGAAGAGCTCCCGGGTGATCCCTGTCAGCTGCTCCGCGCGGGCGACCTGGCCCAGGCGGTCCAGCTCATGGGCCAGGTGCGGCCCGAGGTGATCCTGCTGGACCTCAATCTCCCCGACACGACCGGGCTCGAGACGCTGACGCGGCTGCATGCCCATTGTCCCGACATCCCGATCATCGTGCTCACCGGTGACGACGATGAGCGACTCGCGATGGCCGCGGTGCGCAACGGGGCGCAGGACTACCTGGTGAAGGGCCGGGTGGACAGCTGGACCCTGATTCGGACCATCCGCCACTCGCACGAGCGTCATCGACTGCTGGCCGAGCTCGAGAACGCGCGGAAGCGGGAAGCCTATCGCGCCACCCACGACCCGCTCACGGGTCTCCCCAACCGGGCGCTCTACTTCGACCGCCTCTCTCACGCGATCCTGCAGGCGGGCCGGCGCCGCGAGCGCCTGGCGGTGCTGTACCTCGACCTCGATGGCTTCAAGCCGGTGAACGATTCCCACGGCCATGCCGCCGGCGACGAGGTGTTGATCCAGGTGACTCGACGACTGGCCGGCGGGGTCCGCCGGAGCGATACCCTCGCCCGGCTCGGCGGGGATGAGTTCGCCGTCCTGTTCGAGCGGATCCCCCAGCGGGAGGTGGCCGAGTCGCTGGTGATCTCCCTCAAGGCCCTCTTCCGCGAGCCGATCGAGGTGGGAGACCAGCGCTTCCCTATCGGGTTCAGCGCCGGGCTGGCGCTCTACCCTGAGGATGGAAAGGACGCCGACGGTCTGTTGGGTGTGGCCGACGCGGCGATGTACCGGGAGAAGACCCTGCGACCCGGCCGGCGGGCCCCGCTCGAGCTCCGGGTGGTCTGATCGTAGCGCCCCGCAGCAGGCGTAATGTTGCGTTGCACTGGGGCGTTCTCTTCAAGTCGTTGTTCGCCAAGCAGATAACGCGCGATGCTCGCGGCACCCTTCCTGCCTTCGTCGGGGGCCAGTCCACCGAGTCGTACCCCGGCACCCTCGAAGGAGAATTCCATGCGTCCCCTGACTCTCACCGCCACCGCGATCCTTGCGACCGGGCTGTTCGCCGGCTGCGGCACCGACGGCGCCACCGGTCCCAGCCCTTCCACCCAGTTCTCCCAGGTGCTGAGTATCCCTCAGCTCGACAGCATCCTCGACACCGGCGCCAGGCGGATCGAGATCAGCATGGTGGCCGGCGGGCTCACCATCCGCGAGCTCGACGTGGAGCCGGATGACCTGGAGGAGAAGATCGTGAGCACCGTAACCGCGATCGACCCGGCGCTCGGCAGCGTGACTCTCGCCCTGGGTGGGCTCACGGTGAACTACGGCTCGAATACCCGGTTCCGGACGCCGACCAGGAGCCGCGTCAGCCGGAGCGAGTGGGAAGCCGCGATCGGCGCCGCCCTCGCCGCGAACCAGCATCCGCCCATCGAGGCCCGTCGCAACCGGCCCGCCTCGGCCCAGGCGCCGACCGATGCCACCTTCCTGGCCGCGGATCTTCGGATCGCGGACCGGACCGACCTGCCCAAGATCGAGGCCTATGTCGGCGGCGCGAACCTGGAAGTGGTGGCCGCACCGCCCCCGCTGGCGATCCTGCGCCTGTTCAATCTTCCGCTGGAGATCACCAGCCAGACCCGGCTGGGCCGCCGCACCGGCACGACGGTGCCTTCCGGGTCGGCCGAATTCCAGGCCGGTGTGTCCTCGGTCGACCTGAATGCCGGAACCCTGACCCTGGCGGGAGGGACGGTCATCGCGGTTGGCGGCGCCACCTTCGACCCCACCGGCGATCTCTTCACCCTCGATGCGACCGCATCGGCGGTCGCGGCGGGAAAGGCAGTGCGGGCGGAGGGCGTCGGAACAGTGACATCGGCAGGGCCGCCGGCGCGAATCGCGGCGACCGACATCAAGGTCGAAGTGGACAACTGATCGGCAGTGTGGAGTGAGACAGGGGGGGGCGGGGGGGGGGGGGGCGCCCCCCCCCCCCCCCCCCGCCGCCCCCCCCCGCCCCACCCACAATAACCCGGGGAACGGGCGGGCCCCCCGCCCCCCGGGCC
>CAZXRC010000029.1:0-27725 GCA_964642475.1 uncultured Gemmatimonadaceae bacterium | reverse complement strand
TATGTGGACAACTTTTGGGCTGTGTGGTGTGTGACGGGGGGGGGGGGGGGCGGCGTCGACTCCTCCCCCGCCCCTCCCGTCTCACTCCTTCGGTATCACGCTCATTCCCAGGGGAACGGGGCGGAACCCCTGCCAGCGGTGCACCGCTCCGGCCTGGTCGCGGAGCAGCAGCTGGGCGGAGATGCCACCGTCGAGCGCCACCGCGGAGACCGCCCCCACCCCGCGCATCACTCGCGCCAGCTCCGGAATCGTAAGGCCGAACGGCACCGACCCGAGCGACGGACCCAGCGCATCGAACCGGGTGAGGGCCAGCAGGACGCGTCCATCGCCGTCGATGCCGAGGGCCAGCCGCGCATCCCGATGCCCGAGGTCGATGTCGGGCGACGCGCCTTCGAGGAGCGGAGGCAGTTGTCCCCGGAGCAGGAGCATCGGGTAGGACTGGAACGCCTCCACCACGTCTCCCAGTCGCTCCCTCGCACGGAGCGAGTCGACCTCGCCATCTCCGACCAGCCGCACTCGCCCGGTGCGGTCCACGATCACGGCCGCCGCGAGCGGCCCACGCCGGGGCGGACGGTATTCCCGGCCGCCATGCACTACCCAGCCCCAGACGCCTTCCCCTTCGAACATCCCCGCATTGAACGCGAGGGCGGCATTGACCGGGGCCCGGTCCAGGGTCCACACGTGGAGGAATCCGCCCGGCGCCACGCCATTCTCGAGTGCCAGGGTGAACCTGGCCGGCGCGAGGCGCACCACCACGACGCGGGTGCGCCGGACCTCCCCCCTGCCATGCATCCGCAGCTCGGTCCAGTCGAAGCCGCCGGCTCCCGTCCGCCAGGCCACGCCTCGAGTGAGCTCGCCGGGCGCGGCCTCGGCCAGGCGGATCGGGCCTTCGATCGTGTCAAAGGTGACCGGTACGGCTGGAGCCGCCGACCCGCCGGCCAGCAGCGACAGTACGGCGGCGAAATAGCTCCGGGGCATCATTCGTCGTCGTCGTCCTTGTCCTTGTCCTTCGAGTACTTCTTGCACTCCTTGAGGGTCTCCACCCCAATCAGTTGTGCCAACCGCATGGAGGCTGCCGCGTCCTTGTCCTTGGACGCCTTGTCCATCTCGGCCTGATGCTTCTTCACGAAGTCCTGCTGCACCCTGGTGACGCAATCGGTATAGGGATCACCGGTCAGCATCGCCGCCCGCTGGAGCTTCTCGTCCTCTTCGGCGATGTGGGCTTTCTCGGCCTGGGTCGGGGATCGGCCCCGGGAGTAACCCAGTCCAGCCGCCAGCTCGGTCAGCCGGGCCTTCACGGCGGCGCCTTCCAGCGGCGTGCCGTACCCCCGCAGGTCCCTGGTATCGGGGTCGTTGTACAGCAGGTTCACCAGCATCGGCATCCGGTCGCCGATCCCGTTGCCGCTCCAGTCGCAGTAGGAGATGCCGCTGGCAGCCATCATCAGGCTGTCGATGCGGGCTCCGTTCTTCCGCTGCGCCTCCCACTCCAGCTCCGGGACTTCCACTCGGCTGGCGTCGAGCGAGTCCATCAGCCCCCGCTGCTCCCTCATGGCCGCCTGGTCGCCCTTGGCGAACTTGGGGTAGAGCACCTTGTACCGTTCCCAGTCCGGACCGCGCCGAAGATCGAACTCCGACTTGCGGCGCTCGATGTCCTCGCGCTTGAGGTAGGCGGCATAGTAGGCGCCGACCGGGCCGGGTTCCCTGGCGATCCTGCGGATCTCCGCGGTGCGCGCGGCCAGGGCCTTGAGGTAGCGGTCCACCACGTCACCGGTGATCACCAGGGTGGACTTGTCGCACTTGGGTTTGCTACCGGTGGCGCCGGTGGCCACCGTGGTGTCCGGCTGCTTCCCGGTCACCTTGTCGGCCAGTTTCTTCTTCAGACCGCCCAGCTGGGCCTGCATCGCGGTGGGGATGGTGAGGAGAAGGACGAGCGACAGGCCGGCGGCGGGGAGGCGACGCATAAGGTTGCCCGGGGTGAGGGGACACGAAGCGGCTGCAGCGGTGTGGATCGTACGATGGTATCAGTTTGGCAGGCCGGGTGCAACGCGGTCCGACGGGAGGCTTACGCCCGAACGGCGACGGCTCCCCCAAGCCGGGCGACCTCTACCGACACGCCTCCACCCGCCTTGGACAGGTAACAGGCACCGTCGGCCGCGAGCAGCATGGCGGTGGGGTCGCTGGAGGGGCTGAGCGCCACGACCCCGAGACTGATGCCGAGGTGGAAGGACTCGGCGCCCCAGGTGAAGCGATGCTCCCGCACCGCCCGCTGGATGTTCCGCGCGATTCGGATCCCCTCCTTGAGGGTGCAGCCTTCCAGCAGGGCCGCGAACTCGTCGCCCCCCAGGCGCGCGATGGTGTCGCGTTGCCGGATGATCCCGCTCATCAGGGTCGCCACCTGCCGCAGCACGTCGTCACCGGCCAGATGACCCCAGCGGTCGTTGACCCGTTTGAAGAGATCGAGGTCGGCGTAACAGAGAACGCCGGGGACGCCGGTCCGGGCTCGCTCCAGGGCCCGGGTCAGGCGCTGCCCGAACTCGGCCCGGTTCGTCAGCCCGGTCAGGCTGTCATGGGCCGCCGCATGCGACAGCCGGCGGGCCAGGTGGCGCTGCTCCATCTCGTCCCGGAATACGATGCCGAACCCGGCAATTCGACCCAGCGAGTCTGCAATCGGGGCGACGTGATAGGCAACCGGGAGGAGCGGGCCCGAACGACGGCGGAGCGAGACCGGCTCGGTGGCCATGGCCGACCGGTCGAGGAGATAGCGGGCGACCGGGCTGGCCACCGGGGATTCCGTCGCCTCGGACACCAGACACAGAACCTGATCGATCGGCCGCCCCGTGGCCTCGGCCGCGGTCCACTCCGTCAGTCCTTCCGCGGCCGGGTTGAGGTAGTCGATCGTCCCGGCGGGGTCGGTGGTGATGACACCGTCGGCGATCGACGCCAGCGTCACCTGGGCGCGTTCCCGCTCGTGGTAGAGGCGCCGGTCGACCGCGAGTCGCTCGGTGATATCCCGGATGGCCACCAGGACCACATCCTGACCGCCCGCTTTGAGCGGGCTCAGGCTGATTTCGGCCGGAAACTCGCTCCCGTCGTGGCGGCAGGCCACGAATCCCCGCCCGACGCCCATTTCCCGAATGCGGGGAGCGGCATGATACCGCTCGCGCTTCTCCCGGTGGCGCCGGCGGAACCGCTCCGGCACCAGCGTCTCGATGGTGAGCCCGCAGAGTTCCCCGCTGGACCAGCCGAACAACGCCTCGGCCCTGGGATTGACGGCCACGATCGCCCCGCTGCCATCGGTCACCAGCATGGCATCGGGCGCAGCGTTGAACAGGCAGACAAAGCCCGCTTGATCCATGCAACAGTTCATCTAACTACCGTCCGAGCCGGTGTCCGATCCGGAGGGCACCCTCCGGTCCCTCGTCCTCGTTCAACGGTAAGTATCGTGTCGGCGGACGACCCCGGTAGTCGCGTGAAATCTCCGTGAAGATCCCTTTGCGCGACCGGAGACCGGCACCCGACTGTAACGGCTCGTTGCGAGCCCGGCTCAGATTCCGGGAGAAAGGGGCGCGGCGGAGGGGGCGGGCACCGCCACGACGGCCGGCACGCCCCGACGGCGGCGGGTGAGATCGGACAGGACGGTGTAGATCACCGGCGTCACGTACAACGTGATCAGTTGCGAGAAGAGCAGTCCGCCCACCACCGCGAGACCGAGCGGCCGGCGCGACTCGGCCCCGGTGCCGGTCGCAAAGGCGATGGGGAGAGTGCCGAGCAGCGCCGCGAAGGTCGTCATCATGATCGGCCGGAACCGCACCGCGCTGGCTTCCAGAATCGCGTCGTGGGGGGTCTTCCCCTCCTGCCGCTCCGCCTCGATCGCGAAGTCGAGCATCATGATCGCGTTCTTCTTGACCAGTCCCACCAGCATGATGATCCCGACGAAGGCGTACACGCTCAGGTCCACGCGGAAGATCAGCAGGGTGACCAAGGCGCCGAACCCGGCGAAGGGAAGGCCGGAGAGAATGGTGAGCGGGTGGATAAAGCTCTCGTACAGGATGCCGAGCACCAGGTAAATCACCACGATGGCCATGACCAGGAGCAGCAGCAGGCCCTGCTGCGACTGCTGGAACGCCTGGGCGGTCCCGGCGAACCCGGCGGTGACCGCCGCGGGGAGGATCGGGGCCGCGGCCGCCTGCACCTCGTTCACCGCGTCGCCGATCGAGACCCCGGCGGCGAGGTCGAACGACAGCGTCACCGAGGGCAGCTGGCCCGAGTGATTGACGCTGAGCGGCCCGACGCCGGGCTGCACCGAGGCCAGCGCGGTGAGCGGCACCAGCGCGCCGCTGGCGCCGGTCAGTCCCAGGAGGCTCAAGGCCCCCAGGTCGCGCTGGTACTGGGGCAGGAGCTCCATCACCACCCAGTACTGGTTGGTGGCGGTGTAAATCGTGGAGACCTGCCGCGCGCCGTAGGCGTCGTAGAGCGCCTGTTGCACCTGCTGGACCGTGAGGCCGTAGGCCGAGGCCCGCTCCCGGTCGATGGCGACCCGCACCTCGGGGTTCTTGATCTGGAGGTCGGTGGTGACATCGCGCAGCTGGGGCAGCTGGCGGAACCGCTGCTCCAGTTTCCCCGCCGTCTGGTAGAGCTCATCGATGTCGGGGCCCTGGATGGTGTACTGGTAGAGGCTCTTCGACTGCCGGCCGCCGATCGAGATGGCCGGCGGGTTGGAGAAGAACACCCGGAGCCCCGGCACCGCGGCGAGCTGGCCGGAGAGCGACCGGGCCACCTCATCGGCGCTCAGCGAGCGGTCGGCCCGGGGCTTGAGGTGAATGAAGAAGCGACCCTGGTTGACGCTGCTCCGCCCACCTCCCACCGCCGACATGAACCCGGCAATGTTCGAATCGCGCTGCACGATGGCCATCGCGGTCTGCTGCAGCTCGAACATCCGGTCCCAGCTGGTGCCTTCGGTCGCCTCGGTGGTGCCCCGGAGCTGGGCGGTGTCCTCACTGGGGATGAAGCCCTTGGGCACGATCATGGCGAGCCACACCGTTGCCAGCAGGATCAGGGCCGACGCGGCCAGGGCCATCCCCCGCCGGGCCATGACCCAGTCAAGGGTCCGCAGGTAGGCGGAAAGCGCCCCGCGATAAACCCGCTCGGTGGCGTCGTAGAAGCGGCCCCGCCCGGCGTGACTCCCGGGCCGGAGAAACCGGCTGCCCAGCATGGGGGTCAGGGTGAGGGACACGAACCCCGAGACCAGGATCGCCACGCTGATGGTCACCGCGAACTCGCGGAAGAGCCGTCCGATCAGTCCGCCCATGAAGAGCAGCGGAATGAACACCGCCACCAGCGAGAGCGTCATCGAAAGAATGGTGAACCCGATCTCGCGGGCGCCCTCCCGGGCCGCCTGCATCGGCGGTTTCCCCATTTCCATGTGCCGGACGATGTTCTCCAGCATCACGATGGCGTCGTCCACCACGAACCCCACCGACAGGGTGAGCGCCATCAGGCTCAGGTTGTCGAGGCTGTAGCCCAGGACGTACATCACCGCGAACGTCCCCACCAGCGACATCGGCAATGCCAGACTCGGGATCACCGTGGCCGAGAGGTTCCGGAGGAAGAGGAAAATCGTGAGCACCACCAGGCAGAGCGTGAGGTACAGGGTGAACTTCACCTCGTGCACCGACTCCTCGATGGTCTCGGACCGGTCGTAAAGGGTCTGCACCTTGACCGACGGCGGCAGCTGCCGCTCGATCTGAGTCATCACGTCGCGCACCCGCTGGGCCACCGCCACGGTGTTGGTACCGGGCTGACGCTGCACGGCGAGCACGATGGCCCGGGTGCCGCTGAACCAGCTGGCGGTCTTGGTGTCCTGCACGCTGTCCACCACCCGCCCCAGGTCCTGCAGCCGCACCGGGGCGCCGTTGCGGTAGGCCACGATGAGCGGGCGGAAGGCCTCGGCGTTGGCGAGCTGCCCCTCCGCCTCCACCGCGTAGGCCCGGTCGGTACCCCAGAGAATGCCCGAGGGCAGATTCACGTTGCCGGTGGAGACCGCCCGGGTGACCTCGTCCAGGCCGATCCGACGCGACGCCAGCGCCTGGGGGTCGAGCTGAATCCGGACCGCGTACTTCTGCGACCCGAAGACCTGCACCGTGGCCACGCCCTCCACCGTGGAGAGCCGCTGGGCGATGGTGCTCTGGCCGTATTCGTCCAGCGCCGACAGGGGCAGCGTGGCGGTGGTGAGGGCGTAATAGAGGATGGGGGACGACGACGGGTCCACCTTGGAGTACGAGGGCGGCACCATGCCCTGCGGCAGCGACCGGAGCGTCTGGGCGATGGCTGCCTGCACGTCCTGCGCGGCGGCGTCGATGTTCCGGTCCAGCGCGAACTGCAGCGTGATCGAGGTGGTTCCCTGCCCGCTGCTCGACGTGAGCGCATCCAGCCCGGCGATGGTGGAAAACTGCTTTTCCAGCGGCGTGGCCACCGAGGACGCCATCGTCTCGGGGCTCGCCCCGGGAAGACTGGCGTTGACGGAGATGGTGGGATAGTCGATGCTCGGCAGGTCGCTCACCGGGAGATTCCGGTACGCGGCCAGCCCGAAGATGAGAATGCCGGCCATGACCAGCGTGGTCATGACCGGACGCTTGATGAACAGTTCGGCGATACTCATGGACTGCCTCCGGCACTGTCGGTCCCGCCCCCGCCCGACACGACCTGCACCGCGGCGCCGTCGGTCACCCGCACCTGCCCCATGGTCACCACCCGATCGCCGGCGCTGACCCCGCTCGCCAGCACCGCCAGGCTGTCGGTGGTCCGCGCCACGGTGACCTTCCGGAGCGAAACCCGGTTGCTGTCCTCCAGCACGTACACCGACGAGCCCTGCTGGCCGGTGAGCACCGCGCTCACCGGCACCACCAGCGCCCCCTTCTCCACCGACACCGTGAGGGCCACCCGGACCAGTCCCCCCGGCCAGAGCGTCCGCTCCCGGTTGGCGAAGCTTCCTTTGAGGAGGATCGTCCCCGTCAGGGAGTCGACAGCGTTGTCCACGAAGGTCAGGACCCCCGGCACCGGCCTGCTGGTATCGCCGACCGGGACCGCCACCACCGGGAGCCCCGCGGGCGCGCTCCGGACCAGGCCCAACTGGGTCGCCGGCACCGCGAACCGCACCAGGATTGGCGTGATCTGGTTGATCACGACCAGCGGCTCGCCGGTCCCGGCCCGCACCAGGTTGCCTTCCTTCAGCAGAAAGCCCCCCGCCCGGCCCGTGATCGGCGCCCGCACCGTGGCCCGGTCGAGGTCGAGCCGGGCCCGGGCGAGCGAGGCGGAGTCGGACTGAAGGGTGGCGGCGGCGACCGCCGCGGCGCTCCGCGCCTGGTCCAGCTGCTGCGCCGTGACGAATTCCCGTCGCGCCAGTTCCTCGAACCGGGCGCGGTCGCGCTCGGCATTCTGGAGTTGGGCCAGATCCCGCGCCAGCGCCGCCTCGGCCTGGGCCACCGCCGCCTGGTAGGGACGGGGATCGATCTGGAAGAGCACCTGCCCGCGAGAGACCTCATCGCCCTCACGAAAGGTCACCCGTTCGATGATCCCGTCGACCTGTGCGGCGACGGTCGCCGCCTGATTCGGTTCGACGGTGCCGGTGGCCTCCAGCACCACCGGCACATCCCGCCGCTCCACGGTCCCCACCACCACGGTGGGCGCGGCGGGACGGCGCGGCGCTTCCTTGGTGCACCCGGGGGCGAGCAGGGCCAGCGCCACCGGCAACAGCCGAACGGGGAACCGGATCGTCATGGCAGCGAATCGTTAGGGGTGCCGGAGGGGGCGAGATGGAGCGGGCTCTGGCCCGCCAGGTCCAGCAGACCCGCATCGCGGGAGAGCTGCACCAGCGCCGCCTGCCAGCCGAGCCGGGCCTGGATCCGCTGAGCCCGGGCGTTCGCCAGGGCGCTCTCCGCGGTCAGCAGTTCGATCAGGGAACCGACCCCGCCCTGATAGCGGCCTCGAGCCGCCTCCGCCGATTGCGACGCCGAGCGGAGCAGTTCGTCCGCGCTGGCGACCCGCGCGATGGAGGTGCGGAAGGCATAGTACGAGCGGAACACCTCGAAGACCACCTGCTGCCTGAGCCCCTCCGAGCGGGCCCGCGCCGCGTCGGCCTCGGCCTGGGCGGCCCGCTGGGCGTACTCCCAGGCGAACCCGTTGAACAGCGGAATCTGGAGTCCCAGCGTCAGGGTGTAGCTGTCGGCCCAGCTCCCGGGCTGCCCCGCGACCTTGGTGTACCCGAAGTTGCCGCCGGTGGTGATCGACGGGAGCCGTTGCGACCGGGCCACCGCGACCCGCGCGCGGGCCTGCCGGTATTCCGCCTGGGCCGCGGCCAGGTCGGGACGCTCCCGCACCGCCCGGGCGATGAGCGTGTCCACGCTGTCGCCGAGGACCGCGAGATCCCGCTCGACGATGGTGGTGTCGACGTCGTACTCCAGCGTGGCCGGAAACCCCGTCGCCACCGCCAGCGCGCCGCGGGTGGTGAGCAGGTTGCCCTCGACCGCCTGGAGATCGAGCCGGGCCTGCGCCAGCGCGGTGCGGGCCTGGAGCACGTCCGCGATCGTCGCGACCCCCACCCGGCGGCGCGCCTCGGCTGCCGCGAGGTTGGTATCGGCCTGGGCCACCGTGGCCCGCTGAGCCGCCAGCAGCGCCTTGGCGGCGGTGTAGTCGAAGAACGCCGCCGCCGCGGTCGCCACGACCCCCTGGAGCGTGCGGTTATGTGTCCAGTTCGCCGCCACCAGACCTTCTCGCGCGGCGCGCACCGCGCCACTGCGGCCGCCCAGGTCGAGCAGCAGGTAGGTGAACGACGCGCTGGGCTGGTACACCGTCTGGGTCACGGCATTGCGGCCCAGGATCGCCGCGGTCTTGAGCCGGGTGACGGTCCCGGTACCCTGGATGGTCGGGAGCCACCCGCCTCGCGCCGCGCCATAGGCCGCGGCCTCGGAGCGGGCGTTGGCCCAGGTTTCCCGGGCGCTCGGGCTCCCTTCGAGGGCCAGCGCCACGATGTCTTCCAGCGTGAGTGCGGTGCGGCGGGCGGCGATTTCGGGGGGGAGATCGTCCCCGCGCCGCGGCGCTCCGGGCTCGGGCCGCACCGCGGCGGTGGGTGGGGCCCAGAGGGTATCGGGACGAGACGCGACTGGGCGCGCACCGGATGGACCGGGAAGGGACGGTGCGCACGCCAGGCCCAGCGCAACCAGCAGCCCGGCGATCGTACCGCGAGAGACGAGGCTCGACATATGCACTCTTTACGTGGAGTGCCGAGGGAACGTTGACAACCTACCTCGTCGCTGGGGGAGGCGCGAATGGCGACGGCAAGCGATGTGGCGGGTCCCGCGGCGGGGCCGGTCTAACCCCGGCGGCGAATGAGCAGCGGCGGAACCAGGAAGAGCGCGCCGAGGGTGCCGGCGACGGTGCCGCCGAGGAGAGCCAGCGCAATGGCGCCGAAGAGATCCTGGGCCTGGGTCCCGACCGCGAGGGGCAGCGGGCTCGCCAGGGTGGTGAGGGTAATGAGCACGATCATTCCGACCCGGTCGCGGCACGCCGCCATCACCGTCGCCGGGTGGACGGCCCGGCGGCCGCCGGGTGAGGCTGGCAGGCGCTGAAGCACGCCGTCGACCAGGAGAATCGATTGATTGACGGCCAGCCCGATTACCAGGATGACCCCGACCGCAGCCTCGCGGGTAAAGGCCTCCTTGGCGATCCAGAAGGCCGCGACTACGCCACCGAGCGCGATGGGCAGGCTCAGGAAGACCATGGCGGCCCCCCAGACGGAATCGAAGACCATGGCCACCGTCAGCACCACCAGCGCCAGCCCGACGGCGAAGACCAGCCAGAGTCCTCTCTGGCTCTGATCCTCCTGCCAACCGAAGTACTCGTCGCTCACCGAGTACCCCGCCGGAACTGCGATCGACTTCATGAACGCCTCGTGGGTCCGGTTCGCCAGTTTCTGGGGGCCGCGGAACTCGTAGCTGAGGACCCGGACATACTGCTGGTTTTCGCGGCTGATCCGGGCCAGGGCCTCGCGCTCGTCCACGCTGGCGAGGTCGCCCACCCGGACCGGGACGTGGGCGGGGTTGGGGACCCGGGCCTCGCGCAGCTGGTCCAGCGTCCGGGTCCGGGCGCCCTCGGTCTTGAGCGAAAGCCAGACCTCCTCGTCTCCCAGCGAGAAGCGCTGCCGGCCCGCCGCGCCCCCGACCTCGCGGGACACCGCCTGGGCGAACTGGGTCGCATCCAGGCCGTACCCCGCCAGCTTCGCGCGCTCGGGCTTCAGGGTGACGTCGCTGGCCCGCTCCTGCCCGAACCAGAATCCCGCGGCGTTGATGTCCACTGACTTCACCCGCGGGATCCGCTCCAGCCGGGCCTTGAGATCGAGCGCCAGCCGCTCCACCCCGCCGAAGGAGTAGCCCAGGATCTTGACCCGGAATGTGGCGCTGCTGCCGACCCCGGCCCCGTTGTAGAAACCCGGCCCCCGGCCGCTCACGCTGACCGCCGCACCCCCGATCAGGACCGCCCGCTGGGTGACTTCCTCCTGCATCTGCAACGGCAGCGCGGTGAAGGCCGCGTCGTCCTCGAAGGTGACGATGACATACCCGCCGTTGGCGCTTCCCTGGGCCTGCACATTCTCCACGCCGGGCCGTCCCACCACGATCCGTTCCAGCTCTTTCACGCTCTGGTCGATGCTGGCGGGGTCCGACCCGCTGGGGAAATCCACCCGGGCGGCCAGCGTGGTACGCTGATTCCACCACCCGGTGAAGCTCGACCGCGGAATCTTCACCGCGAAGACGTAGCCGAGTCCCGCGAGCGCGACGGTGGTCGCGGCGATCGTGACCCAGCGCCAGCGAAGCAGCCGGAGCGTCACCCGCAGATACCCGCGCTTGAGCCTCGGCCAGCGCACGTCGTGCACCCCGTGCCCCGCTCCCAGTGCCGGGATCATCACCACCGAGGTGAGGATCGACCACCCCAGCGCCAGGCTGAACGCGGCGGCGAATGGCACGAAGGCCGCACGGGCATCGCCCTGCAGGTAGAGAAACGGAAACAGCACGACCGCGGTGGTCAGGGTCGACCCCAGCACCGCCGGCGTAATCCGTCGCCCGGCACCGGCCCGGCCCTCGGCCGTGTCGGGCGCGGTGCGGAGCCGGTCCACCACCACCAGGCCGTTCTGAACCAGGATGCCCACGCCCATCCCCAGCCCGGCCAGCGTGAGCAGGTTGGCGGGGATGCCGAGCAGATACAGTCCCAGGGTGGTCCCGGCAATGGCCACCGCGGCGCTGCCCAGGATGAGCAGCACCGCCCGGGGCGCCCGCATCGCGAGGGCGAGGACCAGGAGCACCCCGGCAAAGGCGATCATTCCCCGGCGCCCCAGATCGCCCAGCTGTTCGCCCAGCCGGACACTCTCGTCACTCATCACCTGGAACCGGATTCCGGCCGGGAGTCCGGGGCGGAGATCGTCCAGCACCCCGCGCACGTCGCGGGCGGTACGGATGGCATCGGCGCCGGGAAGCCGGGCCACCCGCATCATCACCGCCGGCTCGCCGTTGACCCGGAAGAACCGGTCCTGGTTGTCCTCTTCGCGACGGACGGTCGCGAGGTCCGCCAGACGGTGCACCCGGCCGCCCGGCCCGCGAATCGGCAGCTCGCCCAGCTGCTCCAGGACCTCGGGGGTGTCGCGCAGCACGACCTGTCGCTCGGTGGCTCCGCCCCGCTCCACCCCGATCGCCTCGACTACCCGGGCCCGCGCCAGCGCCTCGCTGAGCGCCGCCGGCTCTATGCCGAGCTGCCGGAGCCGCTCCGGCTGGTAGGCCACCGAGACGCCGACCACGGCGCCGCCCATGGAACTGACCCCCGCCACGCCGGGAACGGCGTTGAGCCGGGGGGTGACCTGGCGCTCGACCAGGTCCTGCAGGGTGCCCGCGGTGTACGGTCCGTACACCGTCGCACCCAGCAGCGGCTCCTCGTCGAGCCCTTCCGGCACGTAGTTGCTGACCCGCAGGCCGGTCGCCCCGGGAGGGAAGTCGTTCCGGAGCAGCTCCAGCCGCTCGAGGATGCCGAGTCGGGTGAGCCGGACGTCGGTCCCCGGTTCGAGCTCGATGTCGAGCTGGAGATAACTCTCGCCCGATTCGCTGGTGATCTTGCGGATCCCGCGGACCGACTGGATCGCCGATTCGATGGGACTGCCGAGATAGGTCTCCACCAGCTCGGCCGAGGCGCCGGGCCAGCTCATGTCCACGCTGAGCCGGGGAAGTTCCACATACGGCTTGGTGGCGATCGGGAGACGCACCAGCGCCAACCCGCCGGCGAGCAGAAGGGCGATGGCGCTGGCCCACACCACCGCGGGACGATGCGCCGCCCAGGCGATCATGGGATCGGCTCGCCCAGTGCGCCGGCCGGAGCGGGGTCGCGGGTGGCCCGCCTCAGGGCCCGGGCTTCGGCCCGCTGCTCGACGACGGCGTAGGCGGTGGGCAGCAGGAAAAACGTCACCAGGGTCGCGGTGACCGAGCCGCCGATCACCCCCGCGGCCAGCGGCTGATAGAGCTCCCCGCCGCTGCCCCAGCCGAACACCAGGGGCAGGACACCTACGATCGTGGTGAGCGACGTCATCGCGATGGCGCGGAGCCGCTGCCGGCCGCCGAGCAGCACCGCGTCCCGGATCGGGTGCCCGTCCTCGCGGAAGCGCCGGATGGCGTCGAGTTTGACCACGGCATCGTTGTCGGCCAGGCCGATCATGACCACCATGCCGATGAGCGACACGGCGTTGAGGCTCTGGCCGGTGAGCCAGAGGACCACGATGCCACCCACGCCGGCCAGCGGCACCGTGAGCATCACCAGGAGCGGGGTGGTGAAGGAGGCGAATTCACCGGCCAGCACCAGGAACATCAGGGCCACGGAGAGCACCGCCACCACGCCCATCTCCGAGAGGGTTCGGCGCTGCTCGGTGTCGGCGCCGGCGATCTCCCAGGTAAGTCCCGCCGGCGCGGGGAGAGCGGTCAACGCCCCCCGCACCCGGTCCACCGCCCGCGCGGTCCCGCCCCGCTCCACGGCGGCCTCGAGCACCTGCACCGGACGCTGCCCGACCCGCACGACTTCCACCGGGGCGCGCACTTCCCGCACCGAGACCAGCTGGCCCAGCGGCACACCATTGAGTGTGGCGGAAAGCGCGGTCGCGAGGTCCTCGTTGGCGTTGCCGGCGTAGCGGACCCGGATCGGGGTGCGGCGATCGGTCTCCCGCAGCTCGCTCGCCTTCACTCCGCCCAGGCCGCCGGCAATGGCATCGGACACCGCGTCGATGGAGAGCCCACGCAGCGCGATCCGCTCGCGCTCCAGTCCCAGCTCCACCACCGGCTGGGTGCCGGCGTAAGCGTCGCGCACGTCGGTGAGCCCGGGAACCCGGCTCAGCAGGGTGCGCGCGGTATCGGCCCAACGCTGGGTGGTCCGCCGGTCGGGCGAGGCCATTTCGACCCGGAGCAGCCGGCCCTCCCGCCCGATCAGGCTGCCGAACTCCGACTGTCCCGCCAGGTCGATCGCGAGGGCCCCCTGCGCCAGGTCGGGGAGCCTGGTCCGGAGCCGATCGGCGAAGGCCCCCGCATCGGCACCATCGGGCACCGGCAGCAGCAGCTGGGCGTAGGTGGGCCCGCCCGGTTCGGCGCCGGAGACCAGCTCCTCGTCGGTGGCGGCTCCGATTCGGGAGTAGATCCCCCGGGAGCCGAGCCCCGCGGCGGCCGCCTCCACCCGGGCCGCCTGCCGGGCGGTCTCCTCGATGGCGGTGCCCTCCGGGAGCCGGAGCGCGGCGATGGCGACGCCCTCGTCCACCTGCGGCAGGATCTCCCGCGGCAACCGCAGGGTCAGCCAGACGGCGAGGACGGTGGAGCCGATGGCCATGGCGAAGACGGTGCGGGGATGGTCGAGCGACCACATCATGCCATGTTCGTACCATTCGGCGAGCCGGAGACCGAGGCGGGTAAGCCCGTTCTCCGTTCCACGTTCCGCGTTCCGCGTTGGCTCGGGCGACCCCTCAGGAGGAACGCGGAACGCGGAACGAGAGGCCACCCCGCCGCCCCGCCGCCCCACGAGGAGCACCGGCATCAGCGTCAGCGCCAGCACCAGACTGGCGGACAGCGAGGTCACCACCGCGAGCGAAAGGTCCCGGAAGAGCGCCGCGGCGAGGCCGCGCACGAATACGATCGGGCCGAACACCAGCACCGTGGTGAGGGTCCCGGCGATCAGCGGGCCGGCCACCTCGTCCGCCGCCCGGCGGGCCGCCTCCCAGCGCTCGATGCCCGCCTCGCGGTAGCGGCCGGTCGCCTCCGAGACGACGATGGCATTGTCGACCAGCAGACCGACCCCGAGGGCCAGGCCGCCCAGCGAGAGCACATTGATGGTGACGCCCAGCAGCTGCAGGGCGGTCAGGGAGACCAGCACCGACAGCGGCACGATCAGGCCGATGGCGAGCGCGCTGCGCCAGTCGCGGAGAAACAGCAGGATCAGCAGCAGTGACAGGAGGCCGCCGGCGATGATCTCCTGGGTCAGGTTGGCCAGGGCGTCGGTGACGAACCGGGCCTGGGCCGCCACCACCCGGAGCTTCACCTCGGGAAACTCCCGCCGCAGTTGCTCCACCGATTCCACCATCGCGCCGGTCACGGCGACGGTGTTGGCCCCGGCGTCCTTGTAAACCACCAGGCCGATGCCGGGGGCGCCGTCCAGCCTCGTGAGGGTCCGCGGATCGGCGATGGCAAGAGTGGCCCGGCCGACATCGCTCAGCCGGATCGGGCCGCCGGCCCGCCCCGCGGCCTGCCCGACCGGGATGCTGGCGAACTCGTCGAGCTGGCGGAGTTCGGTGAGCGCCCGGACCGAGAAGCGGAACTGCCCCCGCTTGATGGTGCCGCTCGGGGCGCTCGCGTTGGCATTCTTGATCGCGGTGACGACGTTGTCGGTGGTGAGACCCAGGGCCCGGAGCCGCCCGGGGTCGAGCTCCACCCGGATTTCGTCTTCCGGGGCGCCGGTCACCGCCACGCTGGCGATCCCGTCCAGCTGCTCCAGCCGTCGAGCCAGCACCTCCTCCGCCAGGCGGGCAGTCGCCCGGAGATCGCCGGTTCCGGTCACCCCCAGCACCGCGATGGGCCGCTGCCCCGGATCGCTGGTCAGGAGCGTGGGCCGCTCCGCCGTCTCGGGCAGCTGGGACCGGGCGTTGTCGAGCCGTTCCCGGACCGTCAGCACCGTGGCGGCCATGTCGGTCCCCCAGGCGAAGCGGGCGGTGGTGGTGACCTCGCCGTTACGGCTGACGGAGCGGAGCTCGACCAACCCCGGCGTCGCGGCGATCGCCTCTTCGACCGGCTCGGCCACGAACCGCGAGGCTTCGGTGGCCGCGGCGCCGGGATAGAGCGTGCGGATCGTCAGGACCGGGAGGGTGACGTCGGGAAGGAGCGTCACCGGCAGCCGGCCAAGCGACACCGCCCCCAGAAGCACCAGGGCAATGGTCGCGGCGACGGTCGTGACGGGGCGCCGGAGCGCGGTGGTGGCGAGGGACATAGGTCCGGGTCGGGGAGTCGGCGGGTAGGGTGGCGATCGCATGGATGCGGGAGTCGGCACCGGCCCCCGCTTCCTGACTACTCCTCCCGCTCCTTGGCCGACAACACCCGCACCGGCGCATCGTGGGTCAGTGTCAGGTGTCCCTCGGTGAGCACCGTGTCTCCCACCGCCACCGGGATCTGCCCGCTGGCGGAGTCGGGGAGCACCTCGGTCTCGCTTCCGTTGGTGCGGCCGGGCAGGATGTAGACCCACTGGGCTCGACCGCCCTTCACCACGAAGACCAGCGGGCGGCCGTCACGTTCGATGACCGCCCTGGCGGAGACGATGATGCGGTTGGCGAGGCGGGTGGCTTCGAGCCGGAGATCGGCGTACATCCCCGGCTGCAGCGCGCCCCGACCGGTCATGGCGGCGGCGTTCACCGCGACCACCACCCGGCCGGCGCGGGTGGTCGAATCCACCAGCGGCAGCACCGCCGCGATCCGGCCCCGTACCGGCTGGCCGATGGTGGCGGGGGTCGAGATCAGCGCCTCGCCCCCGGGGCGTACATAGGGCAGATCGTGCTCCAGCACCTGGGCCTCGACCCGGAGGTGGGTCACGTCGACGATGGTGGCGACCTCCTGCCCCGGCGAGAGCCGCTCGCCTTCGGCGATACTCACCCGGTCGACGATGCCGTCGAAGGGGGCCACCACCGTGGCCCGCTCGCGATCGAGTTTGGCTTTCTCGAGCTGGACTTGCGCCCGCGGCATGCCGGAGAGGGCCATCGCGTTCTTGAGCCGATCCGATTCCTGAGCCGGCCCGAGCAGGATCGAATCGCTGGCCAGGCTCCCCTTGTATTTGATTTCGGCCTCGGCCAGCGCCGCCTCGGCCTCGCGCACGGCGAGATCGAGCGGGCGGGGATCGAGCCGGACGATCGGATCGCCTTTTCGCACCCGGCTGCCGGGGCGGACCAGCACCGCCTCGACCGTGCCGTTGGTCTCGCCCTTGAGTGTGGCCACGGCGTCGGAGCGCACCTGGCCGGTGGTGGCGATGGTGAGGACCAGATCGCCTCGCCGCACCGTTTCCCCGGCGACGGGCAGGGCCAGGCCGGCCCCGCCGCCGGTGGCCGCCACCCCCGAGTCGGCCGCCGGCTTCTCGCCTTCGGCCCGGGCGGTCCCTCCCTTGCAGGCACCGGTGGCCAGCACGGCGGAGCCCAGCAGGATGGTGCGGATAGGGATCATGAGTTGGTTCGCGTGGTTAAGTGGCGGTAATGATGCGCCACAGTGTACCACGGTCGCAGGAGGGGGCTAGTACCAATAAAACGCAGAAATCACCGCAGGGATAGACCTCCTCACACCCCAACAAAGACCGACGGGGACCAGCCGACAGCCGCTGGTCCCCGTCGCACCCGTGAAGGGCCGCCCCTCACACCGCCCGGTCGGGAACAGTGTAGCGAACCAGCAGGGGAACATCGAGCAGGTCCCCCTGCACCCCCCACACCGTCCGACGATTGACCTCCAGCAGCTGGAAGCTGGCCGGCAACGTCACCCGATGGATCTCGAAACCCCGGGGGGACAGCACCAGCCAGTCTCCCACACCCGCGGGGCTGTCGAAGAAACGCACCTTGAGCCAGACCGAACCGTTCCGGGCCACCCGGACCGCCTCGACCGGGGGATAGACTTGCGGCCGGAAGAGTCGCCGGCGAATCGAATCGGCCGTGATCGGGGAACGCGGTCCGCTCCGCACTCGGGGGTCCAGGAACATGCCGACCACGCTGTCCACCGCCGACGCCGGCAGTCGCTGACCGGTGTACTCGAACTCCCGCGCAAAGACCGGCTCCGTTCCCCCCCGCAAGGCCGTCACGCTGAAGCGACCCGCCGCGCCCCGAACCGGCACCTCCCGGCGGACCACGACCACCACCCCGCCATCGGAGGAGACCGCATAGAGCGGGTCATCCCCGAACGGCTGCGGGTAGTGAACCTCCCCGTCACTCCAGGTGAAGACCATGCTGCTGTGGGCCCGGGAGTGACGAGCCAGCGTGTCGATGACCTCGAGGTTGCGGTTGGCGCGCAGCAGAAACCGGTGGGTCCACTGCCCCGGCTCCCCTTTGACCGTGTCCCGGACCCCCTCCTCGATCAGGAGGCTCCCATCCGGGAGCACCGCCGAGGGCAGGCCCTGGCGGGTCTGAGGCCGGGAAGAGCCCTTGAGAGACGCCGCACTCATGCCCAGCGGAACCGTGAGGACACCCGAGCCACGGAGTGGCAGCAGGGTGAGGCGGACCATGGCCGGATCTACCGCCCACAGGCTGTCGCCATGGAAACCGAGCAGGAGCACGCTATTGAACTCGCCGGGGCCGGACCCACGCTGCCCCAGCACCCGGCGGAAATCGCCGGTCGGAGTCAGGTTGAGAATGGCCCCCAGCGACGGGTCGGCCAGGTAGAGGCCGCCATCCGTGTCGGCCGCCAGGCTGGTGACCCGGGTCAGCAGGGCCCGGACGCTATCGGGAACGGTGAACGCCGTATCCCGGGCCGCGACCAGGCGGCCGCCAGTGGGAGCCACATGAGAGAATTGCGGAGGAACCAGCACGGCGCCCAGACTCAGCGCCGCGAGCACCGGCCAGCGGGGGCGGGACCTGAACATGGACATGGCGACGGATCCGGGAGCGGGACTCAGAGGGAGAGCGTGCCCGTACGCATCCGTACGGACGAAATATCGTCAGGCGACTGCGTTCGCGCGACTACCACCCCCTCGCAGTTCCGCTTCACCGGAAGTTGGCCCTCCCGATAGGCGACGGGGATCCCGAGGAGACTGCCCTTGGAGACATACTGAGCGGCCCCGTCGATATCGACCGGCAACGAGGCGCCCGCGCCGCACCCCGGGCTGCTCAGCTGGCAGGTGTCCATGACGGTCGAGCTACAGTTGAAATAGCCCGGCACCTGTCCACCAGAGCAGACCTGCAGGCCGAACATTGAGCCACAGCCCCAGCACCCCGGCGTCTTCTGGGCCGAGGCGCTCGTCACGTTGGCGGCCGCCAGCGAGGCAAGGCCCTGGGCCGACGCCGGCTTCGAGGCCGCGAGAGCCAGCACCGCGACGAGCGCGGCTATTCCGATAATTCGCATTCGCATTTTGAATCTCCTGTTTCGTAGTTCCGACTCAAGGTGTCTCCGAGCTGGGCTCCCGGACCCAGTGCCAGTCATACCAGACCAGTTCGAGCTCGCCTGCCCGCCGTGCCGCGAGCACCCCATCCTCTCCCGGCACCCGGCCGATCAGGCCCAGCGGCGCCCCGAGTTCGGTGACCCGCTCCACCCGGTCGGTGGCGCCGTAGCGCACCAGCAGGCGACGGTCGGCGGTGAGGTCGCTCAGGGTGAGAAGCAGGGTGCAGTCGAGCGACACCGCCGGCAGTGCCCGCCAGGAGCTCAGGCTGTCGCGCGGCACCCCGAACTCGGCGTGACGGGTGACCGCCTCCAGCGTGTCCACCATGCGGGTCTCAGGGTCGAGTCGCAGCACTGTGAAAGGCGCCATGGTGCGGGTGAGCAGCAACCCGCGACCCGACTCCGTCAGGTGATAGCGCTGAATGGTCCGGACGCTGTCCGACGTGGCGGAACGGAAGAGATCCCGGCTCCCGCCCCGGTCCACCGCCCGGACCACGAAGCTGCGCCGGGCCAGATCGCGCAGACCCACCACCCAACCGCGGCGCCAGAGGGCCTGGTCCACCTGTTCGGCCATGGCGAGCCGGTTGGTGCTCACCAGCTCGAGCGTTCCGTCGTCGCGACGGAGGAATTCGCGGGCGGCGAAATCGAAGATCCGAAGACCCTCGGGAGAGATGGCCATGCCGGCGGGACGAATGCTGTCGGGGAGCTGCCACCGGGTGAGTGCGCGACTGCGGTCGACCGCGAACACCTCGCCGCTCGGCGACCAGAGCACGACGGCGCCGGACCGGCCGGTGGTCACCCCGGCGATGCCGCTGTTGGGGGGCAGTTGCAGGGACGCACGCAGTTCGAGGGAAACCGGGCCGCTGCGACAGGCCTGGGCTGAACCCTGCCGCGCCAGAGCCAGGACCAGTACACCACATGGCAGCAACCGGCGAGCCGGCGAACGGAGGAAGCGCATCGGAGATCGACAGGGGTGAGGTGTCGCTCACACTAGAGCTTCACGATTCGCCCCACCATGCAGAAACGCGCCATCAACGGCGGATTCGCGCCTCGCGCTTGAACCCCAACCTGATTTGTGGCACTCTATGCCCCCTCCCCGAGCATCAGCCGGGACCCCTGAGTGCGAACCCCCCGCCGCTCGCGGGGGAGGCGGGCTATTTCTGTGACGTTGTATGTGCTGGAACCACCGTATGGTCGGCTCATTCCCGCGGGTACCACGCGACCCTCGGCGGGGGCCGTGCTCGTGGCCGATCTTTCCTCGGGTATTCCCGCCCTGGCAAGCGCGGTGCGCGAACAACGGACCGCCCTCTGGTGTCCCCTGGTGGCCGGTCTCGCCGATCGAACGGTGCCGGCGGGATGCCTGGCCGCCTTCGAGGCGGTGCCAGGGACTTTCGCGCCGCTCTATCCCGGGGACTACCCGATGTTGTCACTCCCCGAGCGCGCCATTCGCGCTGTGGCCCGCCGTCCATCCCCGCGGGCAACGACGATTGCCCAATGGATCGAGAACCGGCTGGGACTTCCCGGCACCGCCACCACCCTCAGCGCCTGTTTCGGCGATGGGGGCGACGCCCTCCGGCCGCCGCGAACGCTGACCCGCCGGGTTCGGGCCCTGGGACCGCTGGAAGTGCGCGATTGGCGAGGCCTGGCACGCCTCATTCGGATCGTGACCACGGCGCTGATGCCGGATCACGCGTCGCTCGAGGCCGCCGCGTTCAGCGCCGGTGTCGACCCCCGGTCGCTGCGCCGCTGGCTCCGGCTGGCAACCGAGCTGTCGTGGCCCGAGGTCATGGCGCGAGGCGGCTGGGAGTGGATCGTGGAAATGGCGCTCCGCCGTTTCGGGTACGTGGAGCTGGGATGGTCACGACTGGTTGCGGGAGGGGAGTTTGTCCTGGGGCAGTAGGAGGCGGAACGCGAGGAGTGAGGGGGAACCACCCCTCACTCCTCTTTTCGTCCCTAGCGCCGATACCGCTCCAACCACTGCAGACCGTCGCTGTCGGTCCGCACGGCGTACACCGTGCCGGTCCCGAGGCCGACCACCTGCCGGCCCTTGGGCAGGTACACCCGCCGGGCCAGTCGGCCGCTGGCGTCGAAGACGTCGTAGGCCGGGACCGAATCGCTCGCCGGCGAGTTCCGCTGCAGCCACAGCTGGCCCTCGGGCGAGGCCAGGCCGGAGCGGCCCCGGAAGACCGGCTTGTATTCCGGCCAGTCGAACTCGTCAGCGGTCGGTTCCGGCGGCTTGATCTCCTGTCCCCGCCCCGGGCCACCGTTGGTGACGGTAATGCGGTTGCGGGTGTTCTTCATGGCGGCCATGAAGCTCTGCTTGTCGCCGTCGCTCACCTTCACCGGCTGGAACGGCACCGGGGCGCCCGTCGCGGGGCGCTCACCGACCCACTCCACGTGATAGTTGCCCACCCGCGCGATGCCGACCCGTCCATCCGTCGTGACGACCCACTCGTCCTGTGGCGCGAAGGGCTGCGACCGCATCATCACCACCCGCGCGTTGGCGGTGCCGGTCCGCTGCATCTTGGTGGCGGGGATCTTCACCATGGCCATGGTGTCGACCTTGTTCGACCCGCGATCCCACCGCACCACCGGAGCCGAGTCGGGGATGGTGCCGGGCTCGCCGACCCCATCGCCGAGCCGGAAGGGGCTCCCCTGGAGGTAGATCCGCCCCTGCCGGTCGGCCCCTTTTGCCAGGGCCATACCCTGCAGAGCATCGGGATATGGAATGGTCTTGCCCAGCTTCCCGTCGGCGCTCACCGTGAGGAAGCGCCGGCTGACCTGGTCGACCAGCAGGGTCGAGTCGCCGACATACGGGATCAGGGCACCGGGGAACTGGTACTCTCCCGGTCCCTGCCCATTCCGGCCGATGGCGGCCTGGGTACCGGTCTTGAAATCGGCCAGCAGCAGCGCCTTGGGCCCCAGGTCGACCACCAGGACTTTGCCGCTCGGCAGCTCGCGCAGGGCGCTGACCTGATCGAACGACTCCTGGAACTCCGCCTCGGCCTTGTCCAGCCGCTGCTCCGGCACCCCGGCCTGGGCCTGGGCCATGCCGGGAAGCGCCGCGGCCAGGAATGCCGCGCCGAAGGAACCAACCAGCCGAACCATCATGCCGGACCTCCTCGAAGTAAGTGGCGGATACCGCGGAGTTTGGGACCGGGGGAAGGATGCGCCATGCCCGGCTGGCGTCGCACGAAACCCTTTCTCCCGCCGGCTTGTCTACCTCTCAGCCAATGGCTTCGCCCATGACCCTTCGGGCCCACCCGGGCAATGACCGCGCCCTGATCGCGCGCGCCCTCGTCGGCGATCCAGCCGCCGAGCGGGAGCTGTATGACCGGCATGTGGACCGGGTGTATCGGCTGGTCTACCGGATGGCGGGCGATGCCGAGCAGGCCCGGGAGTTCACCCAGGACGCCTTTGTCCGGGCCTTCGATCGGCTGGCGACGTTTCGGGGGGAGTCGGCCTTTTCGACCTGGCTCGGCAGTATCGCCATCTCAGTCACGCTGACCGGCCTCAAGCAGCGGAAGCGGCGCTGGGATCGGGAGCAGGCACTGGAGCTGGCGGAACCGGTGGCGGTGGAGCGATCGCAGGTGGAGCCGGACCTTCGCCGCCGGCTGTTCGAAGCCATCGATGCGCTCCCCGACGGATACCGGACCGTACTGATCCTCCACGAACTGGAGGGCTATACCCACGAGGAAGTGGGCGCGCTGCTGGGAATCGATCCCGGCACATCCAAGGCCCAGCTGTTCCGGGCCCGCGCCAAGCTCCGGGCCCAGTTGGGTCCGCATGCGGGAGAATGGAATCAATGAATGACGAAGAGCTGGACCGCCTGCTCCGCCAGGCGCGCGACGAGTATCGCCGGCCGCCGACCGCTCCCCGCGAGGAGATGTGGGCCGCCATCCGGGCCCAGACGCCCGGCAGACAGACCGCCCGTCGCTTCCGGTTGCTGGCCTGGCCCGTGGGCATCGCCGCCCTGCTCGCACTGGGCTTTGCCCTGGGTCGGAGCACCCGGCCCGAGGCGCCGGCGGGTGGGACTGGCGTCGCCCGCATCACGCCGGGCGGGACCCCCCGGGTATCCGCGGCGCTCGCGAGCGCCGCGGTGCAGCACCTCAGCCGGACCGAGACCTTCCTCACCGGCTTCCGGCTCGAGGCCGGTGCCCGGGTACCCGACTCGACTCTCCTCGCGGGCGCGCGGGACCTCCTCGGCACCACCCGGTTGTTGCTCGATTCGCCCGAGCTCACCGACCAGCGGATGCGGGCGCTCCTGAGCGAGCTCGAAATGGTGCTCGCGCAGGTGGCCCAGCTCCAGGCCGATCCGACCCGGGAAGACGCCGACCTCATCGTGCACGAACTCGATCACAAGGGCGTGCTGCCCCGGCTCCGGACGTCCATTCCGGCGGGGCCCGCCATCCTCATGTCAGGAGAAAGCTGATGCGCTTCACCCTTGCCCTCACCCTGGCCGGCCTGCTGTTCACCCAGCCGGCCCCGGGCGACCCGGCCCGTGCGGTCCCGTCCTCCGGTGACGACTGGACCCTGCTGGGCACCTGGGTCGACGACGATCCGGCCGACTCGCTTTACAAGGCGGCCCGGGCCGCGCTCAACGCGTCGAACTATCGCAACGCGGCGGAACTGTTCCGCAAGCTGCGCGACGAGCAGCCCAAGTCCCGCTACGTCGCCGACAGTTACTACTGGGAAGCGTTCGCCCGCTACCGGGTCGGTGGGGGCGACGACCTGCGGGAGGCCCGTCGCCTCCTCGCCGAGCAGCAGAGCCGCTATCCCCGGGCGGCCACCAGCGGCGACGCCGCCACCCTCCGGACCCGGGTGGAAGGACAGCTGGCGCAGCGGGGCGATGCCGAAGCGGCCCGCCGGGTCTCGGTCGCGGCGGAGTCGGCCGCGCCCGGTCCCGCCAGCGCGCCCTGCACCGAGGATGAGGACGACACCCGGATCGCGGCGCTCAACGCCCTGCTCCAGATCGATGCCGACCGGGCCATCCCGATCCTCAAGAAGGTGCTGGCCCGCCGGGAGAAGTGCGCCGAGGTGCTGCGCCGCAAGGCGGTGTTCCTGGTCTCCCAGAAGCGGACCGACGAGACCGAGGCGATCCTGCTCGACGCCGCCCGGCAGGACCCCGACACCGAGGTCCGGGAACAGGCGGTGTTCTGGCTCTCCCAGGTGGGCACCGAGCGCTCCGTGAACGCGCTCGACTCGATCCTCCAGTACGCCAGGGACCCGGAGCTGCAGAAGAAGGCGGTGTTCGCCCTGTCCCAGACCCGCGTAGGCCGGGCCCAGCAGATCATCCGCGACCTGGCGGCCAGGGAAGGGGCCGACGAGGAAGTGCGGGAACAGGCGATTTTCTGGTTGGGGCAGGCCCATGAGCCGGCGAACGCCGAGTTCCTCCGGACCCTCTACGGCAAGACCCCTAACACCGACCTCAAGGAGAAGATCCTCTTCTCGCTCTCGCAGCTCCGTTCGACGGCCAGCAATCAGTGGCTGATGGACATCGCCCTCAACCCGAAGGAAGACATCGAGCTTCGCAAGAAGGCCCTGTTCTGGGCCGGCCAGTCGGGCTCCTCGGTCACCGACCTGGTGACGCTGTACGACCGGATGAAGGAAACCGATATGCGGGAGCAGCTGATCTTCGTCTACTCCCAGCGACGGGAGCCGGCGGCGGTCGACAAGCTCATGCAGATCGGTCGATCCGACCCGGACAAGGAGCTCAGGAAGAAGGCGATCTTCTGGCTCTCGCAGAGCCGGGATCCCCGGGCGGCGGAGTTTCTGCTGCAGGTGATCGAGCAGCCGTGAGGGATGGCACAAGGCACGACTCGCCAGTCACGAAACGTGCGTCAACCGGGAGGTACATGATGCGGATACCGGCAGCGATCATCGCCGCGGTCTTGGCGGGGAGCCTGGGGTGGAGCGAGGCAGGCGCCCAGGGCCTGACGCAGAAGATCGTCGCGGCCCCCGATGGCGAGGTGCGGATGAGCTTCGCCGCCCGGCCCGATGTCTGTGGCGACGGGGTGAACAACATCCGCGTCGGCCGACGGCACCGCCGGGACCAGGACGACGATGACGTGGTGTACGATCAGGCGGAGTGCCCCTGTACCGGCGGGCCGGTGCGGGTGGTGTTCCGGGTGCGGGATCACCAGGTGACGAAGGTGCGCACCGCAGTCGGCGGGGCGTGGCGGCCTGACCGGCAGGCGGTGGATCTCGGTCTCGTGTCGACCCGAGACGCGGCCGCCACCTTGCTCACCCTGGCCGCCGACCCCCGCCACGGTGGGGGCGAGGGCGCAATCTTCCCCGCGACGCTGGCCGACTCGATCGTGGTCTGGCCTCGGCTGCTGACCCTGGCCCGCAATACCCAGGCGCCGCACGCGACCCGCAAGCAGGCGGTCTTCTGGCTGAGCCAGGAGGCGAGCGACTCGGCCACCGCCGGGCTCACCGAGTTGGCAGAGAGCGACAAGGAGGGCGATGAGATCCGCAAGCACGCGGTCTTCGGCCTCTCCCAGCGTCCGGCGGGCGAAGGCGTGCCAGCGCTCATCAAGGTGGCCACCACCAGCGGCAGCGCGGAGGTCCGGCGGTCGGCGCTTTTCTGGCTGGGACAATCGGAGGATCCGCGGGCCCTGAAACTGTTCGAGGACATCCTGACCAGGCGCTAGGCAGACCGACTCACCGGACCAGGCGCCGCCGCACCGGGAGTGCGGCGGCGCCGTTTCGTGCCCCACCCGACGCCGGCATTACATTTCCGACCCTATGATGCCTCGTTCGAGCCCGCCCCGCCTCGGGCTGTGGTCTCTCGTGCTCGCCCTCACCGCCTGCTCCTCCACGCCGCCGCCGGCCGAGCCCCTGCGGCTGGTGGCCGTGGGCGACACCGTGATCGCGCCATATGGGGACGTCACCGACGCCGCCTGGCTCGGCGTCGGGCGCTGGGTCGTGATCGCGCCGCAGGATCGGGCCGTGTCGGTGGCCGACTTCACCGGCCGGACGTTGAGCCCCTTCGCCGGCGCGAAGCGGAAGGAGTTGGAACAGCCGTTCCTCCTCTTTCGCGCCGGCGATTCCATCTACGTGGCCGATTGGCAACGCCGCCGGCTCACCGCCTGGTCGCTCGGCGGCGTCATGGGGAGCGTGGTCCCCGCGGCCGACCGCCTGCGCGGGGCCCTCCCCAAGGGACGCGACGACGGGGGCAACTGGTACTTCGAGCTCCGGCCGCCGCCCGGACCGGACGGCAGCGGCAATCGCGACTCCGCGGCGATCGTGCGGACCACCCCCGACCTGAGCCGAGCCGACACCATCGGGCGGTTGGCGCCCTTTGATCTCGCCGAAGTGCTGACGGAAGGCCGACGCCGGCTGGAACGCCGCCTGCTCTCGGGGCAGGACCGTTGGGGCCCGCTTCCCGATGGCAGCCTCTGGATCGCGCGGGTGTCCCAGAACCGGGTGGATTGGCGCGACCGCGAGGGACGGATCGTCATCGGCCGCGATCTTCCCGATGCGGTGCTGCCGGTGACCGAGAACGACCGGCAGATCTTCCTGCGGAAGTTCGAGTCCGCGCTCCGCCCGACGGTGCAGCAGATTCCCTTCGCCGCGATCAAGCCACCGTTCGACAACGCTCTCACCGCACCCGACGGCCTGGTGTGGCTGGTGAAGAACCGCGCCATCGGCGACACAGTGCGGACGTATCAACTCATCGGCCGTGACGGCCGCCTGGTGCGGATCGCCTCGCACCCCGGCCTGGGCCGGATTCTCGCGGTCGGCGAGGGCACGGCCCTGGTGGGCGAGCCGTTCGAAGGCGGTATCCGTCTGCTCGAGTATCGCCTGCCTGTCCCGGCACCCGCCGCCGTGCGGCCCTGATGTCCCGTCTTTTCCGGAGCAATGCCCCATGAAGGTGTCCGCCCTGGTGGCACGCGCCACCGTCGCCCTGCTGGTCCTCCCCGCCTGCCGTCGCGATGCAGCGACGCCGCTCACGGTCCTCGACCGGCCGGAGGCGACCCTGGACCACACCTTCAAGCAGGTGAGCAATGTGGTCGAACTGAGCGACGGGCGGCTGGCGCTGGCCGAGCTCAAGGACAAGACCTTCATCTACCTGAACCCGGTGACCGGCGAGACGGCCCTCATCGGGGAACACAGCGACACGATCAAGCCCGGTGACCCCGCCGCCGGCCGTCACCGGCTGCCGGGCTACGTGCTTCATTTCGGCGGCGACACGGTGGGCCTGGTGGACTTTGGGGCTCAGCGCACCACGCTGTGGAACGAAAAGGGCGAGTTTCTGGCGGTCATGCCCGGGGCCGGCGTGGGCGGCTACAACCAGCCGCTGGCGTACGACGGGGCCCGCAACGGGTACAAGGAAGACTATCGGTCGGTGCTGGGGGGGCTGGAGCCGGGCCAGGAACTCGAATTCGACAGCCTGAGCCTGCTGCGGATCATGCCCACCGACACCGTCGCCGATACCATCGCGCGACTCAAGCTGCCGGCCTGGGGACGGGGGCAGTTCGGCGCCCAGCAGAAGATCGTCTCGACCATCTTCTCGGGTCGCGACCTCTTCGGAGTCCTCTCCGACGGATCGGTGTGGATCGCGCGGGCCTCGAACAACGCGGTCGAGTGGCGCGCCCCCGATGGCAGCTGGACCCGGGGTCCGTCTCGGCCCTACGCCAGAATCGCGGTACCCCAGGGGGAGAAGGACGCCTTCCTCGAGAAACTCCGCGGCCAGATGGCCCAGATGGGCGCTCCGGCGGGCATCGAACTCTCCTATCCCTTCGCCGACGAGAAGCCGCCGTTCGGCGCGGGCCTCACCAACCCCGCCGGCGAGGTGTGGCTCCAGCGCTCGCGAGCCTGGGAGGATTCGGTGCCAGTGTGGGATGTGGTTGGGCGGGACGGCAAGGCGGTGCGGGCGGTCCAGTTCCCCCGGAACGCCTCACTCGCTGGCTTCGGGGCGGGCGGGAGAGTCTACGTCATACTCCGCGCGGGCGAGGAGCAGCAGAGGATCGCGCGCTATGTGGTGAAGTAGAGGCGGTCGGGCGGTCGGGCGGTCGGGCGGTCGGGCGGTCGGGCGGTCGGGCGGTCGGG
>CAZXRC010000028.1:0-47865 GCA_964642475.1 uncultured Gemmatimonadaceae bacterium | reverse complement strand
GATCGCCCGGGCGCTGGTGAACCGCCCTTCCCTGCTCCTCGCCGACGAGCCGACCGGCAACCTCGACAGCACCACCAGCGAGGAGATCATGCGGGTCTTCGGCGAGTTGCACGCCCAGGGGCAGACCATCGTGGTGGTGACCCACGAGCCGTCCATCGCGGAGCACGCCGAGCGGGTGGTGGTGCTGCGCGACGGACGGCTGGACAGTGACACCCGCAACGACAGGGTCGCGGCCTGATGCCGGTCTTCGAAGCGGTCCGGATGGCGCTGCACACGATCGTGACGCAGAAGCTCAAGAGCTTCTTCTCCCTGATCGGGGTGTTGATCGGCGTCACCTTTCTGATCGCGGTGGTTTCGATCGTGCAGGGGATGAACGTGTACATGGAGGATCAGTTCGCCAACCGGCTGATCGGCCTGAACACGTTTACGCTGCGGCGTCAGCCGGGCATCAACACCGGCAACGTGACCGAAGAGACCTGGCGCAGCTGGCAGCGCCGGCCCCGGATCAGCTATGCCGACGCCGACTATGTCGCCGAGCGGATCCAGACTCCGGTGCTGATCGCCCGGTTCTGCTCCGACCGGATGGTGCTGAGCTACAACGGCAAGCAGGCGAAAGACATCGAGCTGATGGGCACGGAGCCCTCCTATTTCGAGATCAAGAACGTGGAGATCGCGAGCGGGCGGATCTTCACCGCCCAGGAGGTGCGTGCCGGCCTGCCGGTGCTGGTGGTCGGGAGCGAGCTGGGCGAGAAGCTCTTCCAGGGCCTGGATCCGATCGGGAAGGACATCCTGATCCGGGGTCTCCCCTACCGGGTCATCGGGGTGGCCAAGAAGCGGGGCACTCTCTTCGGCATCTCCCTCGACAAGTTCGCCGTCATGCCGTTCCGGGCTCCCGCCCGGCGCTACATCTGCCCGCTCAACATCCTGGACGAGGTGCAGATCAAGACCGCCAACCCGACCTTGATGCTCACGGCGATGGGTGAGGCCGAAGCGCTGATGCGCAGTCGCCGCGGGCTCAAGCCGACCCAGGAGAACAACTTCGACCTCCAGAATGCCTCCGGCGCGCTGGACGGATGGAAGAAGATCTCCAAGGTGCTCTTCACCGCCCTGCCCGGCCTGGTCGCCATCTCGCTGGTGGTAGGCGGGATCGTGATCATGAACATCATGCTCATGGCGGTGGCCGAGCGGACCAGGGAGATCGGGATCCGCAAGGCGCTGGGGGCCAAGCGCCGCGATATCCTGGCCCAGTTCGTCATCGAGAGCGCAACGCTCTCGACCGTCGGCGCCGCGTTCGGCATCGGCACCGGGATCGCGCTGGCCTTCATCGTTCGAGCCCTCACCCCGCTTCCGGCGGCGGTGGCCCCGTGGTCGGTCGTGCTGGGGGTGACGCTGGGCATCGTCGTCGGCGTGGTCGCGGGGGTCTACCCCGCCACCCGCGCCTCCAAGCTCGACCCGATTGCCGCCCTGCGGGCGGAGTAAGCCACCCGGGAGAAACCATGTCCGTGGGCCGACTGTTCGAGGGCGTGGGGATCGCGCTCGATTCCCTCCGCGCCAACAAGGTGCGCGCCGCCCTGACCATCCTGGGCGTGGCGATCGGGGTCATGGTCGTCATCGCCATGGCCGCGGCGATCACCGGCATCAATCGCAGCGTGGCCTCCCAGATCGAGACACTGGGCCCCAAGACCTTCTTCGTGTTCCGCTTCTTCCAGGCCGGCATCAACATCAGCGACGGCTCGGACGAAATGTCACCCTGGCGCCGCAATCCGTGGCTCTCCTCGGCCGAGGCGCAGGCGCTCCAGCGGGTGCCTGGCATCCGGAGCGTTACCTGGCAGGAGAACGCCAGCGGGGAGGTTTCCAACGGCAGCAACAAGCTGACCGGGGTGAACGTTCTGGGGCTCAGTGCCGACTGGATCCTGACCCAGGGCGGGACGATCGTAGGCGGCCGGAACTTCACGGACCTCGAGGCCGCCGCGGGCGCCCGGGTCGCCGTCATCAACGACCCGCTGGCCCAACAACTCCTGCCGGGGCTCGATCCCATCGGAAAACGGATCAAGATCTTCGGCGAGTGGTTCGATGTAGTCGGCCTCTACAGCGAACCCAAGAGCCTCTTCGGGGACTCGGAGTCTCCCTACGTCGCCATCCCCCATTCCACGTTCGCGAAGGTGGCCGACTATTGGAAGGGCTGGATGATGTACTCGGTCATCCCGGAGTCCGACCTGACCGTGGCCGAGGCCCAGGACCGGGTTACCGCCGCCATGCGGGCGTATCGCGGGCTCAAGCCATCGCAGGACAACAATTTCTCCCTGGTGAGTCAGGACAAGCTCCTGGACAGTTTCAACAGCATCACCAGCGGCTTCTTCCTGGTCATGCTGGCCCTTTCCAGCGTGGGCCTTATGGTCGGTGGGGTCGGCGTGGTCGCGATCATGATGATCTCGGTAACCGAACGGACCCGGGAGATCGGGGTGCGCAAGGCGCTGGGGGCCACCCGTCGCGAGATCATGTTCCAGTTCCTCGTCGAGGCCGCCACGCTCACCCTGGTGGGGGGACTGGCCGGAATGCTGCTTGGCGGCGCGATCGCGCTGGGGGTCAACCGGCTTACCCCGATCCCGGCCCAGGTCCCCCTCTGGTCGGTCGCCCTGGCGGTGGTGGCCTCGACGATCACCGGTATCGCCTTCGGGCTCTATCCCGCCAGCAAGGCCAGCAAGCTCGACCCGGTGGAGGCACTCCGCTACGAGTAGGCCTGCCACGCAGGACGCGAAGCGCGGGGGGTGGTCGAGCGGGTCCTTCTCACACCGCCCTCCTGTCCGCTTCATCGTCCGGACGTAGATTTCCGGCATGCCGCTCCGGGAAGCCATTCGCCTCGCCATCCAGTCGGTCCTGAGCGCCAAACTCCGCTCGTTCTTCACCCTCCTCGGCATCATCGTCTCGGTCGGCTTCCTGGTGGTGGTGGTAGCCATCATCCAGGGGATGAACGCCTACGTCCGGGAGAACTTGATGGAGGCGATGATCGGCACCAACGCCTTCCAGGTCCGGCGCACGCCGATCGCGCCCGGTCTCCTCGACGACGAGCAGGTCAAGCGGCTGAGCCGGCGACCGCTCATCTCCAAGGACGACGCCGAGGTGATCCGCCGCGCCCTGCCGGACGCCGAGGCGGTCGCCCTGCAGTCCGGCTGGCCGACCCCCATCAGCGACGTGGTCTACCGCGACCGGACCGTGGGAGACGTGCTGGTGTTCGGGGTGACACCGCCATACCAGATCGTGCAGGACTACCGGTTCGCCGCCGGGACGCCCCTGGCCGACCCCGACGTGACCGAGCGCCGCGCCGTCCTGGTCCTCGGCTACGATATCGCCGACAAGCTCTTCGGCCCCCCGGAACGGGCGATCGGCCGGAAGGTCCGGGTGGCAGGCGAGCAGCTGGAAGTGAAGGGCGTGATCGCCCGGAAGGGCCGGGTGCTGGGGCAGTCGTACGACGGCTTCATCCTCATTCCCTTCTCCACCTTCGAATCGATGTACGGGCGGCGAAAGACCACGGTCGTCTCGGTCAAGATGGCCACCTCCGGAGAACTGGTGGGCGCCATGAATCGCGCCGAGGAGGCGATGCGGGTGGCCCACCGGCTGCGACCGGCCGAGGAGAACGACTTCACGGTGGACAAGGCGGACGCGCTGGTGGCGTTCTGGAACCAGCTCACGGGCTGGCTGTTTACCGCGATCCCCGCGGTGGTCTGCATCGGCATCCTCGTTGGCGGCATCGTGATCATGAACATCATGCTGATGTCGGTGAACGAGCGAACCCGTGAAATCGGGATCCGCAAGTCGCTGGGCGCGACCCGACGGGACATCCGGCGGCAGTTCCTGGTGGAGGCGGTGGTGCTGTCCTCCCTGGGCGGCCTCCTCGGCGTCTTCGGGGGCTGGGCACTCGCCTTCATGGTGTCCGCCTTCACCCCGCTGCCGGCGCGGATCACCCTCTGGTCGGTGTTCCTCGCGATGCTGCTGGGAGCGGGGGCCGGGATCCTCTTCGGGGTGTATCCCTCGAGTCGCGCCGCCCGTCTCGACCCCATCACCGCCCTCCGCTCCGAGTAGCCGGCGTGGTGACGCGGTTTCTCTGGAACGCGGGCGAGGGCGTCAGTATCGCCTTCGACGCGCTCCGCTCCAACAAGCTCCGCTCGGGTCTGACGATCCTCGGCGTGGTCATCGGCGTGACCACCGTGATGGCCATCGCCTCGCTGGTCCAGGGAATCCGGACCCAGATCTTCAATGCGATCTCGGCGGCCGGGCCGACGTCCTTCTACGTGGTCCGCTTCTTCTCGCAGACCCCGCTCAACCCCGATCGATTGCCCTACGAGGTCCGGATCCGACCGGTACTCGACGAGCCCGACGCCGAAGCGATGCGTCGGGCCCGCGGTATCGCCTATGCCGGCATGTGGGTCCAGCTGTTTCAGCGGGTGGAGTACCGGAACACCCGCACTCAGCTCATGACCGTCTTCGGCGCCGATGACCACTACATGGATATCCAGGGCGGCACCCTGCTCCGGGGACGGTTCTTCAACCGGGCCGAGCTCAACGGGGGCGAGGTGGTGGTCCTGGAGGAGGAGACGATCGACCGGCTGTTTGGCCGGGAGGAGCCGCTGGGGAAGTTGGTGCGGATCGGCGATGTCTCCCTCCGGGTGATCGGGGTCTACCAGCGTCCCGAGAATCTGTTCGAACCCCCGGGACAGCAGATCGCGGCCATCGTCCCCTTCGAGACCGCCCGCCGCAACTACCGCTACGACAATACCAACAGTCTCTTCATCGCGGCCACGCCGGAGCGGGGCGTGTCGGTGCCGGAGGCGCAGGACATCACCACGGCCGCCCTCCGCAACGCCCGGCGGCTCCGCCCGGGCATGCCCAACACCTTCGATCTGATCACCCAGGACCAGATCCTCGACATCGTGGGCAAGTTCACCAACTACTTCTTTGTCGCGATGATCTCGCTCTCCAGCGTGGCGCTACTGGTCGGCGGCATTGGCGTCATGGCGATCATGATGGTCTCGGTGACCGACCGGACCCGTGAAATCGGCCTGCGGAAGGCGGTGGGCGCCACCCGGGGAGAGATCCTCTGGCAGTTCCTGGTCGAGGCCGCCACCCTGACCCTGATCGGCGGGTTGATCGGCGTGTTGACCGGGGTCCTCAGCGGGCTCCTGCTCCAGCGGGTGTTCGACTGGGAAGCCGAGATTCCGGTCTGGAGCGCGGTCGTCGCGACTCTGGTCAGTGTGGGAATCGGCCTGGTGTTCGGCCTGTACCCGGCCAATCGCGCCGCCGGGATGGACCCGGTCGAAGCGCTGCGCCACGAGTAACCCCGCCCTGACCGCGGGTCCGGGCGCCCCGGCGGCTCATCGCGCGTGCAAATCCTCCCCGCAGACGCATCCCCCGGCATCAACCAACCCGTCGAGGTCTCGATGCGTGCCGGAACTGTTGTGGGGCTTGGAGTTATCCTGTTGGCTGGTTGCCACCCCGCAGCCCTGAAGGACCGGGAGGCCCAGGTCGGAGGGGAACGGGCCGGTGCCACCGACAATACAACCCGACTGCGACGGGGGCTCGCGGAGGCGGCGGCGCCGGCCACCGCCCCGACCGAGGTCCGCGACGAGGCCCTGACGGTCCTGCCGCTTCGCGCCACCGGTAGCGCCATGATCATCCGAACCGGGACGGCGAGCATCGAGATCGATACCCTCGAGCGCGCCATCGACCGGGTCCGGGACCTCGCGACGCGCGCGGGAGGGTACCTGGCGAACAGCGACATCCAGGCCATCCGGGGCGGCCTCAGGAGCGCGACGCTGGAGGTGCGGGTCCCCTCGGACCGCTTCGACGATCTGGTGAGCGGATTGTCGCCCCTGGGGCGGGTGGAGCGGGTCAGCGTCGCGGCCCAGGACGTGGGCGAGGAGTTCACCGATATCGGCGCCCGGGTAGCAAACGGCCGGCGATTGGAGCAGCGGCTCATCGACCTGATTGCGACCCGGACGGGCAAGCTCTCCGACGTACTCGAGATCGAACGCGAACTGGCCCGGGTGCGCGAGGAGATCGAGCGACTGGAGGGGCGGCTCCGCTATCTCGAGGCCCACGCGGCCGTCAGCTCGCTGAGCCTCCAGGTCCACGAGCCCGGGCCGGTGGTGGGGCAGGAGGGAAGCCTGGCGGTACTGGCCGAAGCGTTCCGCGAGGCGTGGCGCCACAGCGTGAACTTCACCGCCACCGGGATCGCGGCGCTGGGAACGCTGGTTCCGCTGACGCTCCTGCTCACCGCCAGTGTGCTGGGGCTCCGGAGGGTCTGGCGGCGGCGACCGGTCTGACACGGATCCGCCCGCGGGGCGTAGTGGCGGGGAATGGGCCATTAGATTGCGGCCTGTTCCCCGAATCCGTTCCGCCACTCGCGACCGAACCGTATGCCCGTACATCTGCTTGCGCTCGCCGCCCACCGTGACGATGTCGAACTCACCTGCGCCGGGGCACTGCTCAAGGCCCGGGACGCGGGCTACAGTACCGGGATCATCGACCTGACGGCAGGCGAAAGTGGCACCCGCGGAACCGCCGAACTCCGGGCGGAGGAAGCCCAGCGGGCGGCGACGGTGCTGGGCGTGAGCGAGCGGCTCAACGCCGGACTCCCCGACGCCTATCTGCAGAACACCGATGAGACCCGGCGGATCGTGGTGGAGATGATCCGCCACTTCGCACCGCGGGTCGTGATCCTCCCCTACCCCGTGGGCCGGCACCCCGACCACCGGGTTGCCTCGGAGCTGGGGCGCGATGCCTGTTTCCTCGCCGGGCTGGCCCGCTACAAGGCGGGGGGAATGGCCCACCGGCCCCACAAGATCCTCTACGCGCTGGCCTATCGCGAGGACCCGGTGAAACCCACCTTCGTGGTGGATATCACCGACCAGTTCTCCCGCAAGATGGACGCGATCCGCTGTTATGCCAGCCAGTTCGACGGGGCCCGGGCGGCCGGGGAGATCTTCCCCACCGGCCAGGACCTCTATTCCCTGGTCGAGACCCAGAACGCTCATTACGGCTCGCTGATCCGGACCCGATATGGCGAGCCGTTCTACACCGATGAGACGCTCAAGGTGGAGGACCTCGTCGCCCTCGAAGGACAGAGCATGTAGCCGCCCCGGGCGTGAACGCTCAACCCGGAAGGCGACTATTTTCCGCCCATGAGTTCTCCGCCAGTCTATCTCGACCACGCCTCCTCGACCCCGGTCCGTCCGGAGGTGCGCGAGGCGATGCTGCCCTTCCTGGGCGGCGCGCTGTTCGGGAATCCGTCCAGTGGCCACCGGTTTGGCCGGGCGGTCCGGGCGGCGGTGGAGCTGGCGCGGGAGGAGGTCGCCGAGGCCCTCGGCGTCCGCCCGGACCAGGTGGTCTTCACGTCGGGCGGCACCGAGGCCGACAATCTGGCGGTGCTGGGCCCCGCGCTCCATGCCCAGGCGTGCGGGCGGCCGATGCTGGCGGTGGTCGGTGCGACCGAGCACAAGGCGGTCCTGGCCGCGGCCCACGAGGTCGCCCACCGGGGCGGGCGGGAAGTGATCCTGCCGGTGGATGCCGAGGGCCGGGTCGACCCCGGCCAGCTGGCGCCAATTCTGACCGAACGCCCGTCGATCGTCTCGGTCATGTGGGTCAACAACGAGACCGGCGTGGTCCAACCGATCGCGCGGCTGGCCTCGCTCTGCCGGAGCAGCGGGATCCTCTTTCATTCCGACCTGGTCCAGGGGTTCGGCAAGGTGCCGACCAGTCTCAGGGACCTCCCGGTCGACTTCGCCAGCCTCTCGGCCCACAAGATCGGCGGCCCCAAGGGCGTCGGTGCGCTGGTGGTACGCGACCGGACCCTGCTGGCGCCCCTGCAGCACGGCGGCGGCCAGCAGCGCGGAGTCCGGCCGGGGACCGAGAACGTGGCGGGGATCATCGGCCTGGGGCGAGCGGCCACCCTCGCTTTCCGGGAGCAGGCCGTGGAGCAGGATCGGCTGCAGCGCCTTCGGGACGCCCTGGCCGCGCGGCTCCTGGCCACCATCCACGACCTGCGGGTCACCGGAGCCGGTGCCACGCGGGCACCTCACATCCTCAACATCCAGGCTGCCGGCGCCGATGGCGAGTCGCTCCTCGCCCAGCTGGACCTGGCCGGCGTGGCCGCCTCGGGCGGGTCGGCCTGCGCCAGCGGCAGCGTGGAGCCGTCCCATGTCCTCACCGCGATGGGTGTGCCCCGCGACTGGGCGCTCGGCGCCGTCCGGCTGAGCCTGGGCCGGGAGACCACCGAGGGGGACATCGCCCGGGCCGCGGAAGTCTTCGCGGGCGCGGTGGAGAAGAGCCGGCGGCTCGCGGCCGCCCTCGGGAGGCTCCCGTGAGCGGGGCGCGGGTACTGGTCGCCATGTCGGGCGGCGTGGACAGTTCGGTGGCGGCCGCGGCGCTGGTTGAGCAGGGTTACGACGTGGTGGGGGCCACCATGAAGCTCTTCTGCCACGGCGATTCGGTTCCCGACCGGCCCTGCTGCTCGCTCGATTCGATCAACGATGCCCGCGCGGTTGCCGCGAAGCTCGGGATCCCCCACTACGTGCTCAACCTGGAAGACCGCTTCGCGCTGCACGTGATCCGGAACTTCGTGGACGAGTATGGCCGCGGGCGCACTCCGATCCCCTGCGTCCGCTGCAACTCGTTCACCAAGTTCCGCGACCTCCTGGCCCACGCCGAGGCGCTGGATTGCAGCTACCTCGCCACCGGACACTATGCGGTGACCCGGGAGGGGCGGCTGTATCGCGGGGCCGATCCACAGAAGGACCAGAGCTATTTCCTGTGGGGCATCGACCGGCGGGTCGTGGCCCGGATGTTGACCCCGGTGGGGGGCCTGACCAAGCCGGAGACCCGGGCCCTGGCCCGCCGGCTGGGACTGGCGACGGCCGACAAGCCGGAGTCGGTGGAGATCTGTTTCGTTCCCGACGACGACTACGTCGGGGTGCTGGAGCAGCACCTGCCGGCGGACGCCCCCGCCCTGACGCCCGGACCCCTCGTGACCACCACCGGGGAATCGCTGGGGATGCATGCCGGATTCGCCCGCTATACCATCGGCCAGCGGAAAGGACTCCCCGGCGGGGCCGCGGAACCCCGTTACGTGGTGGCCATCCGGCCCGACCGCCGGGAAGTGGTCGTGGGCGGGTTCGACGACCTGCTGGGTCACCGGGTGGTGCTGGACGAGTTGAACTGGCTGGCTGAGCCACTTTCCGAGGGGGCAACGTGCGCGGTGCAGATTCGCTATCGCTCGCGGGCGATTCCCGCGACGGTATTGAGCGCGGCAGCCGAGCGGCTGGAGCTGGCGCTGGAGACACCGGCCCGGGCCATCACTCCGGGACAGTCGGGCGTGCTCTACGCCAACGACGGGCAGGTACTGGGAGGCGGCATCATCGGGTGAGCCTGCCGGGAGCCGCTGCAGCGGTACTCCTCCTAGCCGCGTCGGCCCCATCCCTGGCGGGTCAGGCCCCGCACCCCCTGAGCATTGACGAGTACATCACGACTCCCGTCGTCGGCGACCCCCAGCCTTCGCCCGACGGCTCGCTGGTTGCCTACACCGTTTCCACCCCCTCGATACAGGATGACCGATCCACCACCCGGATCTGGGTCGTGGCCGTCTCCACCGGCGAGACCTGGGCCCTGACGGACGGAGTCGGCAGCGAGCGCAGCCCGCGGTGGGCGCCGGATGGCCGGTCGCTGGCCTTCGTGTCGAGCCGGGACGATGGTCTCCAGCTGTGGCAGGTCGCCCCTAAGGGGGGGACCCCGACGCGGGTGAGCCGCCTGAGCGACGGGCTGGCGGACTACCTCTGGGCCCCGGATGGGAAGGCGATCTACTTCTGGACCGACGTGAGCTGGGGCGACTCGACCGAGGCGGCCCGCCGCGCCGGCCCGTACCCGACCAAGGCGAAGATCTGGACCGATCTCTTCTACCGGCACTGGAATGAGTGGCGGATCGGGATCCGGTCGCACCTGTTCCGGCTGACGCTGGATGGCGCGGTCACCGACCTGACGCCGTTCGACCGGGATACCCCGCCGCTGGCGCTGGGCGGTCGCGACATCGCGGTGGCGCCAGACGGGCGGGAGCTGGCGCTGGTCTACAATCCCGATTCGGCCATCGCGACCAGCACCAACAACGATGTGTTCCTGCTGGACCCGTCGGGGGGTACCCCGCGGGCGGTCACCACCGACCGGGGCAACGACAACACCCCCCAGTTCAGCCCGGATGGGAAGTACCTCGCCTACCTGTCGATGGCGACGCCCCGCTTCGAGGCCGACCGACTCCAGCTCATGGTGGTGGAGCGCGGCAGTGAGCGGCGGATCCCGCTGACCTCCGCCTGGACGCTCAGTATCGGCGACTATCGCTGGTTCCCCGATTCGCGGGCGGTCCTGGCCGAAGTGGAGGAGCGTGGTGGGCACAGCCTCTACCGGATCGAGGTGCCGAGCGGACGCCGGACCCGGCTGGTGAGCGGGGGAACCAGCACGGCGGCCCAACCGGTGGGCGCCGGGGAGCGGATCGTCTTCCTGCGGCAGGACGCGGGGCGGGCCCCCGAGGTGTTCCTGGCCACTGCCGACGGCCAGCTGGTGACCCAGCTGACCCACGTGAACGATGCCCGCTTTGCCGGGCTCGACCTGTCGCGGGCCGAAGGTTTCGGGTTCGTCGGCGCGCTGGGCGATTCGGTCTTCGGCTGGCTGCTCAAGCCGCCAGGGTTTGTCCCCGGCAAGCGCTACCCGCTGGTCTACCTGATCCACGGGGGGCCCCAGGGGGCGTGGCTGGATCAATGGCACTCGCGTTGGAATTACGCCATGTTCGCCGCCCGCGGGTATGTGGTCGCGGCGGTGAATTTCCACGGCTCCACCGGCTACGGGCAGCCCTTCACCAACAGCATCAGCCGCAACTGGGGGAGTCTCCCCTACACCGACCTCATGCGGGGGCTCGACCGGCTGGCTCGGCTCCCCTACGTCGACAGCACCCGCATGGGCGCGGCCGGCGCGTCGTACGGCGGTTACATGATCTACTGGATGGCGGGCCAGACCCGACGGTTCAGGGTGCTGGTGGCCCACGACGGCATTTTCAACCCATCGAGCATGGCCGGTACGACCGAGGAGCTCTGGTTTCCGGCCTGGGAGTTCGGGGGCAGTCAGCTCACTCCCGCCGGTCGGGCCCGGATCGAGCGGTGGTCCCCGGCCCGGTTTGTCGAACGCTGGCGCACCCCGATGCTGGTGGTGCACAGCCAGAACGACTTCCGGGTGGACATCTCGGAGGGGTTGCAGGCCTTCACGGCGCTCCGGCTCGCGGGAGTCCCCGCCAAGTTCCTGTATTTTCCCGACGAGGACCATTTCGTCGGCCGGCCGCGTAACCGGCGGCTGTGGTGGGGCACGGTCCTGGACTGGCTGGATCAGTACCTGCAACGGAGCTGAGCGATGCGCGCCCTGTTCACCCGCTGGCTGATCAATACGCTCGCGATCTACGTGGCGGTGCAGGTCGTGCCGGGGGTGCACTACACCGGCGGCCCGGGTGGTTTCCTTCTGGTGGCGCTCATTTTCGGGCTGGTGAACGCCACGGTGCGGCCGCTGCTCTCGGTGCTCACTTGCCCGCTGGTGCTGCTGACGCTGGGGCTGTTCCTGTTCGTGATCAACGCGATGATGCTGCTCCTGACAGGGTGGCTCTCCGCCCAGTTCAACCTGGGCTTCCAGGTCGGGGGATTCTGGCCGGCGTTCTGGGCCGGGCTGCTGATCGGCCTGGTGAGCCTCTTCCTCTCGATCATGGTCGGTGAACGAGACCCGAAGGTCCCGGATTAGGGGCCTCCGGGGCCCGGGCTTGTGCGCCCGTCCTCCGACCCGCACCTTACAGGACGGTGGGAGTTGTTAGAGGCCCCCAAACGGCTGCGGCCCCCGGATCGGCCTGCCGGACGACACGGACGCTCCCCCCGCCGCAGGATGATCGAGGCCGGCGTGTCACGGACCGAGGTGGGCCGATGGCGAGCAAACAGCTCCAGGACGCAAGCCTGACTCAGCGTGGTCCCGACCACGCGCTGGTGGCGCTGGCCCGGTTGCATGCCGTGCCGGGCGAGCCGCTTCAGGCGGCGTTCCGGTGCGTCGCGGAGCTCGCCGCCGACGCCCTGCGCATCGGCCGGTTCAGCATCTGGCTGCTGACCGACGATCATCGCGCGGTGCGTCTCTGTTTCCTCTGGTGCGGGCGGGCCGGTGCCGCGGAGGGGCCGGTACTCACCCTCGACGACTTCCCCAGTTACTTCACCGCTCTGGAGAACGCCCGGACCCTGGCCGTGGACGGCTTGGATCACCCGGCGGTTCGGGAGCTGGTCGATCCCTACCTCACCCCGCTCGGGATCGGGGCCCTGCTGGATGCGTCCATCTACCGCAGCGGCACCCAGGTCGGTGTGGTGTGCCACGAGCACCTGGGTGGGAGCCGGGAGTGGACCGACGACGACCGCACCCTCGCCGGAGCGATCGCCGACACCGTCTCCCGGCTGTTCGAAGAGAACGGCCGGCTCAACGCCGAGCGCTCCCTCGCGGCCCACCAGCAGGAGCTCATGGCGCTGAGCCGGTTGGAAGGCATGGGTCGCCTGGCGGCGGGGGTGGCCCATGACTTCAACAATCTCCTCACGGTGCTGCTCGCCAACCTCTCGATGCTCGATCACGAGGGGATGTCCGCGGACGAGGTGGAGGCGATGCGGAGCGCGCTGGAGGCCGTGGCCCACGGCCAGAAGGTCAGCCGCGAGCTGCTTCAGTTCGGGCGGGACACGACCGATCGACCGGCGGTGCACGCCCTCGAGCCCATCGTGGCCGGCGTGGCCCGGCTGGCCGGCTGCGACGACCGGTTTCGGGTCGAGGTGACCACCGCCGACCTAATCAGTCGGGTCCTGGTGGACCGGCTTGAACTGGAGCGGGCGTTGCTCAACCTCCTGCTGAACGCGCGCGATGCCATGGGTGGGGCCGGGGTGGCCCGGGTGCACATCGGCCAGGAGATCGTCCCCGGCCCCGGGGGGGAGGCCCGCTTCCCCTTCATCCAGATCACGGATACCGGCAAGGGTATGGACGAGGCAACGAGGCTGCGGATGTTCGAGCCCTTCTTCACCACCAAGACCACCGGAACCGGCCTCGGCCTGGCGATCGCGCAACAGGTGGTGGCCCGCGCGGGGGGCACCTTCCGGGTCTCCAGCGCGATCGGGCAAGGGACCACGATTCAGGTGCGCCTCCCGGCGATCGAATAACCCAACCTCGCGGCTCCCCGACCGATACGGGACCACGCCGGTCGCCACCGGCCCCCTCCCACTGGCCTCCGCCCCGCGGGTCGGTACCTTTGAGGGGTGACCGACCTCGCCCCTCCACCGACCGCTGTCGCGACGCCCGAGCCGGCGCTCGATCTCACGAGCCCCGACCTCTATCTCAACCGCGAACTCTCGTGGCTCGAGTTCAACCGGAGGGTGCTCCACGAAGCCCAGGACCCCCGGACGCCCCTGCTCGAGCGGCTCAAGTTCCTCGGCATCTTCAGCTCCAACCTGGACGAGTTCTTCCAGATCCGCGTGGCCGGCCTCAAGGACCAGCTGGCGGCGGGCTATGTGGAGCGCACCCCGGATGGGATGACGCCGGACGAGCAGCTCCGGCGGGCTTCGGCCATCGTCCGGGAGATGGTGACCCAACATGCCCGCTGCCTCCAGGAGGAGGTCCTCCCCGGTCTGGCGCAGCACGGCTTCTCGCTGCTGGGGGTGGGCGATGTGACCCCGGCCGAGCGGGCTCAACTGGACCGCTACTTCCGGGATAACGTCTTTCCGGTGCTGACTCCGCTGGCGGTGGACCCGGCGCACCCCTTTCCCTACATCTCGAACCTGAGTCTCTCGCTCGCGGTGAATCTGCGGAGCGCGGAGGGCGAGGAGCGCTTCGCCCGGGTGAAGGTGCCCAAGATCCTCCCCCGCTGGATACCGCTCGACGGGGGCCTGCGGTGGGTGCCGCTGGAGCAGGTGATCGCGGCCAACGTCGAGGCGCTCTTCCCCGGCATCGAGATCCTGGGCTGCTACGCCTTCCGAATCACCCGCAACACCGATTTCGAAGTGGACCACGACGAGGCCGAGGACCTGCTCAGCACGATCCAGGAGGAGGTACGCAACCGCCGGTTCGGCGCCGTGGTCCGGCTCGAGGTCACCCCCGACCTGCCCCACACCATCCGGGAAGTGCTGGTGGCCGAGTTCAACGCCGCCCAGGCCTCGGAGTCGGCCCCCCTCGGACCGGACGACGTGTACGAGGTCCCCGGTCTGCTCGACACCGCCGACCTGCTCGGCTTCGCGTCGGTCGACCTGCCGGCCCTTAAGGACCCGGTTCATCATCCGGTGACGCCCGCCCGGCTCGCGGCCGGGCGGAACATGTTCGAGGTGATCCGGGAGGGGGATCTGCTGGTCCACCACCCCTACGAGAGCTTTACGGCCTCGGTCGAGCGGTTCATCCAGACGGCGGTCGACGACCCGGAGGTGGTGGCCATCAAGCTCACGCTGTATCGCACCGGGGGCGACTCCAGCATCGCGCGGCTCCTGGCCCACGCCGCCGAGCGGGGCAAGCAGGTGGCGGTGCTGATCGAGCTGCAGGCGCGGTTCGACGAGGAGAACAACATCCGCTGGGCCCAGCGGCTGGAGGACGTGGGCGTGCACGTGAGCTACGGCGTGGCCGGGCTCAAGACGCACGCCAAGGTGATGCTGGTGGTGCGCCGCGAGGGCGATGCCATGCGGCGGTACATGCACATCGGCACCGGGAACTACCACCCGCGAACATCGCGGCTCTACACCGATTTCGGCCTCTTCACCGCCCACCCCGAGCTGGGGGCCGACCTCACCGACCTCTTCAACGTGCTCACGGGCTTCGCCGCGCCTCCGCAGTACCGCAAGCTCATCGTGGCGCCCCGGCATATGCGGGACCGATTCCTCGCGATGATCCGCCGCGAAGCCGACCATGCCCGCGCCGGACGTCCGGCGCGAATCCTCGCCAAGATGAACGCGCTGGTGGATCCGGCGATCATCCGGGCGCTGTACGAAGCCTCCCAGGCCGGCGTCCGCATCGACCTGATCATCCGGGGCATCTGTTGTCTGCGGCCCGGCGTCCCTGGGGTCAGCGACCGGATCCGGGTGATCAGCATCATCGGCCGGTTCCTGGAACACTCCCGCGCCTTCTGGTTCCTGAACGACGGCAGCGAAGAGGTCTACATCGGCTCGGCTGACTGGATGCCGCGCAACCTGGAGCGGCGGATCGAGGCGGTAACGCCAGTCGAAGACCCGGCTCACCGCAATGCCATCCGCGATCTGCTGGACCAGATGTGGCTGGACAACCGGCAGGCGTGGGATCTGGATGGGTCAGGGAGGTATACCCAGCGGGAGCCGGGAGAGACGGAGATCGCGACCCACCGGCTGCTGGTGGAGAGTTATCGCGAGGCGGGCCGGGCGACGGGGGAGTTTCCGGCGGTAAGCCGATAGGCCTGTCAGGTGGCTAGAAGGCCATCCCCCCCGCCTCGGCGAACTTCTTCAGCAGCTCCTCCTGCTCCGGCGTCAGCTGTTCCGGCACCTGCACCTGTACCTGCACCAGCTGATCGCCCTTGCGGCCCCCCTTCTCGATCCCGAGGCCCTTCACCCGGAACTTGCGACCCGGCTGCGTGCCCGGCGGCACCTTGAGCACCATCTTCTTCCCGTCAAGCGTCCGGACCCTGAGCCGGGTGCCGAACACCGCCTGGGCCAGATTGATCGGGACGTCGCAGATCACGTCCAGCCCCTCGCGCTTGAAGAACCGGTCGGGCTGGACCTGAAAAGAGACCAGCAGATCTTCGGTCGGCGCGCCGGGAGCGCCCGATTTCCCCTGTCCTCGCAAGCGAACCTTAGCGCCGGTTTCCGTCCCCGGCGCCACGGTGATCAGCACCTCTCGCTCGGTGCGAACCTCGCCGGCCCCGCCGCAGGTGGAGCATGGGGTCGACGGGATCTTGCCGCGGCCCCGGCACTGGGGGCAGGGACGATTGACCGCGAACCCACCCTGACCGAACGTGACCATCCCGCGTCCATTGCACTCGGGACAACTGGTGACCTTGGCCCCGGCGGCGGCGCCGCTGCCGGCGCAGGTGCCGCAGGCCTCGCTGACGGGGAGCCGAACCGGCACCTTGCCGCCGAGCGCGGCCACCCGGAAGGGGATCTCGACGACGGTCTCGACCTCGGGCGAGGCGGCGGTCTCCTCCCGGCGCCCCTTGCCGAAGATCGAGGAGAAGATGTCGCCCAGCCCGAAGGAGCCGAAATCGGAGAGATCGAACTCCGGCTCCCCCTGCCCCGCGCCCGCGGCCGGCCCCGGTCGGCTCCCCGCTCCTCCCCGGCGAAATCCTCCGGACCCCTCGAACGCGCCGAGCCGGCGCATCTGGTCGTAGTGTTTGCGCTTGTCGGCATCGGACAGCACGCCGTGTGCCTCGGAGATCTCCTTGAAACGCTCCGCCGCCTTGGCATTGTTCGGGTTGGCATCCGGATGGTACTGCTTTGCCAGCCGCCGGTAGGCCTTCTTGATCTCGTCAGGGGTGGCGGTGTCCGGCACGCCCAGCACCTGATAGAAGTCCCGTGCCACGGTCAGGCGTGCCCTTCCGACGAGAAGACCTGGACCCGCGCCGGGCGGATCAGCGAGCCCTTGAAGCGGTATCCCGCCTGGAAGGTCGCCGCGACGGTGTGATCCTTCGATGCCTCGGGCGGCGGGAGCACCGAGACGGCCTCGGACCATGCCGGGTCGAACGGCTGCCCCACAGGATCGATTCGCTCGAGCCCGGCCGCCTCGAGCTCCTTGCGGAGCTTGCGATCGATCATCACCAGACCCTGGTGCACCACGTCGTTGGTGCCGGTGGCCTGGGCCCCCGCCACCACCCGATCCAGGTCGTCGAGCACATCCAGCAGCTTCACGGCGAGTCCTGCCTGGGCACGGTCGGTCAGCTCGACCCGTTCCCGCGCGGCCCGCTTGCGGAAGTTGTCGAACTCGGCCGCAAGTCGGAGCTGGCGGTCCCGCAGCTCGGCGTTCTCGGATTCGAGTCGCCGGATGGCCTCGGGCGCCGGCTCCATGGGTACGCCCGAGTGCACTTCCGCCGCTCCGGCATTCAGGACCGGCGAGTCAACCGCCTCCCCAGCCGGGTCACCGTGCTCAAGATCTTGTTTTTCAACCACTTGCCACCCCTATGCCAGGGTCAATGACTCAAAGATAACAGCGCGGTGTGTGCCGGTGCGATGGGGTCAGATTGGCAGGATCCAGCGAGCCTAGGTGGGCTTCGGGGCGCCCCCGACGGGCTGCTCCAGGAGCGCCAGTCGCAGACGATTGAGGGCGACCTGTGCAGCTCGTGCGCGGACCTCGGCGCGGTCTCCCGGAAAGACCGAGCGGGTCACGACGACCGACTCACCCACCGCGATCGAGATGTAGACGAGGCCCACCGGCTTTTCGGCGGTACCACCTCCCGGCCCCGCAATGCCGGTGACGCCGATGCCGAGCTGGGCCCCCAGCCTCGCAGTCACGCCCTGTACCATCGCCGCGGCGACCGGTTCGCTCACCGCCCCGTGCCGGTCGAGGAGCGCCGGGCTCACCCCAAGAAGCGACTGTTTGACACTGTTGTCGTAGGCGACGACGCCGCCCAGGTACACGTCGGAGCTGCCGGCGATATCGGTCAGTCGCTGTCCCACGCCGCCGCCAGTACACGACTCGGCGGTCGCGATCTTCCATCCCCGCCGTCGGGCCTCCGCCAGGACGACCGCCGCCAGGTCGACCTCGTCCTCCCCGTAGATCCACTCCGCCGCCCGTTGCCGGATCTCGGCGAGTCCGGCCGCCAGTCGGGCATCGGCCTCTGGTGCGGGGAGGTTCCAGGCGGTAAGCCGCAGGTCCACCCCCTGGGTGCTGGGAAGGTAGGCCAGCGAGAGCGGGGCAACGACCGCTTCGATCCCGCTGATACGCTCCGCCAGGGTCGACTCCGGGACCCCGGTGGTGCGCAGCGCCCGCGAGCGGATGACGCTGGTCCCTCCCCGGCTCGCCAGGCGGGGCAGCACCTCGTGCTGGAGAAGGCCCCGCATCTCCGACGGCACGCCGGGGAGGAGGATCACCAGTCCCGGCTGTCCTTCAAACCACAGTCCCGGCGCGGTGCCCCAGCGGTTGGGCAGCACCGCGGCCCCGCGCGGCACCTCGGCCTGGGAGCGGTTCTGCTCCGCCGGCGTCCGTCCGAAGCGGGCAAAGCGATCGACGAGGGACTGCCAGATGTCCTGCTGGAACTCGAGCGGCATCCCGTAGAGGTCGGCCACGACCTTCTTGGTGATGTCATCGGCGGTGGGCCCGAGTCCCCCGGTGCAGAGGACGGCTCCGCTGCGGGCCAGCGCCTCGCGCACCCCGTCGCGTATGGCCTCGGGGGTGTCGCCGACGGAGGCCTTGCGGGCCAGGCGGATGCCGGCCGCACTCAGGGCCCGACCGATCTCGGCCGCGTTGGTGTCCACGGTGAAGCCGAGCAACAGCTCGGTACCGATCGTGAGCAGTTCGATGGGAGGCATACGGGCCGCCGGCCGGAGACCTAATGACCCCGGAACAGGGTCCGGTAGCGATAGATGTACACCACGAACGAGTACACGGTCAGCGCGGTGGCCAGCGCCAGGGTGATCGCCACCACGCCGCCGTGGAACTGATTCCAGTATTCGGCGACCCGGTTGTGCTCCCAGCCGAGAGGCTTGCGGGCATCGCGAAAGGTGAACCAGAGGAAGGTGGCGCCGATGTAGATGTTCTGAATCGTGGCCTTGAGCTTCCCCGCCCCGGCCGCGGGAATGACGATCCCGCGACGGTTGGCCCACCAGCGGAACAGCGTCATCGCCACTTCGCGCCCGATCAGAAGCAGGCAAACCCAGAGGGGGATGCTCCCCCAGACCGGGATGTCATAGAGATCGTGCCGGGCGCGGGAGATCCAGTAGATCGGGATGATGGTCGCGAACAGGAGCAGCTTGTCGGCGATGGGGTCGAGCAGCTTGCCGAGGTCGGTGACCAGATTGCGGCTGCGAGCGAGGTAGCCGTCGACCACGTCGGTGATCGCCGCGAAGAGGAAGACCCCGAAGCAGATCAACTTGGGCCAGTACCCGTCGATGAACGGCAGCAGCGCGATGACCGGGGTAAGGCAGATCCGGATCAGCGTGAGGATGTTCGGGAGGTTCCACATCGCGTTCGACGTTCCGTGTTCCGCGTTCCGCGTGGGGTGATGGAGACAGCGTCCCTCAACGCGGCACGAGGAACGTGGAACGGGGCACGCGGAGAGGTCAGGATCCCAGACTCTTGAGCACCAGCTTGCTCACCGCCTTCAGGGTGTCGAACACCCCTTCGCCGGTCATGGCGACGGCCTCGAAATACGGGGCCCGCTCCACCCACTGCCCATCGATCTGCTCCACCAGGTTTTCGCCATCGTGATACGGATCGGGACTGACTTTCTGGCGGGTGGCATCCTCGATCGGCCAGCCGGGATTGAGCGCGGCCTGGAGCTCGCGGATGGTGGCGGCGTTGGGGAGGTCGCGCTTGTTGTACTGGATCAGGAAGGGGATGGTGGTCAGGTTGTACCCATGCTGGGCCATGTTGTCGTACAGGTTCTGCATGGACTCGATGTTGGCCTCCATCCGCTCGATCTGGCTGTCGGCCACGAAGACCACCCCATCGACGCCCTTGAGGATCAGCTTGCGGGAGGCGTTGTAGTAGACCTGGCCCGGGACGGTGTAGAGGTGAAACCGAGTCTTGAACCCTCGAATCGTCCCCAGGTCCACCGGGAGGAAGTCGAAAAACAGAGTGCGCTCGGTCTCGGTGGCAAGCGAGATCAGCTTGCCGCGGGAGTTGGGCGACACCTTGTTGTAGACGAATTCCAGGTTCGTCGTCTTGCCGCCGAGGCCTGGCCCGTAATAGACCAACTTGCAGTTGATCTCACGGGAGGCGTAGTTGATCATCGACATCGCTGTTTATTCTCCCTCAGGCCCCGAATAGCTTGTCGATCTCATCTTCCGCCTCGCCCAGGAACCCGGTTTCGACCTGCGCCTGACCCGAGCCGCCCCGCGTGAACATTTCCTCGAACACGTGCCGGAGTTCGCCCACCGTGCCTCGGACCCGGAGCTTGACCAGCCCCAGCGTAGTGCGGTTGTCGAACAGCACCACCAGGATCACCCGCCGGGCGATGTCGGCGAGGTACATCGACTCCTTCTCGCCCTGGTGGAACAGACTGCCGAACTCCGGTTCTCCGATCATTCTCGCCAGCTGATCGTTGGCGCTGAAGTCGGCCGCCGTAAGCGACGCGAAGGCGGTGGGGTCGAAGGAGGGTTCCTCCCCGACCACCGCCACCATTTGCCCGGTCCGGTCGACGATCATGCCGGTCCTGGCGTTGGACTCGCGCAGGAACGCCGACAGGATCGCGTGGATCCGGGTGGAATCCTCTTCCCGAAACGACCAACTCGATGCGCCAGGAGGCATCAGATCCCCGTGTTTAGCCGAGCGCCGCTTCCATGCGGCGGACGATCCCCTTGGCCCGCCGGCGGAGCACCGGGTGGCGCTCCCACTCGAGATAATCCCGCAGAAGCCGGACCGTCTCGACCCCGGGCTCGGCCCGCAGTCCCGCCAGCGCGGCCATGCGGCGAAGCGGTCGGCGGCTGAACAGATCGGTGCGGTGCTGCCGGATCCGGTCCTGGGCCAGACTCCACCCCAGCGCGACGCCCGCGGCGAGGCCCGCCAGGACTGCCAGTCGCCGGATCATCCGGGAAGCTCCTGACGGGCCGTGAGCGCGTGGGCCAGGGTCACGCCGTCGATGTATTCGAGGTCGCCCCCCACGGGCAGGCCCCGCGCCAGCCGGGTGACTTTGACACCCTTCCCGCTCAGCATCTGTTGCACGAACGTGGCCGTCACCTCGCCCTCCATGGAGGGGTTGGTGGCGAGGATGATCTCGCGGACCCCGCCCGCCTCGACCCGGGCCAGCAACCGGTCCAGCCGGAGGGCCTCGGGACCGACGCCGGCCAGAGGGTCGATCCGACCGCCCAGCACGTGGTATGTGCCTCGATACTCGCCGGATCTCTCGAGGATCGTCACGGCCGACGGCTCCTCGACGACACAGATGATCCCCGCCTCGCGCCGGGGATCCAGGCAGACTTCGCAGCGCTCCCCTTCGGCCAGATTGCCGCACTCGCGACAGGGGTGGACCCGCTCCGCAACCGTGACCAGCGCCTGGGCCAAGCGGGCCAGCCGCTCCCCGGGCTGCTGCACCAGGTGGAAGGCCAGCCGCTGGGCGGTCTTCCGGCCGATCCCCGGCAGCCTGGCGAGTTCAGTCACCAGGTCTTCGAGCGCCGCCACGAAACCGCTACAGGGGAGGGTTGAGCGCCACGGGACCCATGCGTCGGACTTCCCGCTGCAAGGCCTCAGCCGCGCGCCGCTGCCCCTCGGCAATGGCGCCAAGAATCAGGTCGGCCAGGAGATCGGCGTCGCGCCCCTCGAACACCGCCGGATCGAGGTCGAGGCTCCGCAGCGTGCCCTTCCCGTCCACGGTGACCCGGACCAGTCCGCCACCTGCCTGGGCTTCGTAGGTCTTCTCGGCCAGCTCGTGCTGGAGCTGCTGCAGCCGCCCCTGCATCTGCTGGCCCAATTGGAACAACTGGGGCCAATCCGCCATGGCTGAAATATCGCTAAGTCCCTGCAAAGTCAGAAGAAAGTAGGTGTCCGGGGGGGCAGATGCAACCACCCGTCCGCTTACTCCAGGACCTCGAGATCGAGCGATTCCGCGGCCGCCTCGAGCGCCGGGTCCCGGGTCTTGAGGACCTTCAGCCGCTCGGCCCGAGCCTCGGAATCGGTGAGCCGCCGGCGGGGGACCGGTGGGGCGCTGGCCTCGCCCGGCTGGACCACCGCGATGGTAATCGGCCGACCGGCCGCCTCGCTCAGCAGTCGCTCCACCGCTGGCCGCTGGTGCCCCAGGGCATCGAAGTGGATCGGGTTCCCATCGGGCAGCGTCAGCTTCACCTCGGCCCCGGAAATTCCCACCGGCCGGGCGGCGTTGACCGCCTCGCCCAGGAACCGGCTCTGTTCTCGGGCCACCTGGGTGAGGTCGGGCCAGGCCTGGGTGAGCGCTTCGACGGTCAGCTCGCCCACGATACGCCGCGGAGCGGATACGGGGCGGGAAGGCGGCGGCCCAGCCGAGGAGGCCGGCGGGGACGTCACCGGGGCCGACGCTGCGGCCCGAGCCACCGGCGCCGCAGGCCGCATGACCGGAGACTCTGCGCCCCCGCCCCGGGTCCCGCCAGGCGACGGCGGCGGCGTTCCGGCACCGCCCAGAGCCTGGGCAAGGCTCACGGTCCGGTCCATCATGGCCCACCGAAGGAGCAGGGTCTCTACCCCCAGGCGGGGGTTCCCGGTGCGGCGGAGCGAGGGCTCCGCCTCGACCAGGACCTTGAGCATCCGAAGAAGGTCTCCCGCCTCGAGCCGGTCGAGCTGGCGTTCCAGCGCCTGGCGGAGGGCTTCGGTGAGCCCCTCGGGCCGGCTCCCCAGCTTGAGCATCAGAAGGGCCCGGAGCACATCGCCGGCCTGCCCCAGAAATTCGATGAGATCGGTGCCGGCATCCTCCAGGCGGTCGATCAGGGCAAACACCCCGGCGGGCTGCTGCTCGACCAGCAGCCCGATCAGCTCGGCGTACACCTCGTCGGCCACGAGACCCAGAATCTCGCGCACCCGTTCGGCGGTGACGCGGCCCTCCCCGAAGGAGAGGCACTGGTCGAGCACCGACAGGGCATCGCGCATCCCGCCGTCCGCCTGCCGGGCGATCAGGGTCAGGGCGTCGTCGTCGGCCGCGATCCCCTCGGCGGCCAGCACCGCGCCGAGCCGCTCGCGGATCGCGGGGGCACCCAAACGGCGGAAATCGAAGCGCTGGAGCCGGGAGAGGACCGGGGCCGCGGTCTGGGCGATCTTCTGCGGCTCGGTCGTGGCGAAGACGAAGACCACCCCGGGCGGCGGCTCCTCGAGGATCTTGAGGAGCGCGTTCCACGCCTCGCGGGTCAGCATATGGGCTTCGTCGACGATGTAGACCTTGTGGTGGCCCTCGCGGGAGGCGGCGTACATCGCCCGTTCCCGCAGCTCGCGGGCGTCGTCGACCCCGCGGTTGCTGGCGGCGTCGATCTCGACTACATCGAGCCCGGCCGAACCGGTCCAGATGCGGGTGCAGCTCTCGCAGTCGCCGCAGGGCTCCCCGGCGGGCGTGATGCTGCCTTTGCGCTCGCAGTTGAGGGCCATGGCGAGAATGCGGGCAGCGGTGGTCTTGCCGACACCGCGCGGCCCGGTGAGCAGGTACCCGTGCCCCACGCGATTCTTCACCACCGCGCCGCGGAGGACACTCGCGACATGGTCCTGAACCAGGAGGTCACTGAAACGGCGGGGACGGTACTTCCGGGCGAGAGCCAGAGCCATGCGGGGAAGCTAGTCGTGCGTGCGGAGTGGTTGGAGGGGGTCCGGCCGAGGCCGGAAAAGAAGAGTGCCCCAGGCTCCCCGAAGCGACACCGGACATCGCTTAGCGCTGCTACCGGCGAGGTCCTGACGCGGTTCGCGCGCCAGCGCCCTTCGGACCTGAGGCACGAGGAAGATAATCGCCGGGCCCAGGCCCGGCAACGCGGCGCCCGGGGCAGCCCTTGTCCACCGGCGGGCGACTGGTGATCCTCAATGCGAACCCCGGCGTGACACCCCGAACCTGCTCGACGCAGCGGCGCGGAAGAGCCGGGGCGCCTTCAGGTGCACTCTCCCGGTCGAGTCGTCCGGCGGTCCCCCCTCCTTCCCGGAGCCATCCGTGCAGCTCACCCTGCTCGACTGGGCCATCGTGGTGGCCTCGATCATCCTCTCGTTCATTCCGGCGGTGGTGCTGGCCCGTCGGGCCGGATCGAGCACGGCCGAGTTCTTCACCTCCGGACGGGCCGCGCCCTGGTGGCTGATCGGGGTGTCGATGGTCGCCACCACCTTCAGCACCGATACCCCAAATCTGGTCACCAACCTCATCCGGGAAAAAGGGGTGGCCAACAACTGGGCCTGGTGGTCGTTCCTGCTCACCGGCATGGCCACTGTCTTTTTCTATGCCCGGCTCTGGCGCCGGAGCGGAGTGCTGACCGATCTGGAGTTCTACGAGCTGCGCTACTCCGGGAAGCCCGCCACCCTGGTACGCGGCTTCCGGGCCATCTACCTGGGGCTCTTCTTCAACTGCGTCATCATGGCGAGCGTGAACCTCGCCGCCGCCAAGATCGCCAACGTGGTCCTCGGTTGGCCCATCCTCAAGACCCTGCTCATCTGCGCCGGCATCAACGTGGTGTTCGCCGCCACCAGCGGACTGTGGGGCGTATTGGTAACCGACTTCATCCAGTTCGGCATCGCCATGACCGGGGCTATCTCGCTCGCGGTCTTCTCGCTCCGCCAGCCGGAGATCGGCGGCCTGGCGGGGCTGATCGCCAAGACCGATCCCAAGGTACTCAACCTCCTGCCCGACTTCGGCGACTGGAGCCTGACCCTCTCGGTGCTGGTGATCCCCCTGACGGTGCAATGGTGGTCGGTCTGGTACCCCGGCGCCGAGCCGGGGGGCGGGAGCTACATCGCCCAGCGGATGCTGGCGGCCCGGAGCGAACGTGACGCGCTGTCCGGCACGCTCTTTTTCAACGTGGCCCACTACGCGGTCCGATCGTGGCCCTGGATCGTGGTGGCCCTGGCCTCGATGATCATCTTCCCTTCCCTTGACGATATCGCCCGGACCTTCCCCTACGTGGACCCGAAGTTGATCGGGCATGACATGGCCTACCCTGCCATGCTCAAATTCCTGCCCGCCGGGTTCCTGGGGGTGATGATCGCGGGGATGCTCGCGGCCTACGTATCGACCATCTCCACCCACCTCAACTGGGGCACCAGCTACCTGGTGCACGACTTCTACCGCCGCTTCCTCAAGCCGGGGGAAGACGAGAGGCACTACGTGAGAGTCGGCCGGGTGGTCACCGCCCTTCTCATGCTGGTCGCCACCGGGTTCACCCTGGTGCTCGACAGCGCCCGGGAGGCCTTCGACCTGATGCTCTCGGTCGGGGCCGGCACCGGGCTGCTCTACCTGCTGCGCTGGTTCTGGTGGCGGGTGAACGCCTGGAGCGAAATCGCGGCCATGGTGTCGAGCTTCCTGGTGGCGGTGGGCTTCCTCCTCGCGAAGGGTGCCGGCTATCAGGTCCCGTCCCATCTGGCGCTCATCGCGAGCGTAGCGATCACCACCGTGGTATGGGTGACCACCGCACTCCTCACCGCCCCCACCGCCCGGGCCCAGCTGGTCGAGTTCTACCGGCTGGTCCGTCCGGCGGGCCGGGGGTGGGGCAACATCCCGGCGGAGGCCGGCGTGGGCCCCTCCCCCGACAGCCTGGCCCAATCGCTGCTCGGATGGGCGCTGGGCATCGCCTTCGTATACTCGGCACTGTTCGGGACGGGGAGCTATCTGTATGGCCGCACCGCCCAGACGCTGCTATGGCTGGTGCTGTTCCTGGGGAGCGGTGCCGGACTGATCCGGCTGGTGCCGAGGATGTGGGGGAAGGGCGCGTAGGGTACGCTTTACAGCCGCCGCAGCACCGCCTCGAGCGAGCTCCGCTCGCCCTCGAGGCATTCCACCAGCCGGAACTGGGCCCGGGCCCGCTCGAGGTTGTGCCGCGGACGGGTGGTCCGGTAGTAGGTATCGCCGTTGAGGTAGTCGGTGAGAAAGCGCATCCCCTGCTCGTAGGTCAGCAGGATGCCGGCAAACACCAGCAGTTCCCGCTCGGTCGGCGTGAGGACCGCCCCCGCTTCCGCCAGAAACCCCGCCAACAGCCGCGCGATCCGCTCGGTCGAGAGGACGATTCGCGACGGGTCCGGTTCGTCCTCCGGCGCGGCGGTGGCGGTAGAGCGGAGGAGATCCCCCACATCGCTGAGCAGGGTCCCCGGCATAACCGTGTCGAGGTCGACCACGGCCAGCGGGGCGCCGGTGATCCGGTCGAACAGGACATTGGCGATCTTGGCGTCGTTGTGGACCACCCGTCGCGGCACGGCGCCACTCGCGACCAGCGGGGGCAGGACGTCAGCGTAGCCGGCGCGCTGAGTCGCGAACCGAAGCTCGGCCGTCACATCCCGGGTCCGCCCCGGGGCGTCGAAGTGGGCCGCCGCGGTGAGCTGCTCCAGCCGCAGCCGGGTATCGTGGAACCCGGGGATGGTCTCGGCGAGGGGGGCGCCGGCGTAGTCGGCGAGGAGTCGCTGAAACCGCCCGAATGCGCGGGCCGCCTGCTCTGCCTGGGCCGGCGAGCGGGCCTCCTCGACGCTCCCGGCACCTTCGATGTAGTGCAGCAGGCGCCAGCAGACCCCGTCAGGTTGCTGGACACCCGGCCTCCCGTCGGCGGTCCGGGCCAGGCGCAACACCGCGCGCTCGGGATCGGGGAGGCCGAGGCGGCGGGCCGACACCGCCAGGTGATCACACACTCGGGCTACGTTCTCCAGCACCAGCCGGCCGTCGGGGAAGACCGCGGGGTTGATCCGCTGCAACAGGAAGCGCCCCGGCGTGACCAGCCACGACCGATTGATGTGCCCCCCGGGCACCGGGGTCACGCTGGCGGGGTCGAGCCCGTACGCGCCGAGGACCTCCCGGGTGGGATCGGCGGACATCAGAGTTCGGGGGGATACTCGCCCGCGACCACCAGGTCGCGAAGGAACTGCTCCACCCGCGGCCGGTCGCCGGGGTAGGTCATGCCGCACCAACGGCTGGAGGTAGGAAGCACCCTGACCTCGATGCCCCCTTCCGAGAGCATCTCTTGAATCGCTTCAGGGAGGTAATACTCCGCCCTGGGCCCCGGATTGCGCGTCAGGAAGGCCTCGAAGCCACGCTCGAGGCGGGGGAAGATCGCCGGCGTGAACCCCCAGAGGTTCATGGAGACCAGCGCATCGGCGGGCACGATACGCGGCTCGGACTCGACCTCACCGCGAAACCGGCCGGCCGACGCCGGCGCGAGATTCTTGACCTCGACGATATGTGCCAGCGAGCCGCGCCGGTCGACCGCGAGGAGCGCACGATTGACCCCGCCTTCGCTGCTGCCGGTCTGCTCCAGCCGATACCCCACGACGCCGAAGGTGTCGGTGGCCGGCGGCGCGCGCAGAAACGCGGCGATCTGGGCCAGCGCTTCGCGGCCGTAGAAATCGTCCGCGTTGAGCACGGCAAACGGCCCGGAGACGGCCGAACGGGCGGCGCGGAGGGCCTGACCGGTTCCCCAGGGCCGGCGCTCCGGCGGCACCTCGAAGCCGGGAGGCAGGTCGTCGAGCCGCTGAGTCACGGCCGTCACGGACAGCCGCCGGGTGTAACGCGCACCGAGGGTGGCATCGAAGGCCGGTTGCATTTCGGGCCGGATCACGAAGACCACCCGGTCGAACCCGGCCCGCACCGCGTCGTACACCGAGTAGTCCATCAGCGTCGCCCCGCCCGGACCAACCGACTCGAGCTGCTTCAGTCCGCCGAAGCGGCTGCCCATTCCGGCCGCCAGGACGACAAGTGTGAGGGACATGGAGTCGGCGACGCCGTGTGGTCAGGAGTCCGAAAGGGGCGTGGGACGTGAGGAGGTGGTTAAGGAGTAAGACGGAACGGCCCGGGAGGTAAGCCCGTCTCACCCTGCACTCGCCCCATTCATCACGCCCTGCTCATCGGCTGGGGCCGAACAGCACCGCGTTGGTCAGCAGCTTCGACGGCCCCCGCCAGAAGCCGCGATACACCGGGTTCTCCGCAAAGAGAATGACCGAGCCGCTCCCGGCGGTTTCGACCGAAGCCCAGACCGAGTTCCGGAGGTGCTTCTCGGTGTTCTCCGGCCAGGTGAATCCGGCCAAGGTCAGGTCGGTTCCGGTGAATACCACCGGGCTCGACCCCTTCAGCGAGGGCTTGAGAAGATTGCTGGTCTCGAGGAAGACGGGAAGCTGATCGCGCTCGTAGCCGCCGGTGAGCCAATGGGTGCGGTCGAGGGTGGCCCGGAAGATGGCTCCGGGAATGAACTCGGGACGGTTGCCCCCGGCCGCCGAGGGCGAGGGGAGCGGCGGTGCCGGACGTATGGCCTCGGTCACGGTGGTGTCCTTGGCCGCGGTGGAGTCGGGCAGCAGGACCTTGACGGTGGTCAGCTCCAGCTCCTTGCGGCCCAGCAGACTCACGGCGCCGCCAAATCCGATGACGGCCCCGCCGTCCTGCACCCAGCGTTTCAGACGGGCGGTCCCATCCTCCCCCAGCTCACGGCTCATCCGCCCGGCGGAGCCGGAGGGGATGATGAGCACGTTGTAGTCGTTGAGACTCCCGTCATCCAGGTCGCGCAGGTTGATCGGGGTGATCGGCACGCCCAGGTCCCGCTCAAAGTAGAACCACACCGCCCCGAACGCCGTCTGGTCGATGCCGTCGCCGGCCGCGAGCAGGATGCGTGGGTTCTTGAGCGACACCACCTCCTCGCTCCCGACCCCGACTTGCCCGGTATCGGGAAACGCCGACTGCACCGCGACCACCCGGGTCCCGGTCTCCTGGGCCAGCTGGGTGATCCGCGCCTGGAGATTGGCCGGGTTGCGCTGGACCCGTACCACGAAGGTAGAGCGGGGATAGGAGACGCCGTCGGCCACCAGGGCGCGGCTGGCGGCGTTCACCCGGTACCCCTCACGCAGGAGCCGCATCGCCAGCCTGGTTCCGGCTTCACTCTCGTTGGTGAACACGTAGGCCGACTGGCCTCGGGCCGGCGCGGGCGCAGGGGCGAGGGAGTCGTCCGGCGTCACCCGGGTGCCGGTCACCGCGGTGACTTCATCGGTCCACCAGGCATCGAGACCGAGCGTCAGGGGCAGCGACCAGGCGGTGACGTCGTAGAACTCGTACCCCTCCTTCTCGGCCTCCTCCCCCCTCAGCTGGTTGCGGCGATACGCGGCCAGCTGTTTGCGCACGAAGCCCGAATCGAACTGAGCCCGGAGTTCGAGCATCGTGGTAGCCAGCCGGGCCTGCGCCTGGGCCAGGTCGACGACGTAGGTCCCTGGCGGGAAGGTCCGCTTCGCGGCGCCACCCCCGAGATAGAAGTTCGCGCGAAGCGCGTTCCACGGCTGGGTCAACCGGGTGACCTCGATTTCCTCGCTGGCGAGCCGGCGGGCCAGCCACAGCGCCCGACCCGAGTCGGCGGCGCTGAACACGATCCGCTTGAGCGGCCGCCTGGCCACCTCGGCCATGCCGCTCACATGGAAGTCGTAGAAATCGCGGAGCCGTTCGGCCCGGGTGCGGGCGGAGAATTCGAGGGTGGCGAGCGACGCCACGTAGTGATGGGCGATGGCCATCTCGAAGGTGACATGGCTGCCGTCGGCCTTGCGCACCTTGAGCTGGGGCCCGCCGTCGGTCTCGAAGGTCATGCCCAGCCCGCCCCGCATGGTCGGCCACATGTCGTTGTAGCCGGGGTAGAAGAAGTCGAAGATGTCGCGCACATAGTACTGCCAGCCGCGCTGGTCGAAGGCGCGGGCGTTGTTGCGACCCAGCCGCTCGAACCAGTCGTAGGTCCGGGGTGGCAGATTCTGGTTGTGCGCCTGGGCCACGGGCGGGAAGAAGTACTGCGCGGTGGTGCTGTGGAGGTCGGCGACAACCTGGGGCCGCCAGCGAACGAAGACCGCGCCCAGGGCCCGGGCCTCGAGCTGGGACTGCGCCAGCAGGTCGCGGTTCATGTCGAAGCGGTAGTGATTGAACCTCCCCTGCACCGACCACGGCTCCCGCTGTTCCAGCGCGGCCGGGTCATCGGTCCCCACCGCCACCGAGTTGGACCAGGCGGCGAAGCGCTCGTGCCCGTCGGGGTTCTGGGACGGGTTGATCAGCACGACCGCATTCTTCAGAATCTCGAGGGTGGCGGGCTCGTCCGAGGCCAGGAGCTGATACACCGTCTCCATGGCCGACTCGAACCCGGCGGGCTCGTTGCCATGCACCGAGTGGGTGAGAAGCACCGTTACCGGAGTTCGCTCGGCCAGCGTCCGGGCGTCGGCGGCCGAGGTGCGCCGGGGGTCGGCCAGGCGGGTGAGATTGGCCCGAATCTCCTCGAGCCGGGCCAGGTTCTCGGGCGCGGAGAGGATCAGCAGCCGCATCACCTTCCCCTCCGCGGTCCGGCCCATCATCTCGGTGCGGACCCGATCGGGCGCGGCCTCGATCATGCGGTCCAGCACCTGCTGCTGCTGATGGTACATCGTATGCTGGGAGCCTATCCGGTATCCCAGGACCGCGTCGGGCCGGGGCACCTGGGGGCGATAGGGACCGCGGGCGTAGAAATCGAACTCCTGGGCGTGCAGCACGCCGGGGAGCAGCAGCAGAAGGAGAAGACGCATGGATGGTCGTGAAAGGGGAGAAGGTAGAGCGTGCCGGGCTCAGAGGACCGGCTGGATCGCTTCGTCGGTCGCCTTCCGCTGACGGCTGCGCAGGTCCCAGGTTTCGGCCACCACCGCACCGACGAGGAAGACCAGCGCGGTGTAATAGATCCAGAGGACGAACAGAATGGCGACCCCGGTGCCGGCATCGACGGAGAATCGGTTGACCGCGGCATGCAGGATGTACCAGCCGTAGAGCAACTTGGCGATCTCGAACAGGCCGGCGGTGAAGATGGCCGCCGCCAGCGCGGCGCCCCGCGGCAAGCGCCTGGGCGAGGCGTGCCGGTAGACTACATAGAAGAGGCTCACCGAGAAGACCAGCGTGGTCAGCTGGGTGACCACCTGGCCCAGACCCGATACGAAGAACCGGAGCCAGGGCACCGTCGCGATGAGCTGGTTGCCCCGGGTGTCCATGACCTTGAGCGAAGCGGTGAGGATTCCGTTGACCGTGAGCAGCGCCAGGGTCAGCAGCACCATCATCATGTCGCGCAGCTTGCCCAGCAGATACCAGATCAGGAAATGCCGCCCCTCGGGCCGTCTCGGCGCATCGTAGACCAGGTTGAGGGAAGTGCGGATCGAGGCGAAGAGCCGGGTGCTGAACCAGAGAAAGAGCGGCAGCGCGACGTAGGAGATCCTGCCGCGGGCCCGGGTGAAGCCCACCAGGAACTTCTCGACCCCAGCGAAGGGACCGGAGCCGTTGTCGTAGGCGCTCTGGGGCACGAAGCGCTGAAACAGCTGGTTGAGATCCTGCACGGTGGAGCCGGAGGAGAGCCGGGCCACGTGGGTGAGCCCCACCAGCAGCAGCAGCAGAAAGGGAATCGCGGTGAGCAGCGCGTCAAAGGTGAGCGCGCTCGCCAGGAACGGGATGTTGTGGCGGTCGGCCTGATGCAGAGTGCGGCGGGCGAAGGCGAGCCCGCCGCGCAGCCGCTCCTCCAGCCACGATCTCAGGCGACGGGCTCCTCTTCCTCGCCGGCGGTGGCGGTGGTCCGTCGACGGGCCCGGGCCTCGGACAGCCGGCGCTCGAGCTCGCTGCGCACCTCATCCCGGGTGTCCTCCCGGCGGCCCTTCCGGTCGCGGCCCCACTCCCCCGACATCCGCTCCGAAAGCTCCCCCACTTTCTCTTCGGCCAGCGCCCGCGCCTTCCGGAGACGGCGCTTGAGACCCCGGCGGGTCTCCTCGCCGCTCTGGGGAGCGAACAGGAGTCCCACCGCCAACCCGACCAGCGCGCCCAGCAGCATCGGGCGGAGGCCGCCCTCGCCCCGCTCCACGTAGATGATCTCGCGTTCCTCGTCCCGTGCCATCGTCACTCTCCCGCTTCGGCGTCGTCCACCGCGGTCACCAACGCGCGCTGGAGCGACGCGTGGCCCTGGTACGGCGCCCGGATGTATTTCTGCACGAGCGCCGCGGTACCCGTCACCTTGAGCTGCTCGAACAGGAAGTCGAAGGTCTTCTCCAGCTCGGCCGCGATCGCCGCCCGGGTCTCGGACGGCAGCGACCACACTTCCCGCTTGAACGGGCCGATCGCCTTCTTGCGAGCCTTGTAGTAGAACTGCTCCGGGCTGTCGCCCACCTTCCGCTCGCTCTCCGCGTTGGCATCGAGCCAGCGGTACATCTTCTCCCGGAGCGCCGTCGGCAGCGCGGGGCTGTCGAACACGATGCTCTGGAAGTTGGTGGCCAGGTGGATCTCGGCCGTTTCGAGCCGGGAGAAGTTGCCGAAGGCGTCCTGGGGCAGCGTGCTGGCCCCGTGCTGCACCGCGCCCGACATGCCGTATTCCTCCCGCGCCGCGCGGGACAGCGCCGCCAGGGCCTCGAGGTCGAGCTTGACCTGGGCGATGCTGCCGTCGGGCAGGACCACCCCGCCGTGACTGGTCCCGGTCTGCACCGAGATCTTGGAGATGCCCTCGATCGCCCCGTACTTCTTCAGTTCGGCGTTGTAGCCCTCCATAAAGGCGCGGAGCTCCTCCACCGTGCTGTTCTTGTGCCCCACCTCCCCGATCTCGGCGCCGACCGACACCGAAATACCGTCCGGCTCGCGGTCGCGGATGAAGTGCGTGATCTCCGCGGCATGCTCGAAGTTGAGCCGCTGCTGCTCGAGCAGCGTCGGCTTCGAAAGATCGACCAGGGTGGAGGTGTCTACGTCGATGTTGTAGAAGCCGGCGCCGATCTCCTCGGCGATCAGCTTCTTCACTTCACCCACCTCGGCCCGGGGGTCGCTCTGATACTTCTTGGCGTTCACCTGGCAGTGATCGCCCTGGATGAAGATCGGGAGCGTCCACCCCTCGCGCAGCGCCGCGGCGATGATCACCGAGACGTATTCGGCCGGGCGCTGCTCGGTGTACGCGATCTCCGACCGCGCGATCTCGAGCAGGATGGCGCCACCGTTCTTCTTCCGGGCCGAGCGGAAGATGGCCCGGCCGGTGTCGTAGGCCATCATCCGGACGTTGATCGCTGGGACGGTGAAGCCGCCGCACTCACCCCGCCCCCGGGCGAAGTAGATCGGACCGATGGACGAGGGGCGCACTCCCACGGCCTGTCCCAGCTCCCAAAGAAGCCAGCGGGCTGCCTCCCGCTCGCCCGCACCGCCGAAGACCGCCGCCCAGACCAGCTGGTCGGTCGCCTCGGACTGGAGTCGGGCCGGGTCGCTTACGGTGACGGTTTCGCCCCTGAGCGCCACAGCCCCGCCGTAGAGGGTGACGAGGTCAGCCCGATGATCGGCCATAAGTGACTGTCCAGTTGAGAGTTACAGTTACCTCAGCAGCTCCAATCTAGGACCCGGGCGACAGGGCGTCAAACTCCCCACCCTGGTCAGATCTCATCCCCCGACGGAGCCTCCAGCGGCTCCGCCGGATAGCCCGGCCGCCCCATCGCGGCATAGGTCAGCTTCTTCCCCAGCTCCACGCCCGGCTGATCGAAGGGATCGACCCCATACCAGACCCCGGCATAGCCCGTGGCCAGCTGGAAGAACATGATCGCCTGGCCCAGGCACTCGGCGGTGAGCGCCGGCAGGTGCAGGGAGCAGTTCATGCGGCCCATCCGCGAGAGCGCCGCGGCCGTAGCGCGGTACTCAGAGTCGAGCAACCCGCCCAACGTATGACCGGGGAGATAGGCCAGGTCGGCCGGCAGGGCCTGGCCTCCCGGAATGGTCACGTCCTCGGGAAACCGGTCCAATGCCATGAAGGTGACGACCTTGTCGTAGGGACCCTCCATGAACAGCTGTACCTGACTGTGCTGATCGGTCGGCCCCACGGCGCCGACCGGTGTGGGGCCGAGATGCACCGGCTGCCCCCGGCGATCGCGGGCCTTGCCCAGACTCTCGGCCCAGAGCTGACGGAACCACTCCGCGAATTCCCGGAGTCGGTCGGTATAGGGCATCAACACGTGGACCCGGGCGCCCAGCTGGGTGTCGGCGGCCCAGTGGAGCCCGGCCCAGAGCGCCGCCGAGTTGCGAAGCAGGTCGTCCGCCTCGGCGTCCTTGAGCGCAAAGCGGGCTCCGGCGAGGAGTCCCTCGATATCGATGCCCACCAGCGCCGCCGGCAGCAGGCCCACCGGCGAGAGTACACTGAAGCGCCCCCCGATATCGGGCGGCACGTCCAGTGCGGCGATGCCGTCGCGCTGGGCGATTTCCCGGAGTGCTCCTCTCGACGGATCGGTAGTGAACACCAGGTGGTGCGCGGCGGCGGGGCCCAGGGCCGCCTCCAGCCAGGCCCGGACCACGAGATACTGGGCCATGGTCTCCGCCGTCCCGCCCGACTTGCTGATCACGTTCACCAGCACCCGTCGCGGATCGATGCGCCGCAGCGCCTCCGCCACCGAAGTGGGATCGACGTTGTCGAGCACCGTGAGACGGGGGAAGAAGTCGCGGCCCTCGTCGTCCAGCTCGTTCCAGCCGGGGCGCCGCAGGGCGTTGAGCAACGCCTTCATGCCCAGCGCCGATCCGCCGATTCCGAGCACCAGGACGTGGTCGAAGGCCTGCCCCACCCCCTCGGCAAAGCGGGTGATGCCCGGCACCGACTGGGACTGGTTGCCCAGGCCGTAGAAGCCGTACTCGCCCTGGCCGCGCCGGCGGCGGACCTCCGCCTGAACATCGCCGAAGCGCCGGGCCAGCTCCGCCAGCCGGGCCCGGGGAAGCCCGTGCTCGCCGTCCAGCCGGTCCGAGAGCATGCGGCCATAGAGGAACTTCATTCGCTCACCTCGATCGTGAGTCCGTCGTAAGCGGGGGTGATCCCCGGGGGCAGCCGTGCCGCCAGTTCGGCGTGGCCGGTCTCGTGCGTCAGATGAGTAAGAAGGGTCTGCTCGGCCCCGATGGCCTGGGCCGTCTCGATCGCCTCGCCGATCGAGAGGTGAGTCGGGTGCGACCGCCACCAGAGCGCGTTGAGGACCAGCACCTTGAGTCCGGCCAGGGCCCGCCGGGCCGGCTCGGGCACCACCTTGACGTCGGTCAGGTACGCGACGGGCCCGAAGCGGTATCCGAAGACCCGCACGTACCCATGCTGAAAGGCGAGGGGCAGGACCGCGATGCCCGCCAGTGTCGTCCGGGTGTCAGGCTCGAGGGGACAGAGCTCCAGCCGCGGCTTGGAGGTCCCCTCGTAGGCACTGGCGTCGTCGAAGATGTATCCGAACCCGGTCCGGATCTGGGCCAGGGCTTCGGCCGGACCGTAGCAACGGAGAGGACCCTGGCGGGTGACGGAGAAGGCCCGCAGATCGTCGATCCCGTTGATGTGGTCGGCGTGGGCGTGGGTGTAAAGGACCGCATCGACCGAGGCGATCTCTGACCGCAGCAGCTGCAGCCGTAGCTCGGGAGGGGTGTCGATCAGGAGGGTGCCGCGGCCCGACTGGAACACGGCCCCCGAGCGGGTGCGCCGGTCGCGCGGGTCATTCGACCGGCAAACCGGGCAATCACACCCGACTTGCGGGATCCCGAAGGAGGTGCCGGTGCCAAGGAGGGTGAGCCGCATCGGCCCTCACAGGGCCTCGATCTTGAGCAGATTGGTGGTGCCGGGCACGTCGAACGGCACGCCCGCGGTCACCACCACCCGCTCGCCCGGCTTGGCCAGCCCTCGGCTCAGAATCTGCTGCCGGCCGGCGTTGAGCAGGGTGTCGTAGTCGGTGGCATGGGGAGTCAGCACCGCCACCGTGCCCCAGACCAGCGAGAGCTGGCGCCAGGTCTCCGGTTCGGGGGTCGCTGCCACGATCGGCACATTGGGACGGTAGGTCGCCACCTTTCGGGCGGTGAACCCGCTGCTGGTGAAGCAGAGAATCAGGGGACAGCGGAGCAGGTCGGCGGCCGCGCACACCGCCACCCCGATCGCGTCCTCGGTCCGGGCCGGTTGGGAGGCCCCCGGCCGCTGGTGCAGGTCGTCGGCGTCGCGGGAGCGGCGACCCACCGCCGCGTCGAACGCGGCGCTCCGGCCCTCCCGGTGCGACTCCATTTCCCGCGCGATCCGGTCCATCGCACGGACCGCCTCGAGGGGATACTCCCCTACCGCCGTCTCGGCCGAGAGCATCACCGCGTCGGTTCCATCGAGGATGGCATTGGCCACGTCCGAAGCCTCTGCCCGGGTGGGCACCGGGGCATGCACCATCGACTCGAGCATCTGGGTCGCGGTAATCACCGGCTTGCCGTGGAGGTTGGCCTCCCGGATGATCCGCTTCTGCATGAGGGGCACCTCTTCAAACGGCAGCTCCACCCCCAGATCGCCGCGGGCGACCATGATCGCATCCGATGCCTCGAGGATCCCGCAGAGGTCCTTGAGCGCGGTGTCCTTCTCGATCTTGGCGATGAGCTTGATGCTCCGGGGCACCAGGCGACGCAACTGTTCCAGGTCCGCCGGCTTGCGCACGAATGAGAGCGCGATGTAATCGACCCCCGCCGCCACCGCCTCGTTCACGTCCTCGCGGTCCTTCTCGGTGAGCGCGGGCGCGCTCACCTCGACACCAGGGAGGTTCATCCCCTTGTTGCTTTTGAGCTCACCGCCGTATTCCACGGTGGCCTTGACCCGGTCGCCCGCGACACCCCGGACCCGCACCGCCAGGAGTCCGTCGTCGAGGAGAATGCGTGCCCCTTCCCGGACGTCCCGCGCCAGCGCGGCATAGGTGGTCGGGATTTCCCCTTCGCCCGCCTCCTCCTCCGGCGCGAAGGTCACCAGCTGCCCCGGCTCCAGCCGGATCGGGGCGCTCAGGCGGCCGACCCGAATACGCGGTCCCTGCAGATCGAGCAGCAGTCCGATCGAATCGCGCCGTTCCTCCCGGACCCGTTTCACCGTCTCCATCCACTCCCGCCGGAGCTCCGCGGTCCCGTGCGAGGCATTCACCCGGACCACGTTGACGCCGGCATTGAACAGGGCGTGCATCTGGTCGGGTCGGGCCCAGGCGGGGCCGAGGGTGGCGACGATCTTGGTGAAGCGGGTCACAGAGGCGGACACGAAGATTCCCGAGGATGGGCGACGGGGGAGTCTAACCTCAATCCGGAAGGGATTGAAGGACGGCGCAGGCGTTACGCCCGGTGGTAGACCACCTCCCCGGCGACGCCAAAGGCGAGTACGGTCCCGGCGTCGAGCGGCCCCGCGGGTGGTTCCAGGAGGACTCCGGTCGGCTCTCCCGGCGGCATCGCTGACAATTCTCCTCCTGGGGGATCGGGGCTGTGCCTGTTGATTCCTGCTGCCAACAAGGCAGGGGCATTCGCCCAGGCAGCGTGGAGGTCGATCGAGTCCAGGTAAGTCAGGACATCGGTCTTCGCGTCGAGGGAGGCCAATTCGGGTGGCTCAGACCACCTGTTGGCATCCCACCCGTGGCCCAGGAGCCAGCCGTCGTTCGGGACCGATTGAAACCACCCGCTCCAGCGCTTCGGACCGGGTGCTCAACATCGGCAAGGTGGATGCGGCACCGGTTTCGGCACACGTCAACAACACCGGGAGTCACGGCCGACCCGGGGAGGCGGAGCCGAAGCACGCGGGCCGGTACCCCCCGATTCCAGATGGGAGGCGTCGCCGACGGGCTGGCCCCCCACCGGATTGCGGCACCGGAGACGCCGGGGTGGAAAGTCAGAATCGGCGGCGCGATTGAAGCCGCTGGTGCTTGGCAGGGAAGGCCTGGGTAGGCGTTAGTTGAGCTTGTTGATATGAGACATCAAGCAGGCAAAGCAACTTTTCAACATCCGCCCGAATCGGGGTGCGGGTCCCGTCATCACGGTCCAAGTCCAGTCTCCCACGGCTGTGGATTTGGCGAATTATCAACATGTGGAATGGGGAAATGCGGCTAACCGGCCTTCTACCACGAAGCAGGAGAATGAACTAGAGCGCGAGTTGACTTTCCACTTCAGGTGGATCGGCTAAACACATACTCCACAATGAGAAAAAGAGCCTCCCTGATGTTGAAAAACAAACAGGCGACAGTGTCGCCTGTCGCCTGTTAAGTATGCACACACTGTGCATATGGATGCGCTGGGAGCCACTCGGGCCCCCCGCCCCTTCGATCAGTGGCTCAGAGTGACCCGGCCGGCCCCCCCGATGATCGTCGGACTCAGGACCCGAATGGGCGACCGGTTGAGCACCTTCGCGAGCCCCCGCTTCCCCACAATCCGAAGCGCCCCGGACATCCCACCAACGGCCGCCGGATCCCACACCATTCGCATCGTCCAGATGGTCCGGTTGTTTCCCGTCAGCACTCCAGTCCGGGAGCGCTGAGGCGCCGCTCCGGTGGAGTCCGGCTTGGGCTGACCGGTGTAGGAAATGGTCGCTCCATTCAACTTGATCTGGTAGTCCTGGTCGCTGCTCTCCGGCACCTTCCGGACGTCGAATTGGATCCGGTCGATCGGGAGCCCGCGGGTCCCCATGTTCCGCTGGACCCCCGAGCTGTTGCTCCCGAAGGCGCGCAGACTCACCTGCCCCGCTTCGGGGGCCTGGGACTCGGCGTTGGCCGCTGCCACGGCCCAGTAAAGAATGGCGATCGGCTGGCCCCCATCACCCCTGTCAAATCGGCGGCCTTCAACGCTGATCGCATCGACCACGTAGGTGCAGACCTCCGACGGCACCCAGTCGGCGTAGGTCGGCTCGTCAGCGATCAGCCGGGCGATGGCCGGGAGAAGGTCCTTCGCCTCCCGCGCCGTGACTACCCGGTGGCCCCGGGTCAGGTCATTGATGGCCTCCTTCGGCTCCATCAGGAAGGCGAGACACCACCCGGCCTGGGGGTTGAGCACGGTCCAGTTGACCGTGTCCGCCGTGGCCTTTTCCTGCGCCGCGAGGATCGGGGAGCCGGTTGCCAGCAGGAAACCGCAGATTCCCGGGATCAGCAACCGCGGCCGGATGAGTCGATTCATCGCGTGCTCCTGGAGGGCTCAGGCGCCCCGGCGGGCGGCCTGGACGGCGGCCTTGAGCCGGGCATAGGCCTTGGGATCGAGGGCCCCAAACCGGAGGTCGACGTAGCTGACCCGCCCGGCCGGGTTGATGACGTACACGGTGCGGCGGTTGTAGCCATTGCGATCGGCGCTTCCGTATTTGCGGGAGACCTTCTGGTCCACGTCGGCGAGCAGCTGGAAGGGCAGCCCCAGGCTGGCCGCGAACCGCTGCTGAGTGCCCAGGCTATCCGCGCTGATCCCGACGACGGTGACGTCCGAGCCGAACAGATCGGCATACTGATCGGTGAAGGTCTTCATCTCGGCGGTGCAGCCGGGGGTAAAGGCCTTGGGAAAGAACGCCAGCACCACGACCCGCCCCCGCTGACCGCTCAAACTGAACCACTGGGCGCCGGCCACGGTGTCCCGGCTGGCCCAGGGGAGGGAGAAATCCACTGCCCGGTCGCCCTCGCGGGGACCGTCAACCAGGATCGCGGTGGGTGGGCCAAGGGTATCCTGCCCCGCCAGAGCCCCGGGGAGGACGGCCAAGGTGACGATGGAAAGGCCAAGGCTCACCACACTCCATGGACGGTTCATTCGGTCACCCCCGCAACGCGTTTCAAGGCCGGTTCAAACTGCTGGTCGGCACCCACCCCGGTATAGACCACCCTCCCGGACTGGTCCACGATGACGACGTAGGAGGTGGCCGGCGCCTGGTAGGCCCGGGTGCTGACCCCCTGGTCGTCATACAACACCCGGAAGGGCATCTGATGCTGTTCCATATACCGCCGCACCCGGGCGGGGGTCTGGTTCACAGTCACATTCACGCCGAGATACGCGACCTTGTCTCCCGTCAACTTGCGTGCGGCCTGAAAGCGGGGCAGGAGTGCCTCGCAGTTCTCGCACCAGGTAGCCCAGAACTCCAGCACCACCGGCTTCTTGCCGATCCACTGGCCCAGGTTCACCGGCTTGCCATCGAGATCGTTGACCGAAACCACCGGGGCGGTGCTGCCCACCTTGATGCCGGCATCCCCCTGGGCCCGGACCGCGGACGGGCTCAGCAGTGCGAGCGCCAGTATCAGGCCGCCTGCGACGACTCTCCTCATGAGACCTTCCCCATCTGAATGAAGTAGAACTCGGCCATGCCAATGAGTACCACGCCGGCGGTCCGTTTGATCCAGAGCGTCCAGCGCCCTGCCCGCGGCAGCGACGCACCGAAGCCCGCCATGAGCCCCACCGCCACCAGCAGGACCGACATGCCCACCGAGAAGACGAACAGGTAGATGAACCCCCACACGGCGCTTCCGGTGGTGGTCACGTAGGTCAGCGCCGCGGCAAAGGCGGGAGCACCGCAGGGCGCGGCCACCAATCCCGAGGTGGCACCCATCGCGAACACCCCGGGGTACGATCCGGCCCCGAACCTCCCGGCCCAGGCCATCAGCCGCCCCGGGACCGTGACCGGGATGACCTCCAGCATCGCCAGGGCAGCCAGGAGCAGCAGATTGCCGATCGCGAAGTAGGCCCACGGATTCGAGCTGATTGCCCCGAACAGCGAGCCGGTGAGTCCCGCCACCAGCCCGAGCAGAGCGTACACCAGTGCCAGCCCCAGGACGTAGGTCGCGGTGTAGCCGACAGTCCGGACGCGGGATCGTCCCGCCGCCCCGGTCCCGCCCAGCACGCCGGCCACGATCGGGATCATGGGGTAGACGCAGGGGGTCAGACTGGTCACGAGGCCGGCGCCGAACATCGCGGCCAGGGCCGCGAGCCGATGCTCCTGCAGCAGTTGATCCAGAGGGATCATGAGGACGCGACGAGCGCCCCAGTGCCGTACCGGGCGGCGACGTACTCATCGAGTATCCGGAGGAACTCCGGCACGATGTTCTCTCCCTTGAGGGTCACCAGCAGGCGCCCGTCGACATACACCGGGGCCTTGGGTTCCTCGAAGGTGCCGGGGAGGGAGATCCCGAGGTTGGCATGCTTCGACTCGCCGGGACCGTTCACCACGCAGCCCATGACCGCTACCCGGAGATCTTCGACCCCGGGATAGCGGGTCCGCCACACCGGCATCTGGTCCCGCAGGTAGTGCTGAATGTCTTCGGCCATCTGCTGGAAGAAGGTGCTGGTGGTTCGGCCGCACCCGGGACAGGCGGTAACCTGGGGCGTGAAGCTGCGGAGCCCGAGCGACTGGAGGATCTGTTGAGCCACCAGCACCTCCTCGCTCCGGTCGCCGCCTGGTCTGGGGGTGAGGCTCACCCGGATGGTGTCGCCGATGCCCTCCTGGAGCAAGACGGCCAGCCCGGCGGCGCTGGCGACCATCCCCTTCATCCCCATCCCGGCCTCGGTAAGGCCTAGGTGGAGCGGATAGTCGGAGCGCCGGGCGAGGGCGCGGTACACGTCGATCAGGTCCTGTACCCCCGACACCTTGGCGCTCAGGATGATCCGATCATGGGCCAGTCCCTGGGCCTCGGCCAGCTGGGCCGAGCGGATGGCGCTCTCGACCATCGCATCCATCATGACGTCGCGGGCGTCACGGGGCGCCGCCAGACGGGCATTGGCGTCCATCAGTTCGGTCAGGAGGATCTGGTCAAGCGAGCCCCAGTTGACTCCGATCCGGACCGGCTTTTCATGCGCCAGGGCCACGTCGATGATGGCCCGAAAGTTCTCGTCCGCCCTCTTGCCGCCCACATTCCCCGGGTTGATGCGGTACTTGGCGAGCGCCGCCGCGCAGGCGGGATACCGGGTGAGGAGGAGGTGGCCGTTGTAGTGGAAGTCACCGATGATGGGGACGCTGATCCCCTCGGCCGCGAGCCCCTCGACGATGACGGGGACCGCGGCCGCCGCCTCATCGTTGTTCACCGTCACCCGCACCAGCTGGCTCCCCGCCCGGGCCAGGGCCGAGACCTGGCGAATCGTCCCGGCGACGTCCGCGGTGTCGGTATTGGTCATGGATTGGACGACGACCGGATGGCCGCTACCGACGGATACGCCACCTACCAGGGTGGTGACGGTCTGGCGACGTGCGCTGGCTGGCATAGGCCGGAATATATCCGCTCAGCTCCGGTCGAATACCGCCGAGTCGATCGCGGACAGGTCCTGCGGGGTCAAGAGGAGGGAGGCCGCCGCGGCACTGTCGACGGCATGGGCCGGCCGGCGGGCACTCGGGATGGCCACCACTGTCGCCCCCTGTGCCAGGACCCAGGCGAGGCATACGGCATGGGGGGTGTGACCGGTGCGCTTGCCGATGGCGCTCAGCACCGGATGGGCCGGCAGTTTGAGGGTGAGGCGTCCACCCCCGGTCGGGCTGTAGGCGAGAAAGACCACTCGGTTGGCGCTGCAGTATTCCACCACCCCGCCGGCGAGCGACTCCCGGTAAAAGGGGTTGAGGCGGTTCTGGACCGACACGATTGGGGCGATGGCCTGGGCCTGGCGGATCTCGTCGACCGTGACGTTCGAGAGACCGATCCACCGGATCTTCCCCGCCCGCTGCAGCTCAGCCAGGGCTCCCACGCTTTCGGCAAAGGGGACTGCCGGATCAGGAGCGTGCAACTGGTAGAGCCCGATCTCGGTCACCCCCAGGGCCGAGAGGGAGGCCTCGCAGGCGTTGCGGAGGTGGGCCGGACGACCGTCGCGGTCCCACCGACCGCCGCCACGCACGATCCCGCCCTTGGTCGCGACAAGGACGCCGGCGGCGGGGCCCCTCCATTCCCGCAGCGCCCGTGCGATCAGCCGCTCATTGTGGCCGGTTTCGGAGGCGTCGAGACAGTAGGCGTCGGCGGTGTCGATCAGGGTCATCCCCGCATCGAGGGCGGCGTGAATGACCCGGATGGACTCGGATTCGGTGGGCCGGTCAGTGAGGGAGAGGTGCATTCCCCCGTAGCCCACGACCGATACCCGGGCGGTAGCGAGGGGGACGGATCGCATGGAGTTCCGAGTGCAGAGTTCCGAGTTCGAAGCGCCGGTAGGCTATTGCCTGGAGGCCCACCCGTTCCGAGAGCGGCGGAACCCGGAACCCCGTTACCCCGACATTCCCAGTTGGGTGAGCAGCCGATCGTACTCCAGGGCGGAGATGTCGCCGGCGTCGAGCAGCGGCTTGAGGGCAGCACTCACCTCGGCGCGGCCCCCGTCGATACGGCGTTCCCGCAACTCCTGAATGGTCCGGGCGAACTTCTGATCGTACACCTCAGGCTTGAGCTCGCCGCTCCTGCGGGCGGCGGTCAGCTTGGCCAGCTCCTGCGCAATGCGGGCCGGTTTGATGGGGGTGAGCTCCCCGGACTTCTCACTCATGACTGACGCCTCGTGGCATGGGTCGATCTCGAAACATGCCGCCAAGGTACTCGCCCCCGGGCAGCCGCACCAGTAAGGCCCTATGGCGCCGGCGCCCGCCCCCGCCCTGCCGCATCGAGGGTCCGGGTGGGATCGGCCCCGGCCCAGGTCACGTCGGCGGTCGGGCCGTAGGTTGCCGGCACCCGGTCCTCGAGGAGGCGGAGGTAGACCCCGACCTGGGCCCGGTGGTGAGCGCTGTGCAGCACCCGCCGCCAGAACACCCAGATCCGCTCCCGAGTGACATCGAAGAACGTGGTGGGTTCGAGCCAGAAGGCCTGGTCCGCCTGGGCCAGGGCCGGGAGGCGGTTCCGGGCCAGCTCGACGTAGCGGTCGCACCAGGCCCGGACCGGTGGCGCGTCACCGGCGGGAAGCAGGGTAGCGGGCGCCGGCTCGGCGAAGCCGAGGAACTCGGCGAAGAACCGCCGCTCCGAGAGAATCTGGTGCGCGAGAATGTCACGCACCGTGCCGCTCCTGGGATGGGGCCGGAACCCCAGCTGGTCGTCCCGGAGCTCCGACCAGACCGAGGCCGTCTTGTTGGTCTCAGAGGCGTAGGTGTCGACCAGGTGCTGGAAGATCGGGCTCGTCGCCACCGGAGTCGCTTCCAGAAAGGTGCGCTCGTAGTTCATGGACAGGTCCGTGGGGTCGAATGCCGAACCGCAGAGGAGCGGGGAGTCGCAGGTTCCGCCTGCGCTACCCCATGCTACTCTGCGGGTGGCAATCGCGGGAGGACCTCAGTAGCGCGACCCCGGCAGCGCGACATCGGCATCGTGCCAGGCGGAACGCAAGGCGGCCTCGGTCGGACCGGTGGGCTTCCCCTGGGCCCGGAGACTCTGCAGCAGCCCGGTCAATGCCCAGCCGTTGGCCGGAAAGCGCTGCAGGTCCTCGCGGTAGACCGCCTCGGCCTCGACCGCCCGGCCGGCCTTGAGGAGGGCCGCGCCCAGCGAGTGACGCACCGGGTAGTACCAGTCGGGTGGCTCGATATAGAGCAAGCGGTCTTCCCTCGCGGCCGCCCTGCGGAACCAGGCCACCGCCGAGTCGGCACGGCCCGTACGCAATTCGATCTCACCCTGCAACGACAATTCCGCGATCTCGAGCACCACCGCAGGAGTGGACCACCCGGCGGTGGCGTACTCCGGGTTGATCGCTGTCCGGGTGTGCTGGAGGGTGTCGAGGGCAGCCAAGGCCTGCGCCCGCCGTCCGGTCGCGGCAAACGCGACCCCGCGGGCGTACTGCGCCAGGCCGAAGGAGTAGCTCAGGTCGGCGGGCGGCAGCGGCTCCGACAGCACCTCCTCCCAGCGACCGAAGGTGGTCAGCGCAAGGAAGATGTACGGCACATAGGGCTCGGCCAGCGGCACCGCCCGGGCCACCTCGACCGAGGTGGTCTGACGGAGCTTGCGCGCCGCCTCGATCGCCTGGGCGCTCCGACCCGCCATGGCCGAGGCGAACGACAGAAAGTGGTAATTGTGGGGGACGTATCCGATGGGATAGACCCCCATGGGAGGCTTCTGGCCCTCCAGGTAGACCATGTCGGTGTGCACCGCATGCTCGTTGGCGCGAATCGCGTCGAGGTAGCGGCCCACCCGGATGTAGATGTGTCCCGGCATGTGCACCATGTGCCCCGCGCCCGGCATCAGCGCGGCCAGCCGCTCGGCGCAGGGCACGGCCTTGGCCGGCTCCACCGCCTCGACCGCGTGGATGTAGTAGTGACAGGCGCCCGGATGCTGCGGGTTGCGCTCGAGGACCCGCTCGAGCTGAGCCACGATCTTCGGCGTGTCAGGCCGGGCCTTCCCCTCCGCGGTCCAGTAATCCCAGGGCGAAAGGTCCATGAGAGCTTCGGCGTACAGTGTGGCCGCATCGAGGTCGCTGGGAAACCGCCCTACCACCTCCCCCATGGCCCGGGCATAGGCCGAATCCAGGGGCGCCCGATTGACGGGAGGGACCGCGGCGTAGCGGTGCCCGAGCGCGGCGATCAGCGCCTGCTCCCGGGGCGAGACGGCGTGCGCCAGTTCGCGGGCCCGGCCCAGCGCCCGCCAGGCCGCTGCCCCGCCAGCCGAGTCCATCCCGGCGTTCACGTGGGGGCCGTGGGCCAGGGCAATGCCCCAGTAGCACATGGCGCAAGTGGAGTCGATCCGGGCCGCCTCAGCAAAGGCGCGGATCGCTTCACTGTGGTTGAAGCCGAAGGTCAGGCGCATGCCCTGATCGAAAAAGGCCTGCGCCCGGGCGACCCGGGTGGTCACCGGCACGTGGTGCCTGCCCAGGTTGGGGTAGAGAGGGACGGTATCGGCCGGCGCAAGCAGGCCGGCACTCAGCAACAGGCTCGTCAGCATCATGGTGACTCCAGAGAAATCGGTTCACTGTCCGACCACCCCTGATGCGCACTCACGGAACGATTACCGCCATCGCCTCCCCGGGGAGGGAGGCAGGACCGCTCCCCGGTGGAGAGAGACTGCGCCCGTGGCGCGACGCTCCGCGCGAAGATCGGGCCCGGGTGACTTCGGTCACGGGCGGGAGGATCGCCGCTGGTTAGACATGATGCGCGCCGGTGCCGGCCCCGCATACCGGTGCGTCAGACGCTGACGTGAGGCCCTTCGCTCGTGTCGTATCGTTCGTGTCCTTCCCTCGTTGTGGAGACTCCAGATCATGAAAAGGATCGCTCTTTCCCTTGGCAGCACCGCCACCGCGTTCGCGCTGCTGGCGGTGACGCCCGGTGTGCACTCGCGCGCCACCCTCCTGGCCCAGGATTCGGCGTCGAAACCGACTTCAGCCCCCCCGGCGAACCCGGCTGCCCCGGTCACTCCCGGGATGCAGGGGCCTGACCTGCCGGCCGAATTCAAGCCGCTGTTCAGCGGGATCGCGTTGACGGATGTGCAGAGTCGCCAGGTCACCCAGATCGCCCAGAAGTATGCCACGCCACCCGGCCAGAGCGACTCCTCCAAGGCGGGCATGGGTGCCGGCGCGGCGGATCAGCGGCTGAATGCGGCCAAGGAGTTCCGCACGGTGCTCACCCCAGACCAGCAGAAGATGTTCGACAAGAACCTGGACAAGGTGAAAGGCAGCTGGGGTAAGCGCGCCTATTAGTCGTCCGGCGGCGGTCGGCGGGACGCGAACGGGGGGCGGATGTCATGTCCGCCCCCCGTTCTGCGTCTGCCGCCCGGAGACCGCTACCGGGCTCCGTTCGTCAGCCGCACTCGGAGAACCCGCAGACGTGGCACTTCATGCAGCCTTCGGCGAATTCCAGCTGGGAGCCGCAGTCGGGGCAGGCCCCGGTCAACACCGGCGGCTGGTCCCTGATGACCTGGAACTGTTCGCCCGTCTGGGTGGTCACCTGCTGAACCTGAGCGAGGGTGGGAATTGGGGTACCCATCGCCGGCGTGTTGCTGGACAGCAGTTCCTGCTGGATCCCCTGCTTCTCCTGCATCCATCGCTCGATGGCGATGCCCACGGCATCGGGAACCGACAGAACCTTGTTGGGTCCGAGACCGATAGCGCGATCGGAGCTGATCCCGCGGATCTGACGGTGGATCTCCTTGAGGGGAATGCCGGAGCGGAGGGCCAGGCTGATGAGCCGACCCATGGCTTCCACGTCGGCCATGATGGCCCCGCCGGCCTTGCCAAGGCTCATGAAGACTTCGAAGGGCTGGCCCCGGTCGTCCTCGGTGATCGTGACATAGAGCGTACCAAGGGGAGTCTCGACCCGTCGGGTGACGCCGCGGAGGGTTTCCGGCCGGGAGCGCTTCTGGCGCCGCTGGAGGTTCTCCGCCTCGAGCTCGTGGACCAGCTTGCGGAGCCGCTCGGTCTCGGCATTGAGCTCGGCGATTTCGCCGTGCAGATCGGCGGAGCTGGCGCGTTCGCCGGCGACGACGAGATCGGCCCGGGCTTCAGCCTTGCCGGAGCTGGTGGCCTGCTCGGCTACCTTGGCGGCGACGCTCCCGGTGGAGAGCACCTGCATGTCGCGGCTGCCGTCACGGTAGACGGTCACGCCCTTGCAGCCGAGGGTAAACGCGAGGCGGTAGATCTCCTCCACGTAGGCCTCGGTGGCGTCGTTGGCGAAATTGCAGGTCTTGGAGATGGCGCTGTCGTTGTGGGCCTGGAACGCCGCCTGCATCCGGATATGCCACTCCGGCTTGATGTGGTTGGCGGTGGCGAAGACCCGCTGCCACTGCTGCGGCACCTCGGGGAAGGAGATCACGCCGGCGCTGGCGATCTTCTGCATCAGGTCGTCGGAATACCAGCCTTCTTTCCTGGCGATGGCGACGAAGTCCTCATTCACATCCGGCATCAGGACGCCGGCCTGGTTGCGCATGAAGGCCACGGCGAAGAGCGGCTCGATACCGGAGCTGCAGCCGGCGATGATGGAAATGGTGCCGGTGGGCGCAACCGTAGTGACGTTGCAGTTCCGCAGCCGCCGCATGGGCCGGACCCGGTTGCCCTGGGCGTCACGGGCGCAGGTGGCATCGGGGCCCCAGATGCTCTTCTCCCACTCAGGGAAGACCCCGCGCTGGCTGGCCAGCCGCTCCGATTCGACCTTGGACTCCTCGTCGACAAAGGCCATGATCTTGCGGCCCATCTCGACGCCTTCCTCGCTGTCGTAGGAAATGCCCAGCCGGATCAGGAGGTCGGCCAGACCCATGATGCCGAGCCCGATGCGGCGGATCCGCTTGGAGAGTTCGTCGATTTCGGGCAGCGGATAGTTGTTGGCGTCGATCACGTTCTCGAGGAAGTGAGTCGAGAGGTGGATGATCTGGCGCATGTGCTCCCAGTCCACCTGCCCATCCTTCACGAAATACCCGACG
>CAZXRC010000027.1:0-49374 GCA_964642475.1 uncultured Gemmatimonadaceae bacterium | reverse complement strand
CCCTCGCTGGGCCTCATCACGCTCAACGTCCTGGCGGCCGCCGATGGGGTCATCATCCCGATTCAGTGCGAGTACTACGCCCTGGAGGGGATTTCGCAGCTGCTCAACACCATCAAGCTGGTGCAGCAGAATTTCAATCCGCGCCTCGCGATCGACGGGGTGCTGCTGACGATGTACGACTCCCGGGTCAATCTCTGTCGCCAGGTGGCCGCCGATGCAAAGGAGTACTTCGGTGCCCGGATGTTCCCTACGGTGATCCCCCGCAACGTCCGACTGGCGGAGGCTCCCTCCTTCGGCAAGCCGATTCTCCTCTACGACATCCAGTCCGTTGGCGCCAAGAGCTATCTGGCGGTGGCACAGGAACTGGTGCGCCGGGTCGAGGGTCCGGAGCCCGGGGAGGCGCGGGCACTCCCCGTCGCGCCACTGCCGAGCGTGAACACCACGGTCCCGGTTCCGGGTGAGGAGGACGACGCGTGAGCGAAACCCGCCGTCTGGGCCGAGGGCTCGAGGCGCTGCTGGGCCCGGTCAGCCGCCAGGAGGCCGAGGCCCACGGAACGCTCCAGGAGCTCCCGGTCAGCGCGATCCGCCCCAACCCCTATCAGCCCCGCGCCAAGCTGGACGAACCGCAGTTTCAGGAGCTGGTCTCGTCCATCGAGGTGGCGGGTCTGTTGCAGCCAGTGGTGGTCCGCCGGCATCTCGACGGCTATCAGCTCATTGCCGGCGAGCGCCGCTGGCGGGCGGCCCAGAAACTGGGCTGGCAGAAGATTCCGGCCGTCATCAAGGAGGCGGACGACCGCACCTTGCTGACGCTGGCCCTGGTCGAGAATCTCCAGCGCGATAACCTGTCGAGCATCGAAGAGGCGACCAGCTACCAGCGGCTGCTGGACGAGTTCCAGCTCTCGCAGGGCGACATCGCTCGACTGGTCGGGCGCGATCGGTCGACCATTGCCAATGCCCTCCGGCTGCTCAAGCTCCCGCCGGAAGTCATGACCATGGTGGACGACGGCCGCCTCTCGGAGGGGCATGCGCGAGCGCTGCTCGGGCTCACCGACCGTGGCCAGATGACGCGGCTCGCGCACGATGCGGCGGCGCAGGGATGGTCGGTCCGGGAGGTGGAAGAGAAGGTGCGGGGGGTGCGTCCCGCCGGAAACAAGCGGGCCCCGGTGCGGCAGCAGGCCCCGGCCCATCGCCGGGTCGAGGACGCCCTCCGCAAGCGGCTGGGCACCGACGTGCGGGTGACGGCGCGGCGGCGCGGCCGCGGGTCGATTGCCATCACCTATTACTCCCACGAGGACCTGGCGCGGGTCCTCGAGCTCATTCTCGGGGAGCCGTTCGCAGGATGACGACGGGCGGTTACGTCACCATCGTGGTGCACTCCGATGGAGCGCTCGCCTCCCGCACCATCCGACTGCCGGTGTGGTTGCTGCGGACGCTCGTGGGCCTGGGGGCCGTGATCACCGCCCTTCTGCTCCTCGGACTCGCGCTCTATCTGCCGATCGTGGCCCAGGCGGCACGAGTCCCCGGCCTGGTGCGAGAGGTAGACCGCCTCGGCGCGGAGAACCGGAAGATCGCGGATCTGGTGGCAGCGCTCGATAGCGCGGAGCGACGGTATGACCGCATCCGCACGATGCTCGGCGCCGACGTCGTGCCCGATCCGGTTCGGCTGGCCTCGAGTTTGCCGGTAGCTCCTCCTGTCCGGGCCCAGGTTGCCGGCACCCCCTCCCCCTACGAGTCGGGGCTGTCGTCGCCCACCCACTGGCCGCTCGACGAGCCCGGGTATGTGACCCGCGGCCAAGCGGCGACGGGAACCGGAAGCAATACTGACGAGGTCCACCCCGGAGTCGACATCGCGGTCCCGATCGGAAGCCCGGTGCGAGCGGCCGGGGGCGGGTCGGTCCTGCAGGCGGGGGAGGATCCAGAATACGGCCTGTTCGTGGTTGTGGAACACCCGGATAGCCTGCAGAGCAAGTACGGGCACCTGAGCCGACTTACTGTGACGCCCGGGCAGCTGGTCCAGGCGGGGCAGGTGATCGGACTCTCGGGGAATACAGGGCGATCGAGCGCGCCCCATCTCCACTTCGAAATCCGTCGCGAGGGCACGCCGATCGACCCTCGCACCATGCTCAAGGAGCCACGCTGATGGCCATGTTCTCCTCGCGCCCCTCGCAGGGCGGCCGCCCCGAGTCGCCGCGTCGCGGGGACCCTGCCGGTCTGACGATCATCGCGGCCGGCACCACGATCGTGGGTGACGTCGGCAGCGAAGGGGTGGTCAAAGTCGAAGGCGTCGTCCAGGGGACTGTGCGGGCAGCGACGCAGATCCTGGTGGCCCCCGGGGCCTCGATCCGGGGAGATGTCTTTGCCCCGGAGATCGTAGCTGGCGGGGAGATCCACGGCACCGTCCACGCTGACGAGCGGGTCGAAATTCAGGCCGGCGCCATGGTTCACGGCGACATCCAAACGCAGCGCCTGCTCATCGCTGAAGGGGGCCGGATAAACGGCCAGATCAGCATGGAACAGGGCGGGGAGCGAACCGCGGGGGAGCGGGAATCGGCGTCGAACGTTTCACAAACCGGTTGATGGCGCTTGACTTCCCACAATAGTTGAAAACTTCAGCCGTCTTGTGGATAGAGACCTGAATTCCGCTGTTACAAGTACCCTAACTGGCTGCTCACTGTCGAGTTGGTTCCATGATACTGCCTAGAGCCATGCTCTGGTGCATCTGTGCGTTCGCCCTGGTCGCCTGCGGCCCAAAGCCGCCGACTCGCCACGGCTTTCGTGTCGGACTGGTGACGCCAGGCTCGATTGCGGACGCCGCCTGGAATTCGGGGGCCTATCGGGGGCTCGAGCAGGTCCGGGACAGTCTGGCCGTGCAGGTGAGCCAGGTCGAGGCCCGGACCCCGGCGGAGCAGGAAGAGGCGCTGCGGACCTACGCCACCCAGAAGTACGACCTGGTGTTCGGCCATGGGTTCGAATTCCAGGGGGCGGCGGAGCGGGTCTCGGCCCAGTATCCCGGGACGGTGTTTATCGTGACCTCGGGCGAGCGGGTCGCTGGGAATGTGTCTCCGCTCATATTCCGGCTGCACGAGGCAAGCTACCTCGCCGGCCTGGTGGCCGGCGGAATGACGAAGTCGAACATCATCGGGTTCGTGGGCGGTATCGAGCTCCCGCCGATCAGGCTCGCGGAGGAGGCGTGGGTCGCCGGGGCCAAGGCCGCCAACCCGAGGGTCAGCGCCCGATCCACCTATCTCAACACCTTTGATGACGTCGCCGCGGGCAGAGAAGCCGCCCTCGCCCTGTTGCAGTCCGGTGCCGATATGTTCCACCACAACGCCGACCAGGCGGCCCTGGGTGTGTTCCAGGCGGTGAAGGAATCGAAGTCGGCCTACATCTTCGGCGCCAACGCCGACCAGTCGTCGCTTGCCCCCGAGCGGACCCTCGGCTCCGCTATCATCGACCTCCCTCGCGCGTTTCTCTCGGTGGCGCGAGAGGTCAAGAGTGGCGGGTTCAGACCCAAGGTGGAATCGTTCGGCCTCAAGAGCGGAGTCATCCGCTTCGAGCTCAACCCCGCCATCGCGCCCCTCGTTCCCCCCGCGCTCACCCAGCGCCTTGCGGCCGCGCGCGATTCGATCGTGGCCGTCGACGGTCGCGCGTCCCCGCAGTGACCCGGGACGGGCGCAGCCTGGGCGAAATCGCCGCCTATCTGGACGAGTTCCTGCGCGTCAGGGAAGTGCCCGATGATGCCAACGCGCTCAACGGGCTTCAGGTCGAAAACAGCGGCATTGTTCATCGGGTGGTGGCCGCGGTGGACGCCTCGCAGGAGACCATCGACGGGCTCTCCACCACCGCGCCGGGCACCCTGCTGCTGGTGCACCATGGGATGCTCTGGGATGGGAACCGGCCGGTTACCGGGCGCCGGTTGCGGAAACTGCGGGCCCTGCTCGAACGCGACGCCGCGCTCTACTCGGCCCACATCCCGCTCGACCTGCACCCCAGTGTGGGGAACAACGCGGTCCTGGCCCGCCGTCTGGGTCTGACGGGTACCGAGTGGTTCGGTCACCACAAAGGAGTGGAGATCGGCGTCGCGGGAACCGCCCCGCCGGAACTCCACCACCGCGACGCGGTGGCGCGGGCCGTGGCGGATGTCCTCGGAATTGCGGCCACGGCCGTCCGCCTGATTCCCGGAGGACCGCCACAGATCCGGCGCATCGGGGTGATCACCGGCGGCGCGGGCAGCGCGATCGGCCAGGCCCACGCGGCGGGCTGCGACATATATGTCACGGGCGAAGGGGCGCATCACACCTATTTCGATGCCACGGAGTTGGGCATCAACGTCATCTTCGCCGGTCACTACGCCACGGAGACCCTCGGCGTCCAGGCGCTGGCTCAGCATCTCCACGAGCGGTTTGGTCTGCCCTGGGAATTCCACCACCACCCCACCGGGATGTAGCTCCCCCAGGGCCTGTGGCGCTGTAGCTTCCTGCCATGCCTCCGGCCCTCGAACTTCGCGGTATCACCAAGCGATTCGGCGCAGTTACCGCGCTCGCGGGGGTGGACTTCACCCTCGAGCGCGGCGAAGTGCATGCCCTCCTCGGCGAGAACGGGGCCGGCAAGACCACGCTGATGCACGTGGCCTTCGGACTGCTGCGGCCGGACCGGGGCCAGATCGCAGTCGAGGGCCAGGTCGTCGCGATCCGAACACCCGCCGATGCGCGCCGTCTGGGCGTGGGCATGGTACACCAGCACTTCACCTCGATACCCGCGTTCACCGTCCTGGAGAACGTGATGCTCGCGGGAGGTTGGCGGGGAACCCCGACGACGGCCGCCGAGCGGGTTCGAGGACTGGGAGACACCCTGGGCTTCCAACTCGATCCGGACCTCGAGGTCGGCGGTCTCTCGGCGGGTCTCAAGCAGCGGCTCGAAGTGCTGAAGGCGCTGGCCGCGCAGGCCCGGATTCTCCTCCTGGATGAACCGACGTCGGTGCTCTCTCCACCCGACGGGGACGAGCTTCTGCGTCAGCTGTCCCGGTTCAAGGCGCTGGGGGTTTCCTCGGTGCTCATTACCCACAAGTTGCGCGAGGCCCTCGCGGTGGCCGACCGGGTGACGGTCCTGCGACAGGGGCGGGTCGCGTTCTCCGGGCCGGTGGCCGGGCAGACGGCGCAGAGTCTCGCGGGGTTCATGCTGGGGGGGCCAGTCCCGGGTGGAACAGCGGCGCCGCCGCCGTCCCCACTCGGACCCGTCGTTCTGCGCGCCGACAGGGTGGCGGTATCCCGGCTCGCACCCAGCGGGAGCGGGCTCCGTGACGCCACCATGATGGTGCGGGCCGGGGAGATCGTGGGGGTCGCGTCGGTGGAAGGCAACGGTCAGCGGGAGCTGTTCCGTGTCCTTGCCGGGCTGGCGGAGCCGACCGCGGGCACCCTTGCCGTGGAGGGGCCGGTGAGCTTCGTGCCGGAGGACCGGACCGCGGAGGCACTGCTGGAGGACTTCAGTCTCACCGAAAACCTGGTGTTGAGCCAGGGAGCGGACGCTCCCTGGATCCGGGGACCGTGGGTGCGGTGGGGCCAGGCCGCAGCGCGCACGGTGGAGCTTCTCGCCGCCTTCGGCGTCCGCGCGCCGGGCGCGGAGGCCCGGGCGGGGAGCCTGAGCGGAGGAAACCAGCAACGGATGCTCATCGCTGGAGCCCTCGAACGAAAGCCGCGGGTGTTGCTGGCGGAGAATCCGACCCGGGGTCTCGACCTCAAGGCCTCCGAGGAGGTGATGCGGCGTCTGGCCGGTGCGGCGGCGTCCGGCGTCGCGGTCGTGGTGCACCTGCCTGACCTGGATGAGCTGCTCGGTCTCGTCTCACGGGTGCTGGTGCTGTTCGACGGCCGCGTCACCGAGGTCCCGGCGGGATCCGGCCGGGAGCGCATCGGGCAGCTGATGCTCGGGGCCGGCCAGTCGTGAGGGCGGCTGGAGGCTCGCGCTTCGTCAACGCGCTGGCACCGGGCCTCGCGGTGGCCGCCGGTTTGGCGGTCCTCGCGCTGGCGCTCTTCGCCGCGGGGTATGACCCAGCCCTGGCCCTGGGCGCTTTGTGGCGGGGCGCGTTCGGTTCGACGGATGCGGTGCTCTCGGCGCTGTTGCCGCGGGCGATACCGCTCATCACCATCGGTCTCGGCATCGGCCTGGCCTTTCGGGCCGGGGCGCTCAATATCGGTGCCGAGGGTCAGTTCTATTCGGGCGCGGTGGCGGCCACGTGGGTCGGGTTGCTGCTGGGGGCCTGGCCCCGGGCCCTGGCCCTGCCGGTGGTCCTCGCCGCGGCGCTGGTCGCGGGGTTCCTCTGGGCCTCTCTCCCGATTCTGTTGCGGCTCCGGTTCGGGGTGCTGGAAGTCATCAGTACCCTGCTGCTCAACTTCGTGGCCGAGGCATTGGTGAGCTGGATGGTGCAGGGACCGCTCCAGGAGTCGCGCCAGGTCTACCCCCAGAGCGATCCGCTGCCACTGGCGGCGCGGCTTCCCTCGCTGGGCGGTACCCGGCTCCACCTTGGCTTCGCGCTGGCCATCCTGCTAGCGCTCATGCTGTGGGTTTTCTTCCGCTACAGCCTGGCCGGGTTCCAGTTTCGGGCCACCGGCGCCAATCCTCTGGCGGCGAGAGTGATGGGCGGGGTGAAGACCCGGCGGGTCTTCGCGCTGGCGCTGGGGGCGTCGGGTGCGTTCGCCGGGCTGGCGGGAGGATTCGAAGTCAGCGGGACCAGCTTTGCCTTGTTCCAGAGTCTCTCGCCAGGGTACGGCTTCACCGCCATCGCGGTGGCGCTCCTGGCGCGGCTCGATCCACTGGCGACGATCGGCTCTGGGCTGCTCTTCGCGGCCCTTGAAGCCGGATCGAGCGCCATGCAGCGCGAGGCCCAGGTCCCAGCGGTGGTGGTCTGGGTGGCGGAGGCGGTGATCATCATCGCGGTGCTCTTGAGCGATGCCTGGCGCCGGCGCCGGGTGCCGGTCGCGGTGGAGGGCTGAGATGGACCTCGACCTCGTCACCGCGTTCCTGGCCTCGGCGGTCCGGGTGGCCACACCGCTCCTCTTCGCGGCCCTGGGCGAGACCATCTCCGAGCGCGGCGGCGTGATCAATCTCGGGATCGAGGGCGCGATGCTGGCAGGGGCGCTCGCGGCGGCGCTTGGCGCGGGATGGGGTGGTGTATGGGCGGGGACCGCGCTGGCGCTCCTTGCGGGGGCGGCCGTCGCGGGACTGTTCGCGCTGATCGCGGTGCGGGTAGGGGCAGATCAGATCATCACCGGCACGGCGCTGACGCTCGGGGCGGTAGGCCTGACCGGCGCCATCAGTCGTCAGGCGTTCGGCTCGGCCGGAGTCGGTCTCACCCTGCCGACGTTCCCCGCCGCGCCGATACCGGGACTCGCGGCGATTCCGGTGTTCGGGACGGCGGTATTCAGTCAGAGCGTGCTTACCTACCTGGCATTTCTTGCCGTTCCGCTCTTCTGGTGGCTGCTGTTCCGGACCCGCTGGGGCCTGGAGCTGCGAGCGACGGGGGAGTCGGCGCGGAACAGCCAGGCTGCCGGCGTGCCGGTGAGACGGATGCGTACCCTGGGGGTAATGATCGGCGGCGGCATGGCCGGACTCGGCGGGGCCAGCCTGGTTCTGGCGCAGGTCGGCACCTTCGCGGAGAAGATGACCGCGGGTCGAGGGTTCATCGCCATCGCGATCGTGGTGCTGGGTGCCTGGAATCCCGTGAGGGTGCTCGGGGCGGCGCTTTTCTTCGGTGGGGCGATGGCCCTCCAGTTCCTCTTTCAGTCGCTGGGATCGCGGGTACCCTACCAGCTCTTTCTCATGCTGCCCTATCTCCTGACACTGGCCACGCTGGCCGGTGCCTGGGGGCGCACGGCGGCGCCGGCGGAGCTGGGGAAGGCAGAGGGAGGTGAGTCGTAGGGGCGGAGCCGCTCCCTCAGTCGGGTGAAACCAGGCGCATCCGCTCCCGCTCCTGCACGATCAGGTTTCGAACCCGCTGGGTGAGCTGGGGAATGTCCTTCGTCGTCAGGCCCGCAGTCTCGACCGGCGGCAGCACCCGGACCTCGGCGTCGGAACGGCCGAACCGCCAGCCGTGCTTGGGGAGGGCGTTGCGGGTGCCCTTCACCACCAGTGGTAGGATCGGGACACCGCTGTCGATCGCGAGGCGGAAGGCGCCCTCCTTGAAGGGGAGCATCTCCTCCGTCTCGGAGCGGGTGCCCTCCGGGAACATCATCACGCTGACCCGCTGCTTGAGCACTTCCTGACACCGGCGCATGGCCTTGAGGGCGCTCTTGCGGGTGCCGCGTTCGACCGGCACATCGCCCGCAAGCATCATGTCCCATCCCAGCACCGGAATCCGGAGAATCTCCACCTTGGACAGCCATTTCATCTCCCAGGGGAGATGGCTGATGAGAAGGATGTCGACGAACGATTCGTGGTTCGAGACGACAACGTACGGACGACGGGGATCCGCCGGCAGCGTCCCGGTCACCCGGAAACGCCAGAGCGGGTTCAGGGTGGCGGTAACGACCCCGATCTTCCGGAAGAAGAGGCCGGCCCAGTACCGGCCCTTGTCGAACGGCAGCGTGACCAGGCGGATGAGGGCGAGCAGCGGCAACCAGACGACCAGACAGCCCGCCAGCACCATCCACGTCCAGATCGACATCAGCGTGACGTACATCAGTCGGGCACCCGCTCATCCCAAAGGGCAAAGACATTGCCGTCGGGATCGGCGATCATCGCCATGACGCCGAAGGCCTGCCGGGTAGGCTCCGCCACGAAGCGGACTCCCCGTTGGTGGAGCCGCTCGCAGTAGTCCAGGATCCCATCGACGTGGAATGTGATGCCGGTGTGGCGGCCGACCAGGGCCCGGGACTCGGGATGGACGGCGGGGTGGACCCCGATGTGGGTGGGCCCGTCCAGCAGCTCGGCTCCGAAGGAGCCTTCCCTAATCACGGGAAGCTCGAGGTCGTCGCGGTAGAAACGCTTGGCCCGCTCGATGTCGGTTACGAAGATCGCGATGGAATGCAGGGTTGGCATGGCCAAGAAAGTAACATCACCGCGAGCGGTCGAGGCTCTCCCACGCGGCCTTCCAGTTGCGTCGCATCCGTTCGAGGCCCGGTCGCGCCAGAGGGGTATCGCCAAAACGGCGTTCGAACTCCGCCTCATCCATCCGGTCAAAGGTGTCGCGTGCATCCCGACCGTCCAAGTCGCGGGGGCGAAACGGTTCTATACCACTCTCGGTCGCGAATCGGTGATTCCAGGGACAGGCGTCGTTGCATATGTCGCAGCCGAAGGCCCAGCCTTCGAGGGAGGATACCAGCTCCGTGGGAATGGGGCCCTTCTGCTCGATGGTGAGGTACGAAATGCAGCGCCGGGCGTCGAGCACCCGGGGTTCGACGAACGCCTGGGTGGGGCAGGCGTCGAGGCAGCGGGTGCAGGAGCCGCAATGGTCGGCCTCGAAGGCGCTGTCGGGAGGGAGTGCCAGGTCGGTCAGGACCGTTCCGATGAAGAACCAGGAGCCCAGCCCCGGACGGATAAGCATCGTGTTCTTGCCGATCCAGCCGAGCCCCGCGCGCTGGGCCAGCTCCCGCTCCGGGATCGGGCCGGTATCGACGTAGGGGCGTGCAGTCTGGGCGCCGTGTTGGCGAAGGAAGTCGGCCAGCTGCGCGAGCCGAGCCAGGGTGACCTGATGGTAGTCCGCCCCCCGGGCATAGCGTGCGATCGCCGGGGTGTCGGCTTCGGCCTTGGTCGGTTGTTCCGCGTAGTAGTAGTTATCGAGAACAACTATGGCTCGATTTGCCGTCACGTCTGCTAACTGTGGGTCCCGGCGCTTCTTAGCCTGGCGGTGCAGGTAGCGCATGTTGCCGCCGTATCCCGCGGCGAGCCAGCGGTCCAGCTGAGCACCGTGGGGTGTGGGGTCAAGGGTCGTGATCCCGCAGGCGACGAAGCCGAGGCGCAGGGCCTCGGCTTTCAGCTGCTGGGGGGATGGGGCGGTCATCAGGAGCTTGAGGGCGGCGGCGGAAGCGCCGGGACTCGATGTTCGCCGGTGGTGGACATGAGCTTGAGCCGGCTGGTCCCGCCCCGCCGCGGTCCCCAGTCCCAGGTGATCAGCCGGGCGCCTCGCTCATACGTCAGGTAGGAAAAGGCCCACTCGGTGAGCACGATGATGCGGTTCCGGAACCCGATCAGGAAGAAGATGTGGACGAAGATCCAGATCAGCCAGGCGAGCATCCCTCCGAAATGGAAGTGCCAGATGTCGCACACGGCGTGACCCCGCCCGATCACCGCGAGCTGTCCCTTGTCCCAGTAAGCAAACGGGCGGCGAGGCCTGCCTGACAAGTCGCCCTGTATGACCCGGGCGGTGTACTGCCCCATCTGGATGGCGACGGGGCAGATACCGGGGAGGAAGCCGTAGGTCTTGTCAGGGAAGGCGGCGACATCCCCGAGGACGAAGACCTCGGGGTGGCCCGGGATCGTGCAGTCGGGTTCCACCAGGACGCGACCGACACGATCGAGTGGCGCGCCGAGGGTTCGCGTGAGCGGACTCGCGGCGTTGCCGGCGGCCCAGACCACGGTGCGTGTCGGGATGGTCCATCCTCCCGCCACGACGTAGCTCGGGGTGATCTCCGTGACGAGGGTCTCCAGGCGGACTTCTACCCCGAGGCGACGAAGCTCGCGCTTGGCGCGCACGGAGAGCTCCTCGGGGTAGCTGTTCAGCAGGCGGGTGCCACCTTCGAGCAGCATTACGGTCGCTTCGCCGGGATCGATATGGCGGAAGTCTCGCCGCAGCGCGTAGCGGCGGACCTCGGCCAATGCCCCGGCCACTTCCACGCCGGTCGGTCCGCCGCCGACCACGACGAAGGTGAGGTGGGCGTGGCGCTTGACCGGGTCTTTCTCGCGCTCGGCCCGTTCGAACGAGAGCAGGACGCGCCGCCGGATCTCCTCGGCGTCTTCCATGCTCTTGAGGCCGGGGGCGTAAGCTTCCCAGTCGTCATGGCCGAAGTAGGAGTGTCGCACGCCGGTGGCGATGATCAGGTAGTCGTAGCTAATGCTACCACCGTCGGCCAGCTGGATGTTCCGTTCGTCTGACCGGACTTCCGTGACCTCGGCGAGCATTACTTCGACATTGGCCTGTTTCCGCAGGATCGACCGGATGGGCGAAGCGATGTCGGAAGGGGAGAGGGCGGCGGTGGCCACCTGATACAGCATGGGCTGGAACAGATGGTGGTTTTCCCGGTCGACCAGGGTGATCCGAACCGGGGCGTCTGCCAGTCCCCGGGTTGCGTAGAGGCCGGCGAATCCGCCTCCCACGACGACGACATGGGGAACCTTGGTCTCGGCCATCAGTCAGCTCGACGGTGGCGGAGGCCCGGGGCGATTCCGGTCCTCACAGGGTGGCTGGGCGCGTTCACTGGCGGAGAAAGCGCCGGCGCCATCGGGCAAAACGCAGAATGTCCTCGGCGGGCGGGACGTCGCGTTCTTCGCCGTAGGCGGTGTGCAGGCGCCAGGCGAGGTAGTCCCGGTCGGGGAGCGGCAGAAACGGCGCCTGGCGCCACCACCGCCGGCGCCGAAATGCCCACCAGAGGGACAGCAGGTCCAGGGCGACGGGGGGCCAGACGATGGCCCGCAGCGTCAGGGTCGCCAGCACTCCCGGCCAGGAGGTCGGCTCAGACATGGGCACTAAGATAGTCGAGGGGCGCGACGGCGCGGGGCAGGGCTATATTCTCGCCCCATGACTGCCACGGCGCCGGTGAACCGGCTGGCCCGCTACCGGGATGAGTTCCCGATCTTCGAGCGGGCCACTTACCTGAACAGTTGTTCGCTTGGCGCCCTGTCGCGGCGAACTCGGGGCGCGGTCAACCGCTATCTGGACCAGTGGGAGTCACGGGGTGCTTCGGCATGGTATGACACCTGGCTCCCGGCGATCGAACAGCTTCGGGCGGGCTATGGCTGGAGCATCGGCGCTCCGAGCTATACCATCTCCATACATCCCTGCATTTCGTCGGCGCTGTCGGTAGTGGCCGAATCGCTGGACTACGGCGCCCGGCCGCGAGTGGTCACGACCAGCCTCGACTTCCCCACGGTAGCGTACCAGTGGCAGGCCAAGACTCCGCGCGGGGTGGAGCTGGCGATCATCGAAAGCGACGATGGCATCACCGTGCCGCTCGACCGGCTGGCGGCGGCCATCGATGAGCGCACGGCGCTGGTGGCGACGAGCCATGTGTACTTCACCAGCGGCGCGATCCAGAATGTTCGGGCGGTCGTGGACCTGGCGCACCGGCAGGGGGCGCTGGTGCTGATCGACGGCTACCAAGCGGCCGGGCAGCTCCCGGTCGATGTCGGGCAGCTGGAGGTCGACTTCTACTGCTCCGGCGGGCTCAAGTGGCTCCTGGGCGGGTCGGGCATCGCTTTCCTGTATGTGCGCCGTGAGCTGGTGCCGCGGCTGGCACCCGGGATCGCCGGGTGGTTCGGCCACGCGGCACCGTTCCGGTTCGATCCGCGCACGCTGGAGCGGGCGGGGGATGCCCGGCGTTTCGACCTGGGCACGCCGTCGGTAGCCTCGATTTACGCGCAGCTCAGCGGTCTCGAGTTGCTGCAGGAGATCGGCCTGGCGGCGGTGCGGGAGACCACCGCCGCCCTGACCGAGGACCTCATCGCCGGCGCACGGGAGCGGGGGTTGCGGCCCAAAGTGGCGTCGGCGCCGGGGGAGCGCAGCGGCATCGTGATGCTGCCGAGCGCCGACCCGGCCCGCGACGTGTCGCGCCTGGCGGCGGAGGGGTTCATCGTCGATGCCCGGCCGGGCCACGTGCGGGTCTCTCCGTACTTCTACAACCTTCCCGAGGATCACCGCGCCATGCTGGAGCATCTCGTCCGTGTCTAACGCCCCCCGCCCTCCCCTCCGGCACAGCGATCGGCAGAAGGGTCCGACCGCCGACGAGCTTCTGCTCGAAAGCGCCCAACTGCCCGAGCGGCCCGACGCACTCAGGAAGACCGACCCGTGGCGGGTGCTTCGCATCATGGCCGAGTTTGTCGAGGGGTTCGAGAAGCTGGGCGACGTGCAGGACGCCGTGGCGATCTTCGGCTCGGCCCGGGTGCTGCCGGACGACCGCTACTACCAGCTGGCGGTGACGACCTCCCGGCTGCTGGCGGCGGCGGGATTTCCGATCATCACGGGCGGCGGGCCGGGGATCATGGAAGCGGCGAACCTCGGGGCGGTGGAGGGCGACGGTCTCTCGATCGGCTGCAACATCGAGTTGCCTCACGAACAGGGGACCAACGCCTATGTCCGGCGCAGCATGTACTTCCGGTTCTTCTTCGTCCGCAAGACGATGTTCGCGAAGTATTCCATGGCGTTCGTGGTATTCCCGGGCGGCTATGGCACCATGGATGAACTGTTCGAGGCCCTCACCCTGATCCAGACGGGCAAGGTGAGCAGCTTCCCGGTGGTGCTGGTGGGGCGGGAGTACTGGAGCGGACTGGTCGACTGGCTCCGGACCACCATGGTTGCCGATGGCAAGGTGTCCCCGGAGGACCTAAATCTCTTCCACGTCACCGACGATCCGGGGGAGGTGCTCCGGATCATTCAGCGCGCCAAGCAGAACGGCACGAACTCACGAGCGTCCTAGTCATGCCCAGACCCAGCGCCAAGTATCTCCGCGGCAAGCGGATCGATCCCCGGCCGATCACCGGCAAGGAGACCGCGGCGGACCTGATGGACGACGCCTTCCTGGCCTACAACGCGGGGCGGCTCCGGGAAGGGTGTCAGCTCTTTACCCAGCGGATGCTCGAGCCGAACGTGACGGTGGGCATGAGTCTGACCGGCGCGATGACCCCCGCCGGTCTGGGGATGAGCTCGCTCATTCCGCTCATGGAGGCGGGCTTCGTCGACTGGATCATCTCCACCGGGGCCAACCTGTACCACGACGCCCACTTCGCCCTGGGGCTGTCGCTGCACCAGGGCAGCCCCAACGCGAACGACGTGGAGCTCCGCGACAAGGGTGTGGTGCGGATCTACGACATCTTTTTCGATTACACGGTGCTCCTCTCCACCGATGCCTTCGTGCGGGAAGTCTCGGCGGGGCGCGAGTTCCAGCGCTCGATGAGCACGGCGGAGTACCACTATCTCCTCGGGAAGTACCTGCGGGAGCGGGAGAAGGCGCTCAAGCTGTCGCGGCGCTCGGTGCTGTCGGCCGCCTACGACCTGGCGGTGCCGATCTATACCAGCTCACCGGGGGACAGCTCCATCGGCATGAACGTCGCGGAGCAGGCGCTGGCCGGCTCCAAGCTCCGGTTCGATGTCAGCGCCGACGTGAACGAGACGGCGGCGATCGTGCTGGAGGCGAAGCGCAGCAAGGGAAAGAGCGCGGCGTTCATCGTTGGCGGCGGCAGCCCCAAGAACTTCCTGCTCCAGACCGAGCCACAGATCCAGGAGGTGCTGGGGATCGACGAGAAGGGGCACGATTTCTTCCTGCAGATGACCGACGCGCGGCCCGACACCGGGGGCCTCTCCGGCGCCACCCCCAACGAGGCGGTGAGCTGGGGGAAGATCGACCCGAACATGCTGCCCGGGACCGTGGTGGTCTACCTGGATAACTCGGTGGCGCTGCCGCTGCTGACGGCCTATGCACTGGCGCGGCACGCGCCAAGACCGCTCAAGCGACTCTACGACCGGCGCGAGGCGATGCACGACCGACTGGTCAGGGAGTACAAGGCTGCCCTCAAGTACCGAGACAAGCGGGCGGAGGAGTCGAAGAAGTAAGACGTGCCCGCGGGACTGGGCTGGCGGCTGCACAGCGGACGGGGGGCGGGCGCGCTCGAGGGTCGCGGAGCGGCCGCGCAGGATCGGAGAGATCGGTTTGCGGCACGCTCGCCCCCGCTCCCGCTCCAGCGCCTCCGCCCTATCCCGTGACCCCTACCTGGCCCCCCGGAACATCAGGTCTACCAGCTCCTCGTACATCGCCTCGGCGCTGCCCGGCTCCCCGGAGCGGATGGCGCTGGCGGCGCAGTGCTCCAGGTGGTTGCGGAGCAGCGAGCGGGAAACGCCGCGCAGGGCCTCCTGCACCGAGCTGACCTGGGTGATGATGTCGGCACAGTAGCGCTCCTCCTCCACCATCTTCTGGAGTCCCCGCACCTGCCCTTCGATACGGCGCAGCCGCGTGAGCACCCCGGCCTTGAGCTCGGGGTCCACGGCCACGGCGTGACGCTCTCCCTCGGCGCCGCTGCCGCAGGCGCACGGAGCAACGGGATGCTCGGACATCGGAGGTTCCTTTCCGGGTGGGGACTCGGGGATGAGGGGGAGCAGGGGAAGAGGACGCCTTCTCCGTTCGAAGCGAGGGCGCCGCAGCCCTGGCGTGTCTTCACTCCCGACGCAGGGCGTTCCGCAGGCGCAGGCTGTTCGACACCACACTCACGCTGCTGAAGGCCATGGCGGCCGCGGCCATCGCCGGCGAGAGCCGCAGACCCAGCAGCGGATAGAGGGCCCCCGCCGCCACGGGGATACCGATGACGTTGTAGATCAGCGCCCAGAAGAGGTTCTGGCGGATGACGGCCAGGGTCCGGCGGCTCAAGGCAATCGCGTTGCGCACGCCCCGGAGGTCGCCCCGCATGAGGGTGATCTGCCCGGCCTCCATCGCGACGTCGGTTCCGGTTCCCATGGCGATCCCGATATCGGCCCGGGCCAGCGCCGGGGCGTCGTTGAGCCCGTCGCCCGCCATGGCGACGACCTTCCCTTCGGCCTGCCGGCGCACGACCTCGGCCAGCTTCCCCTCCGGGAGCACTTCGGCCACTACCCGATCCACGCCGACGGCGCGCCCCACCCGCTCGGCGGGAATCCGCCGGTCGCCGGTGAGCATCACCACTTCCAGGCCCATCGCGCGGAGGTCGGCGATCGCTCGGGCGCTGGTAGAACGCACCGGGTCCTCGATCGCGATGAACCCGGCGGCCGCCCCATCCAGCGCCACCCAGGCCAACGAGGCGCCCGCCTGCTCCATCCCCACGGCGTCCTGAATGAGTTCGGCCTGGCGCTCCACCGAGAGCGACTCCATCAATCGAAGGTTGCCTACCGCGACCCGCACCCCGTCGACTTCGCCGGTGATGCCGTGGCCGGGAAGGGCGCGGACGCCGGATGGGGCCGCCAGCGGGAGTCCCCGATCGGTAGCGCGCCGCACCAGCGCCGCCGCCAGCGGATGCTCGCTCAGGGTCTCGAGTGACGCGGCCCGGCGCACCAGGTCGGTCTCGAGCGTGCCAGCCACGGTGACGACCTTCGTTACGGTCGGCTTTCCTTCCGTCACGGTGCCGGTCTTGTCGAGCAGCACCACGTCGGCCTCACCGGCCCGTTGAAGTGCCGCGCCGCCCTTGATCAGCACGCCGAGCTCGGCCCCGCGGCCGGTTCCGACCATCACCGCCGTCGGGACCGCGAGTCCCATCGCGCAGGGGCAGGCGATGATCAATACGGTGACAGCCGAGACCAGGGCGTGCAGGGCCCGTGGCTCGGGGCCGACATCGAACCAGACGACAAACGCGGCGATCGCAATCGAGAGGACAATGGGCACGAAGACGCCGGAAACCCGGTCGGCCAGCTGCTGCACCGGAGCCCGGGATCCCTGCGCCTCGCGGACCAGCCGGATAATCTGCGACAACACCGTATCGCGCCCGATCCTGAGGGCGCGGATCCGGACGGCGCCGGGGCCGTTGATGGTCGCGCCGATCACCGGATCGCCGGGCTGGCGCGCGACCGGGAGCGGCTCGCCGGTGAGCATCGACTCATCCACCGCGGTCCGGCCTTCGAGGACGGTCCCGTCGACCGGAATCCGCTCGCCGGGGCGGACCAGCACTTCGTCGCCCACGATGACGTCGGCCAGGGGGACCTCCAGGTCGGACCCGTTCCGGCGCACCACGGCTGTGGCCGGACGGAGGCCCATGAGCCGGCGAATGGCACCGGAGGTTCGACCCCGGGCGCGGGTCTCGAAGAAATTGCCCAGTAGAATGAGGGCGATGATCCAGACCACCGCCTCGTAGTACACATCGGGCGGCAGACCCCGGGAACGGAACCATCCGGGTGCGAGGGTCGTGGCGAGGCTGAAGAGGAAGGCCGCGCCGGTGCCGACCGCGATGAGGGTGTTCATGTCCGCCGAGTGGTGGCGGAAGGCGGCAAGGGCGCGGGTGTAGAAGTGGCGGCCGGCCCAGAGGACGACCGGGAGCGTGACCATCAGCAGGAGCCAGCGCAGCAGGTCTCCCGGTGCGTGATACAGCCAGGGCGCCACGCCTTCGAGGGCCCGACTCAGGGGCATCATGAGCCGTTGGGTCGGATCGGCCATGGTCCCGGCGGCTGGCTGATGCGTGAGCGGCATCGTGAGCAGCATGGTGAGGACCGCCGCCGCGCCGCTCAGGAGGAGCTTGCCCCGAATGGCCACCAGCTCCGCCTCCCGGGCGGCGTCCTGTTGGTTGAGTTCCTCCTCCACACTCCGGTCGGGCCGGGCCAGGTCGGCTCCGTAACCGGCCGACCGCACCACCTCGGCCAGGCCCTCCGGGTTGGTGGTTGCCGGGTCAAAGGCGACAGTGGCCTTCGCGGTGACCAGGTTGACACTGGCATCGCTCACGCCGGGCGCCTGCTTCAGCGCCCGGCCGACCCGCGCGCTGCAGGCGGCGCAGGTCATTCCGGTCACATCGAGGGTGGCAGTGTCGGCCATGGGCTAATGCTCCCGCACCACCAGCTTGCCGCGGACCATCCCCATGCCGCAGGCAAACTCGAAGGTGCCGGGCTTGCCGGGCGTGAACTCCACAGCCGTTACCTGGCCGGTGGGCAGGTACCGGCGGAGTCCGAAGGCGGGAAGGACCACTTCCTCGGTGCAGCTCCCCCGATCTCGGCGATCGAAGAGGAGTCGCACCCGTTGGCCCTGCCGGAGCGCCACGGTGGCAGGTGAATACCCGCCGTCAACGACAATCGCGATTTCCTGGACCCCGGATCCGGTGGCAACGGTGGCAACGGCCGTTCGACGCCCCGCCAGGAAGAAATACCAGTTGAGCCAGAGAATGGCGGCGGCACCGGCGACCGTGACCAACGCCTGCGTCCCATCCATGGGGCCCCTCCTAGTTAGCTGGAAATGAAGCCTTCGACCTTGTAGCCGGCGCTCTCGATGGCGGCGCGCACCGCCTGGTCGGCGAGGCCCACCTCGGGGACCCGAACCTCCGCGCGCCCGATCTGCACCGACCTGATCTCCACACCGGGAACGGTTGCGATGGCCTTGGTGACGGCGTTGAGACAGTGTCCGCAACTCATTCCTGAAACCGCCAACGCAATGTCTCTCATTGAATTACCTCACGGTCGTCTAGCGTGTCAGCCCTCTCCGGGACTGGTCGGCGTGGGCGAAGTCGCCCCGCGACGTTCCCAGTCTAACATAGGGCCTAGGGGTATACAAGTAGGGGGAGGGGGTACCAGAAGGAGTGCGGGTCTGGTCAGGGGGCACGGAGACTGCTCCATTAGGGCCTATGGCCAAGGGCGAAATCGACTTCCGGCAGCTGATCCCGCTGCTTCACCCCCGGACGCGGGTCCATGACCTGGACGTGCTGAAGGCGTGGTACGAAGCGGTGGCAGACGCCTTCCGGTCCGAGCTCGCCACCGACCTGCTCGCGCTGTGGCTCTATGGCCCGGAGGGGGAGCCGATCCTGATCGAGCCGGAGGCATTGGCCCAAGACAATCTCGGCGTGCCGCGGGCGGAGCCGTTGGCGAACCAGCTGATTCTGGACGAGGTCGAGGATCGCATCCGCCGGGCCGGGTATGGCTCGGTGCTCCTTCGACCGGTGCGGCACGGCGGGCAGGATGTCGCCTTGATTCTCCTCGCTTCGTTCACCCCCCACATCTACGGCCTGCGGGCCGAGCATCTGCTGGAGTCGGCCATCGAGGTCATGGCGCCGATGCTGGCGCGGGTTACCCGCGCGAGCGGCGGCGAAGAAGCCACCCCGGTGGCAGCGGTTCCCGCCGAAGGCGATGTGGTGGTACCGGGAGGGGAGCGGGTACGGGACCAGGCCCGCGAAGGGGAGTTGTTCGAGGGCTTGTCCGACGCCATCGGTGGCGCGGGCACGCCGCGGGACCTCATGCTGGCGCTTTCCTTTGCGCTCCAGGCGATTCTCCCCCACGATGCGTACGAGCTCCTGATCGCGGACAACACCGGTGAGCTCCTCTATCGGCTCGGGCTTCATGGCCACGGGACGCTCTGGGGCGACCCGGCGCTGAGCATCCCCCGGTCGGCGCTCGATCCGGCGAAGCTCTTCGGCGACCGCAGCGGGTTCATCCTGGACGATGCCGCCACCGCGCAGGACCTGGTCATGCCGGAGCTGGTGACGGTGCGGGGGCCGGAGGTGCCGCCCCGGTCGCTGGTGGGTACGCTGCTGCGGGTGGTGGAACGGCCGGTCGGTTACCTGCTGCTGGGCAGCGCCGGCCCCGGGTTCTATCGGGCCGAGGACCTGGTGCTGCTCGATCGGGTCGGATCGCTGCTCTCGCCCAAGGTCGAGAGCCTGGTGTTGGCCTGGCAGTACAGCGTGCTGCGAGGGCAGTTCGATGTGCTGCGGCACGTGCCGATGCACCTGGCCCGCGTGGCCGAGCTGCTGGCGCTGACCCCGTTCCTTGGGGAAGGGAGCCGGCTGTTCGTGCAGCAGGCTTCGGCGGTGCTGCCGGTATCGGCGCTCGAGTTCGCGGTCCGGATCAACGACGAGACCCGGGTCGCGGTGGTTCGGCCCGGGTCGGTGACGCCGCTGGCCGATCTGCCGCAGGAGCCGATCGAAGGGACCGGCGTCGCGAGCGTGGTGCGGGGGGAGGTGCCCTATCTGCTCAGCCAGCAGGACGAGGGGACCGGCGCCCTCACAGTGCTGGTGGTGCCACTTCGGACCGGGGGCAAGATCTTCGGGGCGATGGCGATGACCGCGCAGGGCGCGGCGCCGTTCACCCGGACCGACATGGCGCTGGCCCAGCAGCTGGCCGACCTGGCCGCGCCCCATCTCGATCTCGCGCGCCGAGGGGCGGGTCAGTTGCCGGCCTTCGCGCCGGGGTGGAAGCGGCCGAGTTGGAGACCGGAGCGCGAGCGGGGGCCGTCGGAGAAGTAAGGGGCGTGCGGCTCAGGTCGGCACGACCCCACGGCCCTTGAGGGAGTCGGGATGAGCCGGAGGGTTGGTGACGTTCGAGTCGCGGGCCCAGCGGAAGAAGATCACGCCGAAGGCGAACCAGACGGGCAGGTCCCCCACCAGCTTCATCAACAACCCCGCAATCTGCTGATCCTGCTGGGCCGTGAGGATGGGATACACCCGCGGAGCGAGCTCGTAGGTGGCGTACATCGGGTACGCCGCGAAAGTGAGGAAGGCCGAGGGGATGATGGGCGGCAGAGTCGAGGCGAAGAGATAGGCCATCTTCAGCGGTCGCCGCATCGGAGCCCGACCCGGGGGCCTGGCCATCACGGGCCACCACAGAGCGAGGCCCCCACCGAACCACGCCAGGTCCACCGAAAAGGCCCCCAGCTGGCTCGCCATGAGCGTATCGACCACCTGGGGAATGTGGGTTGCGAAGAGAACGACGTTGAAGACCGTGAGCGCGAACCAGGGCCGCTGGGCCAGGAGGAGGACCCCGCTCCACCGTCGGCTGCGCCAGGCCGCCTCCTGGGTTCGGGCGGGTATCCCCAGGATGAGGCAGGGAGGGGCGACGAGGGCGAGCAGGATGTAGCTGATGGTGTGGACACTCACGAGATAGCCGGCGCCCAGCGCTCCGATGGGCCAGTCCAGGGCGGCCCAGAGGCACAGGACACCCGTCAGAAACCATGGGGAAACGCCCGGCTCACCGGTCTGCCGCCGCGCGCGCCAGTACCAGAAGCAGAGTGCTCCGACCAGCAGCCAGACGCCAGGATAGGCGCGCCAGCTCCAGCGCCACAGCTCCCCGGTCGCCGAACACCACCAGGTCATTGCCCGTACCGACGGACCGGGACCGCGAAGGTGAGGGTGCCTGCGTGCGCGAAGCGCAGCGTGAGCCGAAGGGAATCACCGGCGGCGGGCGGAGCGGAGAAGTCGGTCAGCATGAGGTGGGTGGCGCCGGGCTTGAGCGCGACCGTAGTGCCGGCGGGGACTTCGAGCACGTCGAGATGCCCCATGTTGCCGCCGTGAAAGGCCGCGGCGCGGGCCACCGGGCTCGAGACCTCGAGAATGGTGTCCGCCAGGCCGGCACGGTTGTGCACCTCGAAGTAGGCCGCGCCGCTGGCGGCGGTAATCGGCTCGAAGGCAAAGCCGTGCTGGATCACGATGTCGCCGGCGGTGATCGCGGCGCCCGGGCTCGCAGCCCTGCCGCAGGCGCCGACCCCCAGGGCCAGGACCGAGGCGAGACGGGCGCAGGGTCTCATGAGCGCTCCACCAGGAGAGTCAGGTCCTTACTCCAGTCGGCCTGCCGGATTCCGAACGGATAGACCACATGGGCCAGATTGTCGCTGCCGTAGGCCAGGACGATGGCGGAATGCCCGACGGTGTATCGGCCCGGGTTGGTGCTGTCGACGCCAGGCTCCCGCATGGCGGGCCCCAGCCGGAGCTGGGTGAAGGCGCTGGCGATGGAGGCGCTGTCGCCCCGGAGTCCGATGAAACGGTCGTCGAAGTGATTGAGCCAGGTTCGGATCACCTCGGGCGTGTCACGGGTGGGATCGACCGTGACGAACACCACCTTGATGCGGTTGGTGACCTCGGGGCCGAGGTGCTTCATGGCGCCGGCGATGTTGGCCATGTGCACCGGGCAGACGTCGGGGCAATTGGTGTAGCCGAAGAAGAGCAGGGTGACATACCCCTCGGTCTCCTTGCGGATGTCGAACTTCTTCCCGTCGGTGGTGGTCAGCACCAGGTCGGGCTTAGGCAGGGGCGGCAGGATCTGCGGACCCGACAGCCCTTCGCCGTTGAACGGCTTGGGTTCCTTCGGCGTACAGCCGCCGGCCCCGGTCAGTACCGCCAGGGTGAGGACAACGCAGGACAGCGGAACACGCATGGGGAGGCTCACAATTTCGGCGCCGGCAGTGCCACCAGCACGGCGGTAACGGCGATGAGCGCGAGCCCGATACCGAGCTCGAGCGCGGCGGATCGGCGCAGCTCGCGGGTGACACTGGCCTCGCCCAGACGTGGCCGGACCTTCTTCCAGTTCCAGGCACCCAGGCCCAAGGTAACAGCCAGGAGACTCAGTTTGACCAGGAGCGCCCGGCCGTAGTCGCTGCCGACCAGCGCCGAGGGGCTGCCGATATAGGCCAGCCCGAGCAACGAGCCCGCCGTCACGACCAGTCCCGCGCCGATCAGGGCCACCGGCGAGAAGACGCCCACCATTTCGGCCACATCGGTCGCGTCCCCGTCCCGGGCCGCGCGGAGCCCGGCCTGGAAGAGAGTGAAGAGGGTCCCGAGCCAGATGCCGCCGCCCACCAGGTGGAGGGCATGGAGCCCGACGCCGAGGCCGGCGCCCCAGGGATGTTCCAGGGCATGCCCGGTGAGCGGCTCGGTAGCGGCGACCGCCAGAGTGGCGGTGCCGAGGATGGCGAGTCCGGTCGCTGGGCGTCGCCGCGCGACCCAGACCGCCGGGAGGGTAAGCAGCGCGACGGCCAGCTGGGCCATCCATCCCCGTCCCCAGGCGGTCTCGAAAAGAATCGGTCGAGCCGCCTCCCAGGTGATGGGATCGGGATCGAGGAACGAGCGCACCTGGCCCAGGGCGCGGAAGAGGTGCGCGGCGAGGAGCAGGAGCGCGGCGGCTCTCGCCACGCGGAAGGCGCCGGCGAGGGAGCGGGCGGCGAGACTCTGGTCGTCGTCGCCGCTTCGGCGCCAGCGCGGCACCAGGGCGGCAAAGGCGCAGGCGCCGATCAGCATTAACGCCGCCACGTAGGCCAAGGCCCGCGCGGCGGCGTAGAGATCGATCGGGAGCGGTAGCTGGTCGTGATTCACGGGCTGCGGACCGAGAGCCGCCCCGGTTCAGGGTCTGGGCGCGGCGGTGGGGTCGAACTTGAAGGTGTACTTCCCCCGCACCGCATGCCCATCTCTGGACCCGGTGCGCCAGAGAACCTGGTAGCTGCCGGGCTCGAGCGTCACCGGTACCGGTCCGGCGACGGAGAGCGAATCATCGGTCGCGGCCATCTTGACGGTGGCCACCGGGGAGTTGTCGGCCTTAAGGAGGGTGGCGGCGGACAGGGCCGCCTCGGGACGCTCGTTGAACCAGAGCCGGATCTGTTTGGGCGTCGCGACGATGGTGGAGTCGACGCCGGGTTCGGCCTTGACCAGGTGGGTGTGGACGGCGGTGCCGGCGCCCAGCAGGGAACCGGCGGCCACGGCCGAGAGAAGGAGAGTGCGGAGCATGCGCCTGAACTCGAAGTTGGATGAGGTCAAAACGTCGGGGAGAATCTAACCGTGCACCATGCCGGCTGCGGGGGGTGGCCCCGGCCCGGGCCGAATCGATCCGACTCCGATTCCTCCCGAGCCCTCAAGCGGCCTGCGCCGATCCCAGGAGACGCCGGCCGCCCCAGGCCAGCAACAGGGCCAGCCCGAACACGCACACCACCACCGGCCCGGTCGGGAGATCGTAGCGGAACGAGATCGCGATGCCGCCGGCCGAGGCCAGCACCCCGGCGATCCACGAGATGAGGGCGAGATAGCCGTGGCGCCGAGTGAACTGGAAGGCGATCGCCGCGGGCACGACCAGGAAGGAGAAGACCAGGAGCACCCCGACGATCGGCACCGAGAAGGTGATCACGATCCCGAAGGAGAGATAGAACCAGAAGTCCCAGAGCCGGAGCTTCCACCCTTCCCGCTCGGCCGATTCGGGATCGAAGGAAATCGTGAGGAACCGGCGCCGCAGGATCCAGTGGAAGGCGCCGACCGCGAGATAGACCAGCGCCAGCCGTCCGATGGCCGGCCATCCCACCCACAGCAGGCTGCCCACCAGGATGTCCTTGATGGCCTCGCCGCCGCGGGGCGACTTGTCCGCCACCAGCAGCCCGGCCGCGGACGCGACGACGTACACGATGCCGATGATCGCCTCCTGCGGCACCCGACCGGTCCCGTGCTTGGAGCGGGTCAGGGCGAAGAGCCCCGCGCCGATGGTGGTGAACCCGAGCGCATAGGCGAAGGAGCGGGCCGAGTCGGGCTCGGCCCCGAGGAAGATGGCCACCGTGCTCCCGAGGGCCGCGACCTGGGCCAGGGAGAGGTCGACGAAGATGACCTCCCGGGCGATGACGTGGACCCCCAGATAGGAATGGATCGCCACGATCACCATGCAGGCAACCAGCGGGGCGAGCCAGAGGCTGTGGATGAGCTGATCCATCAGGACGCCCCCTTCGTAAAGGCGGCGGCGAGTCCGTTCACCCAGGCATTCATCAGATCGAAATAGGTATCGACCCCGGGAGCGCCGCCGGTGTTCTCCGGGACCACCACCGCGGTCGCGCCGGTCTTGCCGGCCACCTGCTGGATCTGGTTCCGGTTGAAGTAATTCGACGCGAACAGCACGGGGATATGACGCTCCCGCATCAGCGCAATCACGTCTTCGACGTGTTTCGGCGTGGGGGGAATACCGGGCTTGGCCTCGATGAACTCGGCACAGGTGACCTGGAAGCGCCGGCTGAAGTAGGCCCACTCCCGGTGATAGCAGACCATCTCCCGGCCCCGGAACGCCTCGCCGGTCTTGAGCCAGCCGCCCAGCTTGTCGAGGAGGGGCCTCCCCTGAAACTTGGTGCCGCCGAGAAAGTCGAAGAGCTTGTCGGTCTTGAGGAGGTTGAAGGCGGTGGCGGGGGTGAGGATTGCCACCAGCTCTGCGCCCAGCGTCGCCTCGAGCACCCGTTTCTCGAACTCCTGTTCCCGGCCGGTGAAGTACGCCGCGTCCGCCGGGTCGACCCGGGACAGCCCGGTAAGGATGTTCCGCGCGATCAGGATCGCGTTGAGCGGGTCGGTGTGAATATGGGGGTTGCCGTCGGCGTGGATATCGCCCTGGGCCCGGTTGAGCGAGGTGGGCACCTCCAGCAGCGTGATGTTGGTGTAGGCGGTGACGTAGCCGGGGCCGCCTTCACTCACTTTGCGGTTGCCGGCCCGGTCCAGCAACGCCGGGACCCAGAGCTCGAGATCCAGCCCGGTCGTGACGAAGAGATCGGCGTCGCGCAGAATGGCGACGAAGCTGGGCTTGGGCTGGACGAAGTGGGGGTCTTCGTCGCCCTGGGCGATCGCGGTGACGATGCCATGGTCGCCGGCGATTTCGCGGGCGATCGCCCCGTAGGTGGTCAGACTGGTGACGATCCTGACCGGCGCCACGGGGGGGCGGGGGGGATCGCCGGACAGGGCCAGCAGGGTAAGGGCGAGCAACATCATGTCATGACCTCAGGAAGGAACGCGGGGATCGCTCGCGGCGCCCGGAACGACGGGTCCCGCGCCGGGGATGTCATCAATAGGTCTCGTGCTTGTGCGGCCCCATCGCAAAGACCGCCTGGAGCACCAGCTGGTTGTCGGTGGCGCCGCCCGCCAGCCGGTGGTGCCGGCCCTCGAGCCGGAGATAGACGAACTCGCTCTCCCACCAGGTGATGGTCGGGGTGACCTGCCACTCCGTCCGCCGGGGACCCCGCGGCACTTCGAGGTAGTCGTACCGGGTGCCGAGGATCCAGCGCGTGCTCAATTGGGCGACCAGGTCGGCGTACATGCCGTAGCGAGTCGTGACGGCGCCGAGCTCTTTTCCGCGGAAGCGGTAGCCCTCGGCCCGAAGCGTGACGTTCTGCCGGGTGCCGGCGTTGGGTGGACGCCAGGTGAGCCGGAGATCGGCGCCGAGGACCCGGCCCTGGAGAGTGTCGCCGTGATCGCCACCCAGGGCGGTGAAACCCAGCTGACCATAGGTGCTCCGGGACAGCTGCCAGAAGTTCTGCACCCGACCCAGCAGGGTGCCGTGGCGGCCGCTGCCGTAGAGCGGCTCGCTCTCGGCGGTGGTGCCCTGGACCCAGAGCTCATGGGTGCCACCGGCGATCGAGATCGGCAGGGCGGTGTAGAGCGAAAGACCGGCGCCGCTCAGTCCCTCCTCGCCGAGGTAGCGCTGATAGACCAGGGGATACTCGGTCTCGGGCAGGGCGTGCAGGTGCCAGCGATTGAGGTCGCCCACCTGCTGGCGGATCTGGCCCAGATCGGCCCGGATGCGGGCCGGGAGTCCGGTGTACCAGAGGTAGCCCTCCTCGATACCCACCTCCTCGTTGCTCAGGCTCAGGACGATCTTTCCGTTGGAGTACGGATCGAGGGTGGACTGGAGGGCCACTTCGAACTCATGGGCATCGCCCGAGAGCCCGTGATGCTCTCGCGCGCCCAGCCGCAGGTCTCCGGTGGCGGAGATCTCGGGGTTGAGGGCCGAGCCGCTTCGCTGGCGGCCGACGAATTCCACCTTCTCCGGTTGCGAGGCGGCGCTATCGGCCCGGGCCCGGGGAGCGGCGCCGCCGGCCGCGGCCGCCGCCGCCGCGCGCAGGGCGGCGAGATCGTCCGAGACGCCGGCGCTGTCGGTCGGGACCGGCGCCGCAGCTACCCCGCGACAGCGGGCGGCGATGAGCCCTTCCAGCCGGGCACTCAGGTGGGCGAGGGACCGGCTCAGGGAATCGCGGCTGCCCGGGAGAGCGACCGCTGGGCCCGAAGGGCAGGAGCCCTGTTCGAGACTGTCGAGACGGGCCGAAAGCCGGGCCACGGCGTGTCGGAGACTGTCGGTGGGTTGCTGGGCGTCGAGATGGGCCGCGCCTGCCACGGTGAGGCCGACGAGGCAGGTTGCCACTCTGATGGTGTACCGCATGCTGCTCCCCTGTTGCACGGGGATCCTGGGGGACCCCCGATAACCGCCTGCCGGATGGAACTACGCGTGACGCCGGATCAGACGGACGGGGGAGCGCGGGCGAGAGAGAGGGCGGGGACCTGCCGGGCGAGACCGATCGCGGGAATGTGGGCCGCAGGCGCGGCGATGGTGACCGCGACGGTGACGACCGGGTCGACGACCTCGGGGAGGCCGGTGCTGGCGGCGGGGCTCGACCACACGGCGCAGCCCAGCAGGTGGGCCTTGCCGGAGTCCTGAGTTGTCGCGACCTGGTCCTCGGCGGCCATGTGGGAGATGGCCTTCGAGTGGAACCAGAGTCCGTCTACGATCGGCAGCCCAAAGCCCCCCGCGAACAGCACGAGGAGCAGAACCAGCGCCTTGGCGCGTTGGCGGCCGGACGATCGAGCCATGCGGCAAAGGTAGGCACCCGTTCCCGGGCGGGCCAGTGGCCTCCCTCCCCCGCCGCGGCCGTCCGTCCCCCGCTGGTCCCCTCCGTCCCGGCATGTTCCGTCTTACGACGCCGGCGGGATACCTTCTCGGCATGGCGAACGCCCTGACCTCTCTCCCGCCGACTCCGCGTGGGCCGGTGTCCCGCCCGGTCGGGTTCGCCATCTTCACGCTGATCGCCCTGGCCTTCGCCACTTCGAGCGCCGCGGTCTACGCCCTCAAGGGCGAGCCGGTGCCGTTCTCCCGGCTCCTGTTCTGGTCGGCGGCGGAGTGGTGGCTCTGGGCCCTCCTGGCGCCGGTGGTCTTCTGGCTCGACCGCCGCTTCCCGCTCAGCCGGGCGGGTTGGCGGCGCTCGCTCACTGGGCACCTCCTTGGATTTCTGGGGGTGCTGCTCACGCACGAGCTGGGCTACGTCGTCCTGGAGCGGATCGCGGGGTGGAGTCTCATCCCGGGTCTCCCGGTCGGACGCCAGATCCTGCTGTTCATCAGCAAACGGGCCTCATTCGATCTGCTGGTATACGCCGCGCTGGTCGGGCTCTCCAGGCTGGCGCACATCTACCGGCGCTACCAGGAGCGGGAGCTCCGTGCCTCGCAGCTGGAGGCGCAGCTCACCCGGGCGGAGCTCGAGGTCCTGCGGAGCCAGCTGCAACCGCACTTCCTGTTCAACACCCTCAATACCATCAGCTCGCTAGTGCACAGCGACGGCGCCGCGGCGGAGCGGGTGGTCAGCCGGCTGGGGGACCTGCTTCGGCTGTCGCTGTCGCACACGGGGCAGCACGAGCTCACGTTGCGGGAGGAGCTGGAGTTCCTGGGACACTATGTCGATATCCAACGGAGTCGCTTCCGGGAGCGGCTGGAGGTGGAGATCGACGTGCCGGCGTCGGTGCTCGAGGCCCGGGTGCCCACTTTCATCCTGCAGCCGCTGGTGGAGAACGCGATCCGTCACGGGATCGAGCCGCGCGAGGGACCGGGGCGAGTGACGGTGCGGGTCGAACGACGGGGCAGCCGGCTGGTGCTGGAAGTGTCCGACGACGGCACGGGTCTCACCGGAGGGAACGGCAGCGGCCGGGGCATCGGATTGGCCAACACCCGGGCCCGCCTGGAGCAACTCTACGGCGGGGACCAGAGTATCGCGTTGGCCAACCGCCCGGAGGGCGGCGTTGTGGTACGACTCGAGGTCCCATGGCGACTGGCCGAACCGACATGAATGCGATCCGGGCGCTGATCGTCGACGATGAACCCCCGGCCCGGGAGCGGATCCGGGCGCTGCTCCAGGACGAAGGGGACATCGTCGTGGTGGGGGAAAGCGATAGCGGCGTCAACGCGGTGGCCGCCATCCGCAATCTCGCCCCCGATCTGGTGTTTCTCGACGTGCAGATGCCGGGCCTCGACGGCTTCGGCGTGCTCGACGCGCTGGAGGGGATGCCGCCGGCGCTGGTATTCGTAACCGCCTATGACGCCTACGCGGTACGGGCGTTCGAGGTGCATGCTCTCGATTACCTGCTCAAGCCCTTCGACCGGGAGCGATTCCGGGCTACCCTGGACCGGGTCCGGGCGGCGTTGGCCGACCGGCCGGAGGAGCCGGGGTCCTCCCCGGTGGCGGCCTCTCTGGCCGAGGCGGGCCCGGCGTCGGGACCGCTCCGTCGGATGCTCGCAAAGCGGGACGGCCGGCTCCGGGTGCTCAAGGTTGCGGAGATCGACTGGATCGAATCGTCGGCCAACTATGCCGCGATCCACGTGGGGAAGGAGACCTACCAGATCCGGGAGACGATGCAGTCGCTCGAGAGCCGGCTCGATCCGGACCGCTTCCTCCGGATCCACCGCTCCACCATCGTGAATCTGGACCGGATCCAAGAGATCGAGCCCTACTTCCATGGTGACTACATCGTGCGGCTGGCCGACGGTCAGCGGCTGACTCTGAGCCGTACCTACCGCGACCGGCTCCAGAAGCTCCTCGGCAAGTTCTAGACGCTCAGGCGTTCGTCCCTTACCGGCGCGCCTGGTCCCCGGCCGGTGGCCGCCCGGGTCGCGATCAGGCATGCTGAACGATCCCCGGACCCGAGCCCAGCGTGTCTCGACCTCTGTTCCACCCCGGCCGCCGCCCCCTCCAGCTCTCCGCGCTCTGTCTGGCCCTGGCCTGTGGACCTGCCGACCGCCCCGGTGACGCCGCGCCGGTGCTGTCGGCGGTGGCCCGGCTCGACTCGGCGTGGAGCCGGAAGGACACCGCCCTGGTCGACCGGCTCCTCGCGCCGGAGTACGTCTACTTCTCGTCGAAGGGTGGCGTCACGTCGCGGAGCGAGGCGATCGGCCTCCTCCGGAGCGAGAGTTACCGGCTGGAGTACGCCGACCGCTCCGAGCTCGAGGTCCATCAGACCGGGAGTACCGCGGTGGTGGCCAGTCGCTGGCGAGGTCGGGGCACGTTCGGCGGTACCGCGTTCGTGGACGACCAGCGCTGCAGTCTGGTGCTGGACCGGACCGGGGTCGAATGGCGGGTGCTGAGCGAGCATTGCACCCAGATCGCGACGTGATTGGAGCGTAGGACCAACCAGGAGGACGACCATGCTGGCAAGAATTCTCGGTGGGAGCGCCCTGTTCCTCGCCGGGGCGGGGCTGCCCCTCATGACCGCGGCGTCGGCGCGGCCGACGGAAGACGAGGCGGCGGTACGGGAGGCGCTGCAGCACTATCTCAACGGGCATGCCACCGGCAAGGCCGACGAGTTCCGCGCCGCAATGCACCCGGACGGGACGATGTACTTCATGCGGGACGGGCAATTCACCCGGGTGAGCCTGGCGGACTACATCGCGCGGGCGGCGGCGGGCCCGGGACAGCCGGCGCCCGACGAGGCGAAACGGCACCGGCGGATCGCGATGGTTGATATTACCGGCAACGCCGCGATCGCCAAGCTGGTGCTGGAGTACCCCGACGTGACCCTGACCGACTACATGGAGCTGCTCAAGATCGACGGGAAGTGGCAGATCGTGGCCAAGGCGTTCTACGCCGACCGGAAGACTTCGTGATGGGCCTCGAGGCGGAAGCCGGGATCGGAGACGCGGGAAGGCCAGAGACTCAGGCGGGCCGGCTCGTCGGTGTAGACGTTCTGGGGTGACACGGTGGGCCGCCAGCCGGTATCGAGCGCGGCGACCAGGGCTTCTACCGCGCGCCCGTCGAACTTGCTGCCGACGTGCTGGCGCAGGTAGTCGACCGCCCGGTCCACCTCCCAGGCCTCGCGGTAGGGGCGTTTGGAGACCAGGGCGTCGTAGACGTCGGCCACGGTGAGCACCCGGACCGAGAGCGGAATCTGGTCCCCGATCAGGCCGTGGGGATAGCCCGAGCCATCCAGCAGCTCGTGATGATGCAGCACCAGCGGGATGGCGCGACGGAAGGCGGTGATCGGCGCGAGAATCCGGGCGCCGATGGTGGGATGGCGCCGGATCTGGACGAATTCCTCGGGGGTGAGCGGCCCGGGTTTGTCGAGCACGCCCGCGGGGACGCCCACTTTCCCCACGTCATGCAGCAGGCCGCCCCGGTGAAGGAGGTCGATTTCGTCTTCGGCGAAGTCGAGCCGCCGGCCGATCTCGATGGCGCCCAGCGTCACCCGTTCGGAGTGACCCGCGGTCCAGGGTGAGACCGCGTCGATGGCGCGGGCCAGTGCCGTCAGCGCGCCCCAGTTCATCTCGTCCAGCTGGGTCACCAGTTGGGCGTTGGAGATCGCCAGGGCCACCTCATCCGCCGCCCGCCGGGCATCGCGGAACCCATCCCCGGTCCCCGGCCTGGCCCGGGAGCCTTCGAGGATCAGCGCTCCGGTGAGACTGCCGCGCCACCGCAGTGGCAGGACCAGCGCGTCAGCGCCGAGCGCCACCGATCCGCGACCCAGGTAGCTGGGGGCGGGTCCACCGCGCGGCAGCAGAAATCCTTCCCTCTCGTCCCGCAGATGCTTGAGATCCTGGGAATCGGGTCGGAGCTTGAGCAGGACCGGGCCATCCGGCGCGCCCCGGTCCGCCACCACGTTCCAGTGATCGGGATCGTCGGGGGACGCCAGGGCCACCGTAACCGCATCGCCGGCGAGCAGCGCGCGCTGCTCGCTCAGGATGGCGCGCAGCACGACCTCGGGTCCGCCGGCGGTCAGGGCGGCTTCGTGCACCCGGGCGAGGGCCGCCTGGTATTCGAACTGATGCCCCAGCCGACTCGACATCCGATTGAACGAGGCGGCCAGGGCCTGGAACTCGTCGCCGCTCTGAACCGCCACCGGGTGGTGGAACTGGCCGGCGGCCACGCGCAGGGTGCCGGCCTCGAGCGCCTCGAGGGGCTCCATGCTGCGGCGGAGCTGGATGTGCGCCAGGGTGAAGGTCACGAGGAGCGACAACGCCAGGCCGAGCAGGAAGACCCGGCGGAGCGCCGTGAGGGGGGCGGAGACCACGGTGTCGGACACGCTGATGCTGATCACCCAGGAAGGCGCGGCGTAGACCCGGTGCAGGAAGAGGGTCCATTGGGCCGCGAGGTATCCGTCGTTGCCGCGCTGCCACCGCCAGGTCAGGGCGCCGTCGGCGGAGAGGCCGGCCTCCGGCGCCAGGCAGGAGAGCTCCTCGTTCCGTTCGGTCCTGAGACAGGAGAGCGATCCGGCCGGGGCAACACTGGTGCTCGGGTCGGTGCCGTAGACCGAGGCGCGTTCGATGAAGCCCCAGAGTCGGGCCCCGGGGAGCCGGTCGATCCGGCGCACCAGGAAGAGCCGGATCCCGTGCAGCCCCGGGCCGGTGACGAGCGCGATCCCGCCACCCCTGACGTGATCCTCCTGGTCCTGATTGAGCGCCGGGAGGCCGGGCAACTCGCCAGCCAGGTTGGTGACACTCCCGTCGGTCGCGACGATGCCCATGGCGCGGAAGCGGGGACCGGAGCTTGCGGCGGACGACACCATGGCGGGGGACCGGGGGAGGGGCCCCCCATCGAGCTGGGTTGACACCGCCTCGAGCTGGGTGGCGAGCGAGCCCAGCCGGTCGAGCAGCATCATGCCCGATGACTTGGCCTGATCCCGCAGGTGTGCGCGGGTCAGCCGGTCGAGGTCGTTCGCGAGGTGGTTGTAGCCGATGGTGGCGAGGAGGGCCAGCGGGAGTACGGCGCAGAGCAGGAAGAGGAGCAGGATTCGCCTCGCCACCCGGGTGCGGAGGAACGGCGACGCCGGCACCTCAGAAGTCCTTGGCGAGACCGATGAATCCGCCGTCGTTGGCGCGGACGATGTCGTCTTCGCTCATCGCCGCCGTCAAGGCGAGGGCGGTCGCGCCGTCCTTGCCCACGCTGTAGAGGTCGAAGGTCGAGTTGATCGGCACCAGGAAGCGATCCCGCCGGGCGCCCGGCGGGTTGCCGTGGGCCACGGTGGGGAACTTGTAGTACTGGTAGGGAAAGCCCCACGGGTCGACCATGCCGGCCCGCCCGATGCCGGCGAGGGTGGCGGGGAGTGGCTGGTTCTGGGACTCCAACGCCATCAGGTCCCACTGAATGGCATTCAGCTCCCCGATGGCGCGGGCGACCTTGGCCCGGTCTACTGCCTCCCGCAGCTTGGGAACCCCGAACCCCGCCAGGATCCCGATGATCATCACCACCGCCATCATTTCGATGATGGTGAAGCCCGACCGGGCCGGCGAACGGCCGGGCCGGCGAGGGAGGTCAACGGAGGGTATCAGGGGTAGCATATTTCGCAGCCCAAAGTGCAAGTGGGGTGCCATTATCCAAGCCCATTGCCCGCAATAGCTTGGCCCAGCTCTATGGGCTGGGAGCAGTGCAAATCACCGGCTCCTAGCATTTTCGGCGGTTAACCCATTGGGCTTGAATTGTTTAGTGGTTCCTCACAGATCTCGTTGCGCCTGGGTTTCCTTGACGGGCGGGGCCCAGTCCCCCAACTTGTTTGCCTCCACTCACATCAGGGGCCCTTGGTGCGCCGTTACCTGCTCCCAGCTCTGCTGGCTCTGGCTGCCTGCTCCGGAAGCGACAACACCGGACCCGACCGTATCAGCATGACGGGGAGCTGGCGCCAGAGCGCCGATCTCCGCGACGCCTCCAGCGGCGACCGTCACGTCAACCTGGGTGTCTTCTCCCTGGTGCAGGCGGGCGATGAGTTCAGCGGCGACGGCTCGCAGGGGATCGACGCCTTCTGCACGACCCCTGCGGCCCTCAAGTACACCGGCCCCCTGGCCGATCCCGCGCCGTTCCCGGTCGTGGGAAGCGTGACCGGCCGCGAGGTGAGCTTCACCCGGACCGATGCCGCCGTGTCCTGCAGCTATCAGGGGAGCTTTGTGGCGGGCCGCAACGACCGGATGACCGGCACGGCGACCTGCAGCTATGTGAAGGGCGGCGTGAACTACAGCTTCGCGGGGCAGTGGCAGGCAGACAAGCAGTAGAGCGCAGCGTCCTCCCGACGGCGAGTGGCGGGCCCTGATGGGCCCGCCTTTTTCTTGGGGGTCAGAACGGGACCGAGATCACGAAGGTCAGCGCCCGGTTCCGGATGTCGCTCCGATCGCTTACCGAGCGAAGGCCCTGAGTGAAGCGGGCCTCGAGCGCGAGTTCGCCGCTCTCGATCGGAATCCCCAGCCCCGCGCCCGCCATCATCTCCACATCCCAGGTCCGGAACTGGCCGAGAGTCGCCTTGGCGCACTCGCTCCGGGAGGGAATGACGCCGGAGCCCGAAAGCTCCACGTTGCAGCCGATGCGGAGGCTTGGCACCACGCCGCCGGTAAGAATGAGACGGGTGCGCCCGATGCCAGGGAGACGGGAACGCAGAAGGAGCGGCAGGTCGAGATAGACCAGGTCGAGGTCAACCCGTATCGGGTCGGTGGCGTTGAGGGGGACCAGGTTGGTGGCGCCGCCCTTGCTCGCGATCTGGAGTCCCGGCCGGATCGCCAGCCAGGAGCCGAGCCGGCGCTGGAAGTAGGCGCCGGCCACCGCCCCTTCATGGAGCGCGACGCCGCCGGCGCTCTTTCCGCTGAAGCTCGCACGGGTATAGCCCAGCTCGACGCCGATCGCCGCCTTCTCCTGGGCCGCGATCGAGGCGGGCCGGGCCGCGGCCAGGGCGGCGCCGAGAGCCACCCAGAAGCGGACGGGGGACGGCGTCATGCCGGCTGGGGGTGGAGACTCGCGGTCCGGGCGGGGTCGGCGGCCCCGGCCTTCCGCAGCGGTCCTTCCGCGGGGAGGATGAACCAGAAGCTGGCACCGTGACCGGAGACCGACTCGCAGCCGATGGTGCCGCCATGCATCTCGACGAATCGCTTCGAGAGCACCAGCCCGAGACCGGTGCCCTGCTGGGCCCGGCTGGCAGAGCTGTCCACCTGGCTGAATTCCTGGAACAGCTTGGGCATGTCTTCCGGTCGGATGCCGGTGCCGGTGTCGCGGACCGAGACCCAGACGCAGTCGCGGGCGACGTATCGGGCGGTGTCGCCGGAGCGGTCGGCTGGCACCGGCAGCGGCGCCCGGGTGGCGATGGCGGAGACGGTGACGGTCCCCCCCTCGGGCGTGAACTTGGAGGCGTTGCTCAGGAGGTTGAAGAGGATCTGACGGATCCGGCCGCCATCGGCCAGGGCGGGGAGCGGCTCGGTGCCGATCTCGAGCACGCATTCCTGCCGCTTGGAAGAACGGAGCGGGGCGGTATCGGTGACGGCGTCGAGAATGGCCTCACGCAGGTCGCTGACCGACAGGCTCAGGGTCATGCGGCCGGCCTCGATCTTGGAGAGATCGAGGATCGAGTTGATCAGGCTGAGGAGGTGCTTGCCGTTGCGAAGGACGGAGTCGAGGAACTCCCGCTGGGACTCGTTGAGCGCCCCGAGCTCTTCGGTGAGGAGCAGGTCGGAGAAGCCGTTGATGGCGTTGAGCGGGGTGCGCAGCTCGTGGCTCATGTTGGCCAGAAACTGGCTCTTGAGCTGGGTGGCCCGCATGAGCTCGCGGTTCTTGGCGGCAAGCGACTCTTCCTTGCGGCGACTCTCCTCCAGGACGTGAGCCCGATCGAGCCCGACGACCACCTGGTCGCCGAGGGTCTGGAGCAGCCGCACGTCGGCGGTGGTGAACGGTCGCCGGCCCCGGCCGTTGCAGGCGGCCAGCACACCGATGACCAGACCGGCCGACACCAGCGGAACGCAGGCGAGCGCGTTGGACTGGTCGTCGGGCAGGGGGAAGTTGCGGGGGTCCTTTGCCATGTCGTTCGAGATCAGCGGCTCCTCGGTGCTGACCACCGTTCCGAGCAGGGAGTGGTCGACCGGGATCAGCCGATCCCGGGCCTGCTGGAACCACCCCGAGGCGGCCACCACCCGCACGAACCGCCCCTCCTCCACCACGAACCCGATGGCGGACGACTCGCTCTGCAGGAGATCCGCCACCGCATCGGCGATCACCTGGAGCACGTGGTCGAGGGTGTCGCCCGAGACCATGGCGTCAGCCACCTTGCGGATGCGGTCGAGCTCCTGGTCGCGGACCGCGGCCTGGTGCAGAGCGTCGGCCAGGGCCTGCTCCCGCCGGGTGGCGTCGACGTCGAACTCGCGATGGGCCCACCAGCCGATCCCGGCGCCGAGCAGCAGCAGCGCTCCGCCGGCGGCGATGCCCTGGCCCGCCAGCCACGCCCCGACCACCCCGGCGGTCAGGGCCAGGGTCAGGAGGAGGGTGGGCCGGCGGAAGGGCATCGAGGCTAGTCCATCAGGAGTTCGGTGAACACCGTTTCACCCGTGACCAGCATGCGCCGGAGGTAGGGCCGGCAGAGTCCACACTGCGCCCCGCACCCGGTTTCCCGCATCAACGTCGCGAGGTCCCACCCCTGCCGGCGAGCCTGGGGCAGGAGGCCCGCAAACGGCTGGCGGCGGCAGAGACAATGGGTGATGCGAATGCCGGTCACGGGTTGGTGGGCCGGATATCCAGCTCGCTGACGGTGGCTCGCGCCGGCAGAGCCAGCGCCGCAACCACGGTGGCCGCGACGTCTTCGGGCTTGAGACTCTTCGCAAGATTGGGGGTAAGCAGCGACTGCCCCCGGATGAGCGGGGTGTCGACCGTGCCGGGGCAGATGGCGATCACCCGGATGTTGTCGCCCCGGGCTTCCATCATGAGGGCGCGGCTGAAGCCGAGCGCCGCGTGCTTGGAGGCGACGTAGGCGGTGCCGCCGGCAAAGCCGTTCCGGCTGGCGAGACTGGCGATGGTGATCACGGCCCCCTGTTTCCGCTGGCGCATGCCGGGCAGGACCGCGCGGGTGAGCAGGAAGAGGCTCCGGACGTTGGTCGCCATGGTGGCGTCCCATTCGTCGAGGGTGAGCTCGTCGAGCGGCTTGAGGAAGCCGACCCCGGCGTTGTTGACCAGGACCTCGACCGGCCCCAGCGCCTGCACCACCGCGTCGACGATGGCCCGCGCGTCGGCTTCGAGGCCTACGTCGCCGGGATAGCCGGCGGCGCGGATGCCGGCGGCGGCAAGCTCATCGAGCAGGAGGCGCAGCTTCGAGGGGGTACGGGCGCAGACGCCGACGGCGTAGCCCGCATTGCCGAGGGCAAAGGCGATGGCCCGGCCGATCCCCTCGGTGGCACCGGTAACCAGGGCAACGGGAAGTGGCATACCGGGGAAGGTAGGCCATACAGCGGGAAGGACGAAAGAGGCGCGCGCCGACGGAGGCCGCCGACCGGCTACTCCGCCGGTCGGAGCCGGATCAGCATGCCCTGGTCGGGGCCAAGCCAGAAGCGGTCGACCCCGAGGTAGAGGAATCCGTCCGGGCCCTGGACGACCTCCCGGACCCGCCATCGGCGACCGGTGAGCAGCCGCTCCTCTCGCACCACCCGGGTTCCGTCCAGGATCAGGCGGTTCAGGTGACCCTTGGCCATGGCGCCGAGGAAGAGGTTGCCGCGCCACCCCGGGAAGGCGGTACCGGAATAGAAGGTCAGTCCACTCGGAGCAATCGAGGGCCGGTAGAACCAGGCCGGCTGCTCCAGTCCATCCTGACGGTTGCGACCGCCGCTGATCTCCTGTCCGTCGTACTCCCGGCCGTAGGTGATCAGGGGCCAGCCGTAATTGAGGCCACGCCGAATCAGGTTCACCTCGTCGCCGCCCATCGGGCCATGCTCGCTCTCCCACAGCTGGTTGGTACCCGGCCGGATCGCGAGGCCCTGGGGATTGCGGTGGCCCAGGCTCCAGATCTCGGGTCGGACTCCCGGCCGGCCGACGAAGGGGTTGTCGTCCGGAACCCGGCCATCCGCATACAGGCGGACGATCTTCCCGTTCAAGTCATCCATCGCCTGGGCCCGCTGACGCTCATCCCGGTCTCCCAGGGTGATGAACAGGTACTCTCCGCTGCGGGCCAGACGTCCCCCGTAGTGAAAGGCGCTGTCGCCCGGGGGCGCCGAGATGAAGAGTCGCTCGGGCGCCCCGAGCGAGTCGCCCTCGAGCCGGGCTCGCGCCACCACCAGGGTTGAACCCTTTTCGCTTGTGGCCGAGTACGAGTAGTAGAGCAGGCGATTGCCGGTGAAATCGGGATCGGGAAGGAGGTCGTGGAGACCTGCGTCTGCCGCCCCGTAGACCGGGGGAACACCGCGCACCGGTATGCGTGCTCCGGTTCCGGGATCCACCCGGCTGAGGCGGCCGCTGGGCCGCTCGGCCGTGAGAATGGTCCCGTCGGGAAGCACCGCGATCGCTGAAAACGTTTCGAACCCGACGGCGACGACTTCCGCCACAAACCGGGTATTACCGCTGCCAAATGGACCGAGTCGAGTGCCGGCGACCTCCCCTTGGGCACTCAGCATTGTCGCGAGGACGATTGTGAGCATGGCCGAACCTAGTCTTCCGCTGCCCCGGCGCCCCGGTACCGGGTTGCCGCCGTCAAATCCCTCCCTCCCCGCGGGGTGGCGTACGCTCCGCACGGTCCGGTTTCCCGGTCTGTGGCTCACGGACGACCTGCATGCCCCGGGGCACCGGATCGAGTGGCACACGCACCCGCATCCGGGATGCACGTTCACGGTGCGAGGCGGCTATCGCGAGCGGACCGCGCGGGAGGAATTCGCCTGCGCCCCGGGGATGTGGATGCTCAAGCCCAGCGATGCCCGCCACCTCGATGCCTATGGCGACCAGCCGACTCGCAGCCTGCACCTGATGTTTCCTCAGGGAGAACGGTCGGACTTCGACGCCGCGATCGGGCGACACTTGGACGTGCGGCTGCTGGCCGGGGGGACGGCGCCGCGTCTCGGTCGCCGCCTGGTTCGGGAGCTCACCGTGCCGGACGACGCGACCCGCCTTTCGGTCGAGTCGCTCCTGCTGGAGCTGTGCGCTCTCTTCGCCCGACAGGCTCGGCGCACCAGCCCGGCCTGGGTTGCCGCGGCGCGGGCCCGCATCGACGAGACCTTTCGCGAAGCGATCTCCCTCACCGACCTGGCGGCCGACGTCGGAGCCGAGCCCGCCGAGCTGGTACGCGGGTTCCGCCAGACCTTCCGGGTGACGCCGGGGGAATACCTCCGGCGGGTGCGGCTGGAATGGGCCGACCGGCAGCTCAGACTCGGAACCTGTTCCATTGGCCGAGTAGCGGTGGAGGCCGGCTTCCACGACCGGAGCCATTTCGTTCGGGCATTCACCCGGGCGTTCGGCCGTCGACCGGTCCGAGGGTCCGGTTCCAGCGCCGGGGGCTGAATCCGCTCGACCCGACTTACCTTTCGGCATGTCCGCCCCGCCGGCACACGCTTCCCGCCCGCCGCGCCCCAGCCTCAAGCCGCTCGAGTCCCCGCCGACCTGGCGGGAGCGGCTTCGGGCCATCCGTCACCTCCCCCGCCTCATCGCCCTGGTCTGGGAGACCCACCGCGGCTACTCGGTCTCGATGGTCCTGCTCCGGGCGTTGCGGGCGGTGCTCCCGCTCGGGGTGTTGTGGATCGGCAAGCTCATCATCGACGAGGTAGTGACCCTGGTGACGACGCCGCCCCCGGCGGCCATGGCGCCGGAGGCCTACCGGCACCTGGCTCTACTGGTGGGGATCGAGCTGGGCCTGGCGGTTGTCGGGGAGGTGCTGGCCCGCGGGTCGGCCCTGGTGGAAAGCCTGCTGGGCGACCTGGTGGCCAATCGCACCAGCGTCGAGCTGATGCGACATGCGGCGAGTCTCGACCTGGAGCAGCTGGAGAACGCGGAGATCTACGACAAGCTGGAGCGGGCCCGGCGGCAGACGGTGGGCCGGATCGGGCTGGTCACCGGGCTCCTCTCGTCGGTGCAGGACCTGGTGACCATGATCTCGCTGGCGGCGGCGCTCACGGTCTACGTCCCCTGGCTGCTGGTGCTGCTCGCGGTGGCGGTGCTGCCCTCGTTCCTGGGGGAGACCCGATTCGCGGCGCTGGCGTATTCGCTCCTCTACTCGTGGACCGCCGAGCGGCGGCAACTCGACTACCTCCGGTATGTCGGCGCCAGCGACGTCTCGGCCAAGGAAGTGAAGTTGTTCGGCCTGGCCGACTTCCTGGTGGAGCGCTACGCCAGACTCTCCGGCGAGTTCTTCGAGGCCAACCGGGCCCTGGCGGTCCGTCGCTCTGTCGTGGCCTCGCTGCTGGCCCTGGTGGGCACGCTGGGGTATTACGCCGCGTACGCCACCATCATCTATCTCACGGTCGTGGGCTATCGGGCGCCGGCCGGGAAGTTCACCATCGGGGTGCTGACCTTCCTGGCCGCTTCGTTCCGCCAGAGCCGGGAGCTGATCCAGCGGGTGCTGCTCTCGGCGTCGCAGCTGGTGGAGCAGAGTCTCTACCTCGAGGACCTCTTCTCGTTCCTGGCGCTGGAACCGCGGATCCGGTCTTCCTCGGGGGCGGTGGCGGTGCCCGCGCCGATCCGCGATGGGTTCGTGTTCGAAGACGTGGGGTTCCGCTATCCCGGCTCGGACCGTTGGGCGGTGCGACACCTCAGCTTCCGGCTGAGCCCGGGGGAGCGGATCGCGCTGGTCGGCGAAAACGGCGCCGGCAAGACCACGCTGGCCAAACTCCTGGCCCGGTTGTACGACCCTTCGGAAGGGCGGATTCTGCTCGACGGCCGGGAGCTTCGCGACTACGATGTCGCCAGCCTGCGGCAGAATCTGGGCGTGATCTTCCAGGACTTCTACCGCTACGATTTTCCGGTGCGCGAGAACATCGCGGTGGGAGACATCGCCCGACTGGAGGACCTGCCGGCCATCGAGCAGGCCGCGCGCCGGAGCCTGGCCGACTCGGTGACCGCCCGGCTCCCGGGGGGGTACGACCAGATGCTCGGGCGGCGCTTCGAGCAGGGGGTGGATCTCTCCGGGGGCGAATGGCAGAAGGTGGCGCTGGCCCGGGCCTATCTGAGGGAAGCCCAATTGCTGATCCTGGATGAGCCCACCGCCGCGCTCGACGCCCGGGCGGAATATGAGGTCTTTCAGCGCTTCGCTGAGTTGACGGTCGGGCGAATGGCGGTGCTGATCAGCCACCGGTTCAGCACGGTGCGGATGGCCGACCGGATCCTGGTGCTCACCCGGGGTGAGCTGGTGGAGCAGGGCAGCCACGACCAACTGCTGGAGATGGCGGGACTCTACTCGGAGCTTTTCCATCTGCAGGCGGCGGGGTATCGCTAGCGACTGGAGTGGAGTCACGCGGGGTCGCCGCGCTCGATCGCTCACGTCAGTTTCCCGGGTACCCCCTTCCCGGCACCGTCCGCAGGTAGCTCCACAGTGCGTCAAGCTCCGCATCGCTCAACTCGGCGGTGAACTTCCAGGGCATGAGCTGGTTCAAGACCCCGCCCCCCTTCTTCCGCCCTTCCCGAAGGGCGGCGACGAAGTCCTCCGAGGTCCACCCGGCCAGTCCCGCGGGGGTGATATTGGCGGCGGCGGGGGACTCGGGCGGCTCACCGGGGATGGACCCGCCCGTCAGGTCCTCGCCGTGGCACCCATGGCACCCTCCGACGCGGGCGAGGTACCCGCCGTATGCCACGCGATCGCCCGGGGGCGCAGCGCGATGGGCCACCTGGCCCGGGATGGCCGCGGCGGAGACGATGGGCAGTTTCCCGAGCCCGATCAGCAGCCGGGAGAACAGGGTCAGGCGGGTGGAGGGGAGTTCCCGGTCGACCGAGGGGAGGCGCTCCACATAGGCCACAATCGCCCCCATGTCGGCGTCGCTCAGGATCCGATAGTCCTGGGCCGGCATGGCGATCGCGGAACGTCCGCTCCGCAAGACGCCATGGCGAACCACCGCCTCGAGGGCGGCCGCATCCAATCGGTCGCCGACGCCGCCGCGCCCCCCGGTGAGGTTCGGCGCGGCCAGGCGGCCCAGGAGCTTCGAATCCACCAGGACTTGTCCGGCCAGGTCTTCACCGTGACAATGCCCGCACTGGGCCACCGCCCGAACCAGGTGGCGTCCGCGCGAGACCGTGGCCGAGTCGTCCGACACCGCGAGTCGCTCCGCGGGAAGTGGGTAGGTCCTGGTCAGCTGGCGCTGCCCGAGGCTCACCGCGATCACGAGCCCGAGCACCGCCACTCCGACAGGCAGGCTTGCCCAGCGCAGCCATCGAGGCACCGGTCGATCCATCATGGCATTCTCAGGGGTGACTGGGGCGGCAGGCGCACCCCGCATCCGGCGGTGCGCCCGGTACCGATCCCGTGCCTGGCTCAGGGCTGAACTGCGATCCCGCGGAGCGGCGGTGTAACCCCGATCGTCCCGATCAGAGAGGCCCCGCCGGCCGTGAGGTCGATCTGGTACAGCCGCGAGGGACCTCCGGCCGCGCCGGTGAGTGACGCGTAGGCAGTGCCGACGGTGCCCGGCGCGGTCGGGACGATGTCGAAGCCAACATCATCGGCGGTATTGATGCCGAGCGGGCCGACCGAGCTGATGCGGCCGGAGTTGGGTGATGGGAGCCGAACCAGGTAGTCGGTCCCGGCGTCGATCGCATACAGCATGGTCGTGGTAGTGTCGCCCACGAAGACGGTGTATGCGGTCCCGACCAACCTCGGGCTGGTGCCCTGGTAGAGGTCACCCGCGGTATAGGCCAGGGTGGTGTCGTTGCCGGCCACGACACCGGTCAGCTGATTGAGACGGAGATTCTGCGCCTGATCGCTGTGGACTCGAATCCGATTGGGGACCGGGTTGAAGTCGACCCCGAAGTTCATCCCCATCGGACTGGGGGTGAAGGTGGCGCCACCCACCTGCGTCGCCGCGCCGGTCAGGCTATCGAGCGTGAAGATCCGCCCCATGACGCCGACCGCGTACAGCTTGGAATCGCGGGGCCCGAAGTCGATACCGACCAGCCCTTCGCCGGCCGGCAGCCCGCTCACGGCCACCCGCCGGGCAATCGAATCGGGGCGCCCCGATCCGAAGACGATCAGCTCGTTGGTGTTCGTGAGGCCGTAAATGGCGCGCCCAAACGGCGGCGGCGGCAGGGTCGGCCCCACCTTCTGATCGCTGTCGCAGGCGGCTCCCAGCACCAGGGCGAGCAGGGCGGCGGCACCGGGAATGAGACGTCGAGTGAATGAAGCGACCTGCATCACGAGTTCCTCCGTGGGGGTTGAGGCGCCTCGCGCGAAACCACGGAGGAGCCGCTGGCTGTCACCGAAGACACTGTGCTACGGTGCAGCACCCCGGGACGGATTGGTCCCCCGTGGGCGTGCCGGGACTCTGGTAAGCTCCTGGAGTCGCGGCACTCGACGGTGTCTGACCATGCGGGCCATGTGACGTCGCTCACACTCCTAACATTTTGCGGCGGCCTCCGTCTTCCCGGTAACCTCAACAGGACCGGATCCATGTTCGCCCTACTTGCCGCCGCCCTGATCCTCACCGGATGCGCCCCTCACGCCTCGGCCGGTCCGGTACCCGTCCGGGGTGACTGGGAGTTGCTGGGAACCCGCCGGGTGAGTTTCGCGGCTGAGAAGGACGTGATCGGCGCCAAACACCAGGGCCGGTTCCGGGCCATCAAGCTCGAGGTCGAAGGCGGCAACCTGGACATGTACAACATCCGGGTGGTCTTCGGGGACGGTGAGAGCTTCTCGCCCGAAACCCGGGTGGAATTCCGGGAAGGGAGCTGGAGCCGTACGATCGACCTGCCGGGTGGTGCTCGGGTGATCCGGCGGATCGAGTTCTGGTACCGAAGCGAACTGCGCCGGGGTCGGGCCACCGTCCGCGTGTACGGTCGATAGGGCGGGATATCCCCGCTTGCCGCCCCGTCGGCGGCACCCGCCTCTTCGAAGGCGGCCTTGATGCGGATTCGCGGATCGAGGCGTCGAAGGCGCCTTCCCGTTCCGGCTGTCCGGCCACGATGAGATCGTGGTAGGTGAGGAGAACGGCGACTCCGCGCCTGACGGAACAGGCGGTTCGCGGCTGCAGCAGCGTTCCAATCAGTGGTGAAGAGAGGGGAGAGGTGCCGCTATCCCTCCCGCTCTTCCAGGACGGCCACCTTGTAGGCCAGCTTCCGAAGCACGATGGCCTCGCCGGCGCCGAGCCACCCCTGCGACTCCGCGAGCAGGGCGAGACGCTCCAGGGTGGTGAGGCGGCTCCGGGCGGTGCCGCTGCCGCTCCGGCGACGGAGCTGGAGCAAGGCGCGGCGCCAGCGTCCCTCGGGGAGCTGAGTGGCGGCCTCCAGGAGGGCCCGGTCGAGGGCGGCGCGGTAGGCGGGGAGAACCCGTTCGGCGACGATGCTCACCCGCCGACAGTAGGGCCGACAGGTGAATGGCAGGTAACCGGAATGTGGCGGGGGCGGTACTAACCGACGCGCTGCTCCACGTCCTCGGCGGAACTCGGAACTCGGAAGGTGGATCGGCGAACGCGGACCTACTTCAACAGCGCATCCCGGTACCGCCGTCCCAGGCGCAGGGTGTCACCGGTGGTGAGCAGTACGTCGTAGTCGCCGTGCCACTCGGGGCGGATCTCCCGCACCCGGTCCAGGTTCACGATGGTGGAGCGGTGAATACGCGCAAAGCGGCGGGGATCCAGGTCCTGCTCCAGCTGCGCCATGGTAGTGCGGAGGAGGTAGACCTTGCCGCGGGCGTGGAAGCGCACGTAGTTGGCCGCCGCCTCGATCCAGTCGACCTCTTCCGCCCGGAGCAGCACGAAGTGCTCGCCCTCGCGGACCGCCCAGCGGCGCACCCGGGCCCGATCGGGCCCCTTCTCCCGGGCGGCGAGCAGATTCACCAGCCCGTCGCGCGGCCCGGTCTGCCCGGCGTTCAGAGCGCGACGGACCCGCTCGACCGCGTCCCGGAGCCGGGCGCCATCGAGCGGCTTGAGCAGGTAGTCGACGGCGTGCACCTCGAAGGCCTTCACGGCGTAGCGATCGTGCGCGGTCACGAAGATCACCGCGGGCAGGCAGTCCTCGGCGATCCGGGCCAGCACCTCGAACCCGTCCATGCCGGGCATCTGCACGTCGAGCAGCACCAGGTCGGGCAACTCCCGCCGGATCAGATCGATGGCGGCCACGCCATCGGAGGCTTCTCCCACCAGCTGGATATCGCGCTCGAGAGCCAGGCGGACCCGCAATCCTTCGCGGGCCAGGGGCTCGTCGTCCACGATGAGGGTCCGGATCACGGCGCCTCCGGCTCAAGCGGCGCCGGTGTGGCGACGGGGAGTGCTCGATAGGGCAGCACGATCCGGGTCTCGCCGCCGCCGGCGGGGGCGTCGCGGCACTCGAGACGCGCGGTCGCGCCGTAGAGCGCCGAGAGGCGGGCGCGGGTGTTCCCCAGACCGATGCCTTCGCGCAACCGGTCGTGGCCCCGGAAGCCGGGTCCGCTGTCGCGCACCGTAAGCAGGAGCGTCGGCCCGTCGCGGCGGGCCTCGATTTCCACCCGGCCCGCGCCCGGCTCGCGTTCGAGGCCGTGGCGGAGGGCATTCTCGACCAGTGGCTGGAGCAGCATGGCGGGGACAGCGGCGTCGAGGACATCGTCCGCGATGGCGCGAAGCACCGTCAGACGGTCCCCGAAGCGGAGCTGCTGCAGCTCCAGGTAGCGGTCGAGAAAGGCGAGCTCCTCCGCCAGCGGCAGCTCCTGTCGGTGGGTCTCGAGGGTCATCCGGAGCAGGTCGCTCAGGGTCGAGAGCGCCTGGGTCACGGCCTGGCCATCGCCCCGGAGGGCCAGGGTGCTTACCGCGTTCAGCGAGTTGAAGAGGAAATGGGGCTGGAGCTGTTCGCGGAGGGCCGCGAGCCGCGCCTCGGAGAGGGAGGCCTCGAGCCGGGCGGCGGCCTGCTCCCGCTCCCGGGCTTCCCGCGTGGCCCGGACGGCGTGCGCTCCGCCCACCACCACCCAGTAAACCAGCATGTCGACCGGCATGCGGAAGGTCACCATCTTGAGCAGAAACTGCCCCAACCGCACCGAGGGATTGGGATCGAGCGCGAGCATCGCCAGCACCGCGAGTCCCTGGTGGGCCAGCAGCAGGAGCAGCGAGGCCGCGAGGTGGAGGGGGAGGTGCCGGGCCCAGCGGCCCGCATCGAGCCGCCACCGTCCGGCCAGGGCGACAACGATCGGTATGAATGGGAGGATGAGGAGCCAGGGGACGAACGAGCTGACGAGCGAGTTCCGTACCGGGTCGTGCATCTCCCGGATGCTGAACCAGGCAATCTGCTGCAGCGTCTCGATCGCGCCCAGCAGCAGCACCAGCGCCAGTCCGGCGATCAGGGTGCGCCGGGGGGCCGGCGACTTGTCGGAGTCCGTCATCGCTACACACCCTATGACACCCGCGAGGCGAGAGCAAGACGGCGCGACGACCCTCCGCCGCCGTCCCCGTCCGGCGCCGTTGGTCCCTCGGCCGCACCATTTGTCCCGGGGGTGTTGAGGGAGCCGCCGCGAGGCGCCATCGTGGGCGCCCTGTCATCACCCTCGGAGGATTCGATGCGCTCCCGTTCGTTCCGCCGCGCGACGCTCGCGGCGCTCGTCATCGCCGCGACCAGCGCGATGGCTCTCCCCGAACCCCAGCCCACGCCCCCGGCGCGCGACCGGCTTGGCATGCACATCGGCGCGGTCGAACTCACCTCGGCCGGCGCCATGACCTTCAACGCCGATGGCATTCTGTTCCTGGCCGACTCGCGCGCCGGGTCGCTCCTGGCGATCGACCCCGCCGAAACCGGCCAGGCGACGTTCGACAACCGGACGATGATTGCCGACCTGGACCTCAAGGTGGCGGGGCTTCTCGGCACCACCCGCGACAAAGTCCGCTTCGGCGATATGGCCCGGCATCCCCGGACCGGCAGCCTGTACTTCACGGTCTCACGAGTGGCCGATGGGGCCCACCAGGCGGCGCTGGTGCGGGCGCGGGGCAGCAATCAGCTGGAGCTGGTGAGTCTCGACAATATCAGGAACAGCAGCGCCGCCCTCCCGGCGGCACCGAGCAAAGACGGCAAGACCCAGTGGGGCCAGCCCCAGTGGATGCTCGCGGTGACCGACCTGGCCTACGTGGATGGCGAGCTGTGGGTGGCGGGTTTGTCGAACGAGCAGTTTGCCTCGGCGCTGCGGCGGATGCCGTTTCCCTTCGGCAAGGGTGGGCAGGTCACCTCGGTCGAGATTTTCCATACCAGCCACAACCGCTGGGAGACCGCCGCCCCGATCGATGCCTTCCTCCCCCTGACGCTCAACGGTACGCCCAGCCTGCTGGCCGGGTACGGCTGCTCGCCGATCGCCACGTTCGCGCGGGCCGACCTCAAGAAAGGCGGGCACCTGCGCGGCCGCACCGTGGCCGAGCTGGGCGGGGGCAGCCGGCCGGTGGACATGCTTCGGTATCAGCGCGACGGCAAGGACTGGGTCCTGATAGCCAACAGCGACCGGACCCTGATGGTGCTGGATCCGGAAGAGATCGCCAAGGCGCCGGCGCTGACGGCGGCGGTGGAGCACGCCTACCAGCCGGCCGGGGTCAAGTATCTCGCGGTGGCGAGCTCCGGCGTGATGCGGCTGGCCGATGCGGGTCCCGAGGCGGTAGCGGTGCTCCGGCGCGATACCGAGTCGGGCGCGGTCGAAGTAGTGAGCTACAACAAGAAATGGCTCTAGGACGTCGGACTGCCGTGGCGCTGGTCCTCGCCGGTGTGACCCTCGCGGGTTGCACCGGCCCGGCCCGCCCGGTGGAGCTGACGGTCAACCGCGACCCGACGAGCGGCGGGTTCGGCACCGTGGAGGTGTGGGGACTGACGCCGTCGATCCGGCGGGCGCTGGGGCGGATCCCTCCGGACGATCCCCGCTGGTCCAGCGTCCTCGCGGTGCGGGTCGGGGCGGGGGATGGGGCGCTGCCGCCGGTCGCGGGCCGGTACGCGATCGGGGACGACTGCCTGCGTTTCGTGCCACGCTACCGGCCGGAGGGTCCGTTGGCGTACCGGGTGCGGCTGGACGACTCGGCGCTTGGGGCGCTGGCAGGGCGGCGGGTCCGGGGGCAGGCCCATGAGTGGACCTACCAGCTGCCGGGGCGGGGACCGGTGCCGTCGACTACCCGGGTGACGGGGATCTATCCGTCGAGCCCGGTGGTCCCGGCGAACCAGCTACGATGGTACGTCGAATTCTCCGCCCCGATGCGGGACGGGGAAGCGGCTGAGCGCGCCCGACTGGTGGATCAGGAGGGGCGCCCGGTGGATGGCGCGTTCCTCAAGGTGCAGGAGGAACTGTGGGACCCCGACCGTCGGCGGATCACCCTGTTCTTCGACATGGGACGGGTGAAGCGGGGGATCCGGACCCGGATGGAGTCGGGCCCGGTGCTGAGGCCGGGGAAGCGCTATTCCCTCGAGATCGACCGCGACTGGCGCGACGCAGCGGGCGCCGCTCTGGTGGGGGGAGTGACGCATAGCTTCCGGGCCGGACCGGAGGACCATTCCCCGGTCGAGCCGACCCGGTGGCGCCTGACGCCTCCGGCCATCGGCACCCGGGGCGCACTGGCGGTTGACTTCGGGGAGCCGCTGGACCACGCCCTCGCCTCACATCTCATCGCGGTCACCCGGCTGGATGGCACCCCGGTTGGCGGGGAAGGCCGGCTCAGCCGGGAGGACCGCACTTGGGAGTTCATCCCCGACCAGCCCTGGTTCGGCGAGCCCTACCAGGTGCGGGTGCACCCGGCGCTGGAAGACCTGTCCGGGAATCGGGTGGGGCACGCCTTCGACGCCGATCTTGCGTCTGGCGCGGGAGCTGGTGTGGACCCGGCAGGGGTGAATATCGAGTTCGTTCCGGCGGGAGAAGGAGAGGCGGCGCGTTTGCGGGCAACCAGATAGCGCCAAGCATGTGAGTTTCAGTCTCACTGTCGCATGAGACTGAGGTGAGACTGGTGAGACGGGTGAGACTCTTCAGGCCCCAGGTCTACTCTAAGTCGTACCGGGCTACCGTCCTGTTGCCGAACACTCACGTATTCCTTCGTCTTTGGTGGAGATGGTTCTCTCATATCCTGGGCAAGAGGCAGGAGTGGGCATGGGATCGATCCTCAGTAACTGCGGTGTGAGGGATGGACTGACCACCTGCCCGATCGCTTCACCGCCAAAGAAGATTCGCTAACACCGCCACTCTGGGTGCTGAGTTCGCCGGGCCCGTCAAGCGCTAGTGGTATGACGCAGAAATAGCTTGAGTAATAGCCACCGTCGTGGTATGTTGGTGCATGCCGCTCCCCATCCGTGTGACGACGTTGCGTCGTGGCGATCGTGCCATCCTGGAAAGCTGGGTCCGAGCCCGGACCACGCCCCGGCGCCTCGTGGAGCGGGCGTCGATCGTGCTGGCCTCGGCGGAGGGCGCGAGCGGGGCGGCGATTTGCGCCCGCGTCGGGGTGTCGCGACCCACCGTGATCCTCTGGTTGGATCGCTACGAGGCGGAGGGCGTGGTGGGACTCGCCGCGGATCGGCCGCGCTCGGGGCGGCCGAAGGCGATCACCCCGGCGCGGGAAGCCGCGATCATCGACGCCACGCTGCACCAGGCGCCGCCGGATCACGGCACGCATTGGAGTACGCGCCGGATGGCCGAGCACGTCGGCGTGCATCAGACCACGATCAGTCGCCTCTGGCGGGCGCACGGCCTCAAGCCCCACCGCGTCGAGACGTTCAAGGTGTCGACCGATCCGGAGTTCCTGGCCAAGCTCCGGGATGTGGTGGGGCTCTATCTCGATCCGCCGAAGCGGGCGGTGGTGTTTTCGGTGGATGAGAAGAGCCAGATTCGGGCCTTGAATCGCACGCAGGCCGGCCTCCCGTTGAAGAAGGGGCGGGCGGGCACCATGACCCATGACTACGAGCG
>CAZXRC010000026.1:0-50113 GCA_964642475.1 uncultured Gemmatimonadaceae bacterium | reverse complement strand
CCTATTCGCTCCGCAGACTTTGCATCGGATCCACCCGCGCCGCCCGCCGCGCGGGGAGCAGGCTCGCGATCACCGCCACCAGCACCACCGTTCCCCCCGCAAGCAGCATCGTCGGGATATCATGGGCCGAGACGCCGTAAATCAGGGACCCGAGCGCCCGCCCGCCCAGCAGGGCCCCACCGCAGCCGAGCGCCACCCCGAGGAGCGTGAGCCGGAGCCCGTCCCGCACCACCAGGGCGAGGAGCGACGCGGGGAGCGCGCCCAGCGCCAGCCGGATGCCCAGCTCCCGGGTGCACCCGCGCACGGCGTAGGCCAGCACGCTGTAGATGCCGAGGGATGCGAGGGCGAGCGCCAGCCCGGCGAAGAGTCCGAAGATGGTGGCGCCGAGACGCCAGGCGCGATACCGCGGGGCCAGCAGTTCCTCCATAGAGCGGGCCTCGACGTACGGAAGGTCGGGCACCGCGGTCTGGAGCGCCGCGCGCACCCCAGCCACCAGGGGGCTCGCCGCCTGGCGGGTGCGGATGAACAATGTCAGGTGACTGGTGTTGGCGTCGGCCGGCGGCAGGGGGATGTAGTAGATCGCCTGCTCCTCCTCCTGCGGGCTGTACCGGATCGCATCCTCGACCACGCCGATCACTTCGGTGCAGTCGGGCCCCTTCCCCAGCAGGAGACACTGGCCCACCGCCTTGCCTTCGCCGAAGAAGCGCCGCGCCATCGTCGCCCCGAGCACCGCCACCCGGGGCTGGGGACGCCGATCGCCGTCGCCGAAGAGCCGGCCGGCGCGCAGTCCGACGCCCATCGTGCGGAAGTAGTCGCCCGTGACCGCCTGGACGTAGGGTCCGCCACTCGACATCCGCGGCAGGGAGTCCATGCCAGGGACCCTGAGGTCGCGTGCCATGCTCCAGCCGAACGGCTCCCCATAGGTTACCGCCGCCGCCTCGACGCCGGGGTAGGCCCGCGCGGCATCGGCCAGGGTGGCAAAGGCCTCGCCCGTGGCCAGACTACTGAAGCCGGCGCTGGCCGGATCGGCGTTGACCATGATGATGTTGTCCCGGTCGTAGCCGATGTCGACCGCCCGGATATTCCGGAGACTCTTCACGAAAAGGCCGGCACCAACCACAAGGAGAATCGAGAGCGCCACCTGCACTACCACTAGCCCGGCCCGAAGCCGTGAACTCCGGAAACCGGTCCCGCGGTCACCATCCTTGAGCACCGGGGTGAGATCCCCCTGCACCACCCGGAGCGCCGGGAGCAGACTCGAGCAGAGCGCCGCCACGGCGCTGGCGATCCCCGCAATCGCCCAGACCCGGGCATCGATCCGGAAGCCGTCGGTCATGCCGTCCGGCAGCACGAACCGCCGGAGGAGGTCCCCGCCCCAGAGGCAGACGAGGATCCCGGCCCCACCTGCGATCAGTGCCAGCCAGGCACCCTCAAGGCACAGCTGCAGGGCGATCCGCCCCCGACCCCCGCCCAGCGCCTTGCGGATGGCCAGCTCGCGGCCGCGGGCGAGACCCCGCACCAGCTGCAGGTTGGCGACATTGGCGCAGGCGATGAGCAGGACGATGAGCGACACGCCGGCGAGCCAGTACACCAGGCGGGCGCTCTGGGAGAAGTCGGGCCCGCGGGCCTCCTGCACCGGGCCCAGTTGCACCTGCCGGAAGCCGTTCAAATGCGCGGAATCGCGGCCGGCGGCGATCAGCCCGGTCATTTCGGCCGCCGCCTGGCTCGGGCTCGCCCCGGGGGCGAGGCGGGCGATGGTCTTGATCCACTACCACCCCCGTGCGGTCCGGAACTCCGTCCCCATCGCCCTTCCGCCGAGCGGGGTGAGCGCCACCCATCCGTCGCTGCGCTCATAGTCCCCGCCATCGAAGCCGCGCGGGGCCACACCCACTACGGTGTAGACCGAGTTGTCGATCGGCAGCGTGCGTCCCACCACGGCGGGGTCGCTTCCAAAGCTGGTCCGCCAGAGGTGCTCGCTCAGCACCAACGCCAGGGTGCCGGCGTCGGACCGGTCGTCCTCGGCCTGGATGAGCCGGCCCAGCAGTGGCTCGGTCCCCAGCAGCTGGAAGTAGTTGCCCGAGACCGCCACCAGGCCCACCGGTCTCGCTTCGCTCCCCCGCCCCATCGAGACGGAGGTGGCGTAGAGCGCCGCCACATCCTGCAGGGTGCGGGCGCGGGCCAGGTCGAGGAAGTCGGGGTAGGAGGTGCTGGAGTTGGTCCACTCACCGAACTGGGGATTGGCCGACTGGAAGAAGGTCCGCACGATGGTGCCGGGCTCGCGCACCGACACCGGGGGACGGTAGAGCAGGGTGTCGAGCGCGCTGACCAGGGTGGTGGTGGCGCCGATCCCGAGCGCCAGCGTCAGCGCGGCGGCGAGCACGAAGCCCGGGCTCCGCCACAGGGTCCGGGCAGCGTGGCGGAGGTCGTAGAGGAGGCTCATGAGCAGGGCCCTCGCAGAGAAAACGGTGGTTACGCCTGGCAGGCGGCGGGGTTACCCGATCTCGGAGAGCGGGGAGTTCCGAGTTCCGCGTTCGTTCCCAATGAGCGGCGGAGAGCCGCGCGCAGGCCGAAATCTGGCTGGTCACGCGGGACCTGGTCACGCGCCCACTCGGAATCCGGAACTCGGAACTCGGAACTCGTGTACCGGGACCCCGGAGCTTACTCCGCCTTGAGCGCCACCACCGGCGCAATCCGGGCCGCCCGCCGGGCCGGAATCCAGCTCGCCAGCAGAGTGATCGCCGCGAGGCTCACAAGTACCAGGCCCAGCACCAGCGGGTCGGTCGGCGACACGCCGAAGAGGAGCGAGCGCGCCACCCGGGTCACGATGAGGGCCACGCCCAGGCCCACGCCGATGCCGATGCCCGCCAGCTTCACCCCCTCGCCCACCACCAGCCGCACCACCCCCCGATCGGTCGCGCCCAGCGCCAGCCGGATGCCCAGCTCGCGGGTCCGCTGGGCCACGGCGTACGCCACGATGCCGTAGAGGCCCACCAGCGCCAGGACCAGCGCCAGCAACCCCAGCGTGCCGGTGATCCGGGTCGCGATCCTCGGCATCAGGAGAGCCCGGCCCGCCAGCAGCTCCTCGAAGGTCTTGATATCCGACACCGGCAGGTCCGGGTCCATCGCCGCGATCTCGCGCCGGACCAGGGACACCAACGCCAGCGGGTCGGTCGCCGTCCGGATGATCAGCGAGGCGTCGCGGGGGAACTCCTGGCTCAGGCCGACGTACACATGGGGCTGAGGCGCCTCCGACAGCCGGCGATACCTGGCATCCTCCGCCACGCCGATGACGGTCAGCCTCTCTCCGTCGAGCGACTGCATGTGAAGGATCTTGCCCAGCGCCGGCTGGCCCGGCCAGTAGCGCTCCGCCATGGCCCGGCTGACTACCACCGCGGTCGGGGCGCCCGCGGTGTCGCCGGGGCCGAAGTCCCTCCCATCGATGAGCGGCGTCCCCATGGTGCCGAAATAGTCGGGCCCGATCGTGGTGAAACCCACGGTCTCGCCCGGGTGCTCCGCCGAGCCGATGCGGCTCCCCTCGGGGACGACCACGTCGCTTGAGGAGGTGAACTCCAGCGGAACGGACTGCGCCATGGAGGCGCCGGTGACTCCTGGCAGGGTCCGGAGCCGGGTCAGGAGATCCCGATAGACCCGGCGGCCCCGGGCCTCGTCATAGCCCACCAGCCCGGGCGAGACCTGAACCAGGAGGACATTGCGGGTATTGAAGCCGGGCTCGACCCGCTGCATCGCATTGAAGGCGCGAATCACCAGCCCCGCGCCAATCAGCAGGAGGCAGGACAGCGCCAGCTGGGCCACGACCAGACCGGACCGCAGCCGCGAACGATGCACGCCTCGCCACCCGGCGGCGTCGGACTTGAGCGCCCCGGTCATCGCCGGCGAGGACGCCTGCAGCGCGGGAATCAGCCCGAAAGCGAAGGTGGTGAGGAGACTTACCCCGGTGGTGAACAGCACCACCGACCGATCGAGCGAGAAGTCGAGCACGAAGGGAATGTCGGTCGAGAAGTGGAGCAGGCGCTGCACCCCGCCGCTCAGCACCGAGGCCAGGACCAGCCCAAGCCCGCCGCCGATCGCCGCCAGGACCAGACTCTCCGAGAGCAGCTGGGCCACGAGCCGTCCTCGACCGGCGCCCAGCGCCAGGCGAACCGCGATCTCCCGCCGGCGGGCCAGCGCCCGCGCCAGGAGCAGCGACGCCACGTTGGCGCAGGCGACCAGCAAGACCACCAGACTCAGCGCCAGGAAGAGTCCGAACCCCAGCTGCATCGACGACGCCATTTCCGGCTCGGGCCGCGCGTCCGACTCGAGGAAGAGCGCGCCCGCGATTCCTTTGTTGCTGGCGGGGTATTGCGTCGCCAGCCGCGCGGCCATCCCCTCCACCGCGGCCCGCGCCGTGGCGAGGTCGACCCCGGGGCGCAGACGCCCCAGCATCCGGAAGTTCACCTGGCCACGAGTCTCCAAGGTGCTCTCACCCGGGTTGAGCGCCCCCCAGGCCGAGCCGGCGGGAACCCAGAGCGCCGGCTGGAAGCCGACGTAAAACGGCGTCTTGAACCCCCGGGGCGCCACGCCCACGATGGTGAATTCCCGTCCGTTGAGCCGCAGCTGCTGGCCCAGAACCGCCGGGTTGGCCTGGAACCGGGAACGCCAGAGCGCATCGCTCAGCACCGTCACCGGTGCGGCCCCGGCACTGTCTTCGGCCGGCAGGAAACCCCGGCCCAGCGCCGGCCGTGACCCGAGGAGGTCGAAGTAGTTGGCGCTGGTCAACTCGGCCCAGGCCCGCTCGGCGCTTCCAGCGACTCCCAGACTCACCGGGCGGGGAGTGTAGGCGATGAGATCGTCGAAGACGGTCCGGCTCTCGGCCCGGAGATCGCGGTAGTCGGGCCAGGTGAAGTCGACGTAGCCCGCCCCGTCATCCCGATGGCCATAGACCACTGCCAGCCGGTCCGCCTCCGGCACCGGGAGCGGCCGCCAGAGAATGCCGTTGGCGACGCTGTATACCGCGCTGGTGGCGCCGATACCCAGGGCCAGGGTGACGATGGCGGCCAGCGCCACGCCCGGGGTGCGGCGCAGCGTGCGGAGCGCGAAACGGAAATCCTGCATCGGATGGAGCATCGGTGCCTCGGCGAAGAATCATTCAGCGCGCAGCACCACCGCGGGCTGGACCCGGGTGGCGCGGAGCGCGGGGACGTAGCAGGCGGCAAAGGCGATCAGGGCGACGCCCAGCGCGCCGCCGGCGAAGCTGGTCAGGTCGAGGGCCCGCACGCCGAAGAGCTGGGCTTCGAGGAGCCGGGTGAGACCGCCGGCGCCCAAGAGACCCAGGGCAACGCCGATGGCCGTCAGCTTCATGCCGCGACCGAGTACCAGGCCGAGGACGTCGCCCGGTACCGCGCCGAGGCTCAGCCGGATGCCGAACTCGTGGCGCCGCTGCACTACCCGGTGGGCCATGAGGCCGTAGATGCCCACCGCGGCCAGCACCACCGCCAGCCCCGCGAACCCGCCCAGGAGAAAGAGGAGGAACCGCTGAAAGGCCACCGAGACGGCGAGTGCCTGGCTCATCGGCTCGATCGCGCCCACCGGAACCAGGGGATCGGTTTCCCGGAGGGCCCGGGCCATGGCCGCCGACAGACCCGCCGGACTCCCCGCGGCCCGCACCATCACGTGGATCGGGAACCAGCCACTGAAGATCCGGGTGAAGGCGGCCGGCGTCTGAGCCGAGGCGATGAACACCGTGGGCGGAGCGGGGAAGCCGATGAAGCTCCGAACATCGGCGACGACCCCGACCACCCGGTAGCTGTTTCCGCCTTCGCCGCCGATCCGGAGCACCTCCCCCAGCGTCCCGTGCTCGGCGAGATACTTCTTCGCATAGGTCTCATTGACCACCACCACCCGCTCGGCATCGGAGCCGTCGGTCTCCGTCAGCGCGCGGCCCTCGACCACCGGTACCCCCAGGACCCGGAAGTAGTCCGGGGTGATGGTACGGTAGTCGATCGACTGCGGGGTGCCGCCGTACGTCACCGGGATGTTGCCGCCCCGGGCGAGCGGGGCCCCCGCCTCCACCACCGCCGCGGCCTCCACGCCCGGCTGGGTACGCAACCGCTCAATGATATCGCGATAGAAGGCCGCCGGGGTCGATTCCCGCTCGTAGCGGGATCCGGTGAGCCAGATCTCGGCCGAGAGCACCCGGTTGACGTCGAACCCGGGATCGGTGGTCATGAGGTTGGCGAATGTCCGCCCCAGGAGACCCGCGCCGGTGAGCAGCACCAGCGATAGGGCGATCTCCGCGACCACCAGGATGTCCCGGAGGCGGCCCTGCTCTTTGCCCCCGGTACTGCGCCAGGCACCGTCCTGGAGCACCCGCTGGGGATCGACCTGGGCAACCTGCCACGCCGGCAACAGCCCGAAGACCAGGCCGGTCACCAGCGACAGGCCGAAGGTGAATGCCAGCGCCCTCCCATCGAGGGAGATCCCCTCCGCGAGCGGGATGTCGCTCGGCAGGAAATGCAACAGGCTCTGGAGCCCCCACACCGCCACCAGGACGCCGACCGCACCACCGGCCAGGGCCAGCACGACGCTCTCGAGCAGGAGCTGGCGAATCAGCGTCCCCCGACGGGCGCCGAGGGCAAGTCGCGTGGCCAGTTCGCGGGTCCGTCCGATCCCCCGGCTCAGGAGAAGGCTCGCAACATTGGCGCAGGCAATGATCAGAACGAAGAGGATCGCGCCCACCAGTACCCGGATGGGCCGGCTCACATCGGAGACGATGAGCTGCCGGTAGGGGAGGAGGCCGAGCTCGACATCCTTGGGAAGCTGGGATTGGAATTCAGTCCGGAAATCGGCGAAGGTCCCCCCCAGGCGGGCGGCGGCCTCGTCCATGGAGAGACCGTCCGTCAGCCGGGCGATCATCGTGAGATTGGTCCCGCTCCCGACGCTCCGGCCGACCTGCGCCAGGGTGCTCCAGGCCTCCGCGGCGGGATATGACCGGAAGGAGGCGGGCATCACGCCGATAACCGTGTGTCCCACGCCGTCCAGCGGCACCGTCCGCCCGACAACGGTGGGGTCACCTCCGAAGCGCCGCTGCCACAGCCCATGGCTGAGGACCACCACGCCGGCACCGCCGGGCACGTCCTCCTCGGCCACGAAGCCCCGCCCCAGCAGGGGCTGGACTCCCAGTACGTCGAAGTACCCGCGCGAGACCCGGAGCCCGGCGACCCGGAAGGCTTCGTCGCCGTTGGACAGATTGAACCCCAGCGGGGTGGCGGCCGCGAGAGAGACGACGGCCTGGGTGCGCTGGTCGAGGAGCTGGAACTGGGGGTAGGTGACCCAGAGCTCCCCCCGGTAGGAGGCGGTGGACTGTGTCAGCTGTACCAGCCGATCGGGCTCGGGATAGCCCAGCGGGCGCAGCAGCACACCGTAAAACACACTGAAGATTGCGGTGTTGGCCCCGATGCCGAGCGCCAGGGTCAGCGTGGCGATCAGGGTAAACCCCGGGGTCCGACGCAGGGTCCGGATCGCGAACCGGAGATCCTGAAGCAGCCTATTCATCGCGCAGCACCATGACCGGGTCGACCCGGGTGGCCCGCCGGGCGGGGAGCCAGGTGGCGAGCAGCGTCACCCCCAGCAGCAGCAGCGAGATCAGCACGAAGGTGAGCGGGTCGGTGGCGCTCACGTTGAAGAGCATCGAACGGAGCACCCGGCTCAGGACCAGGGCCGCGGCCAGCCCCAGCCCGACGCCGAGCAGCACCAGCCGCATCCCCTGCCGGAGGACCAGCCGCAGGACGTCCCCGGGGACAGCCCCCAGAGCCAGGCGCACGCCCAGCTCCCGGGCCCGCTGGGCGACGGTAAACGACATCACCCCGTAGAGCCCGATGGTCGCGAGCACCGCGGCGAGACCGGAGAAGATCCCCAGCAACACCATGGAGAAGCGCCGCGGGCCGGTGCTGGTCTCGATCAGTTCCGACATCGGGATCAGGTTGGATACCGCCAGGTCGGGATCGATCGCCTTAATCGCCGCCTTCACCTGCGGCGCCAGGCTCATCGGCGCGCTCCGGGTGCGCAGCGCGAAGGCGACGAACGGCTGCGGAGCCTGCCGGAGCGGGTAGTAGAGCTGCACCCGCCGCCCACCGTCGAGTCCCTCGTGCATCGTGTGATTCACCACCCCGACCACCGTGATCCAGGTGATGCTCGAGTCGGTGAGATTGTTGAAGGTGATCCGCTTGCCAATGGGATCGTCCTTGGGCCAGTAGAGCTGGACCATCTCCTCGTCGACGATCGTCACCGGCGGGCTCCCGGGCCCGTCCTGATCGGTAAAGGGGCGCCCCTTGAGGAGCTGGACCCCCAGCGCCGGCAGGAAGTTGGTGGTGACCAGTCGCTGGTCGCCCCATGGCCCCTGAGCGTTGGCCGGGACCTGGAACCCCTCGACACTGAAGCTGGCGGTGGACCAGCCCCCGCCGAACGGCAGCGTGGTGGTCCCGCCCACGGCGACGACGCCCGGAAGCGCCTCGAGGGACTCTGTGACCCGATCGAAGGCTGCCATCCGCACGGTATCGTTGCCGTAGGTCGTCGCGGGCAGGGCCAGGTTGAAGGTGAGGACGTTGTCGGGGTTAAAGCCCGGATCGACCCCCACCAGGCGCGCGAAGCTTCGGATCATGAGTCCCGCGCCGACCAGCAGCATCAGGGCGAGCGCCACCGTCGCCACAACCAGTCCGCGCCGGAGCTTGAGGCTCCCGAGATCGCCGGCGCTGCCCCGCCCGCCTTCCTTGAGCGTCTCCTGCAGGTTCGAATGGCTCACCCGGAGCGCCGGGGCCAGTCCGAAGATCAGGCCGGTCGCGAGGGAGATCAGCAGCGTGTATCCCAGTACCGCCGGGTCGAGCCCGATATCGGACGCGGGGGGCAGGTTGGCCGGGTTGAGCGCCAGCAGCGCCGGCACTCCCCAGGCCGCCAGGAGAATTGCCAGCATTCCACCGAGCAGCGCCAGCAATACGCTCTCGGTGAGGAGCTGGCGGACCAGGGCCGCGGGGGAGGCGCCCATGGCCACCCGCACGGCCACTTCGCGCGAGCGGCTCGCGGCCCGGGCCAGCTGCAGGTTGGCCACGTTGGCGCAGGCGATGAGCAGCACCAGGGCCACCGCGCCGAGCAGGACGAAGAGGGCCCGTCGAACGCCGCCGGAGGCCCGCTCGTTCAAGGTGGTGATCGCCAGGTCCCAGTCGGTGGGGTACGGGGCCGAGGCGTCGGCCTTGAGCTGCGTCGCCAGCTGGTGGAACTCGGCCGAGGCGCGGGTCGGATCCACGCCCAGCTTCAGCCGGCCGGTGAACGAGAGAAACTCGTTGGTGGCACTGCCGCTCAGTTGGGCCGGTGTAAACACGATGGGGGTCCAGAGCTGAGCCTGCCGGTTGAAAAACGCCCGGAACCCCGGTGGCATCACCCCCACCACGTCGTACCGTTCCCCGTTGAGCAGAATCGCCTGCCCCACGATCGCCGGATCCGAGCCAAAGCGGGTGCGCCAGAACGACTCGCTCAGGACCACCACATGGTCATGGCCCGCGGCGGCATCTTCGGGCAAGAGAGTCCGGCCCAACGCCGCCGGCACACCGTAGGTGCGAAACCAGTCGCCGGTGACCCGACTCCCCCGGAGCCGCTCCGCATCCCCCTGCCCGGTCAGGGTCGGCGCCCAGCCGGTTTCGACTCCGGCGGCCTCGAACACCTGCTTCTTCGAGTCGTAGGTGACGAAGCCCGGCACCGACACCGGGGCATAGAGATCGTTAAGACTGGGGTAGTGGTGCTCCACCGTCACCAACCGGTCGGGCTCGGTGTAGGGGAGCGGGCGGAGCAGGACGGCGTTGATCACCGAAAAGATGGCGGTGTTCGCCCCGATCCCGAGCCCCAGCGTCAGCACCGCCACGGTCGTGAACCCGGGACTCTTACGAAGGGTACGGACCGCGTATCGGAGGTCCTGGAGCAGGCTGGCCATGGTGTCCACCTCGCAGCGGAGTGGTAAGCCGGGGGCCTCGTCCGGCTCGTTCGAGGAGCGAGCCGGACGTCGTGCAGGCTGGGTTGTCTGGAATCAGGCCTGGTGGAGCTCGGCCACCTTGTCTTCGACCACCCGGCCGTCGAAGAGGTGAATAGCGCGGTCGGCGTGCGCCGCGTACCGGGGATCGTGGGTGACCATGCAGATGGTGGCGCCGGCCCGGTGCAGCGCCTGCAGCAGTTCCATCACCGCTTCGCCGTTGGTCGAGTCGAGGTTACCGGTCGGCTCGTCGGCGAGGAGGATCAATGGCTCGCCGGCCACGGCCCGGGCCACCGCCACGCGCTGCTGCTGACCGCCGGAGAGCTGCGAGGGGTAGTGCTTCACCCGGTGGGACATCCCCACTTTTTCGAGCGCGGCCATGACCCGCTGCTTCCGCTCGGCAGCGGGCATGCCGCGATAGGTGAGCGGGAGCTCGACGTTCTCGTACACCGTCAGATCGCCGATCAGGTTGAACGCCTGGAAGATGAACCCGATTTCGCGATTACGGATCCGGGCCCGCTCCGAGGGGGACAGCTGCGCCACCGGCTTGTTGTCCAGCCAGTACTGCCCGCCTGAGGGGGTATCGAGGAGGCCCAGCAGCGAGAGCAGCGTGGTCTTGCCGCAGCCCGACGGGCCGGAGATCGCGACGTATTCGCCACGCTTGATTTCGAGATGCACCTCGGATAGCGCGTGGGTCTCGACCTCATCCGTGAGGAACACCTTCTTGATGCCCTCGAGGCGAATGAGCGACTGGCCGTTGGTGGTCATGCGATCTCCGGTTGTAGGACGATGAAACCCGCTCATTCACGGCGAACGTCGGCCCCTCCCTGCCCATCTGCTGCAACCCTGCAGTCCAACGGCCACTGGCCACCGGCCACCGGCCCTACTTCAGCTTGACCCGGTCCACCGCGTCCCAGCGCGACATGTCCGACAGGATCACCACGTCACCCTTGTTGAGGCCCCGGACGATCTCGATCGTATTCACCGAGTTCCGGCCCAACTCCACCCGGACCCGCTCCGCCTCGTCGGTGCCGGGGATGACGCGGAAGATGCCCACCGTGCTGTTGGCCTGGCCATAAGCCGGGCGTCCCACGTTCAGTACGTTGTCGAGCCGCTCCAGCATCACGGTCCCGTCCACGCTGAGGTCGGGCCGGGCCCCCTTGGGGAGCTTGTCGTCGAGCGCCACGTCCACCGTGACGGTCCCGTTCTGCGAGGCGGGGTCCATCCGGATGACGTGTCCGTTCACGATGCCGTTTCGGGTATCGATCGCCGCGCTCTGGCCGATGGTCACGTCTCGGGCCTGGGTCTCGGGAATCCGGAGCACCGCCTTGAGCCGCTCCGGCTGCACCACCTTGGCGAGCGTCGCGCCACTGATGGCCCACTGCCCCACCTCGATAGGCAGTTCCTGCAGCACCCCATCGGCCCCGGCCCGCACCACCATCGCGTTCACCAATCCCCGCTGGAACTCCGCCACCGCCCGCATCCGCTCCACCTGGGCCTTCTGGACGTCGAGCTGGCTCTGGATGTTCTGGGCGTAGATCTCGAGCCGCTGCTGCTCTACCGCGAGTCGGGCGGTGAATTCCTCGGCCTTGTCCTTCGAGCGGGCGTAGTCCGAAGACGAGATCAGATCCTGGGCGGCCAGCGCCGAGTCGGAGGCCGCTTTGCGCAGCGCTTCGCGATACTCCGACCTGATGTTCGCGACCACGCCTTCCTGGTTGAGCTTCTGGGTCTCGAGCGTGGTCTTGAGCGATACCAGCTGCGCCTGGGCATCGGTGAGCTGGCGCTCGGCCTGGAGCAACTGGATCTGGACGTCGGGGTTGCTGAGCTCCAGGAGGATGGTCCCGGCGGTAACCCGGGCACCCGGCAGGACCAGCTTCTTCTCCACCCGCCCCGGCGCCACCGCCGACACCCAGCGGATCTGCTCCGGCACCAGGGTGCCCGGCCCCCGCACCTCGCGGGTCATCGGGCCCTGGCGCACCGTATCCATCCACAGCGTGCCGGCTTCGACGGTCGGAGCGGCCGGCTTGAGCCGGGCCAGGCCAACCGTGGTCACCGCCAGGGCGGCGATGCCACCGCCGATATAGAGAATGCGACGCCGATCAGGCTTCTTCTCGCGTGGTATGTCCACCGACTCCCCGAGTCTCTAGTGATGACGCAGGCCCCCACCGGGGGCCCTCAGCGTTTCCTGTTAGCAGGTAAGAAACGTGCCGGGGCCGCCCCCGGTTACACTTTCGACAAGTTGTTGCCCTTCAGGCAATTGACGCAGGCGAAGAACCCAGCCGGGGCTACCTGTCGTTTCATTTGCGGGATCGGCCGTCCCACAATCGGACGGCGGCCGAGGTTGCCCTAGCAAGACCCCGGGATCTCAACTCGGCCTCCATATCCGGGGTTAGACGGTCGCAATCGCCGGAAAGTTGGGAATCCACCAACGTGCGGGGTTGGTACCCTGTTGACGTCTCCAGTCCCGGAGTACCTTGTGACCGCCGACGGCCGCCGTTCGCCCGACCCACGCCTTGCCACGCACGCTATGCCTCTCCGCCTCTCCCGCGGGATGACCGGGGTGTATCCGCTTCGGACAGTGGTGGTAGCGCTTGGACTTCTGACCGGCTGCGCCCACCAGGATCCGTTCCCCGACGGACAACACGTCGACAACGGCCCCCGATCCACCACCCCGCCGATCCAGCTGACATTCAGTGCCGGCGATGACCGCTCCCCCGCCTGGACCGCGGACGGAGCGGCGTTTGCCTATGCCCTTGACCGGGAAGATGGGGTGGCGGGCGACCGCTGTCTGGGCAGAATACCGGCCGCGGGCGGCACCCGCGACCTCACCAAGTGCCTCGTCGCCGCCGACAGCGATACGGTCCGGTCCCTGGGCCCGGTGATGCCTGGCCCCGGCGGTCGGGTGGCCTGGATCGATGCACGGAGCCTGGTAGGACGATTGGTCCCCGACCGGGAGTCAATCCGGGTGGGAGGACTGGCGCCCTACGATTCCGGTGTCGCGGTGCGGACCTTCCCCTACCGGGCACCGAGTGGGCTCCTTCACGCCACCGCAACCAGCCTGACCTGGCTCTCCCCCACCCAACTGGTCTACATCGGCAACGACCGCCTGCTGGTTGGACCCTGCAGCGGCTGCAAGCCCGACACGCTCCTCGTGGCGCGTGAGGCGATGCGGCTCGACCTGAGCACTACTCCTGCCACCCTGCAGCCGATCGCAAATACCAGCGAGGTCACCTCGCTGGCCTCGCCCGACGGCGAGACGCTCTACCTCACCCGCGCCGGCGACAGCCGGGTCTTCAGCCGGGTCGGTGGGGACGCCGAGACCGTGGTTTATGACTTCCTCGGGAGCATCGTACGGGGGGTGACCGTGCGCGGCAACGTGCTGCTGGCCGTGGTGGGGGGGAAGGTGAACTATGCCGTCGACCCTGTCATCGGGGCGCGCCAAATCGATAGCGGCGGGGTGCTGGTCCGGCTGGACCTGGCCACCGGCGCCGCAACCGAAATCCCCATGGGAGAGCTGCTCGTGTCCCATCCATCGATCGCACCGGATGGCCGAAGTGCCCTGGTGGAGGCGGTCGACCCGCTCAGCGCATCCCGGCTCGCGGACCTCTGGCTGGTTCCGCTTCCGTGAGGCGCGCCATTCTGTTGCTTCTGCTGCTCGCGGGGTGCTCTCACAGCGACCCGTTCGCGGTCAGGCGACCGACTCTCCCTGACGGCCCCTTCAAGAATGCCCGGCCTCTGCAGCTCACGCTGAACGTGGGCCTCGACGGCTGGCCCTCCTGGGAACCCGGCGCCACTCGGGTCATGTACTCCGGCCAGGAACCGCCGCCTGACCTGGACCAGTGCATTCGGTCGCTTCCGGGTGGCGGCGGCTCCGCGACCGAAGTGGGGTGCCCCCTCAGGATCCCGGACGGCCTGACGGAGGCCCTGGATCAGCCAGTGAGCGACGGCACCCGCCTCGCGTGGGTTCGTGCGACCGGGCGCGCCGACGCCCAGACGGAATACGACTGGAGCCTGTGGATGCGGACCCTGTCGCCACTCGGCCCACCGGTCCAACTGTTGGACTTTCCCTATGACGCGCCGTCGGGCCGGGCCCATGCCCTGCCCCGCTACCTGCACTGGCTGCGTCCCGGCGTGCTGCTCTACCTCGGCTCCGAGGCAGGCGGGTGCTGTCGAGCCGACACCCTCCACTTCGGCGACCAGGTTGTCCTCCTCGACGTGACCGGCCCCAGTCCGGTCAAGACTTACGTCCCCGGGACCGAGCGCGCGAGCGCTGTCTCCGCCTCGACCGACGGCGGCGAGATCTACTACAGCTTCTATGGCGACAGCGTGGTCTACCGTCAGGTGCTCGCCTCGGGCGCTGTGAGTCCGGTGCACAATTTCGGCTTCGGTCATGTGGCCCGCGACCCGGTTGTCAGCGGCAACCGCTTGGCGGCGGTGGTGGACGGGCTGGTCCGGGTGGGGGACGTCCCTCCGTTCGGAGTCGTCCAGATCGACAAGGGTGGGCTGGTGCGGGTGGTCGACCTCGCCACCGGGAGCGAGACCGCGCTGGAGGACGGCGCTCACTTCTTCCGGCACCTCCGCCTCTCGCCGCCCGGCGACCGTCTGCTGGCGGAAGGCCTGCCCTACGAGCTGATCTTCATCCCGATCGGAGGCGGATTCTTCGTGACCGACACCAACGTAACGCTGATCAATGACGTCTGGCTCTGGGAGGAATAGCGTGCGACTGCGCCTCGCGGGTCTGCTCCTGCTCGTGGCCGCCTCGCCCCTGGCGGCCCAATCGGTCGGGGCGGTGACAGGCATCGTGCGGGAGGCCGACGCCGGGAGCGTGGGGCTGGCCGGCGCGCTGATCACCGTCGACGGCGGACGCCAGTCGGTGGTGACCGACCAGCGGGGGGTCTACCGGCTGCGGGAGATCTCCGCCGGCTGGCACTCCATCAAAGCAGCCGCCATCGGACACCGGCCGCTGGTCCGCGACAGCGTCCTGGTGCGGGCCGGCCAGACCACCGCGCTCGATTTCGTGCTGCGCCCCGATCCGGTGGGGTTGGCGCCAATCGAGGTGGTGGCCGAGCGAGTGGACTCGGTGCTCGATCCGCTGGCGGTGCAGGATCAGCAGCGCTTCACCGCCGAGGATCTCCGCCGCCTGCCGGTGTCGAGCGTAGAGGAAGCCATCGCGCTCTCCTCCGGCGCGGTGGGGGAGAGCTACCGCGGGGGGCGGCTGGGTCAGCAGGCGTTCATTCTCGACGGACTGGGCCTCAAGAACCAGCTCGACGCCTCCACCGGGTCGCTCGGCGTCCGGGTGCCGCCCGATGCGCTGGCCGAAGCCTCCCTGGTTACCAACGGATTCTCGGCCCGCTACGGCCAGGCGGTGTCGGCGCTGGTGAACCTGGCCACTCGCGACGGCGGCGATCGGTGGCGGGGGCGTGTAGCCTACGAGACGGACCGTCCCCTGGGCGAAGGCGGCGACTACGGGCTCGACCGCGCGGTGGTCTCGGCCGACGGCCCCCTGCCGGCGGGCATCCGGTTCCTCGGGGTGATCGACGTCTCCGGCAAACTGGACGCGGAACCGGTCAACGCCCCCCGCCCCGCCAACCCGCGCGACCCGCGGTACGACAAACCGAACCTTCTGCCGCACAACAGCGGCGAGACCGGCGATGTCGCGGCCAAACTCACCATCCCGCTCGGCAACCGCTTCATCTTCCGGCTCTTTGGCATTCACTCCGCCGACCAGCGGCTGCTCTTCGACCCCATATACAAGTACGACCAGCAGTTTGCCCCGGCCCGCCGGGTCACCGGCAACCTCCTCAACGGCCACCTGCAGAGCACCATCGGCAGCGGGCTCATCGCCGATCTCCGGATCGGCTACTTCGGACGGGAGTTCCTTCGCGGCACCCCCACCGAGGAACCGGACTACGCCTTCGGTGCCTTCACCGGGAAGTCGATCGGGATCCTGGGGGAAGACCTTGCCCGACGTCAGGACACCGTCGCGGCCAACCAGGTGATCCCGGGCTTCGACATACCCACGTTCAGCGACAAGACGCCCTGGGGCGTCCCCGCCTATTTCCGGACCGGTGCGGGACGCGGGGATCTGGGCTGGAACCGTTTCCGCGAGCTGCGGACTCGGCTCGACCTCGCCATCGTCGGCGGCCCCAATACGGATATCTATTTCGGAGGCGAGTATTCCACCCAGCAGGTCCGCACTTTCCAACGGACCTTCGGCTATCTCCCCACCGGTGGCGATGTCCCGGCCGCCACCGCTGCGGCCTTCTCGCCCTGGGCGGGGTCGATCTACACCGAGGCGCAGGCCCGCTCCAGCGAGCTGGCACTGACGGCCGGCATCCGCTACGACCAGTTCAGCGGCCGGGATGATCTACCGGGGAAAAAGGCATCCAGCACCCAGCGTGGCCTGAGCCCCCGGATCGCGGTGAGCACCACGTTCCGCGGAGCCACCTTCGTGGCGAGCTTCGGCAAATTCCGGCAGGCGCCGGACTATCAGTACCTGGTCGATGCCGCGTTCGACGACACGACCCGCACCGGCCGGACCCGCCAGGGGAACCCCGACCTCGGCTTCGAGGAGTCCACCCAGTACGAGTTCAGCCTCCGGCTCCGTCCCACGCCCAGTACCAGCGTCCGCGGCAATCTCTATATCCGCCGGCTCGATGGCCTGGTGGCCTCGGTCCCCCTCGGCGTGGATCCCGATTCCAGCATCTTCGGCAACGCCGACGCCGGCTCGGTGAAGGGCTTCGAGGTGATCTTCGAACGGGAGTTCCGGGGTGGGTTCGGCGCGCGGGTGAGCTACAACCTGCAGGATGCCACCGCCACTTCGTCCGACGCCTTCTTCGTGCGCCGGGCGGGCCACATCGACCCCAATACCGGCCAGCTGGTGTTCCCCGCCAAGGTCGAGTTCCCGCTCGACTTCGACCGACGGCACTCGCTGACCGCGATCGTCACCGGGACGGTTCCCCGGTCCTTCGGGCCACGACTGGCCGGCGCCAACCCGATCGGAGGGCTGGAGGGCACCGCGATCATCCGGGTGGCCTCGGGGCTGCCGTTCTCGAAGTACATCGGGGACTCGCTCGTCGGCCTTCCCAACGAGGGCCGGCTTCCGGCGACCAATACCATCGATCTGCTGATCCGGCGACCGTTCACGCTGAAAGGGATGGAAGGGTCGCTGTATCTCGACCTGCGAAATGTGCTGAATCGCCGGAACATCATCGCCGTGCGCCGCGACACCGGGACGCCGGTCCTGGACGAGGCGTCGATCCGGCAGCTGGCGCTGGACTCCTACAACGCCAATCCGACGCCGGTGCCCTACGAGTCACCCCGGTATCGCGCCTGGGCGGACATCGACCACAACGGCTATGTGGAGGGGCAGGAACTACAGGACCTCTACCTGGCGGCGACCCGGGACTTCGTGCAACCGATCTTCTTCTACGGTGCGCCGCGACTGCTGCGGCTGGGAGTGGAAGTTGGGTTCTGAACCGGGGATGGGGCCCAAGGAACGGAGGGAGAAGCCCACACCCTCACCGCCTGGCTAGAACCACTCGCACGCCCACTTGGTCCCCGGCTGCATGGAGCAGTGCACCGGGAGCGGGTTGGCGTAACCGAACGTCAACTTGTAGCTTGCCCCGAGACGCTGGTATTCGAGGCTGCTGCCGTGGGCCATATGCGGCACCTTGGCCAGGAACTCCGGCACGATGTCGTCCAGGTTCAGCGGGTAGCCGTTCCGCGCACCCCGGTATGACTCGAGCGCGCTGGCCACGACATTCGCCACCCGCATGGCCTTGGCGGCCTCAGGGCCCTTCCCCGGTGGGAGCGGCTTGAAGTAATACCAGCCAACCGCACCCAGCACGACCAGCACCAGCAGAAGCTTCATCGCGGCCCTCCGGCCATTCCACGGATACAAGGAAAAGAGCAAGTCGGGTGCCCGTTCCCGGGCGAGCCCCGGATCCCGGAGGCAATCGCTTGGGCCCCATGCAGTTGGACGCGCCTGCCCCCAGGGCACCGCGGCGTCCGATGGCGGGGGCCGCGGCGGGACGGCCAACGTAGATCGCGGGACCTCGCTACCTTGCCGGAGCCCGTACCCCCGCTCCTTCGCCGTCGTTGTCACCGATGAGCCTGCTGGAACTCACCCCCGCCGGCCTGTACTGTCCTGCTGGCGATTTCTTCATCGACCCGTGGCAGCCGGTGCCCCGCGCTGTCGTCACCCACGCGCACGGCGATCATCTCCGTCCCGGCTCGGCGGCCTACCTCGTGGCCGAACCGGGTCTCGCTTTGGCGCGCGCCCGGCTCCCCAACGACGCCACCGTGCGGGGTGTGCCATACGGCGAGGCCCACCGCCTCAATGGCGTCCGGGTGTCGCTCCACCCTGCCGGCCATGTGCTCGGCTCGGCCCAGGTGCGCATCGAGCACCGGGGCGAGGTCTGGGCCGTAAGCGGTGACTACAAGCTCGAACCTGACCCTACCTGCGCCGCCTTCGAGCCGATCCGCTGCCACGGGTTTGTGACCGAGTGCACCTTCGGCCTCCCGGTCTACCGCTGGGCCCCCGAGCAGGAAGTCTTCGCCGATCTCAATGCCTGGTGGCGCCAGAATCAGGAGCGGGGCCGCGCCACCATGCTGCTGGGCTACGCCCTCGGGAAGGCCCAACGAATCCTGGCCGGGCTCGACCCATCCATCGGACCGATCTGCACCCACGGCGCAATGGACCGGCTCACCACGCTCTATCGCGAGGCCGGCGTCACCCTCGCTCCGACCGCCGCGGTTTCCGCCTTCCCCGCCCGACACGACTGGTCCCGCTCGTTGATCCTCGCGCCCCCCGGATCGGAAGTGACCCCATGGGCACGCCGCTTCGGTGACGCGGCCACCGGTTTCGTCTCGGGGTGGATGCAGATTCGGGGCATCCGCCGCCGCCAGGCGCTCGACCGCGGGTTCGCGCTGTCCGATCATGCCGACTGGCCCGGCCTGCTCGAGGCTATCGCCGCGACTGGCGCCACCACCATCTGGGCGACACACGGCTTCACCGCCCCGCTGGTCCGGTACCTCTCGGAACAGGGACTCGAAGCCCGGGCCCTGACCACCCGCTTCGAGGGCGAGCTGGAGACCCCCGACCCGGGGCCGGAGGGTTGAGCATGCGCCGCTTCGCCCGGCTTTATCACGAGCTCGACTCCAGCAACGCCATCGGCGACAAGGTCGCCGCGCTGGTGTCCTACTTCCGCGAGGCCCGGCCGGAGGACGCCGCCTGGGCCATCGCCTTCTTCGCGGGCCGCCGTCCCCGCCGGGCCGTCTCCGCCACCCTGCTCGCCCAGTGGGCCGCCGCCGAGTCCGGGACACCGGCCTGGCTGTTCGAGGAGTCGTATCAGCAGGTCGGAGATCTGGCCGAGACCATCACGCTGCTCCTCCCGGCCAAGGGCACGGCCGGGATGGATCGCCCGCTCGCGTGGTGGGTGGAAGAGCGTCTGCTCACGCTGGCCCCGCTCGAGGTCGCGGAGCAGCGCCAGGCCATGCTCGAGACCTGGCGGAGTCTCGACGCGCGGGAGCGGTTCGTCTGGAACAAGCTCATCACCGGCGCGTTCCGGGTCGGCGCGTCGCTTCGCCTGGTGATTCGGGCGCTGGCGCGGGCCTCGGGTATCGGGGAGGAGATCATCGCCCACCGTCTCTCGGGGGCCTGGGAGCCGACCGGCGAGTGGTACCGTACTCTCATCAACCCCGACGCCATCGACACCGCCGCCAGCCGGCCCTATCCGTTCTTCCTCGCTCACCAGCTGGACCTCCCGGTTTCCGACCTGGGCTCCGCCACCGACTGGCTGGCCGAGTGGAAGTGGGACGGCATCCGCGCGCAGGTCATCCGCCGCAGCGGGGAAACCTGGATCTGGTCTCGGGGAGAGGAACTCCTCCGGGGCCGCTTCCCCGAGCTGGAGGAGGCCGTCAGCCTGCTGCCCGAAGGAACGGTGCTTGACGGCGAGGTACTTCCCTGGCAGCACGGGGCGCCGCTTCCCTTTGCGAGGCTCCAGCAACGGATCACCCGAAAGAGCGTCACGGCTCAGGTCCGGCAGCAGTGTCCCGTGGTTCTCATGGCGTACGACCTGCTGGAGCTGAACGGGGTGGACCTGCGGGCCCGACCCCTGGGCGCTCGGCGGGAGGAGTTGACCCGACTGCTGGGTGGCGGCCGGGGCGACGGTCGGATCCGGGTGAGCGACGCCATCGAAGCGCCGGACTGGTCCGCCCTCGAAGCCGCCCGCCTCCTGTCACGCGACCGATCGGCCGAGGGCATCATGCTCAAGCGACTCGACTCGGGGTACGGCGTGGGCCGGCGGCGGGGCGACTGGTGGAAATGGAAGATCGATCCCTACCGCGTCGACGCGGTGCTGCTCTATGCCCAGCCGGGCCACGGCCGCCGGGCCGGCCTCTATACCGACTACACTTTCGCCCTGTGGGACGGGGACCAGCTGGTGCCATTCGCCAAGGCTTATTCCGGACTCACCGATGCGGAGATCCGGAAGGTCGACGCGTTCGTCCGGGCCAACACGACCGAGCGGTTCGGGCCGGTGCGCGCGGTCGAACCGGCCCTGGTCTTCGAGCTGGCCTTCGAGGGAATCCAGGCCTCGCCCCGGCACAAGAGCGGCATCGCGGTGCGATTCCCCCGCATGGCGCGCTGGCGCACCGACAAGAAAGCGGCCGATGCCGACCAGCTCGAACGCCTTAGGGCGCTGCTGCGGACGGTGCGCGGTGACGGTTAGAACCGCGCCGCCGGCGCTGGCGCGGATCGAGGCCTGGTTCGCTCATCGCGCTCTCGCCGGGAGGATGAGGCCTTGGAAGGCCCCTTCGGGTTCCGGCATCACCCCTGGGCGGGGATTTGCTCCGCAGTGATTTCGTGAATACTCTCACCAGACCCCGCCTCCGAGTCCCATGAGCGATCTCTTCGCCGCCCGAAGCCAGATGGCGATCTCACTCGCCTTCCACATCATCTTCGCCGTGGTCGGCATCGGGATGCCGCTGCTCATGGTGGTCGCCGAGCGGCGCTGGCTGTGGACCAACGACCCCCTCGACCTCGAGCTCGCCCGGCGCTGGAGCAAAGGCACCGCCATCCTCTTTGCCGTGGGCGCCGTGTCGGGGACGGTCCTCAGCTTCGAGCTCGGTCTTCTCTGGCCGGGGTTCATGCAGCCGGCGGGCCCGTTGATCGGCCTCCCCTTCTCGCTCGAGGGCTTCGCGTTCTTCACCGAGGCGATCTTCCTCGGCATCTATCTCTACGGCTGGAACCGGATCTCGCCCCGGGCCCATCTCGTCGCCGGGGTCCTGGTGGCGGTCAGTGGGGCGGTCTCCGGCATCTTCGTGGTTCTGGTGAACGCCTGGATGAACGCCCCCACCGGCTTCGAGCTGGTGAATGGCACGATCGCGAATATCGACCCGATCCGCGCGCTGCAGAGTCCGGCGGCGTTCCAGCAGGCGCTGCACATGACGCTGGCGGCCTATGCCGCCACCGGTTTCGCGGTGGCGGGGATCCATGCGCTCCTGCTGCTCCGCGAGCCGCTGAACGCCTTTCATCGGCGGGCGCTGGTCCTTGCGCTCCTGGTCGGAGCGCCGGCGGCGCTGCTGCAGCCGCTCTCGGGCGACCTCAGCGCCCGGAATGTCGCCCGGTATCAGCCCGCCAAGCTCGCCGCCATGGAGGCGTTGTTCGAGACCCGGCGGAACGCGCCACTCCTGGTCGGCGGCTGGCCCGACGTGGACGCCCGCACGGTGCGCTTCGGAATCGAAATTCCTTCCGGGCTCTCCCTGCTCGCCTTCCACTCTCCCGAGGCGGAAGTCCGGGGCCTGGACCAGGTGCCGCGGGAGGACTGGCCCAGCGTCCCGGTGACGCACCTGGCCTTCCAGCTCATGATCGGACTGGGTACCGCGATGGCGCTGGTGGCCCTCTGGGCGGTGGGGGTCGTGCTCCGGCGGCGGGAGATCGCCTCCTCCCCCCGGCTCCTGCGGGCCCTGGCCGTCTCGGCCCCATTCGGCTTCATCGCTGTGGAAGCGGGGTGGACCGTGACCGAGGTCGGCCGGCAGCCCTGGGTGATCCATGGCGTGCTCCGCACCAGCGAAGCGGTGACCCCGATGCCCGGGCTGGTCTATACCTTCCTGGCCTTCACCCTGCTGTACCTGCTCCTCGGCGTGGTGGTGGCCTGGATGCTCTACAGCCAGATTATCAGAAGCCCCCGGGACCAGGACTGGCACCGGGTCTACACCCCGATCATCGGGGGCCGACCCGTCAGGGAGGCGCGCTGATGCTGGCACTGGGACTGGCCGACCTGATCGCGGGAATCGTGGTCCTGGCCCTCACCGCGTACGTGCTGCTCGCAGGAGCCGACTTCGGCGGCGGCGTATGGGATCTGCTGGCCACCGGTCCCCGGCGGGAGCACCAGCGGGGCCTGATCGCCCACGCGATCGCGCCGGTCTGGGAGGCCAACCATGTCTGGCTGATCCTGATCATCGTCCTGCTCTTCACCTGCTTTCCTTCGGCGTTCACCCGTCTCACCATCGCACTCCACGTCCCGCTCAGCCTGGTGCTGCTGGGGATCGTGCTCCGCGGGTCGGCGTTCATCTTCCGGAGTTACGCCCCGGAGTCTTCCGCCGAACAGCGCTCCTGGGGCCGGGTCTTCGCGATCGCAAGCCTGGTGACACCGGTGTTGCTGGGCGTGGCGCTTGGCGCCATCGCCTCCGGGCAGGTGGGCCGGCCGACGGGCCAGGGATTCGTGGCCGACTATATCGCGCCGTGGACCTCCCCCTTCACGGCCAGTGTCGGCGCCTTCACGCTGGCGCTCTTTGCCTTCCTGGCGGCAGTCTACCTGACGCTCGAAGCCCGCGAGACCGACCTGCAGGACGACTTCCGCAGGCGCGCCATGTGGGCGGGGATCGCGGTGTTCTTCACGGCCCTGGTCACCCTGCTGCTGGCCTGGCGCGCGTCACCGCTGGTCTGGAACGGTCTGACCTCCTCGGCCAAGGCCCTCCCGGTGCAGTTCTTCACCGGTGGCGCCGCGGTGACCGCGTTCTGGGGGCTCTGGTCTCGCCGTTACCGCGTGGCCCGGGTGGCCGCCGCGGCCCAGGTCGTCGGCATCGTGTGGGGCTGGGCCCTGGCCCAGTATCCCCTGATCCTGCCACCGGCACTCACCATCCACGCCGCCGCCGCTCCCCCCATTACCCTGCGACTGATCACGATCGCGCTTGGGGTGGGTGCGGTGGTCCTGCTGCCGTCGCTGTGGTACCTGTTTCGGGTGTTCAAGAGCGGGTGAGCGGGCGGGCGGGCCGAAGGTCGCGAGAGCTGGCCTCGTGCGCGAGGGGGGAGGGGAACTCGGAGCGGGGCGTAAGTGAGCCCATCCCTTCTGAGGGCTTTCACCAGGAGCGAACTTCAGGCCCGCGGAGAGTTCCCTTCCCCCCAAGCGCCGAACCCTCGGACGGTCGGACGGTCGGACGGTCGGACGGTCGGACGGTCGGACGGTCGGACCGAAGGTCGCGAAAGCCGGCCGCGCGAGGGGCGATGGGAACGCAGAGCGGGCCCTGAAGGTCTCCCTCGCGCCCAGTCGCGCTTCGCGCCCCCCCATGGCGCTCGGTCGCGTCACTGAGCCCGTCCCGTCTGAGGGCTTTCACCAAGAGCGAACTTCAGGCCCGCGGAGAGTTCCCTTCGCCCCAAGCGCAAGGTGCGCCCGAAGCACTCTGGCGGCACGAAGACGGAGCACCTCGGGCCCGGCGGCGCCGAGGTGCTCCGGACGTTCTCACCCGCCGAGCTCGACCTAGCGCTTGGCGAGCAACTTCTTCATCGGCCCCACCAGCACCGTCAGCACCGCTGTAGCCACCAGCGTCAGCCCGGTGACCACTCCGAAAAGCGTCGCCAGGGGCATCTGTTCGTACATGCTCGAGGCGAAGCCGGCCAGCCAGTTGCCGAGCGAGGTCGCCAGGAACCAGATGCCGAGCACCAGACCCACGATCCGGGCCGGGGCCAGCCGGGTCATGGCGGAGAGTCCCACTGGAGAGAGGCACAGCTCACCAATGGTGTGCAGGAAGTAGGTCGCGACCAGCCAGAGGGGGCTCACCCGCACGCCGTTAGCCGAGAGCTTCGCCGCGACGATCAGAATCGCGAAGCCCAGCGCCACGAACAGGAGGCCCACCGCGAACTTGGCGGGGCTCGACGGCTCCCGGTCACCCAACGACACCCACAATGTCGCGAACAGCGGCGCCAGCACCACGATGTACATCGCGTTGGCGGACTGGAAGTACGCCGATTGGAACGCATCGCCGATATGGGTGAACATGTAGTAGATGGCGCCCAGGACCATCCCGTTCACCAGCAGGGCGAAGGCGATCGCCAGCGGGGTCTTCTTCGGTAGCCGCAGGAACCAGCGTCCTGACAGGTAGGCCGGTACCAGCAGCGTGAGAGTGAGCACCACCGCGAGCGGAGTGGTGATCGTGAGATCGGTGTTCCGGTCGGCGAAGAGGTTGAGGGTCGACGCCGCCTGCTCGAACACCGACCAGAACACGGTGGCGCCGAAGAACAGCACCATGATCACGATCAGCTGTTTCTTCTCCTGGGCGTTGTAGTCGCCGAAGAAATAGAGCACCGGGAAGAGCACAAGCGGCGTCAACGCCAGCACCGTACCGAAGGTCCGGGACACCCGCTCCGGCGTGATCGTCACCATCCCGGTGCTCGCCAGGAAATAGAGCACCGCCACCAGAGTCACCGACGCGATCAGCCCGATCAGCAGGGTTCGCTTGTGGCCGCGCGCTTCGGCCTCGCTCGCCGGCTTGGCGGGACTCATGCCCGCGTCGCCCAGGAACTTCCACCCGGCCAGGTACTGCACGATGCCGAAGAACATCCCGACTGCCGCCGCGCCGAAGCCCCAATGCCAGCTGGTCTCGGGGGCGATACCCACGTCGCCGAGGATCCCCTTGAAACTCGGGCTCTGTGCCAGCCAGCCGACGACCAGCGGCGAGATGAAGGCCCCGGTGTTGATCCCGATGTAGTAGATCGAGAAGCCCGCGTCCCGGCGGTGATCCTCCGGGGTATACAGCGTCCCGACCATCGCGCTGATATTGGGCTTGAGCAGTCCGGTGCCGATGATCACCAGGCCCAACCCCAGGTAGAAGGTCGGGACCGAGGGGATGGCGAGGGCGATATGCCCCGCCATGATGACGACGCCGCCGTACAGCACGGCCCGGCGCAGCCCCAGAAACTTGTCCGCCAGCCATCCGCCAGGAACCGACATGAGGTACACCATGCCGGCATAGGTACCGAGAATCAGGCCGCCCTTGCTGGCATCGAAGCCCAGTCCTCCATCGGCCACCGCGGCGGTCATGAAGAGAATCAGAATGGCGCGCATGCCATAGTAGCTGAAGCGCTCCCACATCTCGGTGAAGAACAGGGTCGAGAGCCCGCGTGGATGCCCGAAGAACGCGGTGTCGTGGGGCCCGCCGGCTGCCGCCGCCGGGTGATCGCCGGCGCCTGCGGCGGGGGTGGTCATCGTAGCCAAGAGTCCGACTCCTGGAATGGGGTGTTACTGACGCTTCTTGAGGATGTCGTCCAGCACGACGCGGTCGATCTTCCCGTCCATCCGGACGCGCACGTCGTAATTCTCCCAGTACATGAAGTCCCGCAGGGCGGCGAGAAACACCTCGGTGACCTTCCCCTGAGGCGCCTTGAGCCACTTCTCCGACTGTCCCGCCGGCTCACGAAGCAGGATCGGCTCCAGTTGCTTCACCAGCCCGGGGGTAAGGGGGACCAGATCGGCCGCTTCGGAGGGGAAGAAGTGCAGCTTGTGCAGGGCCAGCAGACGCTCCAGCTCGGCAATCGGGTTCACCGCATCGTAGACCCGAATGTCGATGAACCGGTCGTTGGCGCCGAGGTAGCCGCCGTTCTTGCGCACCACCAGCAGCGCGGCCGACTGCATGCCGCGCCGGTCTCCCCCTCCGGCCTGCCCCGCCTTGAGCGCTGCCATCAACCGGTCCGCCAGCGAGCCGGTGCTCCTCTCGAAGCTCTGGGCCAGGTTCTTCACCGTCTGGTCCGACACCATGATGTTCGCCTGGGCGGCATAGCCCCGGCCCACTATCACGTCGCCCTTGCCACCCGGCCGGCCGCCTGCCACCCCGCCGACCCGGCCACCGGCCCAGTCGAAGGTCCGGGTCCCCGTGAAGCTGGCGGCGTTGCCGCGCGCGTCGACCATGCCGACCTGCCGGTCCTGCAGCATGGTGTCGGTGCGCATGACGATCCGGAGCGCCTCCTCGGCGGTCGCCCCCTGGGCGATCAGCGCAAGGCCCCGCTCCCCGTAGGCGGTGTTGCCCAGGCTCTGGGTGGCCACGGCCCCCACCCCGGCCTGGCCCCAGGGAACGATGCCCCCCACGTTGGGGAACTTGGACTCCACCGCCACCCCGAGATCGCCGGTGGCGGAGTCATAGGCAACGATGCTGTAGGTGTGGGCGAGCTTCTGGAAGTGCGACGGGGGAGTCAGGGGCTGCTGGGCGGCGAGGGACGATGAGAGGTGCACGATGCCGAGCGCGGCCAGGAGCCAGGCCGTTCGTTGCCAGCGTCGGCATTCCCGTGCGACTCGCGGCATCCGTCGCGCACCTTTCACGATGTCACCGTTCGCCTTTCTCACGGCCGAGTTTCTTCTTGAGATGCTCCAGCTGGGCTTCCACCGCGGCGTCCATCTGCTGGCGGGAGATCTGCTGCTTGAGGAGCTCCCCCTCCACGTCGGTGTCGGGGCGGACGCCGCCGGCATTCTCGAGCTCCCGCCAGGCGGCGTCCTGTGCCGGTGTCGGGCCCCCCGCCGTGGTGCCCGTGGTACGCAGCTGCCGGAGCTCGGCGGTCATCTGCTCCACTTCCCGCCGAGTCAGCGCCAGCTCGTCCCGCTGGACCGCCACTTTCTTCTCCAGGACCACCACCCGCTCGCGATGGCGGGAGGCGAACTGCTCCGCCACCTGCACCGTTTCCGGGTCGGGGATCTGGGCCGCGAGCCGCCCGCGCCGCTCGGCATCCTCCAGGTGCTTCTGCTCGGCGGCGAGCTGCCGTTCGGTGGCGGTCAGCGCTTCCTGCATGGCGGTCAGGGCCACCTTGGCCTCGACCAGGGCGGCGTGGAGGAGCGCGGCGCGTTGCCGGGGCTCACCCGGCACGGCATGGTCGGCGAGGATTTTCTCGAGCCGGGCCTTGAGCCCTTCGAACACCGTGGGGTAGTCCCAGTCGGGGATTGGTCCGAATGGTACGGATCGCCTGGAGGGGCGTCAAGGAAGCCGGGCCGTTAGCTTATTGGACATGCGCCGTGCTCTGGTCCTCGGTTGCCTGGTCGTGGTTTCGGCCTGCGGTCCGCCCCGCGGCGGGGGCGCCTGCGGGCTCACCGCCATTGCCGGCGCCACCATGCTGCTGCAGGAGTTTGGGGTCCCCAACCAGACCCTGGGAGACCCGCCCGCCACCCTCCCGCCCCACCTGGTGGCCCGGGTAGCCGTGGGCCCGGCCTTCGACGCCGTGGTCGGTCGCACCGCCGATAGCGGCTGGGTGATCGGCATCGACGGCACCATCCCGCCGAGCATCAAGCCGGGATTCGGAGTGCTGGTGCTCGACCTCTCCGGCAAGGCCCGGGGCGTGATGGTGTACGAATCGGATCCGATTCAGGGGGCCCCCCCCATCGGCAAGATCTCCATTGACACCCTGATGCTGCCCCTTCTGGGTATCCAGCTCGACCCCGGTCGGGTTGAGGATCCCCGCTGCCCGCTCTTTCCCGACAGTGTGATGCAGCGATGAGCGCCCCGCGCATCGGCATCACCGGGACCACCCGGCACTACGCCGGCGCCGACCGGAGCACCGTCAATACCGCCTACGTCCGTTCCGTGGTGTCCGCCGGCGGCATACCCCTGGTCCTCCCCCCGCTCCTCGGCGAGGGCCACGCCGGCGATATCGTCGAGGTGCTGGACGGCCTGGTGCTGAGCGGTGGCGAGGACGTCGATCCGGTCCATTACGGCGAGACGCCCCACCCGACCGTGGCCTCGAATATCGATCCGCTGCGCGACGCCCAGGAGATGGCCCTCTTCCGCGAGGCCCGCGCGCGGGATGTGCCGGTCCTGGCGATCTGCCGCGGGATCCAGCTGGTCAACGTGGCCCTGGGCGGCTCCCTCTGGCAGGACCTGCCGAGCGACAAGCCCGACGGCCTTCCCCACAACCAGGCCGACGGCCGGGACGCGCGGACCCATCCGGTGGAGATCCTGTCCGGATCGCGGCTCGCGCGGGCTCTGGGCGCCACTCGTCTCGAAGTGAACAGCTTCCATCATCAGTCCATCCGGCAGCTGGCCGGCGGGCTGGTGGTCACCGCCCGGGCGACTGACGGCGAAATCGAGGGACTGGAGTCGGCCCCAGGCGATCCCTGGCTCCTGGCGGTGCAATGGCACCCCGAGGAATTTCACGCCCAGGTCACCGCCCCCGACCAGGGGCTCTTCGCCGCCCTGGTCTCGGAATCCCGCCGGCGTCGCTCGCCGGCGGGGGTGACCGCTAGTGCAGCTCCGTCGAGGGGAAGAGCACCCGTTCCGACAGATCGTTGAGCGCCGAGCGGATGGTGGGGAAGCGTTCCGCCGCCGTGTGGAGCACTCCCTCCAGCTGGAAGCGATCGGCGAGCTCGTGATCCGAGGCCATGGCATAGCCTCGGCGGCCCAGCGAGTCGTAGTAGGTGACGTCGGGACCGCCCCGGCGAATCCGGCGGGCCTCGATATAGTGGGGAAAGAGCCCCGCGAGCCACATCGCGTAGTTGCCGAGGTGCAACAGCACCCGGAAGCGGCGGGCCCCCTGACTGGCCTCGAGATCGCTCACGATGTCCACCAGGTAACGGTGGGACTGATCGTCGTTCCAGTCCACCCGCTGAGCCCGGTCCCGCCGGCCGAACTCGAGCAGCAGCGCGGCGAGGTAATCGGCCACCTCCCGCTCGCCGATACCGGCCTGGAGCAGGGTGTGACGGACCATGACGTAGAAGAACAGCACCTCACTGGGAACCATCATCGTGCGGACGGCGAGGAGGCCTTCCGGCAGTTCGGGGGCGTCGAGCAGGGGATCGGGGCCCTCCCGCTCCAGTCGCTGTTCCAGTGCCGCGCGCCGTGCCGCCGAGCCGCGGCTCAAGAGCAGCAGCACCAGTTGCAGGTCCCCGGCCTTCAGGCGGCCACGCATGTTCGCGAGGATCATGTCGTCTCCTTCGGAAGCTGAGTCCGTTCCGTCTCCCCAGGACGCCGCGTCGGTCGACGCGCTCTCCAGCGTGGTGGCCTTTGCCCGCGCCCTCACCGGGACGCTGCGCCCTGTATCACTTGTCGACCGACTGGTGCAGGAAGTCAAGGCATCTTTCGGACCATCGCCGGTGGCGGTGATCACCGTCGGTCAGCAGGGGGCGGTCGAGAGTGCTAAAGGCGATACCCGGCACCCGGTGCTGCAGGCCGCCCTGACCGCGATTCTCCACTCCGGGGAGCCCCTCATTCACCCCTCCGACGGCGGCACCCTCCTCGGCGTCCCGCTCCTCGGGCGGCGTGCGATCCTCGGAGCGATGGCACTGCTGCTCGACCGCCCCCCGGCGGAGGACGACCTCCCGCGGCTCCAGGCGTTGGGTGCCGTGGCCAGTGTGGCCCTCGAGGGTGCCCAGTTGGTGGAGCTGATGGACCAGAGCCGTCAGCGCTGGGACGAGGCCATCGACGCGGTGAGCCTCGCGCTCTGCCTGCTCGATCGCGGTGGGCGGGTGGAACGGGTCAATCGCGGCTTCTCCGAGCTCCTCTCCCTCACCCCGATGGCCGCCGCCGGCCGGCCGTGGCAGGCCGTGCTCCCGAGAGACTGGCATGAGGGCGTCTCCCGGGCCCTGGCGGCCCCCGGTACGGAAGAGGAGCTGCGACAGCACGATCAGTCGATCGCGGTCACGGTCTTCCGCTGCACGCCGGGCGATCCGGGCCGGGTGGTGCTGCTGTTCGAGAATACCACCGACCGGCGGGTGCTGCAGGAGCGCCTGATCCAGTCGGGCAAGCTATCGGCGATCGGCCAGCTCATTGCCGGCGTGGCGCACGACCTCAACAACCCGCTCACGTCGGTGGTGGGCTTTGCCGATTTCCTGGCCGAGTCGGCCGAGGTCCCGCCCCGGATCCGGGAGCCGCTCCGGGTGATCCAGCAGGAAGCCGAGCGCGCCAGCAATATCGTCAAGAACCTGCTGAGCTTCGCCCGGCGTCAGGAGACCCGGCAGAGTGCGGCGCTCGAGCCCATTCTCGAGGCTACCGTCTCGCTGTTCCGGAACCAGCTGAGCGGCGACCGGATCGCACTGGAGCTGGTGCTGGCTCCCGATCTCCCGCCGCTCGACCTCAACCCCAACCAGATTCAGCAGGTCTTCTTCAACCTGATCCAGAACGCCGCCCAGGCCATTCAATCCACCGGGCGGCCCGGCACGATCAGGCTGATCACCCGGCGCTGGATGGATGGAGTGGCGATCGAGGTGACCGATGACGGGCCGGGCATGGCACCCGAGCACGCGGCCCAGGCCTTCGAGCCGTTCTTTACCACCAAGCCCGAGGGTCAGGGCACCGGCCTCGGGCTTTCGATCAGCCAGGGTATCGTCAAGGAGCACGGGGGCCGGATCACCCTCACCACCCGGCCCGGCGCCGGTTCGAGCTTCACCGTCGAGCTGCCCGGACGGGTGCGACCCCCGGCCGAGCCGGCGGCGCCGGTTGCGCCGGCCGCCATCCGTCCGCTCCAGGTGCTGGTGCTCGACGATGAGCCCCACATCCTCCACTACATCCGCTCGACGCTCGAGGCGTGGGGTCATACGGTGGCGACCGCCTCCGACGGCCACGCCGGCCTCGAACGCGCCATCGCCGAGCCCTTCGATCTCATCATCTCTGATTTGCGCATGCCCCGACTCGGCGGCCGCGAGTTCTACGAGGCGCTGCAGGCGCGGGCCCCCGAGCTGGCCCGGAAGGTCGCCTTCTCCACCGGCGACACCGTCCGGGGAGACACCCTGGACTTCCTCGAGGGAAGCGGCCGGCCCTGTCTCCAGAAGCCCTTCAGCCTGGCCGAACTGCGCACCCTGCTGCGGGACGCCTCGTGACGCTCCAGGCCCCCCCGACCGGGGTCCGCGTGGTCCACATTGCGTCGGGCAGGGAATGGCGGGGCGGCCAGCGGCAGGTGTATTACCTCGCCCAGGCCCTCGCTCGGCGGGGAGCCCGTCAGCTCGTTGTCACCGGGCGAGATAGCCGGCTGGCGCGCGACCTGACCGGTGCGGGGTGCCCGGTCGCCGACGCCACCTGGCGGGCGGCGCTCGACCCCCGGACCCTGGTCGCCCTGCTCCGGGCCGCCCGCCCGAGGGCCGCCGGCCCTCCGATCCTCCACGCCCACGACCCCCACGCGTTGACGCTCGCCGCCATCGCCTCGGCGCGGTACCGGCTCCCCCTGGTCGTTACCCGCCGGGTCGACTTTCCCCTGCGCCGCCCCTGGCTCTGGCGCCGGGCCAACCGGGTGGTGGCGATCAGCCAGGCGATCCGCCGGGTCCTCGAAGCCGGCGGCATTCCCGCCGAGCGGATCGCGGTGGTGCCATCAGGCATCCCGCTCGATGCCCCTCCCCCGGTCCCGATCGATCTGCGCGCCCGGCTGGGTCTGGCGGCCGGCACACCGCTCGCCGTTTCGGTCGGCGCGCTGGTCACCCACAAGGACTACCCGACGCTCCTCCGGGCCGCTGCGGCGCTGCGGCGCCGCTGCCCCACTCTCCATTGGGTGATTGCCGGTGCGGGGCCCGAGCGCGTCCTGCTGGAGGCGCAGCGCTCGGCACTCGGGTTGGACGGCGCGGTGCACCTGATCGGGGCAGTCGACGATGGTCGCCCGGTGATTGCCGAGGGCGACCTGTTTGTAGCCAGCTCCTGGGAGGAAGGGCTCAACACTTCGGTGCTCGATGCGATGGCGCTGGGCGTTCCCGTGGTGAGCACCGATGCCGGCGGACTTCCCGAGGCGGTGGGCGACGCGGGGCTCCTCTGTCCCCGGGGGAACGCCGAGGCGATCGCGTCCGGGGTGGGACAACTGCTGGAGCACCCGGACCGGCGCGAGCACCTGCGCCTCGCGGCTCTGGAACGGGTCAGACGCTTCTCGAGTGACCGGATGGCCGAGGGTACCCTCTCCGTGTATCATTCCGTCGCGCCATCCACCTAGAAACGCATGCTCTATCTCTGCATTCCCAGCCATGACGAAGCCCCGACGGTCGGGCTGCTGTTATGGAAAATCCGGAAGACGTTCCAGGCCTTTCCCCGCGAATACGAAATCCTCGTGGCGGACGATGCCTCGAGTGACGCGACCTCCGAAATTCTCGAACCCTATACCAAGGCCCTACCCCTCACTGTGATCCGCCACGGCGAGCGGCGCGGCTACGCCCGCACCCTCGAGGAGCTGCTGCGCCTCGCGGTCGAGCGTACCGACCGGCCCAAGCGCGATGCGGCCATCGTGCTGCACGCCGATTTCACCCATGGCCCCGAATACCTCCCCGAGATCGTCAAGCGGCTCGAGTCAGGGGCCGACCTGGTGATCGGTCAGGCGACGGTGACGGGTGAGCCACGGCTGGCGGCACGGCTCGTGCGAAAGTACGCCCGGTGGCTGCTGCGGGGCGTCCAAGTGTCCGGCGTGAGGGACATTGTCTCCGGATATGGAGGCTTTCGGCTGTTCTGCCTCAGAAACGCGCTGCGGGAACAGGACGGCCCGCTGCTCACGTCCGAGGGTTGGGCCGCCAACGCCGAGTTGATCGGCCGGGTGGCACGGCATGCACGGCGGGTCGACACGGTGGAGGTCGTCGAACGACACGATCTCCGGCATCGGTCCAGCCGGATCGACCCCTGGCCGCTCGCCCGGCAGCTGTGGCGCGATGGCGGTAAACTGAGGATCCGCGGCACGCGGCCCACCGACTCGAGACCGGGCGGCGCCCGGGCTGAAGATCCGGAACTCGAGGAAACGGCACGATGAAAATCCTTGCGGCCGCCCTGCTGGCCGGTGCGATGCTTCACCCCGCGCCACGTGCGCTCCGGGGGTCCGCCTTGAAGCCGGTGACGCCCCCGGCCTATCCCTTCCAGGTGGGCGAGCGATTCCAGTATGCCGCCAAGCTGGGCATCCTCCGGCTCGGCACCGCCTGGATGAGCGTCACCGGCATCGACACCGTACGGGGCAACGAGTCCTTCGTGTTCGAATTCGGGCTCGATGCCTCGGCACCATTCTACAAGAGCCGGAACGTGCTCCAGTCGTGGACCGGGACCCGCGACCTGGTCTCGCGCCGGTTCCATCAGGATCTGGTGGAGAACGGCAAGCCGAGGAAGCGCTACTTCGAGATCTTCCCCGACTCGCTCTTCTATACCCAGGAGAACCGGGTGGGCACCAAGCCCACCGTCAGCGACCCGCTGGACGACGCCGCCTTCTTCTACTTCCTGCGCACCCTCCCGCTTGAGGTGGGAAAGTCCTACGCCTACGAGCGGTATTTCAAGAAGGACCTGAACCCCGTCAGGATCGCCGTGGTCAAGCGCGAGAAGATGGAGATGCCCGACGGCAAGAAGGTGAACTGCGTCATCCTCAATCCGGTGGTGGGCGAGGACGGGCTCTTCGCGCCCCGCTCCAAGGCCATGCTCTGGATCACCGATGACGAGCGACGGATTCCGGTGCAGATCCGGGCCAAGCTGCCCTTCGGCACGGTCACGCTGCAGCTGGAGAGCGTGACCCCGGCGGCAACGCAATGAGCCCCTACCGCGAGCCCGATCTCACCCGGGTTCGCACCGTGGCCATCGCCAACCGGCCCAACAAGGTCGACCGATCCCTGCTGGCGCAGGCGCCTGACGGCGATCGCTCGTTCCACCGCTTCCTCGAAAGCCTGCCCCATCTCCTCGCGGCCGACCACCTTCGCACGGTGGCGGCCGCGATCGCTTCCGCCGCCCGGGAGCAGCGGGGGGTGGTGGTCCTGCTGGGCGGCCACGTCATCAAGGTGGGACTGGGGCCACTGCTGGCGGGGTGGATCCGGGAAGGCATCGTCACCCATATCGCCATGACCGGCGCCGCCGCGATCCACGACTTCGAGCTCGCCCGGTTCGGTGGGACCAGCGAGGACGTGGAGGAAGGGCTCCCGGACGGGACCTTCGGCATGGCCGAGGAGACCGGCGCCGCGATGAACCGGGCCATCAACGCTGCCGGCCAGCGGAACCAGGGACTGGGCGAAGGTCTCGCGAGCGCCCTCGCCGCCGGAACCGAGCTGCCGGGCGCGGATGCCTCGGTGCTGCTCGCCTGTCACCGGCACAAGGTCCCGGTGACGGTGCACACGACCATCGGCGCCGAGATCATCCACCAGCACCCTGCAAGCGACGGCGGGGCGACCGGCGCGACCAGTCATCGCGACTTCCGGCGACTGGCGGGCTCCCTCCCCGACCTCGACCAGGGGGGTGTGGTGCTCAACCTGGGGAGCGCCGTGGTGCTGCCCGAGGTGTTCCTCAAAGCCCTGTCGATCGCCCGGAACCTGAACGCCGGCAGGCCCGCGGGATTCCTGGCGGCCGACTTCGATATGATCCGGCAGTATCGGCCCCGGATGAACGTGGTCGAGCGTCCCACGCGCGGCTCGGGCACCGGGATCATGCTCACCGGTCACCACGAGATTCTGCTGCCGCTCTTGTTCTGGGCGGTTGAGGATGTTCTGGCGCGGCTGCAGAAGACGTAGGACCGCAAACCGCCTACCACAGATGACACAGATGGGTCAGGGATGACTCCTCTAGTGCTCAATCCAAGAGCGTCGATCGTATCACCCTTCAGCTGTTCATCCGTTCCAATCCGCTGTTGTCTGTGAAATCTGTTGCTGTTAGCGGGGGCAGCGAACTGCCTACCACAGATGACACAGATGGGCACAGATGACGGGTTGTCCGGGGGTACCTCGACCGTGTGACCTTTTCAGCCTGTTCATCCGTTTCAATCCGCTGTTATCTGTGTAATCTGTTGCCGTTAGCGGGGGCAGCGAACTGCTTACCACAGATGACACAGATGGGCACAGATGACGGGTTGTCCGGGGGTACCTCGACCGTGTGACCTTTTCAGCCTGTTCATCCGTTTCAATCCGCTGTTATCTGTGTAATCTGTTGCCGTTAGCGGGGGCAGCGAACTGCTTACCACAGATGACACAGATGGGCACAGATGACGGGTTGTCCGGGTGTACATCGATGGTGTCACCCTTCAGCTGTACATCCGTTCCAGTCCGCTGTTATCTGTGTAGTCTGTTGCTGTTATCTGTGTAGTCTGTTGCGGTTATCCGTGTAGGCTGTGGCCGTTGCAGAGGCCTCGAAAGACCACGCCCCCTCGGGAGATCCCGAGAGGGCGCTGATGGCATATGAAGCCGACCCCCGGATCAGGCCGCTGGCTTGCCCGAGATCGTATCCTTGACCCGGTCCGCGGTAGCCGGCGCGAACACCCGCAGAACCAGGTAGATGAGGAATCCAAGGAACGCCAGCCAGATCAGTTTGCCCAGGACCCCGACGATGATGCCAAAGAGCCCGAAAAACAGCTGCAGGCCAAACCAGGCGACGATGGCCAGCAGGGCGAACCCGATGAGGTTCCGGAACATGCTATTTTCCTCCACGGAAAGCAGTCTCGCCAACCCAGTACGCGCAACGTTTCAGAAAGTTTCCTCGGTCCACTCGTGACGCAAGCCTTTGACGTCATTGTGATTGGGGGCGGTCCCGTGGGCGCCTCCTGCGCCCGCGAGCTGGCCCAGACCGGCCGGCGGGTGCTGCTCTTCGAGCGGGGCGACAACCGGGGCGAAGGGTGGCGCGCCGCCGCCGGTATGCTCGCCGCCCAGGTCGCCTCCCACACCGACGATCCCCTGTTCGAACTCGGGCTCGCCGGCCGGGAGCTCCTGGCCGAGCTGGCCCCGATGCTCCAGGACCAGACCGGCATCGACGTCGGGTTCTGGCAGGAAGGTATCGCCAGAGTGGCCGCGGACGAAGCCGACGCCGGCCAGCTCCGCTCCCAGCTGGCCTGGCAGCGGCAGCAGGGTCACCTCTGCGACTGGTTCGACGCCGGGGAGGTGAAGACCCGGTGGCCCTGGCTGGGTCCCACCCATGGGGCCTTCTGGGCCCCGCGGGACGCGGGCATTCACCCCGAGCGGCTGGTCGAGGCGCTCCTGGTCGACGCCGCGAAGCTGGGAGTGGTGACGGTCCATGATACCGTGCTGGCGGTGGAACGGAGGGGCGACCGAGTGGTGGGCGTGAAAGCGACCGAGAGCTACGCCGCCCCCGATGTCGTCATCGCGGGCGGGGCCTGGTCGGGACAGATCGCGGGGTTGCCCCGACCCCTCACGGTGGAGCCGATTCGGGGTCAGATGGCGGCTCTCGCCTGGCCCGCCGGCATTGGCCCGTCCATCGTGGTCGGGAAAGGGTGCTACATCGTCGCACGGGACGGAGAAGCCGTGGTGGGGAGCACCATGGAGCATGCCGGGTTCGCGCCCGAGGTCACGGCGGCGGGTCTGGCGGAGATTTTCACCGGGGTGAGCGGACTCTGCCCATCGCTGGCGCGGGGCGAAGTCCGTCGGACCTGGGCGGGACTTCGGCCGGTCTCGCCCGATGGGCTCCCCATCGTGGGCCGCGAGCCTCGCCTCGAAGGACTCTGGTACGCCACCGCCCACGGCCGGAACGGGGTCCTGCTCTCGGGAATTACCGGGGTGCTGATCTGCCGGCTCCTCGCCGGCGAAAACGAAATGGAGGAGCTGGCCCCGCTCCGTCCCGAGCGGTTCTGGGGCTGGGGCGACTAGTCGGGCTGGAGGCCCTCCGCCTCTCCGTCCCGCGAGGCCTGGTTACGATCACCCCCAGCACCATCTCCAGCAGCTCTCCTTCCTGCAGCAGAGGCCGGCGCCCCAGCTCCTCGGCGCCGTCATGGTGCTCCTAGCTACGGCGGGAGCGCCTCGAACGGATTCCAATCGCGGCCAGCCGTCGCACACATCCGCCACCCCGCGGCCGGCGTAAACCCGGCTATGCGACCCCGGCACCTCCGCCGGCGCCGCCTGACCCTCTCGCGGGAGATACCCCCATGCTCCGTTGGCGCGCCCTTTCGCGCACCCAGCGGCTCGCCGCTATCCTCGTCGCCGCCGGTGCGCTGGCCGGTGGCGTGGGCTACGCGACGGCCTCCGACCACCAGGATACTCCGCTGGTCGAGTTGAACCCCCGGATGGACCTGACCGACGTGTACGCCTTTCCCGGTTCGGCCGCGGGCCGGATCGTGCTGGTGATGAACACCAGCGGCTTCCTGTCCCCAGGCCAGACCGCGACCGCCGCCTTCGACCCGAACATCCTCTATCAGTTCAAGGTCGACAACAACGGCGACGCGATGGAGGACAAGGTGATCCAGGTGAGCTTCACCGGCTCCACCCCGGGCACTCAGCGGGTGACGGTGCGGGGCCCGGCGGCGCCGGCGGTGACGGGCGCCATGATGAACGTGGTAAACACCAGCGCGTCGGGCATCAGTGGAGACTTCAACCGGACCTTCGGCTCCGCCACCGGGATCCAGGCCTTCGCCGGCCCGCGGGATGATCCGTTCTTCCTCGATCTCGAAGCCTTCTTCTGCATCCTGCCCGACCGGCGCCCCGTGTCAGGCGCGCTGGCCCAGCCGTGCGCCCTGCCCAGTGTCGGATTCCGGACCCCCGGCGTGAACTACATCGCCGGCTACAACGTGCTGTCGATCGTGGTCGAGCTCCCCAGCTCGATGCTCGAGAACGGCGCGCCCGGCAAGCTCGGCATCTGGGGCACCATCAGCCGCTGACCACCCACCCAAGGAGACCTACGCAATGCGCATCCGTACCCTGCGCCTGATGGCGCCGGCGCTCGTCGCAGGCCTGGCCCTGGTGGCCGGCGCCTGCAGCGACGACAACAGCAATACCACCGGTCCGGGCCGGACCCAGACCTACAACCAGGTGCAGCGCCTGGGCAACCCGCTGATCAGCGAAGTGCTGATGGACAAGCGGAGCCACCCCACCCACGGCTCCATCGGCCCGGACCAGGACGCGGCCCTCATCGGACCCGAGATCTTCGGGCACCTGGTGCTGGGCTCGCCCACCACGTTCGCCGGGCGCGACTCGGGGTACGTCGGGGTGCTGGCCAGCGTGCTCATTCCCGACATGCTGATCGTCCAGACGAACAAGAGCCCGGCCACCGCCGGCTGGCTCAACTGGGTCGGTCTGCCCCCGCTCGCCAATGGCTGGGGTGGCCGGAAGCTCAACGACGACGTGGTCGACCTGGGCCTGCTGGCCGTGTTCGGCGATCCGTTCGGGGCCGACCCGACCCACACCACCCCGGCGCTCACCACCGACAACGTGTCGAGCGATTCGCCGTTCAGCGCCACGTTTCCATACCTGGCGCCGCCGAACTGAGGCGGGGGGTCAGACGGTCGGGCGGTCGGTGAATTCTGAGAGGGAGGCGACAGGTGATTCCGACACGACTGATACCGGTGTGGCTGTTGAGCCTGACGACTATGATCGGTGCGGGACTCATTCAGAGCCTCGTGCCCGGGCGAAGTCCCCACCGCCTGACCGCCCCACCGCCTGACCGACTGACCGCCGTGCAGGCCGACATCGACTTCTACCAGTCCCGCGTGGCCCGTGATCCCTACGGCGCGCGGGACCGTGCCGCCCTCGCGGGGCTCTACCTATCCCGGGGACGCGCCACCGGCGACGCTTCCGACTTCGCCCGGGCCGAATCCCTCGCGACGGTGAGCCTCCGCACCCGTCACAAGCGCAACGGCGATGCGGTGCAGATCCTGGCCGGAGCGCTCATGGCCGAGCATCGGTTCGTCCAGGCCTGGGACGTGATGCAGCGGAACGCCGACCCGGGCGAACCGCTGGCCCGCGCGACCCTGGGCGAGATCGCCCTGGAACTGGGTCGCTACGCCGTAGCCGACACGCTCTTCCAGTCGCTCACCCTGGTGCGTGCCACCACCCCCATCGCGCCCCGTTATGCCCGTTGGCTCGATCTCAACGGCCGCAGCGGGGAGGCCCGCGAGCTGCTGCAGGCCACCCGGGAAAGCCTCGAGCACGGTTTCCGGGTGCCGCCGGAACAGCTGGCCTGGTTCGATCTCCGCCTGGGCGAACTGGCCCAACGGAACGGGCGCTATGACCTCGCACGCGACGCCTATGCCCGGGGTCTCGCGCTGGTCCCGGGTGACGGCCGGCTGCTGGCCGCTTCGGCCCGGCTGGCCGCCGCCACGCACGACTGGACCCGCGCCATTGCCCTCGGCGATCAGGCGCTGGCCGGCTCCTTCGAGCCCGGCACCCTGGGCCTCCTGAGCGAGGCGTGGGCCGCCTCAGGCGATTCGACCCGCGCCGCTGAGTATGCCCGTGCCACGGAGGTCTCCCTCTCGCAACAGCCCGGCGCCTATCACCGCGGCTGGGCCCTGTTCCTCCTCGATCACGGCCGGCAGGTGGCGCGGGTGCTGGCGCGGGCGCGGGAGGAGCTGGCCGAACGGAAGGATGTCTACGGCTACGACGTGATGGCCTGGGCCCTCCACCAGGCCGGTCGACCCCGGGAGGCCCGACAGATGGCCGACTCGGCCCTGCGTCGCGGGACCCGCGACCCCATGCTTTACTACCACCGCGGCCTCATTGCCATCGCTAGCGGCGACTCGAGCGCCGCCAAAAATGACCTCCGGCAGGCGGTGGCCATCGATCCGCACTACCGCCCGGGCCACGGCCCCACGGCCGCCGCCGTGCTGTCCCTGCTCGACTCCCGCTAGCCCGATGTCCGAACTCACAACCTACCTCCAGCTCGGATTCCATCACGTCGCATCGTTCGGCGCGCTGGACCACATCCTCTTTCTGTGCGCGCTGGCGGCGGTGTACCGCCCCCGCGACTGGCGCGCCGGGCTCTGGGTGATCACCGCGTTCACCGTGGGCCATTCACTGACCCTGGCGCTGATCGTGACCCGCCTGGTCGAGGTCCCGATCCGGTGGATCGAGTTTCTGATCCCGGTCACCATCGTACTCACCTGTCTCGCCAACCTGATGGAGTCGCGCGACGCCGGCGCCGGGCCAAGCCGGCGGCGGGCCATCGCCGCGGTCCTCTTCGGGCTGGTGCATGGGGCCGGCTTCGCGGAGTACCTCCGCGCCATGTTCCTCGACGCGATCGCCGTCCCCCTGATCGGGTTCAACCTCGGCATCGAAGCGGCGCAGCTCCTGGTCCTGGCCGGCATCTGCACCGTGCTCACCCTGACCGACCGGGTCCTGGGCGTCCCCTCCGGTACGCCGGCGCTGGTGGGGTTCCGCCGCCGGGTGGTCCTGGTCTCCGCCATCGCGGGCACTGCCGCCGGCAGCATGGCGCTGATGCGCCTCCCCGGGTAGGATCGCGAGATGCGCTCGCTGTTCCTGATCGGGGTGTTGCTCACGGCGCACCCGCTGCACACCACCCATACCGACCTGGCCGAGGTCGGCGGCGATGTCACGGTCCTGGTGCGGGCCTTCACCGACGACCTCACCACCGCCGTGCGCCAGCGCCTGGGCGCGATCGACGACTCGGCCCTGGTCCGCTACGTCCGCGCCACGGTGACGCTGCTCGACCCGGCGGGGCACGGCGTCCCGCTGGCGTGGGCGGGGCGACAGGTCCAGGGCGACGTGACCCTGCTCCGCCTCCGGGCCACCGGTCTCACTACCCTCGCCGGGGCACGGGTCCGGCAGTCGATGCACATGGAACTCTTCTCCGACCAGGTCAACGTGGTCCAGGCCCGCTACGCCGGGCACCAGCAGAGCCTGCTGTTCGTCCCCGGAGACCTGCCCAAGCGGCTCCCCTGATCCGAATCCGGTCGAGCGGCGTACGGGGGGAGAAACCCGTTGCGTCCCTGACCCCGTAACGCCGGATAGCGCATGACCGCTGCGATGCCCCTCGGGGGGTTGCTGTCGGAGGCTTGTGGCCCATTCATGACGGGCGATAGACTCCACTTCAGCAGCTCCGTACCGCGGACCCCCCAGCCCCCCCGGACCGCCGGATGGCCGATGACTGAGGCGAAGGACCTTCCTCCCGGCCCGCGTGACGCGGATCTGGTCCTGCGCATGGCTCAGGGAGATGAGCAGGCCCTGAGTCGCCTGTACGACCGCTTCGGCCAGGTGCTCTACGCCGTGGCCTACCGGGTCGTGGGTCAGCAGGCCGATGCCGATGAAGTGGTCATGGAGGCGTTCGCCCAGGCGTGGCGGGACGCGCCCCGCTTCGATCAGGGCCGAGGGTCGGTCGCGGCCTGGCTCACGATGATGACCCGCAGCCGCGCGCTCGACCTGCTCCGGTCCCAGTCGCGGCGGGAACGGATCACCGATACCGCCGCCCGGGAGGAGCCGGTCGCCGGACCCGCGATGAGCGCGGGGATCCCTTCGCCGGGCTCGGCGGTGCTGGACGAGGAGCGGAAGCGGGCGGTGGCCGCGGCCCTCTCGGCCCTCTCGCCGCCGCAGCGGGAAGCGATCCAGCTGGCCTATTACGAGGGATTGTCGCAGTCGGAGATCGCCGAACGGTTGAAGGAGCCGCTGGGGACTATCAAGACCCGGATGCGGCTCGGCATGCAGAAGCTCCGTGAGGCGCTTCGTCCGTACTATTTCGAGGGGGCCGTGTGACGCCGCCAGAGAATCTGCAGGAATTGGCCGCGGCCTACGCACTCGGCGCACTGGATCCCGCCGACGCGAAGGCCTTCGAGGCCCTGCTCGCCACCTCGGCCGAGGCTCAGCGCGAGGTGGCGGAGTACCGGGAAGTGGGCGCGCTCCTGGCCCTGACGGCCGGTGCCGACGCTCCCGCCGCCGATCTCAAGGCCCGGGTCATGGCCCGGGCGACGAGTCAGACCGTGCTCCGGGTGGCACCGAAGCGGGCCGCCACGGGCTGGATCCCCTGGCTCGCCCTCGCCGCCTCGCTGGTCGCGGTCGCGGGGCTGGGCATTACCGGGAGCGGACTCAGACAGGAGCTGACCGAGCAGCGCGGCACCATCGCCGCGCTCCAGGACAGCCTGGCCAGCCGGGAGACCCGGCTGGCAGCGAGGGAACGGGAGCTCAACGCGATCCTCGACCCCAATGTGTCGCTGATCCGGATGGGCGAGCCCGGCACCCCCAAGCCGGTGGTCCAGGTCTTCTGGAATCGCCGGAAGCACTCGATGATGGTGCACGCCTTCCAGCTCACCCCGGCGGCGAGCAGGCGGGCCTATCAGCTCTGGTTCATTCCCAAGACCGGCAACCCCATTCCGTCGGTGACCTTCAACTCCGAGCCGTCGGGTCACGCGCTGGTGGAGGAGATCCCCGTGCCCGAAGGGGTCGAGCTCGCGGCAACGGCACTCACCGACGAGCCGGAGGGGGGTTCGCCCCAGCCGACCACGACCCCCTTCCTCGTGGGAGCCTTGGGATCGTGACCCACCGGGCGGTCGGGGTGGCGGTGCTGGTACTGGCGGGAGCCGCGTCGCTCCTGCCGGCCCAGGCACCGGAGCTGGCCCGGGAACGGAGCGAGTACACCACCTGGCTCCGCACGGCGCCGCTCTCACCGTACGCCGCGGTGGCGGTGCAGCCGGTGGGGCCCGGGCTGATCCTCGGCCCGGCCGATGCCGACATCCCCCTCCCCGGGGTGCCCCGTACCCGGGTGACCGAGGAGCGGGGCGCGATCCTGCTCGACTATGGCGGACAGAAGCGCCCCCTCCCTCGGGGGGCGTCAGTGGCGCTGGGGGTCTATCGAATCCTGAGCGCCGGGAGTCCCGGTCGGGCCCAACTCGTGGTGTATGGCCCGCCGCGTGCCCCCCATCCGCCCGAGTGGTATCCGGTCCAGCCGGCGTTCATGTTCACGGTGGCGCTCGAACCGCCCGAGCGGCGGGGGGTCTTCCGTACCCTGGGCAGCGACGGACTCGAGACCGACGCCACGGAGGCCGGCTTCGTCGCCCTGGCCATCGCCGGCGCCCACGCCAGGCTCCGGGTCTATCGCATGGGGAGCCCCGATGACGACGAGGCCGAGCTGCAGATCTTCTTCCGCGACAGCACCAACGGCCATGGGGCCTACCCCGCGGGACGGTTCCTGACGCTCGACCCGGTGGGTGGGGGCCGTTATCGGGTCGACCTCAACCGGGCTCGCAACCCCTTCTGCGCCTACAACACCGTCTTCCCCTGCCCTGCCCCGTGGCCGGGGAATACGATCCCAGCCACCGTCGCTGCCGGGGAGCGGTACGCGGCGAAATAAGGCCCGACCCCAGGGCGGCGTCCGACGCAGATAGAAGCGTGGAGTGGCCGATTTCCTTATAGTTCATCGATGCGCCTCCTCCTCGCCCTCCTGCTCACCACCACCAGCCCCACACCCGCAGGTCCCTGGCGCGCCGCGCTCGATCTCGCCGGCGGTGAGCTGCGCTTCAGCCTGACCGTCGCCGGTGGCCCCGGACGCTGGACCGGAAAGATCTGCAACGGCCCGGAATGCCAGCCGTTCACCGCCGTTCATGAAGCGGGCGACAGTCTGGTGTTCGAACTGGGCGACTACGCCGCCACCATCGCGGCCCGGCTCACCGGCGATTCGCTCATCGGGCAGTATTACAACGTCGGCCGGCGGGGCCCACGCACCATTCCCTTTCGCGCCGCCCGGGGCCGGTGGCCCACGGCTGCCGGCCCGAGGGCGCTGCTCGGCAACTGGGACGCCTGGTTCCAGGGAGCGGTGGACGCGACGCCGCGGGTGCTCCGCTTCGAGCACCGCGACCGGGCCCTCGAAGGCACCATCATCTCCAATTCCGGCGATTACGGTCGGTTCTGGGGGACCGCGGTGGGCGACAGCTTCGCGATCGCCCACTTCGACGGCTCGTACGTGTACCTGTTGGCGGGCCGACTCGCGGGCGACACGCTGCGGGGGATGTTCCACGCCGGGCTGCGGGGACAGACGCCTTTCGTGGCGGTGCGAAGCAGCGGCCGGGCGCATCTGACCCCGCCCACCGAAGTCGTCACCGCCGATACCACATCGACCCTCGCGTTCTCCTTCCCCGACCTCGAGGGTCGTCCCGTCTCGCTGGCCGAGCCGCGGTATCGAGGCAAAGTGGTCCTGGTCGACATCTTCGGCAGCTGGTGCCCCACCTGTCACGATGCGGCCCCGGCGCTGGTACAGCTCTACCGGGACTACCACGGGCGGGGACTCGAGGTGCTGGGAATTGCCTTCGAGGCGATCGGGGACCCGGCCGTCGACCTGCCGCTGGTGCGCCGCTATCGCGACAAATTCGGGATCCCCTTCCCCCTGCTCCTCGGCGGTGTGAGCGATCAGGATGCGGTGAGCGCGGCACTGCCCCAGCTCCGCGGAGCGATCGCGTTTCCCACCACGGTCTTTCTGGGTCGCGACGGCCGAATCCGCCGGATCCACGCCGGGTTCTATGGGCCGGCGACCGGGGCCCAGCATGAGGCGCTGATACGGGAGTTCCGGCGGGAAGTGGAGCGGCTGCTGGGAGAGTAGTCGTCCAGGGTCCCCGTTCCTCGTGGTATCGCAACGCCGGGCGCAGCTGGCGCTCACAGCTGCCGTACCGCACCCGGAACGAAGAACGGCTACTTCACCGTGATCGTCACCCCCGCCGCCTCCCGGTCCACCTTGAGCCCGATCCACTCCCCCTGGATCGCGTGGCCGGGGACGCCACAGAGCATCCAGTACCATCCCGCCTGGTCGGCGGTGAAGGTGGTGACGTCACGCTGACCCGGCCGGAGCCCGGTGGTCACCGCCCGGCTCATGGCATTCTCGAGCGCGGGCCGGCCCCCCTCGGCGGGGAGCTTCTCCCGCTCGGCCATCACGACCAGACTGTGGCTGAGGATGGAATCGTGGTTGACCCAGGTCCACTTCACGGTCCAGTCGAGCGGCACCACCACCTGCACCCCGCCATGGTCGTAACCCGCGAGGGTGGCGCCGCCGTGGGGGCCCCGGCCCAGCACCTCCAGCGCCAGGCTCACGGTGCGGCCGGCGCTGTCGACCTCGATCCATTGCGGGAGCTGGGCCGAGACGGCCCGCGCCCCGCCCAGAGCCACCCCGATCGCCAGCAGCACCCGGCCGCCCATTCCCATGTTGACCATCCCCAAGCCGTTGGCGTTATTGCCTGCAGCACGGTAATGTATCGCCGCCCAGTTTTCACGCCCGTCGCGCCACGTCCCCACCCCGTACGCAGCCGCTCTCCCGAGGTCCGCTGATGGGATTGCTCGACAAGGAACGGATCGTCGCCCCACCCGGCTTCAATCGCTGGCTGGTCCCTCCCGCGGCGTTGGCGATCCATCTCTCGATCGGGATGGCCTACGGCTTCAGCGTCTTCTGGCTGCCTCTGTCCCGCGCCATCGGCATCACGGCGCCGGTCGCGTGTCCCGCGGACCTGGGGTTCTTCGCCCGGATCGTGGCGACCGACTGCGACTGGAAGCTCAGTCTCCTCGGTTGGATGTACACGCTCTTCTTCGTCTTCCTCGGTTCCTCGGCGGCCATCTTCGGCGGCTGGCTGGAACGGGTCGGGCCCCGACGGGCCGGCATCGTGGCGGCGTTCTGCTGGGGCGGCGGGTTCTTCATCTCCGCCCTCGGCATCAAGCTGCACCAGATCTGGCTCCTCTGGCTCGGGTCCGGCGTCATCGGCGGTTGCGGGCTTGGGTTGGGCTACATCTCCCCGGTGTCGACCCTGATCAAGTGGTTCCCCGATCGGCGCGGCATGGCCACCGGCATGGCGATCATGGGCTTTGGGGGCGGCGCCCTGATCGGCTCCCCCCTGGCCGACCTTCTGATGAAGCGCTTCGCCACCCCCACCTCGGTGGGGGTGCTGGAGACCTTCCTCGCCATGGGGACGATCTATTTCATCGCCATGCTGCTCGGCGCCTTCGGCTACCGGATTCCCCGGCCCGATTGGCGCCCCGCCGGCTGGGTGCCGAAGGCGGCCTCCAACGCCATGGTCACGAGCAAGCACGTCCATGTCCGGCAGGCCTGGCGCACCCCCCAGTTCTGGCTCCTCTGGGCGGTGCTGTGCCTCAACGTCAGCGCCGGCATCGGGGTGATCGGGATGTCGAGCCCGATGATTCAGGAGGTCTTCGGCGGACACCTGATCGGGGTGCCGGGCGCGCTCGCCGATCTCACGACGGACCAGAAGGCCCAGGTGGCCACGATCGGGGCGGCGTTCGCGGCGCTGCTCAGCTTCTTCAACATCATCGGCCGCTTCTTCTGGGCCTCGCTCTCCGACTATGTCGGGCGCAAGCGCACCTACCTGATCTTCTTCGCCCTGGGCACGCTGCTCTATGCCTCCGCCCCCAACGCCGGGCGGAGCGGCAGCGTGGCGCTCTTTGCCGGGACCTTCTGCCTGATTCTTACGATGTACGGCGGGGGCTTCGCCACCATCCCCGCCTACCTCGCGGACATGTTCGGCACCCAGTTCGTGGGCGCCATTCACGGCCGGCTGCTCACCGCCTGGTCCACCGCCGGGATCCTGGGCCCGGTCCTGGTGAACTACATCCGCGAATACCAGATCAGCCGCGGCGTGCCCAACGCCCAGGCCTACAACACCACGATGTACATCCTGGCCGGGCTCCTGGTGGTGGGGTTCGTCTGCAACCTCCTGGTGCGGCCGGTGAGTGACCGTCATTTCATGTCGGAGAGTGAGCTGGCGGCGGTCCGCGGCCTCAAGTAGTCACCCTCGACGCTCGACCTTCGACTCTCGAAAGGTGCCCGCCATGATCGACGACACACCCGAACCGCCCCCCAGCGCGTCCAGTTGGGTCCAGGTCGCGGCGGGATGGACGCTGGTGGGGGTCCCGCTCCTCTGGGGCATCTTCATCACCTTCAAGAAGGCGGCACTGCTCTTCCGTTGACCTTGACGGCGCCCCCGCGGGACGGATATTGGTACTCGTTCGAGCGCATCAGGCCGGATCGTGTTGCCGGCCCGGCGGGCCCCCTGGCCGGGGTCGCCGCCGGGCGGTGTCAGACCTCTCTCGCAGTCCTCACTTCTCTCATCAGGAGAACCTGCTCATGTGTCGCAGTGCGCGCGTGGGTCTGTCCATGCTGCTCGTGGGAGCCATGGTCAGCCCCCTGTCGGCCCAGGCGAACTGGACCACTTACGGCGGCAATGACTGGAACCAGCGGTACAGCACCCTTACGCAGATCAACACGGTCAACGTCCGCACCATGGTGCCGCGGATGGTCTTCCAGACCGGCATCAGCCGGTTGGGCAGCTTCGAGAATACCCCGATCGTGGTCGACAACATGATGTACGTCACCACGCCCTACAACACCGCCATCGCCTACGACCTCAACACCGGCAAGCAGGTCTGGCGCTACGAGCACAAGCTCGGCACCACGATCTACTGCTGCGGCCCGAACAACCGCGGCGTAGCGGTCCACGGCCCCCACGTCTACATGGGCACCCTCGACGCCCGCCTCATCGCGCTCGATCGGATGACGGGCGAAGTGGCCTGGGACATCGAAGTGGCCGATCCGGCCTTCGGCTACAGCATCACCCACGCGCCGCTGGTGATCGGGGATAACGTGATCGTCGGCGTATCGGGCGGCGAGTACGGCATCCGGGGCCATGTCACCGCCTACAACGCCGCGAGCGGCGAGCAGGTGTGGCGCTGGTACTCGATCCCGGCGCCCAAGGGCGACCCGACCTTCGACGAGGTCGCGCCCAACGGCTGGTGGGGCACCTGGCCCACCCACACCCCGGACGGAGCCGACCTGCACCGCAACGTGGCGGCGGAAAAAGGGGACAGCGCCAAGTACGCCGATGCCTGGACCCGGGGCGGCGGCGGGGTCTGGATGACCCCGGCCTACGACAAGCAGCTCAACATGATCTACGTCGCCGTCGGCAACCCCTCCCCCGACCTCGACGGCGGCATCCGCCCGGGCGACAACCTCTACACCGACTGCGTCGTGGCGATCGACGCCTCGACCGGCAAGACCAAGTGGTACTACCAGACCGTGCCGCACGACGTCTGGGACCTCGACGCCGTCTCCCCGCCGGTGGTGACCAGCATCGCGGGCAAGAAGGTGGTGGTGCATGCCGGCAAGACCGCCTGGGTCTACGTGCTCGACGCGGCCACCGGCAAGCTGGTCCGTCGCACCGAGAACTTCACCCCCCAGGAGAACATGTTCGCGCTGCCGTCGCCGCAGGGCACCCGGATGCTCCCGGGCGCCAACGGCGGCGCCGAGTGGTCGCCGATCGCGGTGGATCCCCGGCTCAATTTCGCCTTCGTCGCCGGGCTGCATCAGCCGATGAACTACATCACCCACAACGCCCCGTGGGAAAAGGGGCGGCTCTGGCTGGGGTCGGCCTTCGTGGCGATCCCGGGCGAGGAGCAGTGGGGCACCTACACCGCCATCAACCTCGCTACCGGCAAGGTGGCCTGGCAGCAGAAGGTGCCGCAGCCGATGATGGGTGGCGCGCTGGCCACGGCCGGCGGGCTCACCTTCACCGGCGAGGGCAACGGCAACTTCAACGCCTTCGATTCGCGGACCGGCAAGCTGCTCTGGCAGTTCAACGGCGGCGCCGGCTGCAACAGCGCCCCGATGAGCTTCACCTTCAAGGGAGAGCAGTTCATCGCGGTGGCCTGCGGGGGGAACTTCCAGCTCAACTACCCGCTGGGCAACTCGGTCTACGTCTTCGGCCTGCCCAAGCCGTACGCCGCGAAGTAGTCGTCGATCGCCGGTAGCACTACCTTTGCAGGCGGGAGCGTCCGAATGGACGCTCCCGTCTTTTACTCGCCGGGAGAGCGTCGATGGCTTCGCTGCGGGACAAGGTGACGGTGCTGATGGGACTCTGTGTCGCGCTGCCGGCCACGCTGACCGCCCAGGGCTCGGGGACGGCCGCCCCGGACAGCACCTGGCTCAGGTGGAACGCCACCACCCGGACGGCGACCTTCAAGCTGATCGCCGGCATCCCGGGTCGGGCCAAGAGTCCGTTCAACTTCAACGGCTACACCGACGGTGAGCTGACCCTCACCGTCCCCGAGAGCAGCACGGTGGTGATGAACTTCGTGAACGACGATGGCACCCCGCACAGCGCGGAGGTTATCGAGGACCGGCACCCGATGCCCAACATGGCGCCCGACCAGCCGGCCATCCCCCGGGCCTACACCAGGGCGGTGAGTGAAGGGATCGCCCAGTTCGGCACCGACGTGATGCGCTTCAAGGCGCAGCCGGCGGGGACCTACCGGATCTTCTGCGGCGTCCCGGGACATGGGTTGTCGGGGATGTGGATCAAGCTGGCGGTGGTGGCCGGGCTGGCCGCGCCGTCGCTGGTCGAAACGCCGGTGAAGCCATAGTCCGCGGTGTCGGCGGGGCCGAAAACCTGCCGGCGGGGCCTCCTTCCGAGGGCGATCTCACCCGCAAGGGGTGGTGGAGCTCATATCCGAGCAAGTTTATGGGAATTAAGCGGCTGTGGGTTGCGGCTGCGGCCGGACTCTGTATCTTGATACCGTCTCGGGAGATAGCGGAACCGGCTTGGCTCAGGCTTAACGGCCAGGACTGGAAGCGGCTCTCCCCAGAGGCGAGGCAGGCCTACCTAGCGGGCTTTCTGGCCGGAGCAGCAACGGCCGAAGCCATCGACGCTGGGACCGCGGACTCCGCTGGACTGCGCCGATCACTCGATTCTTTGAGCCGCGCCGGGTTCCGGTTCCCCTACAGCCCCTCCGTTTACGGGGCGCGCGTCGATGATTTCTACTGGTACGAAAATCAGCGAATCCTTCCACTTTGGTACACCCTCTGGGAGGTGAATAACCGGCTCCGCGACCCGTGGAACGGGAGGCAGTGAGCAGTACTCAGACGTTGTCCGACCTGTAGCACTCCGATGGTGCAGTGACCCTGTCGTCCTGAAGCGAGCAGTTCGATTCAGTCCTCTTCTCAGGAGAGCACCACATGAAGCGCAGCGCTCTGTTGGTCGGGGCCCTGATGGTTGGCGCGGCGAGCGGCGCCAATGCTCAGGCACTCACGATGCAGATGAGCAACGGCTGGACCTTCGGGTTCGCCGGCAACGTGAACATCTTCGCGCAGTATCAGTCGGCCAGTTCCAGCAACAATGCGACCGCGTCCGACGGGCAGCTGGTGGGTGGCGAAGCCAAGGGCTTCTACTACGGCACCGGCCTGCTCCCCGCGTTCGCGACCTTCACCGCCAAGGGCAAGGAA
>CAZXRC010000025.1:0-50176 GCA_964642475.1 uncultured Gemmatimonadaceae bacterium | reverse complement strand
TTCTACGAGATCATTCAGCGCAAGGGCGCCAAGAGCTTCGGCAAGGGGAACTTCAAGGCCCTGTTCGAGGCCATCGAGCGGGAACAGGCCGCGCGGGGGAACCTCTAATGCCGTTCTATCACTGCGTCGGTCATGTCCCCCGGAAGCGGCACATCGTCTTCCGCCGGCCGGATGGCGGGCTCTATGCCGAGGAACTGATGGGCCACGAAGGGTTCGTGGGCACCTCCTCGCTGCTGTATCACACCTATCCCCCCACCACGGTCAAGTCGGCCCGCCGGATCCGCGACGTGCGCTGGGAGGCGGATGACGACACTTCGCTCCGGCATCGTCATTTCCTGACCAGCAAGGCCCGCAAGGGCGGCAGTCCCACGCTGGACCGCATTCCACTGCTCTTCAACAGCGACATCGGAATGCTCTACGTCCAGGCCGACGAGAACGATGCTCACTTCTACCGCAATTCCCAGGCGGACGAGTGCGTCTACGTGGTCGAAGGCAAGGGCGTGCTGGAGTCGGTCTTCGGGGACCTGCCGTTCCAGCCGGGGGACTACGTCGTCATCCACCGCAACATCCTCCATCGCTGGCGGATCGACCTCGCGGCCGGGCCGGCCCGCCTGGTGGTGTTCGAGAGCCGGGGGCACATCCGCTTTCCCAAGCGCTACCTGAACGACGTCGGTCAGCTGCTCGAGGGGGCCCCGTTCTCCGAGCGGGATATCCGCCGTCCGATGGAACTCCGGCCCCACGATGAGAAGGGCGACTTTCCCCTGCTGGTCAAGCAGTACGATGCCATTAACGAGCTGGTCCTGGACCACCATCCCTTCGACGTGGTCGGCTGGGACGGCTATTTCTACCCCTGGATTTTCAACATCCACGACTTCGAGCCGATCGTCGGCCGGATCCATCAGCCGCCGCCGGTGCACCAGACCTTCCAGGGCGACGGCTTCGTGATCTGCTCGTTCTGTCCCCGGCCCTACGACTTCGATCCCAACGCGGTCCCGGCGCCCTACAACCACAGCAACGTGGATTCGGACGAGGTGCTGTTCTATGCCTCGAGCGAGTTCATGAGCCGCAAGGGGATCGAGTACGGCTCGATCACCCATCATCCCGATGGCCTGCCGCACGGTCCCCATCCGGGCCGGGCCGAGGCCTCGATCGGGGCCAAGGGGACCAACGAGCTGGCGGTCATGATGGATTCCTTCCGCCCCCTCAAGGTGGCCCGCGCGGCGATGGCGATCGAAGACCCGACCTATCACAAGTCCTGGCTCGACGCCCAGCACGCCCAGTTCAACCCGCCCACCACGTGACCGAGGCGGCGGCGCCACTCTGGACTCCCTCTCCCGGTGCGGTGGCCCGGGCCAATCTGACGCGCTTCACGGCTCGTTACCGGCCCGGGGCCGACTACCACGGTCTCTGGCAGTGGTCGGTCGACCGCCCGGAGGAGTTCTGGCCGGCGGTGTGGGAGTTCGGTGAGGTGGTAGCCGATCGGGACACGAGGGGCCGCCAGTGGGCGTCGGTCCTCGAGGGCGGCGAGCGGATGGCGCCACCCGATCCGGTGCGCGGCCCCCGCTGGTTCTCCGGGGCCCGTCTCAACTTCGCCGAGAACCTGCTGCGGCACGCCGATGAGCGGATCGCCCTGAGCTGGTGGAACGAGACGGGGCGTCAGGGCCGCCTGAGCTACCGCGACCTCCGCCGCGAGGTGGCCCGCTGGCAGGCCGCGCTCCGCGCCGAGGGGGTCGGCGTAGGGGACCGGGTCGCGGGGTTCCTGCCCAATTGTCCCGAAGCCGTGATCGCGATGCTGGCGACCACCAGCCTCGGCGCCGTCTGGTCGTCCTGCTCCCCCGATTTCGGGGAGGCGGCGGTGCTCGACCGCTTCGGCCAGATCCGGCCCACCGTATTCCTCGCCGCGGGCCAGACCCACTACCAGGGCAAATCGATCGACCTGCTGCCCCGAGTCACGAAGATCGCCAGCCGGCTCCCCGACGCGCGGCGCATTGTGGTGATGGGGCGGGGCAGCGCGGCGCCGCTTCGGGAGGATCGTCGCGCCGCCTGGCTCGAGTCCTGGCTGCCCGCCAGCGCCGCGCCGGCGCCGGACTTCGTGCGCCTCCCGTTCGACCATCCGGTCTACATCCTCTACTCGAGCGGAACCACCGGTCTCCCCAAGGCCATCGTGCACGGGGCGGGAGGGACTCTGCTGCAGCACCTCAAGGAGCTGGTGCTGCACACCGATCTTACCCGGGAAGACCGGATCTTCTATTACACCACCTGCGGGTGGATGATGTGGAACTGGCTGGTCTCGAGCCTCGCGGTCGGAGCCACCGTCGTGTTGTACGACGGGGCCCCGCTCGCGCCCCGCCCCGAAGCGCTGTGGGACCTGGCCGGGGATGAACGTCTCACCGTCTTCGGCACCAGCGCCAAGTACCTCGCGCTTTGCGAGAAGAACGGGCTCGCTCCGTCGCAGAGCCACGATCTCGCCTCGCTCCGGTCGATTCTCTCGACCGGGAGTCCCCTGGCCCAGCACAGCTACGATTACGTGTACGCCCGGATCAAATCCGACGCGCATCTCGCCAGCATCAGCGGCGGCACCGATATCGTGTCCTGTTTTGCGCTCGGCAATCCCACCGCGCCGGTCTGGCGGGGGGAGCTGCAGTGTCGGGGCCTGGGAATGGCGGTCGACATCTTCGACCCCGCCGGTCGTCCAGTGACCGGATCCCCGGGCGAGCTGGTGTGCACCCGCCCCTTCCCGAGCATGCCGGTCGCGTTCTGGGACGACCCCGACGGCCGCAAGTACCGCGCGGCCTACTTCGAGCACTACCCAGGGGTGTGGCGCCATGGCGACTGGGCCGAGCGCACCGGGCACGATGGGCTGATCATCTATGGCCGGAGCGACGCCACGCTCAACCCGGGCGGGGTCCGGATCGGCACCGCTGAGATCTATCGCCAGGTGGAGCGGCTGCCCGAGATCGTCGAGAGCCTGGTCATTGCCCAGGAGTGGGAGGACGATGTCCGGGTGGTGCTCTTCGTGCGGCTGCGGGAGGGGCTGGTCCTGGACGATCCCCTTCGCGAGCGGATCCGGCAGGAGATCCGGACCCACGCCAGTCCCCATCATGTGCCGCGGAAGATTCTCCAGGTGCCCGATCTCCCCCGCACCATCAACGGCAAGCTCAGCGAGTTGGCGGTCCGGGCCGCGGTGCACGGGCGCGCCATCGGCAACCGCGATGCCCTGGCCAATCCCCAGGCGCTGGAGCTGTTCCGAGACCTGCCGGAGCTGGCGGTATGAGGTCCATCGAACGGGCCCTGCTTGCCGGCCTGATCGACTACGCCGGGCTCTTCCCCCCGGCCGGGCTCGGCATGCCGGAGGTGGTGGCGAACTACGCCACCTATCGGACACGCCCGGACGCCTACGCGCTGGCCCGACTGGTGGTCCCGGTGGCCCGGCTCGAAGAGTTCGAGCAGGCCTGGGCTCGGCTCGATGACGCGCTCCGGGAAGGTCCACCCTGGCCCATCTCGGCCCTGGCCGGGCCGGAGCCACGTCGCGATCGGACCGCGATTGCGGACTTCAACCGGCGCCGGTCGGCGGACGGGCCCAGGATCGAGGCGCTGGAACTGCGGGTGGCGACGGTGGCGCAGGCGGACGCCGTGCTGTCGTTGCCGGCGGAGGGAGTCGAGGTCTACTGCGAGTTGCCACTTTCCGTCGAGCTGCCGGCGCTGGTGGCGGCGGTACGGCGGGCCGGGGCCCGGGCCAAGATCCGGACCGGGGGGGTGCAGCCGGGCGACATTCCGTCACCCGAGGCGGTACTCGGGTTCCTGGGGCGGTGCGCCGCCGAGCGGCTTCCCTTCAAGGCCACCGCCGGACTCCACCATCCCGTGCGGGGCGTAGCCCCGCTCACCTACGAGGCGGACAGCCCCTGCGCTACGATGTTCGGTTATCTCAACGTCGTGTTGGCGGCGGCGGTACTCTGGGGCGGCGGCCCGGAGGGCGAAGCCCTGAGCCTCCTCACCGCCGAGCGATCGCTGCCGATCCGCTTCAGGCCCGACCGCATCGAGTGGAACGGCGTGGGTGTCTCGGCGGAGGCGATCGGCCGGGCCCGCCGCGAGTTCATCCTGGCGATCGGCTCCTGTTCCTTCACCGAGCCCATGAGCGAGATCCGGGCCCATGGACTCGACCCCGCCACGGGGATCCTCGCAACGGCGCCTGCCCGGAGTCACCCGTGATCCCCCCGCGCGACGAGACCCACGATCCCGCCTTGCGGAGCTGGGTGGAATCGGCCAACCGCCCCGGGGTCGATTTTCCCATCCAGAACCTCCCCTTCGGGGTCTTCGAGACCTCCCGCGCCGCCCCTCGGATCGGGGTGGCGATCGGGGAACAGATCCTGGACCTTCGCGCCGCGGCCGATATTGGCCTTCTCGATGCCCTGCCGGTGGCGGCGGAAGCCTGCCGGGGCTCCTCGCTCAACCTGCTCATGAGCCTCGCGCCGGAGATGCGGGCGGGGCTTCGCCATCTGCTGAGTAAAGCCCTCCGCGCCGGTGCGCGTCGGTCCGCCGCGGCGCTGCTGGTGCCGCTGACTGAGGCGCGGATGCTGCTCCCGGCCGCGATCGGCGACTACTCCGATTTCTACGCGTCGCTATCGCACGCGACCAACGTCGGATCGATGTTTCGGCCCGACAACCCGCTTCTGCCCAACTACAAGTGGGTGCCGATCGGGTACCATGGCCGGGCCTCGTCGGTGGTCCCGAGCGGCACGCCCGTGCGGAGGCCAGAGGGCCAGTCGCGGCCCCCGGGGAGCGACCGTCCCCGCGTCGGCCCGTCGGGGCAGCTGGACTACGAGCTTGAGCTCGGCGCCTGGATTGCGGGAGAAAACCGGTTGGGGGAGCCGGTGCCACTGGCGGAGGCGGAGGCGAGGCTCTTCGGGGTCACCCTGCTCAACGACTGGTCGGCGCGCGACCTCCAGTCGTGGGAGTACCAGCCGCTGGGCCCGTTTCTGGGCAAGAGCTTCGCCACCTCCGTCTCCCCCTGGGTGGTGACGGGCGAGGCGCTGGCTCCGTACCGGGTGCCCTCCTTCGAGCGGGCCCCGGGTGACCCGCCACCGCTCCCCTATCTCGACGATCCCGATGACCGGCTGCGGGGCGGGGTGAGTATCGACCTGGAGGTGTCCCTGGTGACCGCGCGCATGCGGGAGGAGCGCCTGGGACCGCACCGACTCAGCCGAACCAACTTCCGGGGGATGTACTGGACCCTGGGACAGATGATCGCCCACCACACCAGCAACGGCTGCAACCTGCGCCCCGGCGACCTGCTGGGGAGCGGGACGGTCTCGGGGCCGGACAAGGGTGAGCGCGGCTGCCTGCTGGAGTTGAGCTGGCGGGGCAGCGAGCCCCTCACCCTGCCCAACGGGGAGACCCGGACCTTTCTCCTGGCGGGTGACGAAGTGGTCATGACCGGCTGGTGTGTGGCCGAGGGCGCAATCCGGATCGGCCTCGGCGAATGCCGGGGTGTCGTCGTCGACTAGACGGCGCAGAGGGAGTGGGCCGGCGGGCGGGTGCTCCCGGACCGAACGCTTCAGGAGGGGTGACACTATGAGCACGACGATGCCGCCGGACTATATCGCCGCGGGCGTGGCCCCCGGACTGACCACCACTCGCTCGCCGTTCATCGAGTTCGCCCAGGAGAACGGGCAGCTCTACATCGAGCAGCCCTACGACCTCTACAGCGAGGAGAATCACCGGACCTGGAGCCGGCTGCTGGACCGGATGCGCTCCCGCTGGGAGCGCTATGCCAACAGCCGGTTCCTCGAGGGCGTGGACACCCTGCATCTCGACCCCGACCGGGTGCCGCGGTGCACCGATATCAACAAGTTCCTCGAGCCCCGTACCGGATTCAAGGCCAAGCCGGTGAGCGGCTACGTGCCGGCCTATCTCTTCTTCGACTGTCTCAAGCGGCGGGAGTTCCCCACCACCATCACGGTCCGGGACGGGAATTCCCTCGACTATCTGCCCGAGCCGGACATCTTCCACGATGTCGCTGGCCATGTTCCGATGCACACCGACAAGGCCTTCGCCGAGGCGCTGGTCAAGTTCGGCCAGTTCGCCGAGCGGGCGGCCCGGCGGGCCGGAGAGATCAAGGACGAGGCGGAGCGAATCCGGGTTCTGACCAGCAACATGAAGGGGCTGGCACGGTTCTTCTGGTTTACCGTCGAGTTCGGGTTGATGCGGGAAGGGCCCGGGATCCCCATCGCGCCGGGCCAGGTCCGCGCCTACGGCAGCGGGTTGCTCTCGAGTTACGGCGAGCTGGCTCACTCGGTCGACTCGCCGCTGGTGCAGCGCTTCCCCGCCCAGACCGAGTGGATCCTCAATCAGTACTTCGAGATCCATCACTACCAGCCATTACTGTTCGTGATCGAGGACTTCGAGCACCTGTTCTATCTGGTCCACGACCTGGAGCAGCGTCTCGACGCGGGCCTGCTCGATCACCTCCAGCCGGGCGAGCCGGAGGTCAACGAAGTGGATCTCAAGAGCTTTCTGGATGCGGCGCTGAAATAGGCGGTCGGGCGGTCGGGCGGCCAGGCGGTCAGAATACGCACGAAGGGTGGGTTCATTGTCGAACCCACCCTTCACCGTTCCACTGACCGCCCGAACGCCTGCCCGCCTCTACCTCACGCCGGCAGCATCACCTTGTCGATCACCTGGATCACGCCGTTCGACTGATACACGTCGAACACCGCGATGTTGGCCAGATCGCCCTTGGCGTCCTTCACCAGGATGTTGCGGGGGCCGTTCATCATGAACCAGAGATTGGCGCCGTTGACCGTCTTGAGCATGGCGGTGCCATTGCCCTTGCGGATCAGCTCCATCAGCGCCTTCGAGTCGTACTTCCCCGCCACCACGTGGTAGGTCAGCACCGAAGCCAGCATGCTCTTGTTCTCGGGCTTGAGCAGAGTCTCGACGGTGCCATCGGGCAGCAGCTTGAAGGCCGCATTGGTCGGGGCGAAGACCGTGAACGGTCCCTTGCCCTTGAGGGTCCCCACCAGATCGGCCGCCTTCACCGCGGCCACCAGGGTGGTGTGATCCGCCGAGTTCACCGCATTGTCGACGATGTCCTTGCTGGGGAACATCGCTTGACCACCCACCATCGGCTCCTGCTGGGCCGAGACCGTACCCGCACTGCCCAGCGCCGCGCCGGCCAGGACCAGCGCCACCCGCCACATCTGCTTCATCGCTGCCTCCAGGAGAGTTAATGTCGCCGAACTTCCGCGATGGCTACGGCGGTCGGCGTAGGTTGGATTGCTGCGTTTTCCTGTGGGGCGGACGCACGGTTTGGTGACCGGCGCCGAAACGGTCGCACCCTATCCTCGGCCATGCGCCGCCCTAGCAGGACCCTGCCCGCGGCCGATCCGCGTCAGCGCCTGGGTCTCGCCGGTGAGCAGGGTGTCATGGCCTGGCTGGCGGGACGCGGCTGGCGGATCGAAGCCCACCGCTTGCGCATGGGGCGGCTCGAGATCGACCTGGTGATTCGCCGCGGGTCGCTCGTGGCCTTCGTCGAGGTCAAGACCCGGCGGGGCCGAGGCTATGGCGGTGGACGGGCCGCGGTCGGGTGGAAGAAGCAGCAGGCGATTGCCCGGGCGGCGGAGGCCTGGCGGCTCCGCCATGGCCGGCCGGGCGACACCTACCGGTTCGATGTGGTGGAGGTCGTGCTCGCCGGGGGAAGCCGGGTGGATCGGGTGGAGCACATCGCTGATGCCTGGAGGATATGTAGGTGACCTGTTTTGCGTCACAAATTGACTCTTGATTCGGCGGATCTTCGGACGTAGATTGGCTCGTCGTACCGATGTGGTTGTAATTCATCCACTCAGATATCGCGGAGCATTCGACCATGGCTACCGAAGAGCAGAAGCTCGACCCCGAGCGCCGCAAGGCCCTGAGCCTGGCCATTTCCCAGATCGAGAAGCAGCTGGGGAAGGGCTCCATCATGCGCATGGGGGCCGAGAGTCCGCGGGTCCGGGTCGCCGCGATCCCCACCGGGGCCATCAACCTGGACGCCGCCATCGGGATCGGTGGGGTGCCACGGGGCCGCATTACCGAGATCTATGGCCCCGAATCCTCCGGCAAGACCACGCTCTGTCTCCACCTCGTTGCCAACGTGCAGAAGGCCGGCGGGGTCGCCGCCTTCGTGGACGCGGAGCATGCGCTCGACGTGGAGTATGCCCGCAAGCTGGGCGTCGATATCGAGAATCTCCTCGTATCCCAGCCCGATACCGGCGAGCAGGCGCTTGAAATCGTGGAGATCCTGGTCCGCTCCGGCGCCGTCGACCTGGTGGTGATCGATTCGGTGGCCGCGCTGGTGCCCAAGGCCGAAATCGAAGGCGAAATGGGTGACAGCCACATGGGGCTGCAGGCTCGGCTCATGAGCCAGGCGCTGCGCAAGCTCGCCGGCGGCATCAACCGCTCCAACTGCGCCGTGGTCTTCATCAACCAGTTGCGCGAGAAGATCGGGGTGATGTTCGGGAACCCCGAGACCACCACCGGCGGCAAGGCGCTCAAGTTCTACGCCTCGCTCCGGCTCGATATCCGCCGAGTCGGGCCCGTGAAGGAGCGGGAGGCGGTGATCGGCAATCATGTGCGCGTCAAGGTGGTCAAGAACAAGGTGGCCCCGCCCTTCAAGCAGGCGGAGTTCGACGTGATGTTCGACGAGGGCATCAGCCACGTGTCCCTGGTGGTCGACATCGCCGCCGAGGCAAACATCATCCAGAAGTCCGGCGCCTGGTATTCCTACGGCGACCAGCGCATCGGACAGGGCCGGGAGAACGCCAAGCTCTTCCTCAAGGACAACCCCGTGCTCCTCACCGAGGTCGAGGCCAAGGTCAAGGACTTTCTCGGCATGAAGGGCTCCACCACGGTTCCGGCGGGCGAGGATGGGGATGAGTAAGAGTTCCGAGTTCCAAGTTCCGAGGTCCGAGTCGCTCGAGTCCACCGCCGAGGGCAGGGCCGCGGGTGGGAGCGCGCATGCCGCCACTCGAAACTCCGAACTCGGAACCCGGAACTTCAGGTCGGTCCCATGCCGCGTCGAATAACCGGTCTCGACCCCGATCCCAATCGTCCCGGTGCCATCCGGGTCATGGTGGATGGCCGCCCGTTCTGCACCGTGCACGAGGGAGCCGTGCGCACGGGGCAGCTCGCTGTCGGTGATGAGTGGGACGAACCCCGGAGCGCATCGGCCGGCAAGGCGGCCGATGAGGAAGCCGCCTGGCGGACCCTGCTGCGGGCCCTGGAGCGGCGGAGCTTCTCTGTCGGGGAACTGCGTCGCCGGCTGCGGCAGAAAGGGCATCCCCCGGCCGCGGTGGACTACGCCATTCACCGGGCGGAGGGCCTGAAGCTGCTGGATGACGCGGCCTTCGCGCTCCAGTTCGTTCAATCCCGCGCCAGCCGAGGTCGCGGGCCCGCCCGACTGCGGCAGGATCTCCGGGTCCTCTCCGTCGCTGAGCCGCACATCGAGGCAGCGCTCCGAGCGCAATGGCCCGAACCCGAGACGGCGCTCGATCTGGCGGCCTCACTCGCTTCGCGGCGGGCCCGTCAGCTCGGCGCGGTGCCGCGCGATGCCAAGCGCCGCCGGCTGCTCGGTTACCTTGCCCGGCGGGGATTCTCCGGGTCACGGGTGGCGGAGCTGGTGCGTCGGATTCTCAACGAGGAGCGCTCGGTCGGCTGAAGATCGCGCCCGGCATTGCCGGGGCCCAGGGGTTGCCCTAACGTGGAGGCCCCTCACCCCGCGGATCCGTGATGCGATTTCCTCGCCCGCTCGCCAGTCTGGCCCTCCTGGGGCTCATGCTCGCCTGTTCCGATGGCCACGATCCCGCCTCGGCCCCCCGCCCGCTCAGGTTCATCGACATCGTCACCAACTACAGCCCCAGGTCCTACTCGCCCACCGCGACCTGCGGTCTTGCCGCGGACAGCACGGTCTATTGTTGGGGGAGCAACCGCAGCGACCGTCTGGGGCGCACCACCACCGGCACCCTGTGCCCCGACGCCGATCCGGCGAATCGGATCCGCTGTGCGCTGGCGCCGGCCCGCGTGCCAAGCGCCCCGAAGCTGGCGAAGCTCGCGGCCGGGACCGACTACTTCTGCGGGCTGACGGGGGACGGCAGCCCCTACTGCTGGGGCTTTTCCCAGACATCCGATGGCGCTGGACTCGAGTTTGGCGCGAGCGGCACCACGCTGCCCGGCGGCCTGCACCTGACCCAGATCAGCGCCGGGATCGGGACCATCTGCGGCGTCACCATGGCCGGGGCTGGGGTCTGCTGGGGCGATTATCAGGGCGGGATGCGGGGCGACCCGACGGTCGATCCCGATACCGCGCCGGTCGGACTCACACCCAACCTCATTCCCGGACTGAGCTTCAGCGCCATCCTGACCCGGCAGTACACCACCTGCGGTCTGACGACCACTGGGGCGGTGTACTGCTGGGGCGGAGCGTATCTGGGCGGGTTGGGCAACGGCTCCATCCCGACCCAGGGTCACTGCGGCGGCGGATGGACTCCGTGTACGTCGACCCCGGGGCCGGTGGCTGGCGGGCACAGCTTCGTCTCTCTCACTGCGGGGCGGTACCACTTCTGCGGGCTCACCGCCTCCCACTCGGTTTTCTGCTGGGGCGGCGATACCGGCGGGGCCCTGAGTCCGGTGGAGGCTGCCCTGACCACCTGTGCCGAGCCCAACGAACCGGTCAGGCTCTGCGCGCAGGAGCCGGTGGCCCTCCCGCAATTCACCGGCTGGTATGGAGTGTTTGCCGGCGATTACACCAGCTGTGTCCTCGATGGGGCGGGGGGCGCCTCCTGCTGGGGCAACAACGAGTACGGCCAGGCCGGCAACGGGGGCGGGCCTGGCCAGGTGGACCGGCCGGTCGCGGGCGGGCTTCGGTTCACGCTGATCGCGCCGGGGACCGACCACAGCTGCGGGGTCGCGGCGGACAGCCTGGCCTGGTGCTGGGGAGAGAATTCGGCTGGCGCGCTGGGGGACGGGACCGGAGAAGATTCGAGCGTCCCGGTGGCGGTGGTCGGTCCCGCGGAACCGTGAGCGCGCTATATTCCGCCGGATGAACGCCGCCAGAATCCGCCGTCTATTCCTCGATTATTTCGTCGCCCAGCGGCACCGCGAGGTGCCGTCTTCGTCGCTGGAGCCCAAGGACGATCCGACCCTGCTGTTCGCCAACGCGGGAATGAACCAGTTCAAGCGGCTATTCCTGGGACTGGAGCAGCGCGAGTATCGACGCGCCACCACCTGTCAGAAGTGCGTGCGGGCGGGCGGCAAACACAACGACCTCGAGCAGGTCGGGCACACGACGCGGCACCACACATTCTTCGAGATGCTGGGGAATTTCTCCTTCGGCGACTACTTCAAGTCGGACGCGATCCGCTTCGCCTGGGAGTTCGTGACGTCGCCCGATTACCTCGGGATCGATCCGACGCGGCTCCGGGTCACGGTGCATCACACCGATGGCGAGGCGCGGCGGCTGTGGCGGGAGATCGCCGGGCTGCCGGATGAGCGGATCTACGGACTGGGGGACAAGGACAACTTCTGGCAGATGGGGGACACCGGTCCCTGCGGGCCATGCACGGAGATTTACGTCGACCTCAGAACCCCAGGGCGGTCAGCGGGCGACCGAGCGCCCACTGGAGCGCGCAGCGCGACTCGGCGCGAGGGAGTCCTTCAGGAGCAGGAGATCGGTCGGTCCGAGGCGATTCCCCAGGCCGAGTTCGAGGAGCTGGCGGAGTCGGGGCAGATGCTCGAGATCTGGAACCTGGTCTTCATGCAGTACGACCGCTCGGCCGACGGCACGCTCACGCCGCTGCCCAAGCCCTCGGTCGATACCGGGGCGGGTCTGGAGCGGATCGCGTCGGTGCTCCAGGGGGTGGATTCCAACTTCCATACTGACCTGTTCCTGCCGCTCATCGAGCGGGTGGCCGAGTTGGTCGGGAAGCGGTATGACCGGGGCGAAGCGGGTGGGTCGTTCCGGGTGCTGGCGGATCACGCCCGGGCGGTGACCTTCCTGCTGGCCGACGGGATCTATCCCAGCAACGAAGGACGGGGCTACGTGCTGCGGCGGATCCTTCGCCGGGCGGTGCGGCACGCCTGGCTGCTGGGCCGGAAGGCGCCGACCCTTACTCCGCTCACCGAGGTGGTGGTGCGCGAGATGGGCGAGGCGTATCCCGAGCTGGTGGCGAAGGCCAAGTACGTGGCGGACGTGACCCGTCAGGAGGAGGAGCGCTTCCTCGAGACCATCGAGGGCGGGCTCAAGCGGCTGGAGGAGATCTTCGCCACCGGGACGAGCCGGGTGTCCGGGGCCGATGCGTTCAAGCTGTATGATACCTTCGGCTTCCCCCTCGATCTGACCCAGATCATCGCGGGGGAGCGGGGGTGGACGGTGGATTTGGACGGGTTCGAGGAGGCGTTGGAGGGTCAGCGGGACCGGTCGCGTGAGGCGCAGGGGAAAGGGAAGGTGGCGATTTCGGGGCCGACCGGGGCGGGGAGGGGGACGGAGGCGGGCCCGACGTTGGATGGTAGGGGTGAATGGGTGGAGGTCTCGCCGGGGCCGTCGCGTTTTATCGGGTATGAGCACACCGAGGTCGACAAAACCCCGATCACGGCCTACAGAACCCACGGCGACACCGTCGATCTCCTCCTCGCCGACAACCCCTTCTACGCCGAAGCCGGTGGCCAGGTCAGCGATACCGGCACCATCTCCGGCGAGGGCTGGACCCTTGCCGTCCAGAATGTCCGCAAGGATCCCCGCGGCCAGCTGATCTCCGGGACTCTCACCGGGGTGTTCGCTCCCGGCCCGGTGGCGGCGGTGGTCGACCGGGGGCGCCGCCGGGACATCGAGCGCAATCACAGCGCCACCCACCTGGTCCATTGGGCCCTCCGCAAGCACCTCGGTGCCCACGTCCGGCAGCAGGGCTCCCTGGTGGAGCCGGGGCGGCTCCGGTTCGACTTCTCCCATCACGGGCCCATCGAGCCGGGTGAACTCGCCAGCATCGAGCGGGAGGTGTACGACCAGGTGCTGGAGAACTTCCCGGTCGAGATCCGGGAGATGCCCTACGCCGACGCCCTCAAGCTTGGCGCTATGGCCTTTTTCTCGGAGAAGTACGGCGACCGTGTCCGGGTGGTGCAGATGGGCCCGTCGCTCGAGCTCTGTGGCGGGACCCATGTGCGCACCACCGGGCAGCTGGGGCTCTTCCGACTGGGCGGGCAAGGGGGCGTCGCGGCGGGGGTGCGCCGGATCGAGGCGATCACCGGGCCCGAGGCCTTCGCCAGCGTGACGCGGGAAGAGGCGCTGCTCACCCAGGTGGCCGAATCGCTCAAGACCCGGCCCGACCAGGTGCTCCGCCGGCTGGAGCAGATCCGGCAGGAGAAGGAGAAGCTCGAGAGCCGCCTGGAACAGTTGCTCAAGAGCGGCGCCGCCGGCGGGGCGCCTGAGGGGGAGACCCGGCAGATTCGAGGAGTCCAGGTCACCATCGGCGATACCGACGTGGAGGATCGCAACGAGGTTACCTCGCTGGCCGATCGGTTCCGGGAGGGCAAGCGCCAGTCGGTCCTGGTGCTGCTTTCCCCGGCGGGACGGGGGGCGGTGCACGTCGCCCTGACCGACGACCTGGTGAAGGCGGGCAAGAAGGCCGGCGACCTGGTGAACCGGCTGGCGCAGATCAGTGGCGGGAAGGGCGGCGGCCGCCCCGGGTTCGCCTCGGCGGGAGCCGGCGACCCGACCCGGCTCGAGGCGGTCCGGCAGGCCGCCCCGGGGCTGATCGAGGAGTGGCTCTCCGCATGAGTGACGATGCCGCCCGGGGTGGACTGGAGCGCTGGCTGGCGGAGCGCACCGCGCGCGGCCCGGCTGCGCTCCGGGCCCGGGTGCTGGAGCACGCCGCGGCGGTCGGCGAGGCCGATACCCCGCCGGAGCGGATCGCGCTGGCGGCGGAACGGGTGCTGGCCATCGTGGAGGAGCATCCGGGGGACCGTCGCATCGCGCTGGATCTGCTTGCGGCCGATGCGCTGATCACCCTGGCGCTTCTCGCCCAGTCGGAGCGCGCCCCCGAGGAGCTGGGCGCCTTCGCCGAGGGCCTGCTCGCGGCGGAACGCGTTGGCTGAGTGATCGATCTCCATAGTCACCTTCTCCCCGGGGTCGACGACGGCTCGCGCACCGTCGCCCAATCGGTCGCGGTCCTGCACAAGCTGGGGGAGCTGGGGACCGAGGCGATCTGCCTGACCCCGCACCTGCTCGCCAGCGAGGCGCCGGCGGGTGTTCCTCCGATGCATGCGCGGGCCTTCGAGGAGCTCCGGCCGCTGGTGCCGGCGGGCCTCACGCTCTTTCGGGGGGCCGAAGTGATGATGGACCGGCCGCTCGACCCGGCGGTGGGGCGGGACCGCCTGGTCACGCTCAATCGGAGCCGGTACCTGCTGATCGAGTTCCCCCGGCTGGTGACGTCGCACGCGGTGGAGCAGGCGCTGCTGGGCGTCACGGCGGCGGGGCTGGTGCCACTGATCGCCCACCCCGAGCGCTATCAGTGTGTAAGCGTTCCCCTGGCCCAGCGGTGGAAGGAGCTGGGCGCGCTGCTGCAGGTGGATGGGCCCACGCTGCTGTCGTCCCGGGCCCGGGGAGAGCGGGCCCGTCAGCTGGTTGCCGCCGGACTGGCCGACATCGCCGCGGCGGACAACCATGGCGACGATCGGAGTCTCCGCCCGGTGCAGGATCAGCTGGTGGACATGGGGGGCGGGGAGCAGGCGGACCTGCTCCTGACCGCCAATCCCCGCGCTATCGTCGAGGACCGGCCGGTGGACCCGGTGCCGCCCCTCTCGTGGCGCCGCTCGATCGTCGACCGACTCCGCTGGCTGCTCGACCGCACTCCACTCGACCGCCCATGATCTCGCTTCAGGGAAAGACTGCCCTCGTCACCGGCGCCTCACGCGGGATCGGCCGCGCGGCGGCGTTGCTCCTGGCCCGGGCCGGCGCCGACGTCGCCCTGACCTGTCATTCGCGACGTGACCAGGCCGAGTCGGTGGCCGCGGAGATCCGGGCCCTTGGACGTCGGGCCTGGGTCGGGGCCGGCGATCATGGCGATCCCGCGGTGGTGACCCGGGTCTTCGACGGTGCGGTGGAGGCGCTCGGTCCGCTCGATTGTTTTGTCGGCAACGCCGGGGTCTGGCCGGCGGAGGAGGTGCCGGTGAAAGAGATGCGGGAGGAGCGCTGGGGAGCCACCATGCGGGCCAACCTCGACGCCATCTTCCTGACGACCCGGGCGGCGCTTCACCGGATGCGGGCCCCGGGGCGGGTGGTGCTGGTGGGGAGCACGGCCGGCCAGCGGGGCGAAGCGTTCCACGCCGACTACGCCGCGACCAAGGGGGCGATGATCTCCTTCGTGAAGTCGCTCTGCGTGGAGTGCGCGCCCGGTATCACGGTGAACTGCGTCGCTCCGGGGTGGGTGGATACCGAGATGAGCTTCCCGGCGTTCGGCCGGGGTGGGCGGGAGCGGATCGAGGCCACCATCCCGCTCCGGCGCATCGCGACCGCGGACGATGTGGCGGGCCCGATTCTCTTCTTGTGCAGCGAGCTGGGCCGGCACATCACCGGGGAGGTGCTCAACGTGAACGGCGGCTCGGTGCTATGCGGGTAGTTCCGACTTCCGGGTTCCGAGTGCCGGGTTTCCGCGGCCGCGACACGGAACGGGCATACCTGTGCACCTCCTGCACCCGGAACCCGGAACCTGGAAGTCGGTACTAATCGTGATTCATCTCCTCTTCACCGGCGGCACGATCAGCATGACCCGCGACGAGCGGGCCGGCGGGAATGTCCCGACCCACGGCGGTGCCGCGCTGGTAGCCCTCGCGCCCGACCTGGGCGGGATCGGCCCGTATCGCATCGACGACTGGGGCCGGTATCCCGCCTGTCACCTGGGCCCGGCCAAGCTCTGGGAGCTCCGCAACCGGGTCCTGAGCGTGATGCAGGGTGACGGGGGAGAGGCCCCGCGGGGGATCGTGATCACCCACGGCACCGACACGATCGAGGAGACCGCCTACCTCCTGGCGCGGACGCTGCCGCCCGCGATTCCGGTGGTGATCACCGGGGCGATGCGCACCTCGAGCGACGAGGGATGGGACGGGCCGCGGAACCTCACCGACGCCGGGCTGGTCGCGGCCGACCCGACCAGCGGTGGCCGGGGGACGCTGGTGGTCTTCGCCGGGCAGGTGCTGGCGGGGGCCACGGCCTGCAAGGTGGAGGCGACCGCCCTCGAGGCCTTCGAGGCGCCACACGCCGGTCCGGTGGGCCGGGTCCGAAGTGGTGTGGTCGACTGGGTGGTCCCGTCGCCGGTCCCCCCGCCCCTGTCGGTCGTGAGCCCGCCGGGCCTGACGGCGCGGGTGGCCCATATCCCGATGATCGTGGGCGACCTCGGCGAGTTACTGGACCTGGCTCGCAAGAGCTATGACGGGGTCGTGATCGAAGCGTTCGGGAGCGGCAACGTCCCGCCCGGGGCGCTGCCGGCGATCCGGCGGTGGATCGCCGAGGACAAGCCGGTCGTGCTGGCCTCCCGCTGCGCCCGGGGCGAGGTGCATCCGGTGTACGCCTTCCCGGGCGGAGGCGCCACCCTGGTGCGCGAGGGCGTGATCCCGGCCGGCGCCCGGACTCCGGCACAGGCACGAATGGAGCTCGCCATCTGTCTGTCCGCCGGTCATCGGTACGGGCTTTAGCCCATGGCCTTTCCCCCGACACTCGACATCCCCACCGACGTCCTCGAAATCGCCCGCGCGCTGGAAGCGGCGGGCTACCAGGCCTGGTGCGTCGGTGGCGCGGTGCGGGACACGCTCCTCGGTGTGCCCAATACCGACTACGACGTGGCCACGTCGGCCACGCCCGAGACGGTCAAGGGGCTCTTCAAGAAGACGATCGCCGTGGGAGAGCGCTTCGGCACCGTCGGGGTATACATCCGCCGCCGGACCTATGAAGTCACCACCTTCCGCCGCGATGTCCAGACCGACGGCCGGCACGCGGTGGTGGCCTACGGGGCCTCGCTGGAGGAGGACCTGGCCCGGCGGGACTACACCATCAACGCCATCGCCTACCACCCCCTCCGGCACGAGTGGCGCGATCCGTTCGGGGGGGAGACGGACCTGGGCTGCAAGGTGATCCGCGCGGTGGGCGACCCGGCCGAGCGATTCCGGGAGGACTACCTCCGCATCCTGCGCGGGCTGCGCTTCGCGGCCCGGTTCGAGTTCACCATCGAGGCGGCGACCTGGGCGGCGATGCAGGCCCAGGTGAGCGGTCTGCGCCAGCTCTCGGCCGAGCGGGTGCACGAGGAGTGGTTCAAGGGGTTGATTACCTCGCGGTCGATCAGACACCTGCTGGATCTCTGGGTCACGAGCGGCGCCGCCGGCATCTGGCTTCCCGAGCTCCTCAACGGCCGGCTGGCCGACCGTGCCCGGATGCTGCCGGCGCTGGAGAGCCTGGTGGGGGCGGGGGCGCCGCGCGACCCGGTGCTGCTCACGATTCTCCTCTGTCTCGATCCGGTGGCCGCGCTGGTCCGACTCAAGTCGTCGCGGGCCGATATTGCCCGGGCGGCGTCGGTGCTGAGCGGCGCCCCCGAGCCCGAGGGCACCGATCCGGTGGCGGTGCGGCGATGGATGGCGGCGGTGGGCGACGCGGTCGACGATCTGATGGCGCTCTGGCAGTTCCGCCACGGGGCCCCGCCGCTCTGGGCGCCGGTGGTGAAGGGCATCCGGGAGCGTAATGAGCCGCTCGCCCGCAAGCAGCTGGCGGTCACCGGCGACGACCTGCGGGCGGCCGGCTTCCCGCCCGGCCCCGAGATGGGAATGCTGCTCGATCGGCTGCTCGGGCGGGTGGTGGACGATCCGTCGCTCAATACCCGCGAGACCCTGCTGGCCCTCGCGAGGACGCACCGGTGAGCGCGATGGTCTTCGCCCTGTTCGCGGCCGCCGGCAACCTGCTGGGGGGCTACGCGGTGGTCCGCCACGCCAGCCGGAGCCTGGCGGTCATCGACCTCCTGATCGGGTTCGGCGGCGGCTTTATGCTCGCGGTGGCGCTCCTGGAGGTGGCTCCGGAGGCATTGGCGCTGCGGAGCGACGCCCCCGGGTACATCCTGCTGGGGTATCTCCTGGTCCACCTGGTCCAACACGTGCTGGTCCCGCATTTCCATTTCGGCGAGGAGAAGCACGCGCTGAGCCCGGCACAGGGGATCTCCGCCCTGATCGGCCTCCTGCTGCACACGTTCTTCGACGGGGTGGCGATCGCCTCCGGGTTCCTGGTCTCGGCCCAGACCGGTGTGCTGCTCTTTCTGGCGGTCTTCTTGCACAAGCTGCCGGAAGGGGTGGCAATGGCGAGCGTGATGCTGGCCGGCCGGCAGAGCCGGGCCCGGGCCCTGGGTGCGTCGGGGTTGCTGGGGTTGGCGACCCTGCTGGGCGTGGGGCTGACCGAGTTCAGCGCACCCCTCGTTGCCCACGGCCTGGCCCTCTCGGCCGGGGTCACGATCTACGTCGCGGCGAGCAACCTGGTCCCCGAGCTGCAGAAGCGGAAAGGCTGGGGAATGGCGGCGGCGTTCTTCACCGGAGCGGCGGCGTTCTTCGCGACCCGCGTGATGGTGGAGGCCGCCGGGCTCAGGTGAGCGCGTTTCCCGCCGCGCGTTCCGCACTCCATGCGGCTCGGCTCCCCCGGGACCCGTCAACCGACACCGGCGCCGCTTAACTTCCCCTCATGTCGCCGCCATCGCTCTTCGCGCTGCCCGAGCCCCTCGCCGCCCGGATGCGGCCCCGTACCCTCGAAGAGTGTCTGGGCCAGGAGCAGCTGCTGGCCCCGGGCCGTCCGCTGGGCGACGCGATCCGCCGGGGGGACGTAGGCAGTTGCGTCTTCTGGGGCCCGCCCGGCACCGGCAAGACCACCATCGCGCGGCTGATCGCCCACTACACCGATCGCGAATTCGTGGAGCTCTCCGCGGTGCTGGACGGCGTGCCGCGGGTAAAGGAGATCGTCCGGGAGGCCGAACAACGCCGGGTGCTGGGACGGGGCACGGTCCTGTTCTGCGACGAGATCCATCGCTTCAATCGGGCGCAGCAGGACGCGTTTCTTCCCCATGTCGAGCGGGGGACCATCACCCTGATCGGGGCCACCACCGAGAACCCCAGCTTCGAGCTCAACGGAGCGCTGCTCTCCCGCTGCCAGGTCTGGGTACTCCAGCCGCTGACGCCGCCCGACGTCGAGGCGCTCCTGACGCGGGCGCTGACCGAACCGGAACGGGGCCTGGGTCACCTGGGGTTGGAGGTCGAGCCCGGCGCCCTGGCGCTCCTGGCCGAGCAGGTGGATGGTGACGCCCGGCGCGGGCTCACGGTGCTGGAGAACGCGGCCCGGCAGGTGGGGCCGCGCGGGACACTGACCCGGGACGGGGTCATCGAGGCGCTGGCCCGGCGGGTACCGACCTACGACAAGAGCGGCGAGGAGCACTTCAACATGCTCTCCGCCTATCACAAGTCGCTTCGGGGGAGCGATCCGCAGGGCGCGCTTTACTGGATGGCCCGGATGATCGAAGGGGGCGAGGACCCGATGGTGCTCTTCCGCCGGGCCATCGCCATGGCGGCCGAGGATGTCGGCCTGGCCGACCCGGAAGCGCTCAAGCTCGCGATCGCGGCACGGGACGCGTTTCAGATGCTGGGCCCGCCGGAGGGGTACTTGCCGCTGGCCGAGATGACTATCTACCTCGCCACCGCACCCAAGTCGAATCGCTCGGCGATGGGACTGTGGGGTGCGCTCGAGGCGGCGCGGAAGACCCCCGCTGAACCGGTGCCACTCCATGTTCGCAATGCGCCCACCGGATTGATGAAGGACCTGGGGTACGGGAAGGGCTACCAGTATGCCCACGATTCCCCCACCGGCTTCATCCCCCAGGAGTATCTCCCCGACAAACTGCGGGGGCAGGCGTTCTATCAACCGGGGGAGCTGGGCTTCGAGAAGCGGATCCGGGAGCGGATGGACTGGTGGGACCGGCAGCGGGAGCGCCCCGACGCGGGGAAGGGTGAGCCGTGACCGACCCCGGCGTGGCGGTCGGCGGGGCGCTTCCCGACTCCGGGCAGTCGAGACCGGCACACACAGGTATATTCACACCATGAGACGATTGCTGTTACTTGCCGCCCTGGGACTCGCCGCCTGCGGCCCCGGCGGCGTGAACCCGGCGGAACTGATTCAGCCGAAGGTCCGGCTGCACCACCTTTCGCTCCGCAGCGCGGGGCTGACCGGCGGCATGCTCGACGTGGTCCTCGCGTTCCACAACCCCAACCAGATCACGCTCAAGGGCGTGGGGCTCTCGGCCGGTCTGGACATCGAGGGGAGCCACTTCGGCGATGTGGCGATGAGCGACCCCTTCTCGCTGGCGGGAAGGGACACGACCCTGGTGACGGTCCCGCTGGCTTTCCGCTGGAGCGGAGTCGCGAGCGCGGCGCGGTCAATGCTCAACACCGGGGCGGTGAACTACGGGATCCAGGGCAAGGTCACCATCAACACACCGGCCAACGTTCCATTCGATGTCCCCTTCTCGGGGCAGGGGAGTGTCCCCCTGCTCCGGCCGTAGGGCGGGAGTCTCCCATTCGCCAGCTGATCTCGATCGAACCGCCGGTGGAACGTGCCATCCTGGTCGGCGCGCCGCGGAAGGGCTCCGATGACGCCCAGCATCTCACTGAACATCTCGACGAGCTGGCCCGGCTGGCCGATACGGCCGGGGCGCAGGTCGTGGGCCGGCTCTCGCAGCAGGTCGCCTCGCCCAACCCCGCCACGCTGATCGGCGAGGGGAAGGTCGAGGAGCTCCGGGCCATGGCGGAGGGGGAACGCGGCACCCTGGTGGTCTTCGACGAGGAACTGACGCCGAACCAGGGCGCCAACCTCGAAAGCGAGCTCAAGGTCCGGGTGATGGACCGTTCCGAGCTCATCCTCGACATCTTCTCGACCCGGGCCCGGACCCATGAGGCCAAGCTCCAGGTGGAGCTGGCCCAGCTCGAGTACCTGCTGCCGCGCCTGGCGCGGATGTGGACCCACCTGTCCCGGATCCGGGGCGGTATCGGCCTCCGCGGGCCGGGCGAAACCCAGCTGGAAACCGACCGCCGGTTGATCCGCAAGAAGATCCAGCTGCTGCGGGAGAAACTGCGGGAGTGGGAGAAGCACCGCGTGGTGCTCCGGGCCGGCCGTTCACCGATGCTCAACGTGGCGCTGGTGGGCTACACCAACGCCGGGAAGTCGAGCATTCTGCGGATGCTCTCGGGGGAGCACGACATCTTCGTGGAGGACCGGCTGTTCGCCACCCTCGACACCCTGACCCGCGAGGTGGACCTGGGCGACGGGTGCCGGGCGCGGGTGTCGGACACCGTCGGCTTCATCCGCAAGCTGCCGCACCACCTGGTCGCGAGCTTCCGCGCCACCCTCGAGGAGGTGCGTGAGGCCGACGTGCTGCTCCACGTGGTGGACGCCAGTCACCCCGGCTGGGAGGAGCAGATGCGGGTGGTCGACCAGGTGCTGGCCGATATCGGGGTTTCCACCCAGCCGGTGCTGCCGGTGTTCAACAAGATGGACCAGGTGCGTGACCCCTCCGCCTTCTCGGCCCGGGCCCGGGAGCTCTACCCCGAAGCGCTCTTCGGGAGCACGCTGCGGATCGACGGGTTGGACCAGTTGAAGTCGGAGCTCCGCGGCCGCGAGCGAACCCTCAGACCACCGGTGACGGTGCGGGTGCCGCTGGCGGATGGGGCGCGGCTGGCGTCGCTCTACCGGTTGGGGGAGGTGCTGAGCCAGTCGGTCGAGGGCGACCATCACGTGGTGCAGGTCCGGGTGGCGCCGTGGCAGGTGGACCAGCTGAGGCGGGAGGGGCTGGGGGTGGAGCGGGAAGTTCCGAGTTCCGAGTTGCGGGTTCCTCGGGGGGCGTAGGCGGGCAGGCGGGCGGGCGGGCAGGCAACGATGGAAAAGGGTGGATCCCAACTCGGGACCCACCCTTCTTGCAGTTTCCTACCGTCTGACCGTCCGACCGTCCGACCGTCTGACCCCCCTAGGCCTTCCCGCTCAGCACGCTCTCCAGGATCAGCCAGCGGTTCATGCCGGCGAACTTCTGGTGCATCTTGGTCATCGGCGGGCCGCCCGCGGCTTCGTCCTCCTCGATCTGGAGATCGGCCAGCGCATCGAGGCCCTTGGCGGCGAACTTCCTGAGTCCCTTGTCGAGCGCCAGCCCGGCAGTGCGGAAGTTGAACAGGGTGGAGAACTGGAGAGTGTAGCCCAGGTCCGCCAGCTGCTGGTTGGTGATCAGGGTGCCGGCCTTCTTGGCCTTCCCCCAGTAGAGCGAGGGCGAGAGGTTGAAGCCCAGCATCTGGTTGGGATAGTACTTCCGCACGCCCTCGGCGAAGGCCTGCGGCTGCTCGACATCGACGTTGTTGAATTCGGCCCAGATCACGTCGCAGCCCAGCTCCGCCGCTTCCCAGCCGTCCTCCACCGCCATCTGCACCCCGCCGGCGGACGCGCCCGGGAGGGCGCCGTCGATCGAGTCGGTGCGGGCGATGATCACCAGGGTCTCCCCCGCCGCTTCGGCCGCGGCCCGGATGGCCTTGAGCTTGGCGAGCCAGGTCTTGCGGGGGACCAGCACCTTGTCGCGCTTGGCCTTGCCGACGTTCACGATGTGTCCGCAGGTCCGGTCGGCGGGATCCTGGTTCTCCAGATGCACGCCGGCCGCGCCGACCCGCACCAGCTCATTGGCCAGCGCGAAGGTCTGCGTCGGGCCGCCGAAGCCGGCCTCCATGTCGACGAACATCGGCGGTACCGAGAGGACCTCCTTGCCCTCGGTGTCGTAATAGTGCGCGTGGCGGGCGCCTTCGATGCCCTTCCAGAGCTCCTGGACCAGCTCCACCATCTGGTGCGACTGGTAGATGCCGATATCGGGATACATGTTCTTGACTGCGGCCAGCTGCCAGCCGGAGCCATAGAGCGCCTTGAAGCCGAGGCGGGTCATCAGGGCGGCGGTGTAGGCGTCGTAGGCGCCGCAGGTATGAAGATACGAGCCCTTGTCGCGGGCCTCGTGCAGCAGACGACGCAGTTTCTGGCCCGGGTGCTCCTTTTCGGGCGGAGCCAGGAGCTTGCTGAGTTCGGCGGCAGGGTACGCCGTGTTCTTGCTGGTCGGAGGAGTCGCGGTGGCCATGAGTGCTTTCTCCTGGATGGCGCGGGAAGGCCGTGGATGGGGAGGCGCCGGGGTGGGCCGTCGCCGTCGGTGCAACCAATCCCCTCCCGGCCAGAACAAAGCCTGGGGTATCGGGGTTCCGTATAATTATCTAATGTGAAATATTTCACAAGCCCTCCGCGTCTTCAGGCAGAGAGGGCGCTCCCTTGGGCTCTGGGGGTTCGCGCCGCAGGTGTCATGCACGGGACTTGCTTGGGGCAGGGTGGCAGAAAGCTGCGGGGCCCGGTTAGGATTCTGGCCCCGATGACGTATGTTATTGTGCCTGAGTCACTTCCTAAACGGTGAGCGAACAGAAATGGCGGACGGTCTCGACCAGCTGAAGACCCGGATCCAGAGCGGTGAAGCCACAGTGGGCATCATCGGCCTGGGCTACGTGGGCCTCCCCCTCGCGGTCGAGGTGGCCCGGAGTGGGATGCGGGTGCTGGGGTTCGACATCAGCGCACCGGTCTGTGCCGGCATTAATGCCGGGAAGAGCCATGTCGAAGACGTCCCGACCGACCTGCTTGCCGGTTACGTGAAGCAGGGGCTGATCTCGGCGACTACCGACTTCGGGCGCCTCAAGGAGTGCGACGCGATCAGTATCTGCGTCCCCACGCCGCTCAACAAGACCAAGGACCCCGACCTGAGCTATGTGGTCGCCGCGGCGACTTCGGTCAAGAATTCCCTCCGTCCCGGCCAGCTGATCATCCTCGAGAGCACCACGTATCCGGGCACCACCCGGGACGTGCTGTTGCCGATCTTCGAGACCACCGGGCTCAAGTGCGGGGTGGACTTCGCGCTGGCGTTCAGCCCCGAACGGGTGGACCCGGGCAATCCCACCTGGCAGACCCGCAATACGCCCAAGGTGATCGGCGGGGTGACGCCCCGCTGCAAGGAGGTCTCGCTGGCGCTCTACGGCCGGGTGTTCGACACCATGGTGCCGGTGCAGACGCCCGAGGCGGCTGAGCTGGTAAAGGTCTACGAGAACACCTTCCGGCTGATCAACATCGCGCTGGCCAACGAGCTGGCGCAGGTCTGCGACAAGCTGGGCCTCGATGTGTGGGACGTGATCGACGCCGCCGCGACCAAGCCGTTCGGCTTCATGAAGTTCACCCCCGGCCCCGGGCTTGGCGGGCACTGCATCCCGCTGGATCCGCACTACCTGTCGTGGAAGATGCGGACTCTCTCGTTCCGGACCCGGATCATCGAGGTCGCCGCCGAGATCAATGCCGAGATGCCCGCATACGTGGTGCAGAAGGCGGTGAACGCCCTCAACGAGCGGGGCAAGGCCCTCAAGGGCTGTCGGGTGCTGGTGGTGGGGGTGGCCTACAAGAAGAACATCGGCGACCTGCGAGAGAGCCCGGCGCTCGACATCATCCGCCTGCTGCAGGAGAAGGGCGCGGTAGTGACGTACGCCGATCCTCACGTTCCCTCGATCGTTGACGACGGGCATACCCCGATCGCCGGCCTCCCGATGCGGAGCCAGCCGATCAGCTCGGAGACGCTCAAGCAGACCGATCTCGCCATTGTCGTGACCGACCACGCCGGGGTCGACTACCAGAAGATTCTCAACGAGACGCCGCTGGTGCTCGATACCCGGGGTGTGATCCGGGGAGACGGGCAGGGCAAGCTGGTCGGGCTGTCCGGAGCGCCCCGGGGCTAGCGGGGTCAGACGGCCGGTCGAATCCTGATCCGGTCGAATCCTCGCCCTCGATCCCGGCGGGGTACCCCGACTGATCCGGGCGTTCGAGCCGAGGGAGTTCTACGTTCCGCCGGCCGAGACCCTGCTGGAGGAGGCGGTCCGCCCCCGGCACGGGCACTTCAAGCTGATCCACCTCGACAGCGGACTCCGGGCCGATGTGTACCTTGTGGGCCAGGATCCGCTTCAGGTGTGGGGTCTATCCACCCGGCAACGCCACGATCTGGGGGGAGCAAGGGTTGGCTCGCGGCGCCCGAGTATGTCATTCTCCAGAAGCTCCTCTACTTCCGGTCGGGCGGTTCGGAACGACACTTGAGGGACATGGCCTGGATGCTCCGCGTGAGCGAAGGGCTGATGGACCTGTCGCTCCTGGCGGCGAAGATCGGGGAGCTGGGGATGGGGCCAGAATGGCGGCGGGCCCAGGCGCACCCGCTGGATGGATGACCAGCAGGCCCCTCGGTTTCCTCTTGTCGGCTGTCCTTCTAAGTTCCCTGCCCATGCCTAATGCTCCAGGTCCCATCAAAGACCGCCGTATCCGCTTTGCGCTGGTCGGGTGCGGCCGCATCGCCGAAAAGCACTTCGAGGCGTTTCAGAAGCATCGGGACCGGGCCGAGCTGGTGGCGGTCTGCGATACCGACGCGGAGGCGCTGCGCCGCGCCAGACTCCTGACCGATGCGCCCGGGTTCGGCTCCCTGGCGGAGCTGCTGGCGGGCTCCAGCGCGGACGTGGTCGTGCTGAGCACGCCGAGTGGCCTGCACGCGGAGGAGACGATCCAGTGCGCCGCGGCCGGGCGGCACGTGGTCACCGAGAAGCCGATGGCCACCCGGTGGCGGGACGGCAAGGCGATGGTGGCCGCGTGCGACAAGGCGGGGGTCCAGCTCTTCGTAGTCAAGCAGAACCGGCAGAATCCCACGATCCAGCTGCTCAAGCGGGCCATCGACCGCAAGCGATTCGGCCGGATCTACATGGTCACCGTGAACGTCTTCTGGAGCCGGCCCCAGTCGTACTACGACAGTGCGCCGTGGCGGGGCACCTGGGAGTTCGACGGTGGCGCGTTCATGAACCAGGCGAGCCATTACGTCGACCTGCTCGATTGGTTGATCGGGCCGGTGGAGACGGTGCAGGCCTTCACCGCCACGCTGGCGCGGCACATCGAGGTGGAGGATACCGGTGTGGCCACGATCCGCTGGCGCAGCGGGGCGCTGGGCTCGGTGAACGTCACCATGTTGACCCACGCGAAGAACCTCGAGGGGTCGATCACGGTGATCGGGGAGAAGGGCACGGTGCGGGTGGGGGGGCTGGCGGTGAACGAGATCGTCCACTGGCAGTTCGCGGAGCCGGACCCGGATGACGAGGGGGTGCGGAACGCCACCTACGAGACCACCTCGGTCTACGGTCACGGCCACCCGCTGTACTACGACAACGTGATCAAGGCGCTGCGGGGTGAGGCCCGGGCGGAGACCGATGGTCGGGAGGGGCTGCGGTCGCTGGAGTTGCTGATCGGGATCTACCAGTCGGCGCGGGATGGCCGGCCGGTGGGGTTGCCGCTGGAGCTGTAGGGGGCCGGTCCGCCAGTGCTTCGGAATCTCACGAGAGTGCTGCAGACCGGATGGCTGGTCCTGGGCGTCACCCTGCTCCTCGCCCTCGGCCTTGAGGGCGCCTACCGGCTCCAGGGCGCAGTGCGGGGCGCGCTTCGGGGATCCTCCACCACCCAGCCCCAACATCCCAACGCTGCGGAAGCGTGGTGGCCAGCCTGGGTTGAGGCTGACGGGGCGGTCAACGGCCCCGGCCGCTACGATCCCTACCGTGCCTGGTGGGCCCGTCCGTTCGCTTCGCGCTGGGTGCATGTGGACTCGCGAGGAGAACGGATCACTGTGCCTACCCTGCCGCTCCGTCCCGCTCGCCGGATTCTCTTCCTGGGCGGCTCGGTGATGTGGGGCTACACCGTTCCCGATTCTTTGACCATTCCCTCGCTGGTGCAGCAGGGCCTGCTGGCCCGAGGCGATTCGGGCAACGAGATCCGGAACCTGGCCCAGCCTTCCTTCAACGCGACCCAGGGACTTATCACTCTCGTGCTGGAACTTCGGGCCGGGTACCGTCCCGATGTGGTGGTCTCTCTCGATGGAAACAACGACGTCCTGGTGCAGATCACCGACGGGCACCCCGGCGCCGCCTTTGGCGAGGCGGAGCTGGCCCGGCGCTCCGCGGTGGGCACCCGTGGTTTCTTGGCCAGCCTGGCCGGGCTCACCCGCTATTCGGCGCTGCTCACGCGCCTGACCCGAATGGTCCTGCCCTACGCTGCGGTGACCGGACAGACCTCGGGGCCTCCCTCCTGCGATTCGACCGCGAGCTACTACACGGCGGTGGTGGACATGGCCGAGTCGCTGGGATCGAGCCACCGGTTCGGGACGCTCTTTCTGTGGCAGCCGCACCCCAGCACCAGTCGCAAGCGGCTGACCCCGTTTGAGCAAGGCCTCAAGGCCGAACCCGGATTCGCGGAGCTCATGCGAGCCTGTACCGCCACGGTGGAACGGACGATGGCGGCGGGGCCTCGCTCCGGCTTTGTCTCGCTCACCCCGATGTTCGATGGGGACACTGCCTCGGTGTTCCTCGATGCCTACGGTCATCTCACACCCGAAGGGCATCGCCGGATCGCAGCGGCAATACTGAGCCGCCTACCGGCACGATGAGACCGGCCGCCTGGCGCTTCCTCGCCGGAGCTTCAGCAGCGAACCTCAGCCTCACCTGCGTCTGGGGAGTCCTGTTCCAGTACCGGTCGCCCGACGCCTTCTTCCTCATGATGGCGCCACGTGACGTGGTCGCGGTTTGCCTCAACGTGGGCCTCGGTGGCGCGGCGGCGGTCGCCATTGGAGCCGCGCTGGACAGGTGGCGCTCGGGCCTCTGGCTTCGGACCGCCGGCGTCGGTGTGCTCGGGGTGGTCACCTGCCTGGGAAATGGGCTTCGGCAAGGGCTGCATCTCGCGCCTGGCATGGCCGGCGGAGACCTCGGTCTCGGGCTCATCGCTATGGCTCTGCTTGGTCTCGGAGTGTGCTGGCTGCTCAACCCCGAAGGCCTGCTGCGCTGGAGCGCCAGGCTGATGCTGATGTTGTCACCCTTCCTCCTGCTGACGGTGCCGCGGAGTCTCTGGATTGGCACCGCGGGAGGACTGGTTGAGCGCTTCGGCGATTCCCCCCGGAGGACGCCATTCACGGCCGGCCGCCCGGTGCACCGGGTGGTCTGGGTCATCTTCGACGAGCTTGATTACCGGTTGGCATTCGCGTCCCGACCGCCCGGCGTGCTACTGCCGGCCTTTGACCGGTTGAAGGAGGAGTCGCTGTCGGCCGATTCGGCCTGGCCTCCCGCCAGCAACACCAATGAGTCGTTGCCGGGCTCGCTCACCGGGATTCGAGTCGGGCTGACCGAGGGTGTCACAGCGCGAGAGGGCCGACTGCAGCTACAGAGCGACAGCGGCTGGGTCTCGACCGATTCGGTGACCACCGTGTTCCAGCGGGCTCGCGCGCTACACGCCAACTCGGCGATGGTGGGCTGGAACCTCCCCTATTGCCGTAGCGGCCTGGGATCAGGCCTGGTTCGCTGTCTCTGGTCCCCCTCCGGCCTGACCCTCGGGCTGACCGAGTCGCTGGTCGGGACCATGTGGCGCCAATGGGTGGCAGCCTCATTGGTGAACAGCCGGGTGATCTACCGCACGCGTCTTACGCGCCTTGTGCAGGAGGGGTTGCGGCAGGTGGCCGACTCGGCGCTCGACCTGGTGGTGTTGCACCTCCCGATTCCGCACCAGCCGTGGGTGTTTGACGCCGGGACCGGACGATTCACACTCTTTCGCTTTTCTTCCAGCGGGTACCTCGACAACCTCGTCCTAGCCGACCGGATACTCGCCCGGATCCGTCTGGCGCTGGAGGACTCTCGGCTTGGGCCCCGGACGGCGTTGCTGCTCACCTCAGACCATGCCTGGCGCGAGTCGAGCGGATTCGACGGGCGGAGCGATCCGAGAGTACCGTTCCTAATCCACCTGCCGTGGGCTCCCAAATCGGTGGTAGTCGCGAGGCCATTCAATGCGATCCAGGCGGGCGGCATTGCGCTCGCGCTGCTGGCCGACTCGGCCCTGTCGGTCGATTCGCTCGGGTACCGCCTCTGGTCTAGGCCCGGGCCCAAGTAGCTGCGCGCCGAGCGGGAGGTCTCTACATTTCCGGTGGGTCGGGTCACCCCTGACACTGTCTGATGGCAAATAGGCCCAGTGATCCGCGCGGGCGAACCGGGCTTGCCCACGAAACTAGGGCTTCATGTCTCAAACGAACCCATGTTGAGCACCCAGCGACGGCAGGACTATCTCGTCACCTTTCTTACCGAATTCGTGGTGCTGGGCGGCAGCATCCTGGTGCTCAAGCTGGCAGCGGTGTACTGGGGCGGATCCGGGTTCGGCGAGTTCATCCTCGGCCGCCGGCTGATCGGGTTGCTGCAACCGGCTGTCCTGTGTGGGATGGGCCTCGCGATCACCCGGAACGTGGCCATGTCGCGGGCCTCGCAAAGTGGTACGGAATGGCCATCGCTCGATGGGGCGCTGCTGATCACTTCGGTTACGATCCTCCTGGCAGCGGCGTTCCTGCTGATTCCCAGCCGGTTTGTGGCGGCGGTCTTCTTCGGAAATGGGTCGCTGGCACCGCTGTCCCGGGCCCTGGCTCCCTGTGTTGCCGGTCTGGTACTGCACTACATCGTGTACGGGGTCCTGCGAGGGCGGAACGCCAGCCGGGAAGCCAACCTGCTGCAGGCGGTCAACCTGGGACTGCTTCCGTTGGCTGCGTTTGCGATTCCTCGACTCACCGCGGTGACGCTGCTGACTGTGCTGGGCCTGGGCCAGATGGTGGTCTCACTGGGAGTCCTTTACCGGCTCCGCCGTCCGGGGCCGGCGGCCGAGTCGCTGCCAGGGATCTGGCGGGAGGGGGGGCGGGAGCTGCTGCGATACGGGGCTCCCCGGGTTCCGGGAGAGTTCATGCTCGGCGCGCTGGGCACCTTGCCGGTCACCGCGGCGGCCCATTACGGCGGACCGGTTCTCGCGGGACAAGTAGGGTTGGGCCTGTCGCTCCTGACCCTGGTGGGTTCGGTCTTCACGCCACTGGGTATCATCATGCTGCCATCGATCAGCGGCCGGGTGGCCACCGGAGATGTGGCGGGCCTGGGGCGGGAGGTTCGGCGCCTCACCCTGGCCTGCGTTGGCCTGACTATCGTGGGTACGATCACCCTGGAACTGCTGGCGCCATGGGCGTTGCCCTTGGTCTTCGGGCCGGAGTTCGCCGCGGCCGTGACCCCGATCCGCGTCATCGTCCTCGGTGCCGTTCCCTATGTGTGCTACGTGATCCTGCGTAATGTGCTCGATGCGATTCACGCCGCCCCGCTCAATGCCGGCAACCTGGCGGTCGGGCTGCTGGTGCAGGGCGCGTTCCTCGTGCTCGGTCGCGCTGCGATGATCCCCGTGGCCATCGCGGCGGGCATGACTACGCTCGGACTGATGACGCTCTGGCGGACGGTGCGGGTGGTCCACGCGCTCACTTCGCCCCACCCGGTACCGCTTCACCCCTCGCCCGCCGCTCCGTCATGATTGCGGCCCAGCCGGCCGGCGACGAGGCCGACGCCATGAACGCGATCCGGCGTCCGATGATCGTGGCGCCGATCGTGTTCGAACGCACGTTCATCCGTCAGGATCTCAACTTGCTGGCGGACCGCTATCGGGTGCGGGAGGCGCCGTGCCTGAGTTACGGCGACCTCCTCCGCAGTCTGGGCGTGGTCTGGAACGCCGACCTAGTGTTCTGCTGGTTCGGGAGTCTCCGGTTCATTCCGCTCATTGGGCTGGCGCGTCTGCTGGGAAAGCCGGTGCTGGTGATTAGCGGCGGATACGATGTCGCCAGTGAGCCGGCGATCGACTATGGCAACATGCGCGGCGGCCCGATCGCGTGGCTGGGTCGGCTGCTGTTCCGGCTGGCGACGGTGGTGGTGCCGTATTCCCACGCCGGACAGGACGAGACCACCCGGAATGCCCGGGTGCCGCTCCAGCGGCAGCGGATGATCCACCTTGGCTTTCCCCCCGAGGGGAGGGATGAGGTCGGCGGCAAGCGCGGGCTGGTGCTTACCGTGGGCCGGATGGATGAAAGCACCATTCGCCGGAAGGGGCTGCTCACGATCGCCCGGGCCTCGCTCCTGCTGCCCGAGGTCGAGATCGTCATGGCCGGGGGTGGATCGCCCGACGCGGTGGCGGAACTCAAGCGCACCGCGGGGCCGAACGTGCATTTTCCGGGGATCGTCTCCGATGAGGAACTGCGGGACCTGCTGCACGACGCCCGGGTCTACGTGCAGCCCTCGGTGCACGAGGCGTTCGGCTGTGCCGTGGCGGAGGCGATGCTGCACGGGTGTGTGCCGGTGGTCTCGGACCGTGGGTCGCTGCCCGAGGTGGTCGGTGACACCGGGTTCTATGTGAGCCCGGACGATCCCGCCGGCCTCGCCCAGGCGATCCGGGTCGCGCTCGCCACCGGTCCGGATCGGGCGATAGCGGCGCGGGAGCGGGTGCTGGATCTCTTTCCGCTCAGCCAGCGCCGCGATGCCCTCTACCAGCTGATCGATGAGCTGGTCGGAAGGCCGGGGCCATGATCGGTGCGCTTCCCCTCGGTGGCACGCTGGTGCTGCTGGGCTACCTCGCGCGGCGGGTCGAGGGAACCTGGGTCGCGCCCGCACCGTTCTGGGCCCTGCTCTGGGGCATCTATCTCATCTGCTGCGCGATCATCTTCCCGACTCTCGACGCGCTCACCACCGGGGCGCTCTACATCCTGTGCGCCTCCGGCGCGGTGGCCCTCGGCTCACTCGCCGGATACCGGACCCGGGCGGACGAGGCGGTACTTACGCCATCGGCCCTGCGCGCCCTGTTTCCGGGACTGCCGCTGATGGTGGCGGTCGCCGTCGCCGCAGCCATCGTCAACCTCACGCTCCTCTTTGGCCGATTCGGTTTCGGGCTGGGTGATATCCTCTCACCGTCAGCGGTGGTACAGGTTGTGGTGGGCGCACGCTCCGAGAATTACGCCGGCACCAGCGAGATCACGCTGGTTGAATGGATCGACATCGTGCTGGTGTACCTGGGCGGCATCGCGGGTGGGGCGTTGTACCGCCTCGGGGCCACCACCCTCGACGCCGTCCTTGGTCTGGCCGGCCTGATCGCGGCCTCGGTGGTGCTGGGCATGATGGGGTCGCGCATGGGTGCCCTGTACGGCGGTGCCTTCTGGGTCGCGGCCTACCTGGCGGTGGCTTCCGCGACGGCTCCCAGCTTGCGCCAGCTGGAACGCAGCGCCCTGGCCGGTGGGCTCGCCAGCGCTGGACTCGGGGTGCTGGGCATTTCCATCCTGGTGATGGTGGTGCGTTACGCCGCCAACTTTGATGCCGTCGGCTGGCGGGTGGTTCTGGCCGACGCCTTCGGCTTTGGCGGCGCGTTCGGCATCTGGCTCGACGACCGTGGGCTGGTGGCCAGTGAACTGGCCGCCGGTGCCCGTTCCCTGACCCGTCTGGTTGGAGTGCTAGGTATTCGCGAAGCCCCACTCCCCACGATCGCCGTCGACTTCACCAGCTCCAACATCTATACTGTGCTCCGGGATGTGATTGAGGATTTCGGGACGGTTGGCAGCTTGGTGGTGCTGGGGCTGGTGGGGTGGGTTGGCCGCCGCGCTTTCGAGCGGGCCCGGGCTGGCTCACTCCCCGCTATCGCGCTACTGCTTGGTGTGGTGGTGTTCACCCTGACGAGTTTCGCCGTCGGGGTCTTCTTCTATACGGCTACCACGCTGGCACTGACCTGCGCGGTGTTCTATCTCCTCTGGGTCGCGGATCGCAGGACCAAGCCTGTCCTGCCACCCTCGCTGCCCGGGCTCGGCCATCGGGACGTCACTGGCGACTACTCATGAGCATGACCCAATCTGCCTCCGGCACGTCCATCCTGGGTGAGGGTCCCGTCTGGCTGATCCGGTTGCTGGTGCGCGGCCGGATCGCGCTGGTCGTGCTCCCCCTCCTAGCCGGCATCTTGGTCTTCGTGATCACCCGGCAGCGGATGCGCTATTCGGCCGATGCCACCATCCGGCCGCAGGCCACCGCCAACGGGGCGGCCCGGCTTTCAGGGCTGGCAGCGCAGTTCGGGGTGCAGCTGCCGGGGGGGAGTATTGGCGATCCGGTGCGGCTCTACGCCGAGCTGGCGCGGTCGAGGGGGGTGCTGATGCGGACGGCCCAGGCTTCCTATGCCGTGGCGCGGAGCCCCGGCTCGGCCGATTCGCTCAGAGGCACCCTGCTCGAGCTGCTCAAGGTGCCGAGTCACGGCGAGGATCAACTGCGCCGCGGGATGGACCGGCTGCAGTCGCTGCTCGACGTCTCGGTCAATCGGGATGCCGGACTGGTGCTGATCCGGGCCCGAACGCCCTGGCCTGAAATGTCGCGCGCGATCCTGCTCCAGATTCTCCGGTCCATGAACGAGGTCACGATCCTGCGGGAGCAGGCCCGGGCCGAGCGGGAGCGGGAGTTCATCGAGGGGCGGTTGCAGGAGGCGAAGGCCGAACTGGACTCGGCGGAGGCGGCCGCGAGCGGCTTTTTAAGCCGAAACCGTACCTACCAGGGCTCGCCGCAGCTCACCCTCGAGCTGGGCCGGCTGCAGCGGCGGGTAGACCTGCGGCAACAGGTCTACGTGACACTCTCGCAGTCATACGAGCAGGCCCGCCTGGATGAAGTGCGGAACACACCGTCGTTCAGTATCGTGGACGGGCCGGAAGGACCGGTGCGGGAAGCGAGGCGCCCGGTACGGGATGCGCTGGTCTGGATGATCCTGACTGGGGGCGGTGTGCTGCTGGTGATGCTGGTGCTGGACTGGTTGGCGCGGTTCCGGGCGGCGACGCCTTCGGCGTATGAGGAACTCATCGCCGCCACCCGGTCGCTCCTTCTCTGGCGACGGAACGGCTGACTCAGCTCCGCTTCACCAGCTCGAAGCTGAACACCCAGCTCCAGAGCTTGAGCCCGGGCACCCGGGTCAGCACCTTGTCGAGCGCGTGGCCCAGCGCAATGCCGCCTTTTCGGATGGGCCCCGCGGGGAGCAACGTGGCGAGCGGCGCCGCCATCAGCCAGAAGCGGACGTTTTGCACCTCGAACCAGCGGCTGGCCAGCCGCAGATCCTTCATGCCCAGAATGTGCTCGGCCTCGAACTCGGTCCGGAGCTCGGGAGTGCGCTTCCGATAGAGCTGGATGAACGGGTTGTAGGAGAGCGCCTCTACGCCGAGGATGCGCCCGCCGGGGGCCACGATGCGGTGCAGCTCCGGGAAGGCGCGATTCAGATCCAGATGATGCAGCATGCCCGAGCAGAGCACCGCATCGAACCGGTCGGCGGGGAGCCTGGTGTCCTCGCAGTCACGCTGCAGGAAATGGGTTACGTCGCTGAAGCCGGCCTGGACCGCCCGCTCGGTGGCGTTCTTGACCGAGACATCGCTGATGTCGATGCCCACCACCACATTGGCGCCGCTCTGCGCCGCCATCCGGGCGAGGTGCCCATTGCCGCAGGCGTAGTCCAGGAACGCACCCCCCGGCGCATGCTGGCGGATCCAGCTCGCGATGTGCTTCTCGACCAGGGTGTAGGATTCGTAGAACCGCCGATTGGGGCTGCTCTCAGGTGACTCGTCCCGATGATCCGCCCGGTCGGCGTTGTGAAACTCCGCTTCCTCCCGCTTCCGATCCTCGAGGCCAGCCACCCACTCGCGCCCGTACACGTGTTCCTGGGTGGCGAGCCAGGACTTGAGATCGGCAATGCGTTCGCTCTGAACCGGCACCGGGTCGGACTCCATGGCTATGGCGTGGGTTGAGGGGCAAAGTTAATAACGGCGCCCCGGTTTGCCCACCTTGTCCCGCAGCCCGCTGCGGCAGTACCCTACGGCATGATCCGCTTCGAAAACCGATGAGGTTCTGGCTCATCACCCTGGGCGAACCGCTGCCGCTCGCGGGGAGGCGAGAGCGGCTGCTCCGCAGCGGGGTCCTGGCCGCCCACCTGGTCCGGGCTGGTCACGAAGTTACCTGGTGGAACTCAGCGGTCGATCATTTTCGCAAGCAGTATCATCCCGTCGCGAGGCCCCATTTCCGGGCGGAGGAAGGCTACGACATCCGCCTGCTCCCGGGCCGGCTCTACCGCCACAACATCTCCCTGGCTCGGTGGCGGAATCATCGGGAGACGGCCAAGGCGTTCCGGAGGGAAGCCCCGACGCTGCCCCGGCCCGACTTGATCCTCTGTTCGCTTCCGACCCTCGAACTCTGCCGCGCAGCCATCCGGTTTGGGGCCCAGACGGGAACCCCGGTTTGTCTCGACATCCGCGATCCCTGGCCGGACGTCTACTTTCAGGCCTTGCCTGCCTGGCTGCGCCCCGCGGGGCCGCTGTTCTTTGCCCCCTTCGTGTGGGAAGCGCAGGCGATCCTGCGTGAGGCGACCGGGCTGCTGGCCGTGTCGCAGACCTATCTCGACTGGGGTCTTCGCCTTGCCGGGCGCGGGAGGGGCCCCCGCGATGCGGTCATCACCCACGGGTATCCCACTCCGCCCGAGACCAGTGTCGCCGAGCTCGACGCGCTGCGGGCACGTTTCGACCTTCCGGCCGGCGCCATGATCTGCTGGTTCGTTGGCAGCTTCGCATGGACCTACGACCTTGGCACCGTCATTGCGGCAGCCCGCCTCCTGAGAGACCGGCGGGATATCGCTTTCGTGCTGACCGGGGCAGGAGACCGGGACCAGGAGTGGAGGCGTCAGGCGGCCGGGCTCGAAAACGTGCGCTTCACCGGGTGGGTCGACCGCCATACCATTGCCGGACTCTCGCGGCTGGCCGGTGCAGGGCTGGTCTCCTATACCCCGGAGGCGCCCAGCACGCTCACCAACAAGTTGTTCGAGTACATGAGCGCGGGACTGCCGCTCCTGCTCGGCCTCAAGGGCGAGGCCGAGGCGGTGGTCCGGGAGTGGGACTGCGGGCTGGTCTATCAGCCGGGCGATGCGGCGAGTCTGGCGAATGCGGTAGTGCAATTGACGGTGGACCCGGCCCTGCGGCAACGGCTGGCGGCTGGTTCGGCTCGGGCGTTCCGCACCGCGTTCTCGGAAGAGGTCATATACCCGCGGCTGGTAAGCTACCTCGAACAGCAGGCCGCGGTTGGGCGCTAGGAGGCGGCGGCCCGTTGCCCCCGCACGTAGATGACTTTGTGACCGCGGACGGGCCCGGGTGGCAAAGGGAGGGATCGGGGCGCTTCCGGCGCGAAACCCGCCCGAATCTCCGGCGGGATAGCCAAGCCCGGACCATAGATGAGCCGCTTGAGCCGGGCCCGCCCCTTGAGGGTTCGTGGCACCAGGCGAAACGAGGCGAGCGTCCGGCGGACCAGCACGACAAAGGCTCCGGCGAATCGTGCCAGCGCGGTGTTGCCGTCCCGCAACGGAAAGCCTCCCTCGACCGTCACCCGGAATCCTCTCCGCTCCAGCGCTGCCCGGAACTCGGCCGCGCTGTGGTAGTGCACGCTGAACGGGCTCCGGACGAAATCGGGACGCTCGGGATTGGCGTTGACGAAGTGTACCTCGCCGGAGGGCGCCATGACCCGGGCGATCTCGTCGAACGCCTTCTCCATGTCGGGGATGTAATAGGTCGCCTCGAAAAACAGCACCGTATCGAACGCGCGCGCGGGGAAGGGCAGCGCCTCGGCAGAAAGCCTCACAAACGGGACCCGGGCGCCATAGTGATTCCTGCCGCTCCGGAGGAGAGCGTCGGAGTAATCCCCACCCACCGCGAGCCTGGCTTCACGCGCAATCAGCCCGAGCCCAAGCCCCGCGCCGCACCCCAGCTCCAGAACCCGCTTGCCCTGACTGGCTCGGGCCGCCATCACGTAGCGGGTGTACAGCATGGAGGCGGCCTCGGCGGTGAGGGCGCCGCCGGTGGTCTCGGTGATGTCTTCGTACCGTGGGGTATCGGGCATGTCTTCGGTGTCCGGGATGGCCAAAGATAACCAGACAGGCGTACTGCCGTTCACGCCCCGGCGCGATATATTTCGCCCGACCTTATCAGCCATTCCCGCTCGACCCTGGAAACGCGGACGCGCCAGCCCAAACCCGAATGAGAAAATTCCGCACCGCCGCCGAGCAGGAGACGGGACGAAACATCGCAGAGATCTTCTCGGTCTGTGCCGATCCGGTGGAAACCCGGCTGGAGAACTTTCCCAAGTACGTCCGCCGCAACCAGCTCAAGCGCTTCCTCGCCCTCTACGAGATCTTCAAGCTGGTGCTGCCGGTGAAGGGCTCTGTGGTGGACTGCGGCGTCTACCGGGGCTTCAGCTTCATGAGCTGGGCCAAGCTGAGCACCATCTTGGAGCCGGAGAACCTCACCCGCCGGATCTACGGCTTCGACAGTTTCGCGGGGTTTCCCTCGGTCGCGCCGCAGGATGCGACGCCGGTGGTGGATGTAACGCCGGGCGGACTCCAGGCCGATTCCTACGAGGAGCTGTTGTCGCTGATCACGGAGTACGACCGGGACCGCTTCCTGGGCCACATCGACAAGGCCCACCTGGTGAAGGGAGACGTGGTCGAGACTATCCCCCGCTTCGTGGCTGAGCATCCCCACCTGCTCGTGAGTCTCCTGTTCATCGACCTCGACCTCTACGAGCCGACCAAGGCAGCGCTGGAGCACTTCGTCCCCCGTATGCCCAAGGGGGCGGTGCTGGCCTTCGACGAGCTCGACAACCCCCAGTGGCCGGGGGAGACCCTGGCCACGCTCGAGAAGATCGGGATCGGCCGGCTGGAGCTCCGCCGGCTGGAGTGGGATCCCTACATCGCCTACGCAGTGCTCTAGTCCGAGGAGATCATGGCCCTGCCCGCAGTCCGCACCATCCCGTTCTTCAACTACCGCGGCGCCTTCGCGGCCGAGGAGGAGGCGTACGTCGCCATCTTCCGCGACATCATCCGGCGTGGGGCGTTCATTCAGCAGCAGGACCTGGTCGACTTCGAGGCGCGACTGGCGTCGTACCTGGGGGTGAAGTTCGCCATCGGCGTGGGCAACGCCACCGACGGCCTGATCTTCGCGCTGCGGGCGGCGGGCTTCGGTCCCGGTGACGAGATCATCTTCCCCTCGCACACCATGGTGGCCACCGCCGCGGCCATCGCGCATGTGGGCGCCACCCCGGTGGCGGTGGACTGCGGGCCGGATCACCTCATCGACCCGGCCAGTGCCGAACGACACGTGACACCGCGGACCCGGGGCATCATGCCGGTGCAGCTCAACGGGCGCACCGCCGACATGGACGCGATCGAATCCATCGCCCGGAAGCACCACCTGCGGATCGTGGAAGACGCGGCCCAGGGTCTGGGATCGAGCTTCAAGGGCCGGAAGGCTGGGACCTTCGGGGTGGCGGCGGCGTTCAGCTTCTACCCCGCCAAGATTCTGGGATGCTTCGGCGACGGCGGCGCGGTGGTGACCAACGACGAGAAGCTGGCCCACCAGGTGCGGCTCTTGCGCGACCACGGCCGCGACGAGCTGGGCGAGGTCCGGCTGTGGGGCTACAACTCCCGGCTCGACAACCTCCAGGCGGCGATCCTCGACCATCAGTTCAAGACCTATCAGAGCACCATCGACCGGCGCCGGGCCCTGGCCCGAATCTACCGGAACGAGCTGGGCCATCTCGCGCAGGTGATCCTGCCGCCGGGCCCCGACGGCGAGGCCGACCACTTCGACGTGTTCCAGAACTACGAAATCGAAGCCGAGCAGCGGGACGAGCTGCGTGCCTTCCTCAAGGACCGGGGGGTGGGCACCCTGATCCAGTGGGGCGGCAAGGCGGTACACCAGTTCAAGGCCCTGGGTCTCCCCCAGCAGCTGCCTCATACCGAGCGGCTGTTCACTCGCTGCCTCATGCTGCCGATGAACCTGACCCTCTCGGACGACGATGTCCGGTACGTCTCGGCGCTAGTGCGGGAGTTCTACCAGTGATCGGTGCGGCCCAGGCGCCCACCGGTCCGGTCGACACCCGGGAGCTGGCCCGGCGGATCCGGGTGCACGCCCTCCGCATGACCAGCTCCGGGGGCAGCGCCCACGTGGGCGCGATCTTCTCCATGGCCGATATCGTGGCGGTGCTGTATGGCAGCGTGCTCAGGGTCGACCCGGCGCGACCGGGGTGGCCTGAGCGGGACCGCTTCATCCTGAGCAAGGGCCACGCCGGGGCGGGGGTGTATGCGGCGTTGGCCGAGCGGGGCTTCTTCCCGGTCGACAAGCTCAAGACCCACTACCAGAACGGGTCGGACCTATCGGGGCACGTGTCCCACAAGGGGATTCCCGGCGTCGAGCTCTCCACCGGGTCGCTCGGGCACGGCCTGTCGGTCGGAACCGGGATGGCGTACGGGGCCCGGCTCGACCGCCGGACCCACCGCGTGGTGGTGCTGCTGAGCGACGGGGAGTGCGACGAGGGGAGCAACTGGGAGGCGATTCTCTTCGCGGCCCATCACCGGCTGGACAACCTGGTCGCGATCGTCGACTACAACGGCATCCAGAGTCTGGCGCCGGTGGCGGCCACGCTCGAGCTCGAGCCTTTCGCCGACAAATGGCGCGCCTTCGGCTGGGGGGTGCGGGAGTGCGACGGGCACGACCACCTAGCCCTGCATGGGGCGCTGACGGCCCCGCCCTCCCGCGAGGGCCGGCCCACGGTAGTGATCGCCAGGACGGTGAAAGGCAAAGGGGTGTCGTTCATGGAGAACACCGTGCTCTGGCACTACCGCACCGCGCGGGACCAAGAGTTCGAGCGGGCCCTCGCCGAGCTGGAGGGCCGGTGAGGGACGCCTTCATCGCCCGGCTGACCCAACTGGCGGAGTCGGATCCCCGGGTCTTCCTCATCACCGGGGACCTGGGCTTCGGTGTGCTCACCAACTACGCCGCCGAACGGCCTCGGCAGTATCTCAACGTGGGCGTGGCCGAGCAGAACCTGACCGGCGTGGCCACCGGCCTCGCGCTCGAGGGCCGCATTGTGTTCACGTACTCGATCGCCAACTTCCCCACGCTCCGCTGCCTGGAGCAGATCCGGAACGATGCCGCCTATCACGGAGCCAACGTGAAGGTGGTCGCGATCGGTGGCGGCTTCAGCTACGGCCAGCTTGGGATGTCGCACCACGCCACGGAGGATCTCGCCATCCTTCGGGCGATTCCGGAGATGACGGTGCTGTCACCAGGATGCCTCTGGGAGGCCGAGGAGGCGACCAGCGCGATCACCCGGGTGCAGGGCACCTGCTACCTTCGGCTCGACAAGTCGGATGCGGGGCGCACCAACCGACCGGGCGAGCGGTTCGAGCTGGGCCTGATTCGCACCGTGCGCAGCGGGGACGACGTCACCCTGGTCGCCACCGGAGGAATCCTGGGCGAAGCCTTGAAGGCGGCCGACTGGCTGGCGGCCGAAGGGACCCGGGCCCGGGTCCTGAGCGTCTCGACCATCAAACCGTTCGACCAGGATACGATTCTGCGGGCCGCTCGCGAGACCGGTGGCCTGGTCACCGTTGAGGAACATATGATCGATGGCGGCCTCGGCAGCCTGGTGGCCGAAACCTGCCTCGACGCCGGGACGGCTCCCCGGGGCTTCGCCCGGGTTGGGATCCGAGGCGGGTTTGCCTCGGTGGTCGGCTCCCAGACCTATCTCCGCACCCGCTATGGGCTCGACGCCACCGCCATCGCGGCGCGGGCTCGCGAAGTGTACCAGGGCAAGCTGCCATTCGTCGGCGCGGGGGCCGAGGGGCGGTGAAGCGGCTGTTGGACCTGCTGGCGGCGATAGCCGGACTCACGCTCGGCAGCGTCATTCTGGTCCCCGCAATGGTCGCGGTGTGGCTCCAGGACCGGCACTCTCCTTTCTATATCGCCACTCGCGCCGCCCGGGGCGGCGGCACCTTCCGGATGGTGAAGCTGCGGTCGATGCGGATCCTGGCCGACACGACCGGGGTCTCGTCCACCGCGGGCGACGATCCCCGCATCACGGTTGTGGGCCGCTTCGTGCGGCGCTGGAAACTGGATGAGCTGACCCAGCTCTGGAACGTGCTCACGGGCGACATGAGCCTGGTGGGCCCCCGCCCCCAGGTGGTCGTCGACACCGCCCACTATACCAGCGATGAGCGCGAGCTCCTGAACGTCCGGCCGGGCATCACCGATCTCGCGTCAATCGTGTTTTCGGACGAAGGGGAGATCCTCCGCGGGGCCGAAGACCCGGACCTCTTGTACAACCAGGTGGTCCGGCCGTGGAAGTCGCGGCTGGCGCTGCTCTATGTCAGGCAGCCACACTCGACGCTACTCGACCTCAGGATCATTCTGCTGACGCTTCGAGCGATCCTCTCGCGGGAACAGACCCTGGTCGCGGCGAGCGACCTGGTGAGCCGGCTGGGGGGTGGCGAGAGGCTGGCGCAGGTGGCGATGCGGCGCTGGCCGCTGGAGCCGGCGCCGCCGCCGGGGGCGAGCGAGGTAGTGACAGTGGTGCCGGGGCGCTAGGCGGAGGAATGGGCAAACAACCCCTGCTCCACCAGTTCACACAGGATGTGCCCGATCGTAATGTGACTCTCCTGGATCCGTTGGGTCTCCCGGCTCGGCACCTGAATCGCCAGATCCGCCAGGGCCGAGGCTGGACTTTCCGCCCCCCCCGTCAACAGTACCGAGCTGATTCCCTGCAGGCGGGCCCGCTCCAGGGCCCGGACCACGTTCTTGGACGCCCCACTGGTGCTGATCGCGAGCAGCACGTCGCCGGTGCGTCCGTGCGCCTCGATCTGGCGCTCGAAGATGTGGTCGAAGCCGACGTCGTTGGCGTTGGCGGTAAGGAACGAGGTGTCGGTGGTCAGGGCGATTGCACTGAGCGCTGCCCGGGGCTTCCGATGATCGAGACGATTCACGAACTCGGCCGCCAGGTGCTGGCAGTCGGCGGCGCTGCCACCGTTGCCGCAGAGAAAGAGCCGGCCCCCGCTCCGGAAGGCGCCAAGGAGGATGGCGGCTGCCTCCGCGATCCGGGGCCCAAGGGTCCGCGCAACCTGGCGCTGAACCTCGGCGCTGGCCTCGAGCTGTGACTGGATCAGGGCGACTGGGTCCACGGGGGCGACCGGAGTCAGGAGTACACGGGGGTAGCGGCCACCGCGAGCCCGGCCGGATGGGTGCAAATCCTGGCCACCTCATCGAGTCCATCCACGAGATAATCCGCCGCTTCCGGCGCCTCCCGGAGGGTGCGAAGCCCGGTCCCGGTTGTCACCAGAAAGCCGGGGATGCCCAGCGCGCGGGCCAGTCCGAGGTCAGCGGCCTTGTCACCTACCATTACGGCCCGGGTCAAGTCCAGTCCGAGCTCGGCCGCTGCCGCATGGGCCAAGCCCGGCAGGGGCTTCCGGCAGGCGCACCCGGCGTCGGGCCGGTGGACGCAGCAGTGGATGCCATCGACCGCCACGCCAACTTGACCGAGAACAAAACGGAGCCGCTCGTTCACCGCCGTGAGTTGGGCCATGGTGATCCGTCCGGCGCCGACCCCGCTCTGGTTGCTTATTACGACCAAACGAATCCCATTTTGCGCGAGGCGCTTGAGGCCCTCCGCCGCCCCGGGGAGGAGAGCGACATCGTTTGGGTCGGCGAGGTATTCGCGGTCCATGATGACGGTTCCGTCACGATCGAGGAGCACGGTCCGGGGCGAGGGGACCCCGAAGCCCAGGTGCCGGACCGGCCCGAGGGCGTGCAGATCGGGGAGGGTCCAATCGTCAGGAGTAGGACGACCGGCCAGCAGGGCACGGTCCAGGGCCGCGGCCCCGGTCCATTCCGATCCATTCATGACGAGGGTGATGCCTCCGCGGGGGCGGTGCCAGGCGGCCAGCGCATCCACGCCGATCCGCCCCGTGCCCCCCCTCGGGACCAGGATCAGGGTGTCGTCCAGGCCCGGCATGTTGGCGATAGAACGCCCCGGTGGGTTGAGGGTGGAAGCTTACCGGGCGGCGGCCCCTCGCCGCAAGCGATCCGCGGGCTAAATAACGCTGCGGCTTAGCATTGACTCCATCGTCCGAGCCGGTGATTCTTCACCAGCGACCACCTGACAAATCGTACTACCACACAAAGAGCATGGCTCGACTGCTTCGGAACGGATTCCGGAACCGCCACAACTTCGCGCTGGACCTGGTTCTCCTTCCATTCGCGACGTGGCTGGCGCATGTAGTGCGGTTCGAAGGTGTAGCTTGGCAGGGCGGCTACGCCCGTATCGGGCTCATCTTCCTCCTCGTATCGCTCCCGCTGAAGTTCGCGCTCCTGGTCGGGCTCGGGCTGTATCGCCGGCTCTGGCGCTTTGCCTCCATCGCCGACTTGGAGACGATCCTGACCTTCACGGTCGTTTCCGGGCTAGGCTCGTTTCTGGTGGGGGCATTCCTCCTGCCCGAATCGGGGCTCACAGCCTTCCGGGTGCCACTTTCCATCCTGGTACTCGATGGAATGTTCACCGGGGCGGCGGTGGCGCTGCCGCGTCTGATGGTGCGCTCGATCGGACTTCACAAGAGCCACGTGGAGCACCTCGACGCTCGCCCGGTGCTGATCGCCGGCGCCGGCGCCGCCGGGGTGATGCTGCTGCGCCAGATCCAGGACAGTCCCACGCTCGGGCTGGTACCGGTGGGGTTCGTGGATGACGATGTGTCGAAGCACAACCACCGGCTCTCCGGCTTGCCGGTGCTGGGCTCGCTCAAGGACACGGCCAGGATCTGCCGGGAGGTGAAAGTCGACGAGGTCATCATTGCGATGCCCACGGCATCGGGCAGCGTGGTCCGGCAGGTGGTGCGGGAAGCGGCCGCCGCCGGCGTGAAGACCCGGACCCTCCCGGGAATCTCCGACATCCTCTCCGGGCGCTTCGACCCCTTCGCCCTCCGCCAGGTGGAGATTCAGGACCTGCTCCGGCGCGAGTCGGTGAAGATCGACCTGCGCCAGCTCCAGGGGATGGTGACCGAGCGGACCGTGCTCGTGACCGGCGCCGGAGGATCGATCGGCTCGGAGCTGTGCCGCCAGGTCTGCGGGCTGGAACCCCAGCGGCTGGTGCTCCTGGGCCACGGCGAGAACTCGATCTTCGGCATCCAGCAGGAGCTGGGGCACCACTTCCCCCAGATCCCGGTGCACGCCGTCATCGCCGACGTGAAAAACGGGGCCCAGCTGGCCCGGACCTTCGAGCGCTTCAACCCCACGACCGTCTTCCACGCCGCCGCCCACAAGCACGTCCCGCTGATGGAAGACAACCTGGCGGAGGCGATTCTCAACAACGTGCTGGGGACCCGCAACATGGTGGAGGTCGCGAGCGAACACCGGGTGGATCACCTGGTGCTGATCTCCACCGACAAGGCGGTGCGCCCCACCAGCGTGATGGGCGCCACCAAGCGGGTGGCGGAGCAGATCCTCCAGATGGGGGCGGAGGAGCAGGGACTCAACTTCGTCTCGGTCCGGTTCGGCAACGTACTGGGGAGCCGCGGGAGCGTGATTCCCACCTTCCTCAAGCAGATCGGCGAAGGGGGCCCCGTCACGGTGACCCACCCCGAGATGCGTCGCTACTTCATGACCATCCCCGAGGCGGTGCAGCTGGTGCTGCAGGCCGGGGGGCTGGGCCGGGGGGGGGAGGTCTTCGTGCTCGACATGGGGGAGCCGGTGAAGATCGCCGACCTGGCGGCCGACCTGATCCGGCTCTCGGGGAAGGAAGTGGGGAAGGACATCGAGATCCGCTTTACCGGCACCCGGCCGGGGGAGAAGCTCTACGAGGAGCTGTTCTTCGACGCCGAGCATGCCACCCCGACGGAACATCCCAAGGTGCTCAAGGCCCGCAACGCGGCGCTTCCGATCGGGGTGTCGACCGTGGTGAACGACCTGATCATCGCGGCCCAGGAGGCCTGGGCGGCCGAGGAGCTCCGGGTCCTGCTCCGCCGGCTGGTACCCGATTACGAACCTTCGCTGGCGGGGATGCCGGTGCGGGAGGCGCGGCCGGCGCGGGACAGCGGGGGGCGGTTGAGGCCGAGAGAAGAGTAGGGGGTCTGGGGGCAGACGGTCTGGCGGTCCGACCGTCCGACCGCCTGACCGCCTACTTGATGTTATTCACCACCAGCACCGTTGTCGCCAGGCTCGCGATGATCTGCGCCAGGGCCGTCACTGTCGCCAGCCAGTCCCGCTTGTCGGCCGGGTCGCGCTCGGGCACGAAGATGGCCGCTCCCGCCTCCGGCTCCGGCCGGCTGTCGGGGAAGAACGAGAAGCGGCTTTGCACGCTCTGCACCTTGCCGCTCGGCTGGGTGACGTAGGCCCGGTTCTTGTCCGCCTTCCGGGTGTAGCCCCCCGCCGCCGACACGTAGTACTCCATGCCACGTCCCTCGATATAGGTCACCGACATCGGCGCGTTCACCGCCCCGTTGACGTAGACCACCGGGGTGTATTCCGGCACCACGATCGAATCGCCCCCTGAGAGAATCAGGTTGTCCTTGTCCTTGGGGTTCTTGAGGACCCGGGAGAGATCGACCCCGATCCGGCCACCCCGGTCCGAGGTCCGGAAGAAGCGGATGCCCTTGGGATAGGCTTCTTTCGTCAATCCGCCGGCCCGCTGGATCAGGTCCAGCAGCCGGTCGGTCCGGGTGATGAGCGCATACCGGCCCGGGAAGCGCACCATGCCCGTCAGCGTCACGGTGCGCTGGAACTCCCACTCCGGCTGACGGAAGAAGAGAACGTTGTCATACGGATGGAGCAGGACATCGGGCGCGCCGCCGGAGGGGGCCGCCTTCCCCGGAGGCCCGAGGTAGCGGCCATTGGCGTCGCGGTCGAAGACGTAGGTGCTGTCGAGCTGGACCCGGAACGTGGTTGCCACCAGGCCGCTCTGGCGGACGCTGTCGTCGGGAAGCCGAGCGATCTCGGCCTCGCTCAGGAGCGCGTCCTCGGTCAGGCCCTCGGAGGCGAGCAGCGCATCCCGAAGCGTCATCCCCTCGCGGTAGGGAATGCGGCCTGGCTTGCGGACCGCGCCGGTGAGCGCCACGTAGCGGAGCGGCCGGAAGGTCGACCGGGAGAAGACCGTGATTTCGTCATCTTCCTGGAGCGGCAGGTCGTTGGCGATACCGCCGGCCGAGTCGACGAATGCGCTGCGGAGCTGGATCCGGTTCGAGTCGGGCCGCAACCGGGTGATCAGGATTTGACCCAGGTAGACGTCTGGCTTGGGGCCGCCGGCCAGCCGGATTGCCTGGCTGAGCCGCATGTCGGGCGTGAACCCGATCGGGCCCGGGGTCCAGACGCTCCCCAGCACCTTCACCATGTTGCGCCGCCGGTCGGCCACCTTGAGCACCGACACCGAGTCGCCCGGGGACATGGGGAGCGGGGGGCCGAGACCGTCGGTGAACTGGTCGGAGGCGATGTCGAGCACCACCCGGTCCCGTCCGCCCGGTTCCCGCTGCGCCGGCGGGAGGATCCGGTCGATCTGGACTCGGCGTCGGAGCGCGGTCGCCTCGAAGCCGCCGGCGGACTGCAGCAGGTCCCGCAGCGTCTCGTGGGGCTTGAGCTCGTAGATCGCCGGGCGGATGATCGCCCCGGTGACCTTCACGTGGGCCCCGCGCACCGGGACGAACACCACGTCGCCGTTTTCGAGCCGGGCGTCATGGGAGTTGTCGCCCCGGAGCAGGTAGTCGTAGAGGTCGAGCGAATCCACCAGCACCCCGGACCGGCGGATCTCCACCCGCCGGAACGAGCCATTGGGGGTGGGGCCGCCGGCGGCGTAGAGGGCGCCCAAGGCCGTGCTCGCGGCCGAGATCTGGAACGATCCGGGACGGGACACATCGCCGGTGACGAACACCTGCACCGTGCGGAGCCGCGCGACGGTCACGGTGAACCGGGTCGAGGCGTTCTGCCCCCGCCGCACCCCGGAATAGACCCGGCCCAGCCGGGTATAGAGCAGGTCCTCGAGCTGGGCCAGCGTCAGGTTGGCGACGTAGAGCTGACCCACCTGGGGTATCGCGATGAACCCCTCCCGGGTGACCGTCAGCTCGTGGGCCGCCTCGACGTCGCCGGTGAGAATGAGGACCAGGGCATCACCGGGGCCGAGGTGGTAGCTGGGGTCGACTGGGCCGGCGATCGCCGGGTTGAAGAGGGAACTGCTCCGGCGAAAAACCGACAGGCCGAAGACCCGGAGCACTGTGGATGTGTCGGAGAGCGAATCGGCGCGGAGCGAGTCGGCCACCCGTTGGGCCGAATCGGTAAGGATCAGGAGCGAGTCGACTTCGTCATTGCCGACGATGCCCAGAGTCCGCACCGCGTCGACGATGTCGGAGCCGGGCTTGGCCTGGGCCACCTGGGCGCTGTCGGCGCCGGCGAGGTAGGGGTCGAGGAAGTTCTCGGGGTAGCCGGCGGCCCGGAGCCGGGCCCGGATCTGCTCCCGAGTCAGGCCCGAGGCGCCGATCCGCTGGCGAAGCTGTTCCACCAGGTCGGGCCGGGACTTGAGCAGCTGCTCGGCTACCGCGGGGCTGGGCGTCTGGCCGCCGGGAAGGGGCAGGCCCCCCGGTTGCTGGGTCGGGACCTGGGCGGCGAGCGGCTGTCCGAGGGCCAGGGCGAGGATCGAAAGGAAGAGGCATAGCCGGCCGGCACCGCGGCGCAAGTTGTTGGCGGTCATTGCGCTAGAAGATGGGCTTGGCCGGGGGGAGGGTCAAGCGAGGGGGAGCGGGCGGCTGTCATCCCGAGGGAGTGAAACGACCGAGGGATCTGCTGGTCCCGAAGATCATGCCTGGGAAAGCAGATCCCTCGCTGCACTCGGGATGACAAGCGGCGCCGCGACCGGCGCTACCCTCGTTTCCCCACCACCCGCTCCCAGAACTCCAGCGTCCGGCGGGCGACCGCATTGTCGACGTACTCCGTCATGACTCGAAGCCGGGCCTCTTTGCCGAGCCGGGCCCGCTCGCGCGGGGCGTCGGCCAGGTGCTGCAGGGCGGCCGTCAGGGCCGGGACATCGTCCTCGGGGACGACGAGGCCGGCGGTATCGACCAGCTCGGGCAGCGCGCCGGAGTCGCTGGTGACGACGGTGACGCCGTGGCCCATCGCCTCGACCAGCGCCGGATGAAAGGTCTCGACCCACTGTGGCGTAGTGCGCGACGGTACCACCAGGCAGTCGACCTGGGGCCAGAGCTCGCGCAGTTGTTCCGCCGGCACCGGGCCCTTCCAGGTGATCCGGGAGGCGATCCCCAGCCGCTCCGCCAGGGCTTCGAGCTGCTCCTGGGCCGGTCCGCTGCCGACCACCACGAGGGTCCAGCGTCCCAGCAGCTTCACGCAGGCCCGGAACAGGGTGTCGAGGCCCTTCTCGGGGACCAGGCGCCCCACGAAGCCGATGGTCAGTTCGGCGTTCGCGGGACGCTGGATTTCGAGCGGGGGGGTGAGGCCCAGCTGGGGGATGACGGTGACAGGGATCTTGGACCGGCCCCGTGAGAGGAGGGCGGCGGCCAGCTTGTTGCCGCCCACCAGGCCACGGGCCCGGTCGAGGGTGCGGCTCCGGCGCCAGCGCTCGCGGAGCGTCTCGGAACGGACCACGCTTTCCCAGGCGAAGAGAGTCACCGGGATATTGAGCTTCTGGGCCGCGGCGCTCGCGGCCGCGGCCGCCGGGGTCCAGGGCTCGGCCTCGATGTGCACCACGTCGGGCCGGAAATCACTGAGCATCCGCCGGAGGTCGCCCACCTTCCAGGTCACCCCTTCGCCTCGCTCGCCACCGACCGGGATCGGCACCATGCGAACGCCGCCGTCGTTCCCCCAGCTGGCCTCGAGGAGCGGCCCGCGGGTGGTCGCCGACCACCGGGCGGGAATGGCGACGCTGAGGGTGCACCCCAGACCCGCGAGGGCCCGGAGTTTCCCCCGGGTGGCGGGGTCGATGTAGGTGTGCGAGACGATGACGGCGCGCATTGGCCCTAAAGGGTCGAGGGGCAGGAGTCCGGAGTCAAGAGTCAGGAGTCGAGCGTCGAGCGTCGAAAGTCTGAGATGACTCGCGATTCTCGACGCTCGACTCCTCTTGACTCTCGCCTCTCGCCACCCCCAATCTTCCGCCACTCCATGCGCATCCTTCACCTCGCCAAATACTACTGGCCCCGCTCGGGCGGCATGGAGCGCGTGGTGCAGGACCTCGCCGAGGGCGCGGTCGCGGCCGGGCACGAGGTCTCGGTCGTCGCGGTGGAAAGCCGGGTGGGCGGCCGGGTGGGGGGCCAGCGCTCGACCGTGACGCGGGTCTTCTCGTTCGGGGCGCTGGGGTCGGAAGAGATCGCTCCCGGGTACCTCACCGCGGCGCGGCGCCGGGCCGACGTCATTCACCTCCATCATCCCCATCCGCTGGCCGACGTGGCGAGCCTGCTCCGCAGCCGGCAGACGCCGTTGGTCGTGACCCAACACCAGGACGGACGTCGGCCGGGATACAAGCTGCTGGCGCGCTCGGTGCTGCGCCGCGCCGCGGCGGTGGTGGTCCCCAGCCGGGCCCACCTGGCCCTGTCGCAGGAGCTGGAAGGGTTCGAGAACAAGATCGAGGTGATCCCCTTCGGCATCGACGAAACCCGCTGGGCCGAAGTCGCGCGCCGGCCGCTCGATGCTCCCCCCAAGGCGCTGTTCATCGGCCGGCTGGTGAAATTCAAGGGTCTCGATGTGCTGCTTCGGGCCCTGGAGCGGGTGCCGGACCTGCGGCTCGATATCGTTGGCGCGGGCCCCGAGGGGCCGCGTCTCAAGACCCTGACCCAGGCGCTGGCCCTGGCCGACCGGGTGCGCTTCTTCGGCGAGTACCCCGACGACGATCTCCCCCGCCGGATGGCGGAGGCCGACTTCCTGGTGCTGCCGTCGGTCACCATCGACGAGATGTTCGGCCTGGTGGTGCTCGAGGCCATGGCGGCCAGCCGGCCGGTCATCACCACCGCGGTGCCCACCGGTGTCCGGGAGGTGAATCTGCCGGGCGAGACCGGGCTCGAGGTGCCGGTGCACGATGTGCGTTCGCTGGCCGAGGCGCTCGATACCCTGGCCCGCGACCCCTTCAAGCGGGAAAAGATGGGAGATGCCGGCCGGGCCCGAGTAGAGAAGTTCTTCACCCGGCAGCTGATGGCCGAGCGGCATATCGCGTTGTATGAGCGGGTGGTGGCTTATAATCAGGAGGATGGGAAGTAGCATTCCCCGGCGGCGGGCCCTTAGCTCAGTCTGGTTAGAGCAGAGGACTCATAATCCTTAGGTCCCGGGTTCAAATCCCGGAGGGCCCA
>CAZXRC010000024.1:0-53841 GCA_964642475.1 uncultured Gemmatimonadaceae bacterium | reverse complement strand
CAGGCTGGCAGAACGACAAGGGCGGGGATCCCCTTGGACCCCCGCCCTTGACCCACGTCGCACCTATCGACTGAGCTTCCGACCGCCCGACCGCCCGACCGCCCGACCGCCCGACCGCCCGACCGTCAGATCCCCCGCACCGCACTCAACCCATAGGCAGTGATCGTCCCGGTGATCCCGCAGCCGGCGTAGTCGATGGTGAACCCTACCGTCCGGCGTGCGCTGATCGCGCCCTTGAGCTGACCCGACTCGAAGGGCCAGTCCTGGTCCTCGCAGGAGCCGTCGTAGGCCAGCGGATCGGGCGTTTGCAGCGAGAACGACCAATCCCCGGTGGCCCCGGCGTAGTCGCCGACCCAGTCGTAGCTGCCGTTCACCGTGAAGTCGCCGGCCGGCAGGTTTCCGGCACCCACGTCGATGGTCCCGCCCGTCGGGGTGTAGCTCACCGCCCAGTTGGCGTGGTCGCCGAACACCCGGGTCCCGTTGAGCCTGAGGGACGTGCGGAGGTTCTGGTTCGCCGCCGCCAGGGTGCTTTGGACGTCGGCCCCGAAGCTGCCGGCCACGACCACCGAGAGGTCGGGGGTGCCGGTCACAGTGTCGGAGATCGTGACGGTGAGGGCGGTGATCCCCACCGTGTAGCCGAAGAGGGTGTTGGCGTCATCCCCGTCCTGGATCCGCACCGAGCCGGTCACCGAGATGGTCACCAGCTCCTCGCTGGTGGTGTCGGTGCTGGAGCAGTTGGCCAGGGTGAAGGAGATGATGTTGTCGTCCGGGATGCCGTCGTGATCGGTATCGGTGCTGTCGCTCTGAGTCGGGGTGCAGTCGTCGGCCCGGATGAGAGCCAACCCGCTCTGGACCTTCGGGCTCAGGCGACTCAGCGTCCCGAACACGATCCGGCCCCCGGGCGCCTGGGGAGCGAAGAAGCCGGCCCCCAGACCGCCGACCCCGGGGGTCGTGAAGTGGGTCAGTCCGCTGGCCAGCCCGCCCAGCTGATCGGCCGCAGCCTGGCCGACTGTCTGGGCCTGGGCCGGGGAGATGTCAGTGGAGCCGGAGTCGTCACTGCCACCGCACGCGGAAACCGTCAGGAACGCAGCCAGAACCGTCGCGGCACTTCTGAGCCGTCCAGCGAGCATGATCCCCCCGTGAAGAAGCCGAAAATCGGGCCAGCAGTGGTAGAACGTCACGGTACAGCGATGGTCGGTCCCCGTCCGTAACCCAGGGCACATCCGCCGGACCCTCCGGGTCGGCTCAGCTGGCGATGAAGGTCCGGGTCGGCAGGACCCCGCACTGGCTCCAGTCGATCCGGAGGGTCCCGGGGGTACCGGCAATGGTCCCCGTCAGGGTCACCCGACCGGCTGTGAAGCGCTGGGCGGTGGTCGTGCAGGTCGGGTCGTACACCAGCGGCGTCACCGTGGCGACGGTCAGGCTCCAATCCTCCGTGCTCCGCCGCCAGTGCCAGGTCCCGCCCACCGTCACGGTCCCCTTCGGCAGCGGCTGGTTGGTCACGATGTCGCCCGGGGTGTCGGCCACGAACGTCCAGGTCAGCTCCTTGCTGATGGTCGCGATGGCGGTGATCTGCGGACGGGTGCGCTGGACCGTATCGGTCACCACGAGGGTCACGGCCGAATCGGTGCCGGAACGGGAGCGCTTCCCCTTGCGGACCGCGGTGTAGCTCAGGACCCCGGCGGTATCGGTGAACGCCCAGGTGAGGTTGTTCAGCGTGACGGTGAACCGGCCGCTGTTCGCCTGGCTGGAATCCTGCACCCGTACCGTCCCGGTCACGCCGATCGTCCCGCCGAGGAAGCCACTCGTGGTGCAGGGGGGATTGGTGTAGGTGTAGGTCGCGTCGTCGGGAACCCCGTCGGCATCCGCGTCGGCGATGCTGGAAACGCCGGGACAGTTGGCGATCGCGGGGAACGACAGGGGCAGCCCGGGCATGCCGATGGTGAGCATCGCCACCTCAGACTCGGCCGCGTCCTCGAGGGAGTTGGCCAGCTCGGTGTAGCGATTGGTCGTCGGCGTCCCGCCCCCGCCCCCTCCGCCGCCACCGTTGTCGGTGATATCGGCCGTACAGGCGGCGAGAACGGCGAGGACAGACACGGGGATCAGGAGACGGCGCACGGGTCGCTCACGGGTCGAGATGGCGAAAGGTAGTTGGACACCCTTGCACCGCTCCAGAGGACGCGGCATGATCTGCCCTTGGCGGGGTCGGCCGGCCCCGAACGACCGGCGATTTGATAGTTGGTTGACACTTCCGCCCTAGAACTGAGGCCATGCCGCCGCGCTACTTCCTCCGCTGCCTGGGTCCGCCCGAGCTCCGATCGCCCGGGGGGGAGCCGATCCGCTTCCGTACCCGCAAGCACATGGCGCTGCTCGTCTTCCTGGCGGTGGAGCCGCGTCAGCCCCACCGCCGCGAGCGGCTGGCCGACCTCCTCTGGCCCGAGGCCTCGCCGTCGGAGGGACGCCACTCGCTCGCCACCGCGCTCTCGGTCCTGCGCGGCAAACTCGGCCCCCGCACCTTCGAAAGCACCCGGGAAACGGTCCGCTTCGTGGCGCCCGACCTGGAGATCGACCTCGACCGGCTGGCCCGGGGGGACATCCTGGGCGACGACCTCATGCCACCGCTCGAGATGGGCGGATTCCTGGACGACTTCGAGGTCACTCGGGCGCCCGAGTTCGTCCTCTGGCGAGAGCTGCGACGGGCCCACTGGTTCCCCGCCATCAGCCGGGCCTTCATCGTCCTGATGGACCGCTGCCGGCGGACCGGCGACTTCGCCCGCATCGAGGTCCTCGCGGATCGGCTCCTGGTCCTCGATGAGCTCAGTGAGGACGCCATCCGGTCCAAGATGGAAGGCCGGGCGTTTGCCGGTGACCGGATGTCGGCCCTGCGGATCTTCCAGCAGTGGCGCCGCAAGCTCGAGGAAGAGCTGGGCGCCACCCCCTCGCCTCTGGTCGAGGGCATCGCCCTCCGGCTCCGCCAGCGCGGCTTCGAGCCACCCGGCACCTCCCATATCCCCACCGTGCCGACCGACCAATGGCGGGACCGCTCCTTCGTGGGTCGGGGCTCGCAGTATCGGGTGGCCTACGAGCACTGGGAGACGACCCGGGAGGGGCGCGGCCGGCATGTCCTCCTTCTGGGCGATTCCGGGGTCGGCAAGACCACCCTCGCCGAGCGGCTGGTCACGGCGGCGGGGCTCGAAGGGGCGGTCTCGAGCCGGGTCCAGTGCTACGAAGTGGAGCGGGAGATCCCCTACGCCGCCATCGGCACGCTGGTCCGGGGGATGCTCGACCGGCCGGGCGCGAGTGGGACGCCCCCCGAGTGGCTGGGCGAGCTGGCCCGGGCGGTGCCGGCGGTGGCACAGCGCTTTCACAACCTCCCGCCAGCCCGGGAGGCTGAGGGTGAGGCGGCGCGCCTCCGGCTCACCGAAGCAGTACACCAACTGGCGAGCTCGATCGCGGAGGAGCATCCCCTGATCCTGGTGGTGGATGACGTGCACCTGGCCGACGACGCCAGCGTCGCGGTCCTCCATCTCTTGATGCGGCGCACCCAGGAGCAGCGGATCATGATCGTGCTGACGGCCCGGGAGCCGGAGCTGGCGCGCTCGCCCAATGCCAGCCGGCTTCAGCCGGTCCGCCATGCGCTGGCGCTGGAGCCCGTCGAGCTCCCACCGCTGACCGAGGAGGAGATGGGACAGGTGGTGGCGGCGCTGGCCGAGGCCCAGAACCGGCCCTTGCCACCCGCGGTTCGACGGGCCCTGATCCGGGCGTCGGCGGGCATCCCGATGATTGTCGAGCTGCTGTTTGATGACTGGCGGACGCACGGGGACCAGTGCCTGGCATTGTCGATCGGGGCAATGACAGTGGATGCACAGGGGAGCAGCGGACAGGAGCTCTTTCGACAGTTGGTTGAACGCGTATTACAGAACCTGAGCCCGGTTTCGCAGGCGGTCCTCAACCTCGCTGCCATCCTCGGAGAGCGGCTTAACGACTTGTCCATGTACGAGCTGGTCGACTTGACCCTGGCCCAGACGCTGGCAGGGATGAGCGAGCTCACCACGATGCGGATCTTGCGAGATGGAGGACGTGAGCTCGAATTCAGGAATGAGCTACTTCGTGGGTTCGCTTACCTCTCAGTCCCCTCCCCGCATCGGAAGGCCCTCCACGGCCTCATCGCGGATCGACTGATGACCGCCGAGGCAGAGGGCGAGTGCGTACCTGGCCTAATGATGGCTTGGCATTGCTTTCGGGCAGGTCGCCTTTCACTCGCAGAGCCATACCTGCTGAAGGGCTCTCGCGAGGCGATGGATCAAGGAGCGACTTTCGAAACAGAGCTTGCGCTCCGCAGCGCAATGGAGAACCTGAGTTGGGAGGTTTCACCCCGCGCACGGCTTCTGCTCTGCGAGGCGTTGCAGCAACAGAGCCGGTGGCGCGAGAGTTTGGAGGAGATTCATTTGTCGAGTCCCTGGCCGGACAATTTGGAGACGGCCAGGGCTGCCTTTGAGATAAGGGGGCGAGCGGGTGGCGAGTTGAACGCAGCGCGATCAAGTGAATTGCTTCGAGCCGCCGTCGCGCTGATTGAGTCCCAGGAAGACGTGGGGTCGCTACTTCCTGCGATAAAGGCAGCCTCACAGCTGGCGGTATATATAGGGGATTGTGACGCAACAGTAGGGGCACTGTTCTCGATGACGAAGGTGGCGAGAGAGGCGAGCGACCTCTCCACCCGAGTAGCCACGACCAGCTCCATCGCAGCTCTCGCCTGGAGCACAAAACAACTGCGCAGGTACCCAGAGTTGCACTCTACAATCGAAACCCTTAGCCGGGAATGCTGTAATCGCGGATTTGAAGGGGAAGCAAGATATCTCCTTGAGACCACCAGAGGAGGCTTGGCGGCGAGTGCAGGGAGATATCCATCCGCCCTAAGCGCGTTCGAGATCGCGCACAAGATTGCGAGGAGAATCGGCGACCCGGATCGACAGAGTTTCGCCGCTGCGAACATAGCGATGTGCCATGGCCGTCTCGGTAACTATGAGCTACAACGGCGCCTAGCGCAGGAGGCCTTGGATTCCGGGCACCCTGACCAGCCCCTTCACAAGCGAGCGCGGGCGTGGCTTCAGCTCTGTTGGTCAATGGCGATGCTGGGTCAGTACTCTGGCGCCATAGGCGCTAGCGGACGGATCATCGAACTCGAATCTGACTCTCCCAGGTGGCTCTTCCAAGCACATAGTCTCCTTCGAGCAGATATCCTCAGGCTCTGTGGCGAGGAGAACCAGGCCATGCGCGCCGCCCAAGAGACTTTTGAGACAACGGGTATTGGTTCGAGCGGCTTAGCGTTCGCCGGAGTCGTTGCAAGATGGATTGCTAAGGTCTGTCTCGACGGCGACAAGGCGGAGGAGGGGATATCCGTCTTGGGGGAGATGATCGGTGAATCGACCGACTACGACTTGATCGACCGGACCCATACGCTAGCCGCCTATGCATGGCTCTGCGAGAATGCCGGCCTCCCCCCACAACGTCAGCACATTATCAGTCTACGTGAGTCTTTGGAGGTTCTTCCACCTGCGGTTGGTCAGCAATTGCACCGGCTGGGGCTTCAGCTGGCATCCACCTAGAAAGCTCTGATCCTCGGCCAACTGCTTCTGCCTCGAAGGATCCCGGGCGCCCTCGGCGAAACCCGCTTGGAGCCGCCATCGGTTTCGCCGGACGGAACAAGTTGGGAGCTACCCGCCTGAAGCTCACCCATGACACGGCGGATGGCGACGGAGTTGATCACCAAATCGACCAGTCTAGGGTCAAACTGCGTGCCCCTGTACTTCTGGAGTTCTAGTATGACTGCCTCAATAGGTAGACGCTTCCGATACGGCCTATCAGTCATCATGGCGTCTGCAGTATCGGAGATCATGATGATCCGGGCACCAAGTGGTATGTCATCTCCGGAAATGCCGTCGGGGTATCCACCTCCGTCCCACCGCTCATGATGGCTCCGCACTGCGTTCTGAATCCGACCGCGAAAACTGCTGATAATCCCAACAAGCTCAGCGCTCTTGGCGGCATGTGTCTGAAGGAGTGCGGTCTCCTCCGGAGTGAGCTTACTTTCTTTGCGAAGCAAAGGGGCGAACTCTTCGTGAATCTTGCCTACGTCATGGAGCACCGCAGAGGTATACACCTCCTCTATCTCTTCCGTAGAGGCCTTGGTCTCCTCGGCGATGGCCTTTGCCAGTGTCGCTACTCGAATTGAGTGACCAGATGTGTAGGGGTCTCGAGCTTCAATAGCCTTGACCATGAGGTCAAGTAGTTCACGGCCGCTACTTTGAAGTCTCCTGTATAAGCCGTAAATGTGACGAATCGCCATAATCGGAGCGAGAACAAGGAGAAATCCGAGGGCTCCAAAACCGAGTGCCGTCTCGGATTTCACGTACAGCCAAGCGAGAACCAGCGACAGGTAACTAGCGCCGAGATCGTATCCTAGAACTCCCTTGGCGTTGAGGTTCCATACGTCCCTGAACCGACGTCCAGAACTGAGTGAGGCTGCGCAGTTCACTGCAATGGTGTTGGCCGCGAAGTAGCCGGCAGAGAGCAGAATGAACAGGCCAAGATCCCGTCTGACCTCAAAGCCCGCGAACGAAGCCCCAGGAATCAGAAAAGCAGGTGGCAGCTGCCCACCCACTGCCTGGTACACCAGCGCACCGAAGGTAACGGCGATGATCCGCTGGGAGGTATTGAAAATCAGCTTGATAAGCGGCTGCTGAGTCACTGCCTGACTAGCAGCAGTCGAGAGACCCGCAATCACGCTGCCCCAGAAGGGGCCGAAGAGCACCACAGCAGCGAGGTGGATGATGAAAGACGTGGAGCCGCTGGCCTCAACCCTTTGCGGATTCCCCGTCTGCTCCAGCAAGAACGCGGCGAACAAGAAACTAACAAAGGCCCAAGAGTCCATTGCTGAATTCGAATAGCCAGGCCACGCCCAGACGGCCAATGCGAAGGCCGTCACGGCGATGAACCCGACGTACATTCGAATCACCAATGGTCTCTTCATAGGCCTTTACGTAAGCTGGCAGCGACCCCGATTTCGGAACGGCCTATGACCAGACCGCCCCTTCAGAAGCGGCGAACACCTTCATGAAAAACGCCGCAACCAGGATATAAGCGCTGTACATGAGCGTCTCCTTGCTCGAGTATGGGGTTACCCTCGGTAAGGAGCTAAGCCCCGCTATGGCTCAGCCGACGCTCCGCTCAGTTTTTTTACCGCTGACCTCCGCTCGGGACCTTCCCGCTAGAGACCAGGGCCGCTGCCGTTTTTTTCTCCTTGACCCGCGTGAACTCCCCCGCCGGGTGGATCCCGGCCGGCTCACCTCAATTCGGACGCCGGGCCTCCGCCCAGCGATTGGTCGCGTCCAGAACCGCGAAGACCGCCGCCCGCTCCGCGCTCTCCTTGATCTCCGCCGTCCCGATCAGCAGGACCGCCTCCCGCCCCCCCAGCCCCTGCACCGCCACCAGCACGAACTCCCGGTCGAAGGCCTCCAGGATCTTGGCCCCCTCCAGCGCGACCGAGTGGTCCGACAGGAGCTGGTCCAGCACCGAAATCGCCGCCCGCGCCGCCCCCTCGACCTTGCTCCGCGGCGTATCGCTGGTCTCCTCTTCCGCCGAGGCCGTCCGCCCCGCGAACGAGAGCGAAACCGCGATGCTCACCCGGTGCGGCCGCTTGCCCGGTGCGACGGCCAGCGCCTCGAACAGCGCCGCCCGCTTCATCGCCCGGTCCCGGACCGCCCCCTTCTCCACCACGTCGATGGGCCGCACTTCCGCCGTCTGGGCGATGCTGATCTTCCGATGGTCGATCTTGAGCCCGAGCTGCGCCAGCAGCGCCGACTCGATGTTCCGCACCAGCTGCTTGGGCTGCAGGCCCGCCTGGGCCAGCACATGGACTTCGCTCACTTCCCCGAGCGGGGTGGTGACCACCCGCGCGGAGAGGACCCCTTCCAGACTGGTCAGAAGATTCTCGGCCCGCCGCACACCCCACGGATCGGGCGCATTGTCGAATGCTCCGCCGGTCCGGCCAGGAGCCGGCGTGGAGGCATCACGGAGGGGAGAAGATCCAGTCAACATTCGCTCGCTTGCAGAAGACCCGTCCACACCCTTACGCAACCAGATTGCGTCCCGAGGCCTTGGCCTGGTACAGCGCCCGGTCGGCCTGGACCAGCAGATCGCCTTCGTGCGGCCGACGCACGTCGTACTCCGCCACCCCGATACTCGCCGTCACCAGCCCGACCGGATAGCCCAGCCGGCGCCCCACACCCTCGATCCCCGCCCGGATCGCCTCGCCCACCCGGTTGGCGCCCGGCAGATCGGTGCGCGTCAGGATCACCACGAACTCGTCGCCACCATAGCGCGCGGCCAGGTCCGACGCCCGGATCGCGGTCCGGATCTCGTGGGCCACCGCCCGCAGCACCTGATTGCCTTCCTCATGCCCGTACTGGTCGTTGACCTGCTTGAAGTAGTCGAGGTCGATGAAGAGCACCGCGAAGCCCTCGAGGCTCCGCTTACTGCGCTCGATCTCGTACATCAGCCGGTCATGCAGCACCCGGTACGCCGCCAGCCCCGTCAAGCCGTCGACAGCGGAGTCCCGCTCAGCCTCCTCCACCCGGCGCGCCTGGTAGGGCGCACACTGCCGGAGCGAGGCCCGCCCACCCGCCGCCGCCTGGGCGAACTGGGCGCAGGTGTCGAACCCGCAGGCCCGGCAGTCCCACGGCTTCCCGTTGGGCCCCGTCCCGATCGCCTCGAGCAGCTCCTGCACCCGGGTCGGATCGGCCTGCACCAGCCGCGGCTCGATCAGGAAGGTGGCCCCGTAACTCGCCACCACCGCCTGGTCGGTCACCGGATTGCGGCTGCGCGGCGGCTCGCTGCTCTCCACCACCGCCCGGCGCCAGAACAGCTCCTCCCGCGGCCCCGAGAGCGGATGATCCAGCCATCCCTCGTGCGAGAGAATGTCGACGAATCCCAGGTCGAGCCGGTCGCGCGTCACCGCCCGCGCGATCGAGCGGAGCTCCCGGAGCCCCCGCACCTTCTTGAACCGCCGGCTGGCGTACGGGACCTCCTCCAGCATCGCGATGGGCAGGCCACCCGCGGTGCTGAGGTGCCGCCGCCGCTCGCTGGGAACCCGCTGGAAATAGTCCGGCTGCGCCAGGGGTGTGACCCCCCGCAGACGAAGCAGCTGGTCCAGGTCCTTGAACGTGACGGCCGCATCCAGCTCCGGCCGGCCGGCCGGCGGACACACGCCCGCAAACACGATCTCCAGCGTCTCCCCCAGCAGCGCCCGGAGGTAGCGGGCCTCCGCCACTGCCGGGATCGTCACCGGGGCCAGATAGGGCACCAGCTCGGGATACTCCCGCCGAATGGTGTCGACCACCACCGGATCGGTGCTCCGGATCAGCGTACCCCAGCCCTCTTCCCGCCACAGCTTGAGATATTCCTCGGCGACCAGCTCGTCACCCAGCACACCCCGATTCACCACCCGGAAGCCGGCGCTGTAGCAGGCGTTCACGACCTGCTCCGGTGTCGCCGGATAGAAGTGCGCCGCCGCCTCGGCCGAGAGAATCAGCACCCCGCCGCCACGGGCCGCCACCGCCATCGCCCGACCCAGCTCCCCCGTGACCTCGATCGCGCTGTGCGGACATGCCGGTACACACAGCCCGCAGTGGATGCACGCCCCCTCCTCGATGCGCACCAGAGGCTCGTGCACCTCTACCGCGCCGGTGGGACACACGCGTACGCACGCCAGGCATGCGACGCATGCGCTGGGGTCAATCGCGAAGATCACGGGAAAAGACCCTAGGACGTTTGGGGGGAACCGGGTCTTGGATCGCCAATATGGCCTCCGTATCTGGGCGTGTCAAGCAGGCGCGCTCCAGGAAACTATGCCTGCACAAACACTTAGCTTCACTGATCTAGTCCAGTTTGTAAGCCTTGATCTTCCGATACAGTGTCCGTTCCCCTATCCCAAGCGTCTCGGCTGCTTTCCTCCTGTTGCCTCGGTGCTGCGACAGTGATGCGATAATGGCTTCTTTCTCAACCTCCGCCATCGTCATCCCGGGCCGGTACAACACCGATCCGGCCTCATCGCCGTCAGTGGATGGCAAAACATCGGCCACCGGGTGGCTCTCTCCCAGCTCGATGACCTGCACCCGCTGGGGACTGGCGTCCAGCCGGCGCCGGAGTTCCTCGATTTGAAGCCGTAAGTCCATGATGTTCCGGAGGATGAACTCGAGTTCCTGGGCCCCTGGTCCGCTCACCCCTCCAGCCACCCGCACGGGGAGCAGCCGGCTCGCCCCCTCGAGCACATCCGGGGGGATGTCCGAAGGCCGGACCTCCCGCCCCGGAGCCAGCACCACCATTGACTCAATGAGGTTGCGTAACTGCCGCACATTGCCCGGCCAGGGGGCCTCGATGAGCAGCTGCATGGCCTCGGCGCTGATCCCCCGGAAGGGCCGGTCATGTTGCTGGCTGAATTCCCGCACGAACCGACGGACCAGGAGGGTGATATCCCCCCGCCGTTCCCGAAGGGGGGGGAGGTAGATGTTCAGGACGTTGAGCCGGTAATACAGGTCGTCGCGAAACTCCCCCAGGCCGACGCTCTCCCTCAGACTCCGATTGGTGGCCGCGACCACCCGAACATCCACCTTGATCGGCTGCACCCCGCCGAGCCGGAAGAAGGTCCGGGTTTCCAGCACCCGGAGCAGCTTGACCTGGACACTGCCTGGGATCTCGCCGATCTCGTCCAGGAAGATCGTCCCCGTGTCGGCCAGCTCGAAGCGGCCGAGCCGCCGCTCGGCGGCGCCGGTGAAGGCGCCCTTCTCGTGCCCGAAGAGCTCCGACTCAAGCAGCGTCTCCGGCAGCGCCGCGCAGTTGACCGCGATGAACGGGCGCCCGCGCCGGGGCGACAGGTCGTGAATGGCCTTCGCCACCAGTTCCTTGCCGCTCCCCGACTCCCCCTGGACCAGCACGGTGGACGAGACCGGCGCCATCTGCTCGATCCGGATCAGCAGTTCCTGGATCGCGGCGCTCTCGCCCACGATGCCGGTGCGCTGCTGCAGCTGGCGCCGGGCCACCAGCCGCTCCGCGAGGTGGACCAGCTCGGCCGGATTCACCGGCTTGACCGCCACCTCGGTGACATCCACCGGCCGGCGCTCCCGCTCGGTGCCGTTCTGATCGGTGGGCTCGAGCAGCGCCAGGGTGGAGATCTCCTGGTCCCGCGCGAGGAGCGCGAGCTGCCGCGCCGGCGGCTCGTAGATCGCCCCGGTCAGGATCACGAGCTCGGGCGCCTCCCGTCGGAGCGCGCCCCGGGCATCGTCGAGCGACGAGATCATCGCGGTCGGGTGGCCGGCCGATTCCAGCGCCGCATTCACCCGGACCGCGGTCTCGAGATCGTCCATTGTCAGCAGGATCTTCGACGCCATGGCCTTCCTGGTCTCCACCCTTCTCGTGACGCGCCCTGCGACGGCGCTCAGTGGCCGGTACGCTCGCCCCGCACCAGCCCCACCGCGTGCTCCACCAGATCCTCCAGCACCGCCAGACCGTCTTTGACGCCCCCGGGACTGCCCGGCAGGTTCACGATCAGCGACCGGCCCCGCACCCCCGCCACCCCCCGGGACAGCGCCGCCCGGTGGAAGCGGGGATACACCGTCCCCCGAAGCGCCTCGGCGATCCCGGGCGCTTCCTTTTCCAGCACCGCCCGGGTGGCCTCGGGGGTCACGTCCCGCGGGGTGAGGCCGGTCCCGCCGGTGGTCAGGATGAGATCGGCCTGACCGCGATCGGCCCAGTCCCGGAGCCGGGCGCCGATCGCCTCCACCTCGTCCGCCACCAGGCTCCGCGCCGCCACGTCGTAGCCCCGAGCCAAGGCCCAGGCGACGACCGCATCGCCCGAGGTGTCGGCCCGTTCGCCCCGCGCACCGGCGTCCGACACCGTGAGCACCGCGATCCGCACACCGGTCTCAGCCATCGCACCCGCATCCTCTCCGCCGTTCATCCGACCGTCTGACCGTCTGACCGTCCGACCGTCCGACCCTCTCACCTCTTCACGGATCCCCGGGTATAGAACGGCCGCTTCACCACTTCGGCCTCGTGCTTCTCGCCCCGGATCTCCACCTGAAACCGCGACCCCACTGCTGCCCGCGCTGTGGGGAGGTAGGTGGTGCCGATGGCGTAACCCAGCGAGGGACTCATGGTGCCGCTCCGCACCGTGTCGACCTGCAGGTCATCGACCAGGACCGGCATCCCGTGACGCGGGATTCCCTTCCCCGCCATCCGGAATGCCACCAGCCGGCGGGAGAGGCCCTCGGTCTTCTGACGCTTGAGCGCGAGGTCGCCGGTAAAGGGCGAGCCCTTGTCGAGCTTCACGATCCAGCCCAGCCCCGCCTCAAGCGGGGTGGTCTCGTCGTCGATATCATTGCCGTAGAGCGGATAGCAGACCTCGAGCCGAAGCGTGTCGCGGGCACCCAGCCCGATCGGCTGGGCCTTTCCCTCGCCGGTCAGCGCATCCCAGATCCGCCGGGTATCGGCGGTCCGGCAATACAGCTCGAAGCCGTCCTCCCCGGTGTACCCGGTGCGGGAGATGAAGCAGCCCGCCCCCGCGACCTTGCCGGTGGCGAAGCGGTAGTAGCCGATGTCGCCGAGGAGCGTCTCGGTCTGGCTCTGCAACAGGGCCTCCGAGCGGGGACCCTGCAGCGCGAGCAGGCCAACTTCATCGGAGATATTGCGGAGCCGCACGTTGGCCCCGTGCTTCTGGGCGACGACGTGGGCCCAGTCCTTGTCGATGTTCGCGGCGTTGACCACGATCATGACCTTGTCTTCGAACCGATAGACCGTGCAATCGTCGACGATGCCGCCGTTCTCGTGCAGCAGCGTGGAGTACTGGACCTGGCCCGGCTCCAGCGCCCCCACGTCGTTCGAGGTGATCCGCTGCACGAACGCGTTGCGGTCGGGCCCGGTGACCTCGAACTCACCCATGTGGCAGACATCGAAGATCCCGACGGCTTCCCGGACCGCCCGGTGCTCCGCGAGGATGCCGCCGGGGTACTGCACCGGCATCTCCCAGCCGGCGAAGGGCACCATCTTGGCGCCGAGTTCGCGGTGGACGTCGAAGAGAGGAGTCCGCCGTAGTGCGGTTGGGGAAGTCATGGAAACACGATCCAGGTTGGGAGCCGAACGGAGAGGGTTTCAGCCATTTTGGCAGGCTCGGGAGTCTAGTGAGGCTCCGGTGACCCGGCAAGACCATCGGCGCTCCCGACCCCGTCGGACCTGGCACCCCCCCTCCGGCAGGTGTGTCCTCAGGGAAATCGACGGGGGAACCGGCAAGTGAGCGGTAACACCCAGCCCAAGGACTACAGCGCCGAGGTTCGCCTGGCGGGGAACGGGATCGCGCGGTTCTGGTACCTCTCTGCCGGCCACCTGTGCGTCGGCCTGGCGGTGCTGGGCGTCTTTCTCCCTCTGCTCCCCACCACTCCCTTCCTGTTGCTGGCGGCGGGTTGCTACGCCCGCGGGTCGGTGCGGTTTTACAACTGGTTGCTCAACAGCGGCTGGTTCGGCCCGATGATTCGTAACTGGCGGGAACACCGCTCCGTCGCGCCACGACACAAGGTCATGGCGATCGCGGTGATCGTCCTGTCGATCGGAAGCTCGGTGGTGTTCTTCGTTCCCAACATCTACGGCAAGCTATCGCTGAGCCTGCTGGGCCTCGGCTGGATCGTCGTGATGTTGCGGCTTCCGACCCGGCGCGAGTCCTGAGCCAGGTCGGGCCGGTTTACGCCGGGGGGAGCCGGAGCAGCTCGCGGAGAGCGGAGGCGGTTGGGGTAGAGAGCCGGCTCCAGTCGCCGCGGAGCAGCCTGAGATTGGCGGGATGGGTCGTGTCGACCAGAATGGCGGCGCGGTCAGAAGGGCGGTAGGTGGCGCGGTAGCGCCGCTGGGCAGGAAAGTAGCGCTGCTCGATGCGATGCCGGACCTCCGCCGGCGTTCGTCCTTTCGCGGTATCGCGCCGGAGGATCCGCTCGGCGGCCACCTCGTAGTCCACCTCGAGGTAGACCAGCGGCGCGGAACCCAGCCCCGCCAACCGCAGGGTGAAGATCCCCTCCAGCACTACGGTGCGCCCCTCCCCGCAGGCCGCCGCTACGTCCCGTTCCACCGCCGCCAGGTCGAAGTACCTCTCCCAGTAGACCGCCGCTTCGCCCGCCGGATGGTCCCATGCCACCGGGCGGCGATAGTCGTCCACGTGCATCAAGGCGGTGTCGACACCGCGGCTGTGCATGGCGTCCGCCAGCTGTCCGGCGAACGAGGTCTTTCCGCTGCCGTCGATGCCGTCCACCAGCAGCACCGCGGTCTCAGCCGCGGGGCCAGTACCGTGCGGCCAGGGCACAGAGCGCCTCGTGACAGCGTCCGTTGGAGGTGACGATTCCACGGTGATGGGCCTGGTCGCCGGGGCCGTAGACGAACGGGCGGCCGTCCACGTCGGTGATCCGTCCTCCCGCCTCGGTGAGAACGAGTCCGGGGGCCGCGGTGTCCCAGCTCTTCTCCCGATCGTGAAGACAGAGCGTGGCATCGAGATCGCCGGCCGCCACGGCGGTGAGCTTGAGCGAGGCGCCGAGTGGCACCGCTCGCGGGCCCAGGGGGGATTCCGCGAGGAGGCGCGTCAGCCGCGATCCCGGCGCGCGCCGGCTGACGCCGACTCGGAGCTCCGCCAGGGTCGAGCGGGACGAGACGGCGAGTCGCTCCAGGCGGCCGGTGGGCTCGACCCGCCAGGCCCCGGCGCCCAGGACCGCCTCGAAGAGCGCGCCCGTCGCCGGCTGATGGACCACGGCCACCGCCGGCGTGCCTCGCTCAACCAGGGCGATGTGGATGGCGAACTCGGGAGATCCGGCCGCGAAATCGCGGGTGCCGTCGAGCGGATCGATGAGCCAGAACCGGGCCCCGTCGTCCGGAGGTTCGCTGCCCGACTCTTCGGTGACGATAGGATCGTGCGGAAAGGCGGCGCGGAGCCGGCGCTGAATGACCTGGTCCGCCTCGAGGTCGAGCGCAGTGACCGGGCTGCCATCGGCCTTGGCGGAGGCGGGATGGAGGCGCCCCGCCTGCCGGGCGAGGAGGGCGCCGGCCGCCAGCGCCGCCTCGCGGGCGGCCGCCAGCGCCCCCGACCACTCAGAGGATGTAGCGCCGGAGGTCGTCGTCATCCACGATCTTCTCGAGACGGGCCCGCACGGCCTCGCGGCTGAAGACGATCTTCCGCACCGGGTAGTTAGGGAGCTCGAAGAGGACCTCGTCCATCAGGGTGCTCATGACGGTGTGGAGCCGGCGGGCCCCGATGTTCTCCATCCGATCGTTGGCGAGCCAGGCCACCCGGGCGACCTCGGCGATGCCATCTTCGGTGAACTCGAGCTCCGCCCCCTCGGCCTGCACCAGGGCCTTGTACTGCTTGGTGAGCGCGTTCTCCGGCTCGGTCATGATCCGGACGAAATCCGCCTCGGTGAGCGGGGAGAGCTCGACCCGGATGGGAAACCGCCCTTGCAGCTCGGGGATCAGGTCGGACGGCTTGGAGACGTGGAAGGCCCCGGCGGCGATGAACAGGATGTGATCGGTGCGGACGTAGCCGTAGCGGGTCTGGACGGTGGAGCCCTCGACGATGGGGAGCAGGTCCCGCTGGACTCCTTCACGGGAGACATCCGGCCCGGTGGCGGCCCCCCGCTCCCCGGCGATCTTGTCGATCTCGTCGATGAACAGGATCCCGTGGTTCTCGACCCGATCGAGGGCGTCGTTCACCACGTCGTCCATGTCGACCAGCTTCTTGAGCTCCTCGTCGACCAGGATGCGCCGGGCTTCGGGGATGCGGACGGTGCGCCGCTTCTTCCGTCGCGGCATCATGTCCTGCAGCATTTCCATGAAGTTGATCTGCTCGCCCTCCATGGTCTGGGGCGGCTGGATCATGTCGAGCATGGGGTAGCCCTGAGGCGACACCTCGATCTCGACTTCGCGCTCGTCGAGCTTGCCGTCGCGCAGCATCTGGCGGAGCTTCTCCCGCGAGCGGGAGCGGCGCTCCTCTTCCGGCGGCACCGGTTCCTGCCGGGCCGCGCCACCCGGGGCCACCACGAAGATCCCCGGCCGGTCGGTCCTCTCCGCCCCCTCGGGGGCCCGCTCCATCCGGAGCGGGGTCGGCGGCGGGAGCAGGATGTCGAGCAGGCGCTCCTCGGCCCGCTGCTCGGCGGTGGGAAAGACATCCTCCTCCCGCTCGTTGCGCACCATGCTGATGGCGGCGTCGACCAGCTCGCGCACCATCGACTCGGCGTCCCGGCCCACGTACCCGACCTCGGTGAATTTCGAGGCCTCGACCTTGACGAAGGGCGCGCCGGCCAGCCGCGCCAGCCGCCGGGCGACCTCGGTCTTTCCTACCCCGGTGGGACCGATCAGGATGATGTTGTAGGGGGTGATCTCGTCGCGGATGTCGTCTGGGGTCTGGGCTCGGCGCCAGCGGTTACGGATGGCGATGGCCACGGCGCGCTTGGCCTGCTCCTGGCCCACGATATAGCGATCCAGCTCCGCCACGATCTGGCGGGGCGGCAGTTCCTCCAGCCAGGGCTGGGGGGGAGGCTGGTCGGGTGATTCGGGCGAGAGCGGCTCGGCGGAAGTACCGGTCATGCCAGAATCTAACCCGGGGGCACTCCGGAGCCGGAACGGGCTAGCGGGGCAGCGTATCCAGCCGGAGAATAGCCCGGGCGCTGTCCTCGGTCGCTCGGAGCCACAGGCCGGTTTCGAACCGGCCGTTCCTGGGCCGGGCCTCGACCCACAGACTGGCGTTGGCCGAGGGGCAGCAGTTGCCGTCGCCGTCGCGGTAGACCGGCGTCTCGTACCAGAGACTCCTGCCGGTCCCCGGGAAGGCAGCCGGGGGAGCCGGGCCGACCTCGGGGCCGCCGAAGCCGAACACCCAACCCTTCTTGAGGCTCTCCCCGTCCCGCAGCCCCCGTGATCCGGGCGGAAAGTCGGGTCCGGTCCAACAGTGGAACGCGCCGGCGGCGACGGCCAGGGCGCACACCTCGAAGATCGAGCCGGTGCCGTAGACCGAGTTAACGATCAACAGCTCCTCGCTCCCTTCGCCGTCGAGGTCCAGCACCATTACCGTATCGAGCCCGGAGACCCCCGGTTCCGGGAGATTGGAATAGGAGAAGATCGGCGGGCCCTGGGCGGCGGTGTCGCGCCAGATCTGGAGGAAGTGGACGGGCCAGACGATGCTGTCGTCCACCGTGGCGCCCCCCTGGGGGCCGCACCGGCGCCACTCGACGGGACGGGTGACACCGTCGGCCTGATGCACGCGCCAGGACCGGACCACGGGGCACTGCCGGGCACTGGAATCGGCCCGGGCCAGGCAGGCGCGGAGGGAATCGGGCGCCATGGTCTCCTGGTAGGCGCAGTCGGCCCCGCTCACTGGGCCACCCAGATCCGAGCGGGGGTCGCCCAGTCGGCGCCGGCACTCCTGGCGGGAAGTCGAGTCGGCTGTCTCCCAGGGGCCGCACACACCCGGGGTCAGGGTGGAGCCGGCCCTCGCCTGGGTGCCGGACACACGAGGGGTCGAATCGATCCGGCTATCCTGATGGCTCCCGCCACACGCGGCCGAAAGACACAGTGCGAGGGCGATAAGCCTAAGGCTCGCGGCTGAACGCAGGAACATCAGTCGACAGGGTCAGGGTGGGTAAGGGAGAAGAACCCGGCGGGTCGTCTCTACCGTTGCTGGAGGATGGGACAGGTGCATCCGCTCCGCAGTCAGCCACGTGTTACGCAAGTGATTCACACCAGGGTGGAGCTGTCGGGGCGAAGGCCCGGAGCCAGCGTACCACCTTGGGGACCACCGACATTGCGCCAAGCGTACAGCGCGGGAACACCCGGGCGCCTGCCGGGTCCCGGTCAGCGCCAGGACGGGGCGTAGTTGAAATAGCCGGTAGCCGAAACGGTATGGAAGCCGGTGCCGTCGGCGCTAATGATGTAGAGATATTGAGGCCCAGCGGCGGAGTTGGTGTACACTATTTGCTGGCCGTTTGGCGACCACCGGGCTGCCTGAATGAAGCAGCAGTCGGTTGGAGTGACGGTGAGCTGCTGCAGGTTCGAGCCGTCGAGATCGACCGTGAAGATCTCGTTCCTGTCGTCCGCAGCATTGGCGGGGTCGTTGGCGCTGAACATGACAAGGGCGAGCCGATTGGTGCTCGACCAGTCGACCGCACTGACCGCGCCTTTCACAATGACGACCTCCCCGCTGCCATCAGCGTCAATGGTGTTCACGGAACTGTCGGTGATGATGGCGACCCTGGTGCCGTCAGGGGACCAGGCGGGGCCCGTCCGATGGTTCACGGACGGTGACGGCAAGGGTCCCAGCACTCGCGGGCTGCTGCCGTCCGCGTTCATGATGACTACTTCCTGCGCCGGAGCACCGGGCAGGGATCGGGAGTAGGCGATTCGGGTCCCGTCGGGTGACCATCGCGGCGAACTGGTGAAGTTCTGGCCCGAAGCCACCGGATGCGGGTCGGAGGCGTCCGCATTCGCGACGATGAGGGTAATCGGCCCAAAGAGCGGACCCGAGTAGTAGGCGACCTTATTGCCATCCGGTGAGACGTCCGGCGCGAGGTCCACCACTGTGTTAGTGGTAATGCGGAACGCCCCGGTCCCGTCGGGCCGCATGGCCCAGATCTCAAGACTGTCCAGGTGCTGCGGCGCGATCCGATCGCTCTCATAAGTGATGAAGCCGAGCAGGTTCGTCGCGCATGTCACGTTGAGAGTCACTATAGCCGGTGGGCCGGCCACGACCTGGACTGTGACGTTGGTGGGGCCGTTGGCGTGGCAATGGGGGGCGATGTCGCCGACGGCGATCGAACGACCGCCAAGCGGCACGTTTACAGCCTGGACGCTGCCAGTTACCGGGATGCGGACCGGGGTACCACCATCGATGGCGTACGTGTAACCGTCAGTGTCCGGAGTGGGGCCAAACGTGGTGATGTCGAGTCGGACCGCGCCGAGTGGCGCAGGCGAGGTGACGCAGGTCAGCGCGAAGGCCACCGCAACGTCCGCCGCGTCGCCCACTGTCACGGGTCGAGGGTTCTGGCCCGACACTGTACACAGTGGATCGATCCCAGCCAAGAGCACTTGGTGCGAACCGGCAGGCACCGGCTTGAAGACGGTGCTGTCGCTGGCGGCGAGGGTCCGGACATCACCGCCGTCTAGCATGACGGTATAGCCGTTGGGATCCGTACCGGGCCCGGTTGTGGAAACCGACACCCGCATGATCCCAGGGGATGGTGTGTCGGGCGCGTTCCCTTCCGAGCCGCCGCATGCAAGCACGGCTAGAAACCCGGCGCCGAGCGGAAGGCTAAGTCTCAGCTTCATGCCCTGAAAGTGCATCGAATCCTGCCAGCCCACAAGAATGCGGGACAGCCCGGTAGTAGATCAGTTTGACCCACTGCCACGGCCGCAGCTCTCCGAGCTCGCTCCCCCGCTCGCGGAGTTGCTGGAGTGCCCCGTGGTTCGCCGGCGACCGCACTCCGAAGCATCCGTGGTGAGTGCGCCTTCCCCTCCACGGGAGATAGAGGCTTCATCGGCACGGCGACCGCCAGGACCAGGGGTTACGAGGATCGCCAATCCCCGGGCTCCTCTACAGCTCGAGAATGGTGAGGTTCCGGTTGGTAAAGACACAGATCTCGGCCGCGATCTCGAGGGAACGCTGCACCACCTCGCGGGCGCTCAGGTCGGGCAGGGGCGCCAGCGCCCGGGCGGCGGCCAGGGCGTAGTTTCCGCCCGACCCGACCGCCAGGATCCCGTCATCCGGTTCGATCAGTTCACCGCCGCCGGAGAGGAGATAGGTGTGCTCCAGGTCGCTCACGACCAGGAGGGCCTCCAGCCGGCGCAGTACCCGGTCGCTCCGCCAGTCCTTGGCCAGCTCCACCGCCGCCCGCCCGAGATTGCCCGGATGGCGCTCGAGTTTCTCTTCGAACTTCTCGTAGAGCGTGATCGCGTCCGCCACCGACCCGGCGAAGCCCGCCAGGACCTTGCCGCCTTTGAGGGCCCGCACCTTGGTGGCATTGGCCTTGACGATCGTATCGCCGATGCTCACCTGGCCGTCGCCGCCCAGGGCCACCTTGCCGTGCTTGCGGACGGCGAGGATCGTGGTTCCATGATATGGCTGCACGCGCATCTCCCGTGTCAGGCCCGGGGGTGGGCCTGTTGATAGACTTTCTTGAGTCGTTCCACGCTGGTGTGGGTGTAGATCTGGGTGGTGCTGAGGCTGGCGTGACCCAGCAGTTCCTGCACCGAGCGCAGGTCGGCCCCGGCATCCAGCAGATGGGTGGCGAAGGTGTGTCGGAGCGAGTGGGTCGAGAGCGACTCGCCCCCGACGGTATCGAGCGCCCGATGCACCAGTCGCTGCACCGTCCTGGGGGTGAGCCGCCGGCCCCGCTGACCCAGGAACACCGCCCGCTTGTCGCCGCCGGGGACCGCGGCCATCGCCTCGCGCAGGTCCAGGTAGTGCCGCAGTGCCCGACTGGCGCGCGAGCCGAGCGGCACCAGCCGCTCCTTGCGGCCCTTGCCGCGCACCTTCACCTGATCGCTCAGGAGGTCGAGGTCGAGGAGGTTGAGTCCCGTGAGCTCCGAGAGCCGCAACCCGCTCGAGTAGAACAACTCGAGGATCGCCAGGTCCCGAACCGCCGCCGGTTCGCCGGTCGCGGCCTGCGCCTCGGCCCCGGCGAAGAGCGCCTCGGTCCGATCGCGGTCGAGGTAGCCCGGCAGGTGGCGTTCGAGGCGGGGCGCCTTGGCGGCCCGCACCGGGGACTTCTCGAGGCCCTGATGGGCCTGGAGGAAGCGGTAGAGCGAGCGCACCGCCGAGAGCGCCCGGGCCATCGAGCGTTTGGCGAGGCCCCGGCGCTGGAGCTCGCCGAGATAGCCGCGGATCCCCAGCCGGTCCACGGTCGCGAAGCTCCAGTGGCCGCCGCTGTGCCGATCGAGAAACTCGGCGAAGGCCTCGAGGTCGCGGCGATAGGCCTTGACCGTGTGGTCCGACACCTGGCGTTCCTTCTCGAGGTGCTCCAGGAAGGCGGAGAGCTCCGGGGGCTCGGACGGTCGGACGGTCGGACGGTCGGTGAGGGGGTCGGTGCTTCTCACAAGGTCCTCAGCCATTCCGAGAAATCGGCCTGGGCGCGATCCAGAAGGAGTTGCTTCTTCATCTCCTTCTTCCGACCGACCGACCGCCCGCCCGCCTGACCGCCCGCCTGACCGCCATCCAGTGGCTCCACCAGCCCCCAGTTGGCATTCATCGGCTGGAACCGGGTCGGGTCGGCTTCCCGAAGATAGCGATACAGCGCTCCCAGCATCGTGGTCGGCGGGGGTACGGCGAGCGGCTTTCCTTCGAGCCGGCGCGCCAGGTTGATGCCCGCGAGGAGCCCGGTGCCGAGGGATTCGGTGTACCCCTCGACGCCGGTGAGCTGACCCGCAAAGAAGAGACGGTCGTCGTCCCGCGCGGTCAACCCGGGACCGAGCAGGGCGGGGGTGTTGAGATAGCTGTTGCGGTGAATGCTGCCGTAGCGCAGGAATTCCGCGCCGGCGAGCCCGGGGATCATGGTGAAGACCCGCTGCTGCTCCGGGATGCGGAGCCGGGTCTGGAAGCCGACCAGGTTCCACATCTGACCGGCGCGGTCCTCGCGGCGGAGCTGGACCACGGCGTACGGTTCACGGCCGGTGCGGGGATCGGGGAGTCCCACCGGTTTCATGGGTCCGAAGCGGAGGGTTTCGGCGCCCCGGCGGGCCATCTCCTCGACCGGGAGGCAGCCTTCGAAGTAGGGGGCGGCGTCGAATTCGTGGGCGGTGAACTGATCGGCGTCGGTGAGGGCGGCGATGAAGGCGAGATATGCTTCGCGCGACAGGGGTGCGTTGAGGTAGTCGTCGCCGTCGCCCTTGCCGTAGCGGGAGCGGGGGTAGAGGACCTGGAGGTCGAGGGAGTCGTGGCTGACGATGGGGGCGATGGCATCGTAGAACGCGAGGGCACTGGCCGGCGTTTTCTCGCCACCGGCACCAGCCCCGCCCGGGACACCGGTAAAACGCGCCGCAAGCGCCGCCGCCAGCCCCGCCGACGTCAGCGGCCCCGTCGCTACCACCCCCGGCGACGGCACCACCACCACCTCCCCACGCTCCACCGTAATCCGAGGATGCCCCGTCACCCGCGCGTGCACCAGCCCGGAAAACACCGTCCGGTCCACCGCCAGGGCCGCCCCCGCCGGAACCCGCGCCTCATCCGCCGCCGGCAGCAAGACACTGCCCAGCGCCCGCAGCTCCGCCTTGAGCAGACCGTGGGCGTTGGTGAGCTCCGTCGACTTGAAGGAATTGCTGCAGACCAGCTCCGCCAGACGGTCGGTCTGGTGCGCCGGGGTCCGCACCCCCGGCCGCATCTCCCACAGCCGGACCGGAATCCCCCGCTCCGCCAGCGCCCAGGCCGCCTCCGAGCCCGCCAGCCCGCCGCCGACCACCGCGACGGGCGGGATGCCGGGGACGGCGGTCACGTCGCCGCTGCCTCCTCCGGGTCCATCACCACGATCTTGTGCTGGCACTTGAGGCAGATCCGGGCCTCGCCCTCTGCCTTGCTGACCTTCTTCTCCATGCCTACCCAGCCACAGCTGGGACAGCTCTCCGGCACCGGCCGGTTCCAGGTGGAGAAGTCGCAGGCGGGGTAGCGTACGCAGCCCCAGAACGACTTGCCCCGCTTGGTGCGCCGCTCCGCCAGGTCGCCGACATCGCACTTGGGACACTTCATCCCCAGCGGAATCGAGCGGGTGCCCTTGCACTCGGGATACCGGGTGCAGGCCAGGAACTCGCCGAATCGGCCGGTCTTGATCACCATCGGAGCGCCGCAGAGCTGGCACTTTTCGTCGGTGGGCCGGTCCGGAGCCCGGGCCTTCTTGAGCGACTTCACGTAGTCGCAGGTCTGCTTGTAGTTCACGCAGGCGAAGTAGGGACCGAACCGCCCGGTGCGTAGCTCGACCTGGGCGCCGCACTTGGGGCACTTCTCCTTGGCCAGCTCCTCGGCCGTGAGCCCGTGGGCCTCCGCCACGATGGCGCCCAGGTTCACCGCCGCCAGCGCCTTGGTGAACGGCTGATAGAAATCGGCCAGCACCTTCTGCCAGCCCAGCTCCCCTTCCTCGATCTTGTCGAGCTCCAGCTCCATACCGGAGGTGAACTCGACGTTGAAGATCGACGGGAAGCTGTCAATCATGATCTTCTCGACCGTCTCGCCCAGCTCGGTGGGCGTGAAACGCCGCTGCTCCAGCTTCACGTATTCCCGGGCGGTCAGGGTGCTGATGATCTGGGCGTAGGTGGACGGGCGGCCGATCCCGAGCCGTTCCAGCTCCTTGACCAGGCTCGCTTCCGAGAACCGGGGCGGCGGCTCGGTAAAGTGCTGGCTCGGTACGATGGCCCGGACCTCGACCCGGTCCCCCACCTCGAGCGGTGGAATCGGCGCGAGATCCTCGACCGACTTCCCTTCCTCCGCCTCGCGGCCTTCGGTGTAGACCACATGATAACCGTCGAACAGCAGCACCGATCCCGAGACCCGGAACAGGTACTTCCCGAGATCGAAGTCCACGATGGTCATGTCGTAGACCGCCGGGTTCATCTGCGAGGCGACGAAGCGCTGCCAGATCAGCTGGTAGAGCCGGAACTGGTCGGGCTCGAGGTACTTCTGCATCTCCTCCGGCCGGCGCCGCACGTCGGTGGGACGAATGGCCTCGTGGGCATCCTGCACCCGCGCCGCCTTCGAGGTGTACTGGTTGGGGGCGTCCGGCAGGTAGGGCTTGTCGTAGTGCGTCGCGATGAACGACCGGACCCCTTCGATGGCCGCCTCCGACACCCGGACCGAGTCGGTACGCATGTAGGTGATGAGGCCCGCCGGCGCGTCCTCCCCGATCTCCATGCCTTCGTAGAGGTCCTGCGCCGCCCGCATCGTCCGTCGGGCCGAGAAGCCCAGCTTCTTGGCGGCTTCCTGTTGCAGAGTGCTGGTGGTAAAGGGCGCTCCCGGCCGCTTCTTCCGGTTCCGCCTCTCCACCTTGGTGACGACGAACGGCCGCGGCGTGACCTCCGCCACCACCTTTCGCGCCGCCGCTTCGTTGGACAGCTCGGGATTGTGCCCGTCGATCTTCTTGAGTTCGGCGGTGAACGCCTGCCCCCCCTTGGCGCAGTCGGCCGCGATGCTCCAGTACTCCACCGGCTTGAAGGCCCGGATCTCCCGCTCCCGCTCCACGATCAGGCGGAGCGCCACGGTCTGCACCCGCCCGGCCGACAGACCGGTCTTGATGCTCTGCCAGAGGATCGGACTGGCCTTGTAGCCCACCAGCCGGTCGAGGATGCGGCGGGCCTGCTGGGCGTTCACCAGCCGGTCGTCGATCTTGCCCGGCTTGCTCATCGCTTCCTTGACCGCGTCCTTGGTGATCTCGTGGAAGAGCACCCGGTGAAGCGGCGCCGGCGTGTCCAGCTGGTCGGCCACATGCCACGCGATCGCCTCGCCCTCCCGGTCCGGGTCGGTGGCGAGGTAGATGGCCTTCGCGCGTCTGGCCGCCTTTTTCAGGTCGGCCAGGGTCTGGGTCTTTCCTTTTATGGTGACGTATTCGGGGATGAACCCGTTCTCGACGTCGACGCCCAGCTTTCGGGTCGGAAGGTCCCGGACATGGCCGACAGTCGCCTTCACGTCGTAGCCCCGTCCGAGATACCTCCCGATGCTCTTCGCCTTGGTGGGAGACTCCACCACCACCAGCGCCGCGCCGCTGCCGATCTCCCCCTCCGCGCCATCGGTCGCGGGGGCCTTGGGGGCGCGCTTCTTCTTCGCCGCGGCCGGTCTCGCGTCGGCGTCCGCCGCCACCTTCGACGTCTTCTTCGTCGCGGGGAGCGGGGTCCGCTTCGCGGGGGCCTTGGGTTTCTTGGTCGTTGCCATGCGCTCGAGTTTACCTGCGTGAATCATCCCCGAACCAAGCCGGAGTGCCCACAAAAAAACGCCTCGCAAGGCACCTTGGCAAGGCGAATGCTCGTAAGTCAATCCTGCTTCACTACTTACACATTACCAGCCGGCGTGTACCCGAGCCAATTGGACCACTTCGTCGGCAATCGCCGCGGGCGACTTCACGTCCGCCTTGATCTCGCTGTGGGCCTTGAGATAATACCCTTCGCGCTCCTTGAGCAGCTGGCGCATCTTCTCCAGCGGATCTTCACCCATCAGTAACGGTCGGCCATAGTCGGCCGAGCGCTTCGCCGCGGTGCTCGCCATGGTCCGCAGGTAGACCAGGTAGCAGGTGTCCCGGGTGTCCTCGAGTGCGCCAGGTTGGGCCACCCAGCCGCCACCCGGCGTGATCACGGCCGGCGATCCGGTGATGGCCTGGCGCATCGACTCAGCTTCGACGGCCCGGAACTTAGACTCCCCGTGCTCGGCGAAGATCCGGGCCACAGGCATTTGCATCTTCCGCACGACCAGTGCGTCGATGTCGATGACCTGGGTGCCCAGCTTCTCGGCCACCAGTTTCCCGACCGTGGTCTTCCCCGCGCCCGGCAGCCCCACCAGCACGATATGCCGCTTCATTGCTCCTCCACCGCCGCCACTTCCGGCGGCACCAGCTCGGTCCACCGCTCCCGAAGCCGCGCCAGATACCCCTCGACGTTGCGCCGTGTCTCGTTCAGCGAGTCACCCCCGAATTTCTCAAGCCACGCATCGGCCAGCACCCAGGCCGTGAGCGCCTCGGCGATCACCCCCATCGCCGGCACCGCCGTCACGTCCGACCGCTCCGACTGGGCCCGGGCGGGAAGCCCGGTCCGCAGGTCGACGGTCGGCAGCGGCGACATCAGCGTGGCGATCGGCTTCATCCCCACCCGGATGACCAGCGGTGCGCCGGTGGTCACCCCCCCTTCGAGCCCGCCGGCGTTGTTGCTCCGCCGGGCATAGCCGCCATCGAGACCCGGTGCCGGTGCCGGGATGCCCGGCGTCGCGGCGGCGTCGATGGGATCGTGCACCTGGCTCCCCGGGCGCCGGGCCGCCTCGAAACCCATACCGATCTCCACCGCCTTAACCGCGGGGATCGACATCAGGGCCCCTGCCAGCCGGCCGTCCAGCTTGCGATCCCAGTGTACGTGGCTTCCCAGCCCCGCGGGGAGCCCCCGCACCACGACATCACACTCGCCCCCGAGGGTGTCGCCGTCCTTCTTCGCCTGGTCAATCCGGGCGATGATGGCACCTTCGACCGCGGGATCGAGCACCCGCACCTCGGAGCGATCCGCCGCGGGGTCGAGCGGCCGGGGCAACTCCGCCACCGGAGGCACCCGGATGCCGCCCAGCGAGACCACGTGGCTTCCGATGTCGACACCGAATTCGTCGAGGAGGCGCCGGGCCAGGGCTCCGGCGGCGACCCGGGCCGCGGTCTCACGGGCGCTGGCCCGTTCCAGGATGTCCCGGGCGTCGTGCCGGTCGTACTTCAGCACGCCCACCAGGTCGGCATGCCCCGGACGGGGCCGGTTGAGGCGACGCCGGCGGGCTTCGCCCGGGGTCCCCTCGGCCGCCATGACGTCCTCCCAGTTGGCCCAGTCGCGATTGTGAATCAGCATCGCGACCGGCGAGCCCAGGGTTTCGCCGGCCCGCACACCGGCGATCCACTCGATCCGGTCCTTTTCGATCTTCATCCGGGCGCCGCGGCCGTAGCCCATCATCCGCCGGGCGAGGTCGCGGTCGACCCACTCGGCGCTGACCGGCAGCCCGGCCGGCAGCCCCTCCACGATGACGCTGAGGGCCTTTCCGTGGGACTCTCCAGCGGTCAGGAAACGCAACGACATGTACCTCTACCGGGACCAGGGGGACGCGGGTGATGGGGCCAAAGGTAGCCAGCCCGGCCCATGGGCTCCTAGTCCGAGGTCCGAAACACGAAGCCCGACCAGCGGCCGGGCTCGTGGTCTTCCGGACGGGCCCCGACCGCTCACTCAGGGGCCCCGTCGTCGATGATGCGGGGCGTGACCAGGATGATCAGGTCCTGCCGCTGTTCCTGGGTACTGGTGAACCCGAACAGCTTGCCGACGATAGGGAGGTCGACCAGCATCGGAATGCCGGACTTGGCCTTGGTAACCGTGGTCACGGTCAGGCCGCCGATGACCGCGGTCTCGCCGTCGTTGACCAGCAGCTGGTTCTTCGCGTTCTGCTTGCGGATGGTGAAGCCCAGGTCGGCCGCCGACAGGGTCCGGATGTCGGAGCGCTCGGCTTCGACCTGCAGCATGATCTGGCGGTTGTTGGTGACGTGGGGCGTGACCTTGAGCGAGATGCCGGTCTCCTTGAACTGCACCGTCGCGCGGGGCGCGCTCGACTGGCCGCCCTGCGAGCTGAAGTCGATGATCCGGACCGGGATGTCCTCGCCCACCTTGATGATCGCCTCCCGGTTGTCGACCGTGGTGATGGAGGGCTCCGCCTGGACGTCGGCCAGGTCCAGCCGCTGCAGGGCCTGGAGGAAGGTGGTGAAGGAGAACCCACCGATCACCGTATTCCACACCAGGTCGAGCGCCGGCTGATTGATGATCGCGTCAGCGTTGGCCATCGCGGCCACGCTGTTGCCCCCGATGACGGTGGTATTCGGGTCGAAGGCCTCGCCGGTAGCCGGGTCGGTCCGCTGCACCAGCTTGTTGAAGAACGAATTGCCGCTGCCGACACCGGTGCCGCCGAAGTCGTACTGCAGCCCCAGCGCCTCGAGGTTGGTCCGGTCGACGAAGATGATCTTCGACTGGATCGAGACCTGCGGGGTGCGGACGTCGAGGTTCTTCACGAACTCCTGCACGTCCCCGATCTTGCTGCGGGTTTCGGTCACGATCAGCGAGTTGGTGGTGGTATCCGCCACCACACCGCCGCGCTTGGAGACGATCGACTTCACGCTGTTCACCAGCTGGCTGGCGCTGGCGTAGTTCACCGGGATCATGCGGGTCGTGGTCGGCTCGGTCGAATCGAGCGCGGCCAGCGTGGCGGGGGAGTCCACCCGGATGATGCCGCCGGGGAGCTCGATGGCCTGGAGCCCCTGGGTCGCCAGCACCGCGGCGAAGGCCTCGGTCCAGGGCTGGTTCTTGATTTCCGCGGTGACCTCGCCCTTCACGTCCTTGCCGATCACGATCGTGCGGCCGGAGAAGGCGGCGAAGCCGGCCACCACGTCGCCGATATTGGCCTTATCCCAGGTCACGGTGATCCGGGCGGCGGGCTGCTGGGCGGCGGGCAGCGCGACCGGCTCGGCCGGCAGGTCCACCTCGGGAGTCCGGCGGGCAGCCGAGGGCGGGGCCAGGTCGGCCGGAGCGGCGCTGGACCAGGCGAGGAAGCTGTCATCGGCTCCGAAGCGCACCCGGATGGCATCGCCGGTCTTCTCGAGGCGGTAGTCGCGCTCGCCCTCGAGATAGATGGCGATCCGGACCACGTCGGGCCGGAACTGGGAGTAGCGGATGTCGCGGATGCCGCCGCGGGTCACCCCGTCGTAGGCCGCGCCGCTCTTCTGAAGCGTGGCGCCCACCACGTCGATGACGAGGCGGTCCGGTTCGCGCAGGCGGAAATCCTTGACCTCGGCGGCGCCCTGCAGCGCGATCACGATTTCCGCGTGCCCGGGCGTGGGGACCACGCTCACCGCCGTCACCTCGGCGCCGGCGGGCGGATCGTCGGCCCGGAGGGGCTGCTCCGCGAGAAGCGCTGTGGCGCCGAGGCTCAGCGCCAGCGAGGAAACGATCAGGAACTTGCGCGTCATTGGGTCTCCGCCTCCCTCTTGCGAAGCGACAGGGTCTCCTGCCGTTCGAATCCGATGTCCTCGACCGTGAATACCACGTCCGCCTGCCGGATCTGGGCCACCTTCAGACGGCCAAGCCGGTCCCCCACTCGCATCTTATAGCGCTTCTGCGTGGTCTTGTCACGCATGATGGCGACGCTGTTGGTTGCCCGCCGGAGGTCCAGGTACACCCCGACCAGCAGCAGGTCGGAGAATTCGGGCCCCAGCTTGTCCTCGGTGATCAGGGAGGCGAACGGATCGCGGGCGCCCCCGGCATAGGTAAAGGTCTCGCGCAGCACTTCGGTCTCGCGCGCGGTCCGAAGACTGTCACCCCGGACGCTGTCGGCCGCGGCCCGGCGGAGCGAATCCTCGCGGGTGCGGGCGGCGAGGGCGGCGAGCGAATCGGCCTTGGCGCGCTCCTTGGCGAGACGAATAGAATCGGCCCGCATTACCTGCTGCTGCTGGGGCGTCAGGGCCGGCTTGGCCGGGGCTTGCGCCGCCTGGGCGGGCGCGGGCGCGGGGGCCGCAGCCTTGGACGCCTCGACCGGGGGTGCGCCGGCCTTGCCGCTGTCGGAGGCCGGCGCCTTGGCCTTGCCGGCGGTGTCGGTGGCCGCGGCGATCATCGGCCCCTGGGCCGGCGGCTTGCCGCAGGCGGTGAGCACCTCGGGTTGGATCATGCCGGCGGGCGTCGCGGCCACCTTTTTCTTTCCGGCCGCCGTCTTGGTCAGGATCGCCATGACGGAGTCGGAGCAATTGGCGTAGGTCACCCGGGCGAGAGAATCCGCCTCGGCGGCCTTGCGCACGCTGTCCCGCCGGGCGCGAACCGCCGCGAGATCCACCTGCGGCGGCGGTTCTTCCTCTTTCTTGCCGCCACAGGCGGCCAGGCCAAGGACCAGCCCGAGGAGGGCGGTCCGGGCGAGCGCCTTAGGTGCCACTGGACTGTCCCTCCGAACTCGTGGTCTTGACGAAAGTGCGGACCTGGAACCGGGCCTCGAGCAGCGCGCCGGAGCTGTCACCGAGGGCCTTGGCCCGGGCCGCGTCGGCCACCCCGAGCGTCAGGTCCACCGGCACGATGATACGCTGAAGGCTGGCGACGTCGGAGAGAAACTCCCCGAGCTGGTCGAACCGGCCGATGACGGCATACTGGTACTTGTAGGTCTGGAACGGGGCCGGCCCCGGCTCCACCGGGAGCGGCTGGAAGTTCGCCACCTGGACGCCGCGGATCTTGGCGCGGGTGGAGATCTCGTCCATCAGGTTGGCGACTTCGTTGCGGTCCGGCACCAACCGGCGCATCAGCTCCAGGCTGGCGCGATAGCCCTCGAGGCGGCGGCGCAGATCTTCCACGCTGCCCTGCGCCAGGAGCTTCTTGGCGCTGTCGGTCATGAGGATCAGCGAGTCGAGCGTCTTCTGGCGCGCGACGATGCTGTCCTTGGACTGGGTCAGGCCCCGGAGCCCGAGCGTGTCGAGGCCGGTCCCGGTGTATCCGAGGTACCCCACCACGATGGCAATGAGGCCCAGGAGGATCGGGACCTGGCGTTCCTGCGAAAGGGCGGCCATGGCTTACCTCACCGACTGGCTGAGGGGCACGGTGCGGATATAGGCCGAGTCCGCACGCTGGAACGCCGCCTGGATCGTGAACGACGTCACGGGACGGTCCTTCTCGACGATGGTCTTCGCCTCGAGTGGGGTCACATCGGACACCCAGGGGGAGGCCTCGAGCTGACGCAGGAAACGGGTATAGGCCTGCAGGTCCATGGTCCGGCCTTCCATCCGGAAGGTGATCGGACGGACCGTGACCGAATCGAGAGTGTCGGCGACCGCCTGTGGGGTCACCTGGGCCGCCAGCGTAGTGAGCCAGGTGTAAGGCGGCAGCGCCTTGGCCACCTCGTCGAGGACGTGAGGCCAGACGTACCGGTTGCCATCCACGCCCCGGATGGTGGAGATCTGCGCCAGCAGCGAATCACGGATCATCTCGGCCCGGCGCTTCTGCTTGAGCAACCCGTCGAAGCGGCGGTATTCGTCCCGGGCGGCTTCCAGCTTGGGCTCGAGGGCATTGAGCTTGGCGTTGGCCGAGACGAAGCCCACACCCAGGAACCCGGCGACCCCGAGGCACAGCGCGACCGACCCGACCAGGAACGGGTCCTTGACCTTGGCGAACAGGCCCTTGGCCCGTTCGCCGACATCCTTCAGCCCTCCGGAGGCGGCCTTGCGCTTCTGACCGGGGCGGAGGTTGACGGTAATCATCATGGGCGGCGAACTCCCGGCTCGTGGCTCATGCGGCGGTTCGGAGGGCCAGGCCGATCGGCAGCATGAGCAGCGGGGAGATCTCGTCCATGTTCATGGTCGAGAACACCCCCTCCGCCACCTGCAACCGGGCCAGCGGGTTGGCCAGCTCGACCGGCAGCCGCAGCCGATCGCCGAGCACCTTGTTGAGACCCGGGATGCGGCCCCCGCCTCCGGTCAGCCACAGCCGGGAGATCCCGTTGGCCGAGCGGCTGGCGGACTGGAGGAAGGCCGCGGCGCGCTCGATGCCGACCGCCAGCTCCTCACCCCGCGTCTCCAGGAACGGATCCAGGATTTCGTTACGCTCGAAGCCCTGCAGCAGCTGGTCGGCCTCTTCCGCCGACAGGCCACGCTCCCGCTGGATGTCCTCGCGGAACCGCCGGGTACCGACCGGCAGGTCGCGGGTCAGCACCGGGATGCCGTCCTCGAGAATGTTGATGTTGGTCATTTCGTGGCCGATGTTCACCAGGCCCACGACCCCGCGCATTTCGTCCGGATAGTTGACTTCGAAGGCGTTGTGAAGCGCGAAGGCATCGACGTCGATCACCGCAGGAGTCAGACCGGCTTCCGCCAGCAGCGAGACCTTGTTCTCGACCAGCTCCCGCTTGGCCGCCACCAGGAGCACCGTCATCTGGAGCCCCTCGCCTTCGGGATCGAGGATCTGGAAGTCCAGTTCCACGTTCTCCATGTCGAACGGCACGTGCTGCTCGGCTTCCCAGCGGATCACCTCGCGGGCGTCCGCCTCCTTCATCCGGTCCATCTGGATCTTCTTGATGATCACGTCGCGCCCGCCGACGGCGATCACCACCTGTTTGGGCTTGAGGCCGGCGGAAGCGAGCAGACCCTTGATGGCATCGGCCACGATGCCAGGGTCCATGATCTCACCCTCGACGATGGCGTCATCCACCACGCTGGTGTAGGCCACCTTGCTCAAGACCGGGTCGCCGGCGCCATGCGTGATGGCGACGAGCTTGATGAGGCCCGACCCGATATCCAGGGCCACAGTGGTCTTTTTCCGGCTGAAAAGGCCCATAGGAGGCATCCAGACCGTGATGGTTCTTTGACTGGGAGTGGGATGGCTACGCTACAAGCCGCCCCGGCTTTTGTCAAGCTACTAAGTTGCTTTAGGTGGATCCCAACAAGCCGTTGCTGAGGCGGAACTTATCCCTGTGACCATCAGACGGAGCTTTAGGTACAGCCACCTATCTCCTGATACTAAGCACACCTCGTACCATTCTCAGCGGGAGACTATCGGCAGGAAGCCGGTTCAGTCTGAGTATCAATCTGATAAACGCTTGAAAATAAAGAGCTTAGTAAACCACGATTGGCCGACTCCCTCCTCCAGTATGCCGAAGGCCGCTGGAACCCCGGCAAAAAACAGCACGGCGGGCGATCCGGTGGATCGCCCGCCGCGTGTCAACCTGCGAGGCTTACCAGCAGCCGGGGGCGCCTTCCTGGGTCACCGCGACGTTCGGAGCAGCCGCGCTGCCGACGAAGATGCCGCAGGTGGTCGGGGCCTGGGTCACGGCCGGGTTCGTCACCGTCACGCTCCACCCACCCGCGCCACCGGCGCCGGCGGTGGTGATGGCACCCAGCACGTTGCCGGTGCTCGGAGTGAAGGCCACCTGGTTCGCCGCCTGGGTGGCGCCGACCGTGCTGGCATAGGTGTTGTTATCGGAGAAGTAGGCTTCCTGCGCGGTGACCAGGTTCCGCAGGTCCGACTTCATCGACGCCACGACCGCCTTCTGCTTGGTGTTGGCGAACTTCGGAATCGCGATGGCGGCCAGAATGCCGATGATGACCACCACGATCAGAAGCTCGATAAGCGTAAAGCCCTTGCGATTCATGCTGCCTCCCGAAGAATGTGAGCACCTGCTCAAATGCGCCGTGAGGCGCCGCGAGTAAACTGATGGACCGTCGGCCCGTATTCGGGCAATGCGCATGCCACCCCTGATAGTTCTTGTCTATATGCTTATTTGATAAGAATTTAGCCGTCTTGGCGCTGTCTAGAAGTTACCCACCTCGGGGCCTGAATCGCCGGATTCTGCATGGGTCCCTTTCACGCTGAGTAACCGGTTTTCTACCTCCCCCACCTCCACCAGCCACCAAGGACCAGGGAAGCACCCCCAGGCGGGGTCAAGGTCAGGACCTGGGCAACCCCTTCCCGGGCCAGAATGTCACCATTACCGGCCCGCACCACCCCGATGGAGGTGACCAGGAACTGCGATGGCCCAAGACGGCGCAGTGAATCACGAGTCTCGAGCCGGAGCCCTGCCCAGGGCGACGGTAGCGCCTCGGCTTGGCCAGGGATGAGTCCATGCGCCAGGGCCGAGTCCCAGGTGGCTGGAGCGGAGGCGACGGCACCTAGGGCGCCCTCGAAGGCGACGCGGGCGTTCAGTTGACGCGAGGCAGCGCCATGATCAAGGGTCGCCCGAGTGAGGACCAGCGCGGCGAGAGCACTGAGCAGGGCGAGGGCCAGGAGCGAGGCCGGAAGCGCGTACCCCCTCCGACTCACGGGACGTTCCGGAGCTGGAGGCGTTGCCGGACCTCGTCACCACCGGCAGGAAGGAGTCGCACCTCGACCTGTCGAATCGAGTCCGGGGTCAGCGGGGGCTCGCCGTGGAGGCCGGCAAAACGGATCTCCACACCCCCCGGCTGAAACGGCCCCGTCACCGGCTGAAGACCTTCCCCCCCGCTCACCGACCGGCCACCCAGCCACCACTCCCCCTGGGAGCGGTACAGCCGCAGGGTCATGATTTCGAAGAGCCGGGCCGGCAGGAGGGGCGGGAGGCTCGAGGGCAGCGAGTCCGGGAGCAGGGTATTCACCCGGAGGGCCGGGTGCCCGCCGCACGAGGAGGCAGCCGTCGACCGGATCGGGAGCCTGAGCCAGCGGGCAGGCGCTGCCGAGTCGAGCGCCAGGAGCAGCGCAAGGCTGTCCCGACCCGGCTGGGGCGTTCGCCAGGCGGAAAGCAGGTCAAGCCGGAGCCGCACCTCCGTGGGCGTGACCAGGCAAGCGAGTCCACCGGCGCGCCAGCTACGGTAGACGAGCGAGTCGGCCGCTGCGGCGAGCAGATCCGCCGTCCCACCTGGAGCACCGGCTTCAGCCAGCTCGGCCGCCACCCAGGTGGAGGCCTGGACCGCGGTCTGCCGAGCCCTCCCGGCCAATGCCATCCGGGCGGCGTGGCGCTCGGCGAGGAGCAGGACCCGAACGATGATCCCGCCCACCAGACCCGCCAGCACCAGTGCCACCAGCACGTCGGGCAGCGTCAGGCCCTTTCGGCTCATGGATCGCAGGGAAGAAGGGTCCACGCCGAGTCTGGCCGCCGCAGACCCTCAGGAAGGTAAGAGAGGGTCAGCGTGATCCGGCGTCCGCCGGGCACCGGCAGCGCGGTCCAACTCGCGTCTACCGCGGGCCCCGCCATCCGGCCGGGGCTGAGGACGGCGCATTCTCGCCCGCCGGCCAGCACCGCTGCGCGAAGAGAGTCGAACACCGAGGCGGTGGTGCGTGTGGCGAGGGCCAGCCGCTCCGCACTCCGCTGCGTGCGCCAGGCCAGGGCCATGGTACCGAGGGTGCCCAGCACACCGGTGCTGAGCACCACCAGGGCAATCAGGACTTCGATGGTGGACAGCCCCTGACGCTCGAGCCGACCCATACCCGCCTCCGGGTTGAAAGAGGCGCAAGTGTATCTCGGGGAGGGCGGCGATTCGGGTACCTGGAAATGCGGAGTGGGCCAAACCCACGCGCGGAGGGATACGCGCAAGACGGGGTGGCGGATCGCTCCGCCACCCCGTCTCTTACGACACGTTCGGGCTTACCAGCAGCCGGGGGCGCCTTCCTGGGTCACCGCGACGTTCGGAGCAGCCGCGCTGCCGACGAAGATGCCGCAGGTGGTCGGGGCCTGGGTCACGGCCGGGTTCGTCACCGTCACGCTCCACCCACCCGCGCCACCGGCGCCGGCGGTGGTGATGGCACCCAGCACGTTGCCGGTGCTCGGAGTGAAGGCCACCCGGTTCGCCGCCTGGGTGGCGCCGACGGTGCCGGCGTAGGTGTTGTTATCCGAGAAGTAGGCTTCCTGCGCGGTGACCAGGTTCCGCAGATCCGACTTCATCGACGCCACGACCGCCTTCTGCTTGGTGTTGGCAAACTTCGGAATCGCGATGGCGGCCAGAATGCCGATGATGACCACCACGATCAGAAGCTCGATAAGCGTAAAGCCCTTGCGATTCATACTTCCCCCGTTGGTCGCGGCCCACGGAGGCCGCATGAGTGAGTGTGGTACTGCTTGCTACCCGGGCCACAGGTAAGGCAACCGCCATACCAGCCGGGTCCTCGCACACTAGCTCGTTTATTCTCAATAACTTCCAGACTGTGGCATGAACGCGGCGCCCTCCTGGGGCGTCGCAAGACGCAAGGTGACCGACCGTTCCGGGGCTGCGGCGGCCCGACAATCAGGTGGGCGTGGGTGCCTGCTGCTCTTCATACCGCGACAGCTTGCGGTAAAGAGTCGAGGGGTCGATGCCGAGGACCTCGGCCGCGCGGGTCTTGTTGCCGCCCTCGGACTGGAGCACGTACATGATGTAGGCCCGTTCGATCACATCGAGGGTGGGATTGGGGTAGGTCCGCTCCGCCACCAGCGGTTCCTTGCGCCGCTTGGTGATCCGCTCCGGCAGTGCCGCGGGTTCGATCACGTCGGCGCGGCTCAGGACCCAGGCATGCTCCAGGGCATTCTCAAGTTCGCGGACGTTGCCGGGCCAGTCGTACACCATCACGGCATCGAGCGCATCGCCCGACAGCGCCTTGGGCGAGGCCTCGTGCTCGGTGGCGAGCCGCTGCAGGAACGACTCCACCAGCAGCAGCACGTCCTCCCGTCGCTCGCGCAGCGGTGGCAGGTGAATGGTGATCACGTTGAGGCGGTAGAAGAGGTCGGAGCGGAATCGGCCGCGGCGGGCTTCCTCCTCGAGGTCGCGGTTGGTCGCGGCGATGATCCGCACGTCGACCGGGATGGCCTCGGTGGCGCCCACCGGAATCGCCTCCCGTTCCTGCAGCACCCGGAGCAGCTTGACCTGCAGCGAGGGCGCCATCTCTCCGACTTCGTCGAGGAAGAAGGTGCCGCCGCGGGCGGCGGCGAACAGGCCCTGCTTGTCCCGGACCGCCCCGGTGAACGATCCCTTCACATGGCCAAAGAGTTCCGACTCGAGCAGGTTCTCGGGCAGCGCGCCGCAGTTGATGGAGAGGAACGGACCGTCGGTGCGGTTGGAGAGGTTGTGGATATACCGGGCCACCACCTCCTTGCCGGTACCGCTCTCGCCCTGGATCAGGACGGTCGACTCGGTCGGCGCCACCTGCTCGGCCAGCTTCAGGGTATCGAGGAACCGCCGGGACTTGCCGATGGGCCGGTTGACGCTGGCCCGATCGCGGCGCTTGATCTCCTGCTTGAGATGCTTGTTCTCCACCCGGACGGCGCGGTAGTCGCTGGCCCGGCGGAGGATGGCCACCAGCTCGTCGTTGGCGAAGGGCTTCTGGATGTAGTAGAAGGCGCCGGCGTTCACCGCGGCAATGGCGGTCTGGAGCGAGGCCTGCGCGGTCATCAGGATGACCGGCGTCATGGGATCCTGCTCCCGGGCCGCGGCCAGGATGTCGAGACCGGTCACCTGGGGCATCCGGACGTCGGTCAGCACGATATCGTGGGTGCCGCCCTTGATCGCCTCGAGCCCCGCCTTGCCGCCCTGGGCGGTGGTCACCTCGAACCCCTCCTTCTTGAGGAGGATCCGCAGGGTGTCGAGGATGCCCGACTCGTCGTCGATGACCAGGAGCGTGGGTTTCTGACTCATGCCGCTTCCTCCGCCGCGCGTCGGGCGGGAAAGAAAATGGTGAAGGTGGTGCCCTTCCCCGGATGGGAATCCACGAGGACCATGCCGCGGTGCGCTTCGACCGCCCGCTGAACGATGGCGAGCCCGAGCCCGGTGCCACCGACCCGACCGGTCACGAACGGCTGGAAGAGCCGCTCCCGCAGGTCGTCCGGAATGCCGGGCCCGGTGTCCTTCACTTCCAGACAGACCGGCTGCTCGATGGTACAGCCCCCCGGCAGCTCGGCCACCTTGGCCGGGCGGGTGGTGACGGTGACCGTGGCGGACCCCTTGGCCGCCTGCACCGCGTTGAGCATCAGGTTCACGACCACCCGGTGGAGCAGGTCCTCGTCGCCATCGAGCACCGTCCGGGCGCCTTGCACCCGGATCTCGATCTCGGACCGGCAGTCGGGATGTTCCCGGACCATGCGGGCCGCGGCGGTGACCACCGCCTGGAGATCCACCGGCACGAATTCGGTGGCCCGCACCCGGGCAAAGTCGAGAAACTCCGACAGCAGTCGGCTCAGGCGGTCGCTCTCGCGGACGATGAGCTGGGCGAGATAGCGGTCGTCGTCGTCGCCGTGGGCCGACCGGGCGAGCTGCTCGACCGAACTCCGGATCGAGGCCAGCGGATTGCGTATCTCGTGAGCCAGCGAGGCCGACAGCGCCGCAACCGCCTCCAGCCGCTCGGCCCGGAGGTTCAGTTCGTTCAGGCGCTTGAGATCCGAGATGTCGGTGAAGATGGCGGTGACCGACGGTCGCCCGTCGGAGTCACGCTCAAACGTCGTCGTGGACAGGCCAATTGGGAAGATGCGGCCGTCGGCGTGCTGGACGGTGCCCTCGCCCCGGCTGACCTTCCGACCGTGGCGGATGGCCGCCACCAGCGCGGCCCAGAGCTCAGGGGAGCGGAGCTTGAGCTGGTCCAGCACCGGCAGGCCGGTGGAACGCTCGCCGTCGACCTGGAGCAGCCGCTCTGCCATGGGATTGATGAAGGCCAGCCGGCCGGTCTCGTCCACGGTCATCACGCCGGAGCGGATGTGGCGCAGAATCTCGTCGGCCTCGAGCCGGACCCGGCGGAGCTCGATCTCCAGCGTCTGCCGCTCGACCCCAGCGGCCCTGAGCCGGGAGGCAAGCACCCCCACCAGCAGGTAGGCGGCGATGAACACCCCCACCTGGCCCCAGAAGGCGAGGCCGGGGAGGGAGCCCTGGAGCAACATGCTGTCGCCGAAGTAGGCGGCCGCCACGGTCAGGGCCACCAGGAGCCCGCCGCCGAAGCTCATCAGCAGGGCGTAGGCGGCGATGAACAGGATATAGAGCGAGGGGAAGGGACTCCTGGGACCCTCGGTGAAGTGCACCAGGAGGGTCGTCAGTCCGATATCGCCCAGCGCCTGCAGGAAGAAGAAAAGCCCGCCCGGGCTCCGGTGGCGGAGCCAGACCAGCCAGTACCCGTACACTGTGAGCACAAAGGCGAACAGCACGCCAAGGCTCACCAGGAACGACAGGCGAGGAGTGCTGGTCCACTCGAGGGAGGCGATGATCAGGGTCGCCACGGCGATCATCAGCCGGGCGCCGAAGACCCAGGACAGGAGGGTCTTCTGGTCCGGCAGTCCGCGGGCGCTCTGACGTGGCGGGAAGTTGGCCATCGGAGACAAGTTTAGTGTCGGGGTGGATCGGTGTCAGGTCCGATCCGAGTTCCGAGTAATCCAGCGACCGGGCAACGGATGGCGCTCACCAAGACCGATCGACCGGGGACGGGGAACGCGGAACAGGAAACGCCCTGGCACGTCTACATTCTCCGCTGCGCCGACGGGTCGCTCTATACCGGGATGGCCCGGGATCCCGAAGCGCGGCTTCGGCAGCACAACGGCAAGAGGGGTGCCGCCTATACCCGCTCGCGGCGCCCGGTGGCCCTGGCCTACCGTGAGCCGGCCGCCGACCGGTCCACCGCCCTGCGCCGGGAATGGGCGATCAAACAGCTGACCCGCACCGAGAAACTGGACCTGATCATGGCACACGCCCGACAGCGGCCCCCGGCCCGGACGCCGGCGCCCGGGAAGTTCACCGCCATCCGCCCCGCGGCCCTCCGCTTTCTGACCGGTCTCAAGCGGCGGAACACCAAGCCGTGGTTTGAGGCCAATCGGGCAGTTTACGAGACGGAGATCCGCGCGCCGCTCAAGGCGCTGGTGGAGGAGGTCGATATCCAGCTGGCCCGGGTCGCGCCCGAGATCGTGGGCGATCCTCGGCGCTCGCTGTTCCGGATCCATCGGGATGTGCGCTTCTCCCGCGACAAGTCCCCCTACAAGACCAACGCCGCCTGCTGGTTCTATCATCAGGACGCGGGGCGGGGCGTAGGCGGCGAAGCGCAGGGCGGCGCGGGCTTCTATTTCCATTTTTCGCCCACCGAAATCTTCCTGGGGGGCGGCATCTGGATGCCGCCGCGGGAATCCCTGGGGAGGCTCCGGGAGGCGCTGGCCGAGGACCTCGAACGCTTCGAGGGGATCGTGCTAGCCCCGGGATTCCGTCGACGGTTCGGGGCCCTGGACGACGAGGCGATGCTCAAGCGGATGCCGCGGGGGTTCGTGGAGGATCACCCGGCCGCAAAGTGGCTCCGCCACCAGTCGTTCACCGTAGGCCGGTCGCTGACCCGCCGCGACCTGCACTCGCCCCGCCTGCCGCGCATTCTGGCGAAAGACTATGCCGCGCTCACGCCCTTCGTCCGCTGGCTCAACCAGGCGATAGGGTTCGCGCCCCTGTCGAAGCGGGTGTGATCGGGGTCGCGCCGGGGCCGGCTCGACTCTTCCTGCGGGCCGTTCGGCTCCGCTGCCCCAACTGCGGCGCCGGCGGCCTCTTCGCCGGCTGGTTCCGGATGCGGTCGACCTGCCCGGCCTGCGGCATCCGGACCGAGCGGGACGAGGAGGGGTATGTCGTGGGAGCCTACATGTTCAACATCATGGCCGCCGAGCTGCTCTGGCTGGCGGCGGTCGGCGCAATCGCCTGGCGGACCTGGCCCGATCCGCCCTGGAACCTGCTGCTCTACGGCGGCGGGGCGTTGATGGTCGCCCTGCCGTTCCTGTGTTATCCCTTCTCGAAGACCACCTTCCTGGCCTTCGATCTCCTGTTCCGGCCCCACGGGCGCTGAGCTACTGCCATTGCACCCGGTAGCGGCACACCTCACCGCCCTTGGCCCGGCACTCCTCCTCCACGATCACCACCGACCGGGCCCCGCACATTTCCAGCGCTTTGCGGTGCCACCCGATCACCGTGAGACAATCGGGGGCGCTGAAGGTCTCGGCCTCGAAGGTGGTCAACACCGCTTCCTTGTCGCCGACCCGCTGGTATTCGCGCCGGCCCGTCTCGTAGTAGAGCCGGTAGATCGTCGGGGCCTTGGCGAGAAAGGCGTGGGGATCGCCCGGGGTCAGAAAAGCCTGGTGCATCTTGGCGAGGTTCTGTTCGGCCGAGGCCTCGCCCAGGCGCAGGAAGAAATGGGTGTGCCCGCCACCCAGGACGTTGACGATCGCCTCGTCCAGCCGTTTGCCCAGGTCGAAGGGGTACCACTTGACCGGCAGGAGCCGGGTCAGCTCGTGCTGGTCCTCAGGCGGAAGACTGGCCAGGACCTTCTCCCGGCCGGCCACGCCGAAATGCTGGTCGATGAAGCCCAGCCGGGACTTGAGCACGGTGCCTTTCACCTGTTGCATGGCGATCGCCTGAAGGGGTTGGGGGTACTTTAGTTTAAGAGACGAGCTGCTCCTCCCATAGCCCACGCATCGGATATGCCCGACTCCTCCTCCCCCACCCGCGTGCGCCTCGACAAGTGGCTCTGGGCGGCCCGCTTCTTCAGGACCCGCGCGGTCGCCGTGGAGGCGATCGACGGCGGCAAAGTGAAGGTCAACGACGAGCGGGTGAAGCGGGCCAAGCTGATCCAGGTCGGGGATCGGGTCGAGATCCGGTTGGGACCCTACCTCCACCTGGTCGTGGTCCAGGGGCTCTCGGAGCGCCGGGGGCCGGCGTCGGAAGCCGCGAAGCTGTATCTGGAAACGGCGCAGAGCCTCACCGAGCGGGAGCGGGTGGCGTTTCAGCTCAAGGCGGCCCACGTTCTGTTCGTCCCCGAGACCAACGAGCGTCCCACCAAGCGGGACCGACGGCGACTGGAGCGTTTCCGCAAGGATGGCGGCTGGGAGTAGCCCGGCCCTCAAGTTCCGAGGGGCTCCGCCGATACTGAGACGTGCGGCACTGGGCCTACGGACAGCCCCCTGGTTTTGCCGCGTGCAGCAGAGCCGGAGCCATGCATGCCCGTCTCACCTACTGCCATGGTCAGCGCCCTCAACGCCTTGCGGCTGTACAGCCGAAGGGTTGACCAGGCCGCCGAGCGGATCGCCTCGGCCGGCCTGGTGACCATCCCCGAAGAACCCGCCCCGGCGCCCGGCGCCACCCCCTCGGCCCCGATCGAACCCGTCGACCTGGGCGGCGCGATGGTGGACATGATGGTCGCCCAGCGCGCTTTCGCGGCCCAGCTCAAGGTGATCAAGTCGGCGGACCAGATGCTGCGCGAGCTGGTGGACCTGCCCGCCGACTTCCGGTAGCGCCAGCCGCCGGGCCGGTCCCTGGGGTCAGGGGGTGCCTCCGACCGCCAGCCGGTGGAGCAGTTCCTTGGACAGGCTGTGGGCCCCGTCGAACCGCTCCGAGCGGGCCCGGACCCCCTGACGGGCCAGGGTCGCCGCCAGGGTCTCGAGCGACCCGGGCGGGGCCAACGGGTCGCGCTCGCCGGCGATGAGGGTGATCTCCCGCCCGACCATCCGCTCCGCCATCGCCGGGATCGCGTCGTCCGGCGGCACGATGCCCCAGAGGACGAGATGGTGGGGCTGGACCGGTCCGGCCGCGACCCAGCGGGCCGCCATGACGGCACCCTGGGAGAAGCCGAGGACGTTGCAGTCAGCCCCGGGACGAAGCCCCGCGAGGAGCGCCTGGTGCAGCCGGTCGAGGTAGTGGAGCCCATCGGCCAGGTCCTGCTCGCGGTCCTCCCGCGTCAGCCAGGTGGCGCCGACGAGGTCACCGTGGCGGCCGTTGCGCTCGGTCTCGAGGTAGAAGCGCGACGGGGCTTCCGGCGCGACCACGAGGTTCCTGCCCCCGGCGGCAAGGGGCGCCAGCAGGCGGGCGAAGGACTGGGCGAGCATGGCGTGGCCATGAAGCCCGACCCAGAGCTGCTCGGCCCGGTCGGGGGTCGGGCCCAGAGTGCAGTAGCGGGCGTGCCGCTCGACCGGGAGATGGTGAACACCGACGGCGAGCGAGAAGGCGGGATTCTGTTCCATGGCCAAATGCTACGGCATGGTCGCCCTTCGGGCGAGTCGGGTGAACGCACCCATGCGCCGCCCCTCGGATCGGTGATACATTCGCCTCCATGGCGTGGCTCAACTATCACCATCTGCTGTACTTCTGGACCGTGGCCCGGGAAGGCAGCATTGCCCGCGCGACCCAGAAGCTGCATCTCACCCAGCCGACGATCAGCGCCCAGATCCGCACCCTCGAGGAGAGTCTGGGAGAGAAGCTCTTTGTCCGAACCGGCCGCCGGCTGGTGCTCACCGAGATCGGCCGGGTCACCTATCGCTACGCCGAGGAGATCTTCGGGCTGGGTCGGGAGCTGCAGGATGTACTGGCCGGGCGACCGACCGGCCGCCCGACCCGCCTCCAGGTCGGCATCGCGGAACAGGTGCCCAAGCTGATGGCCTATCGGCTGCTCACTCCGGTGCTGTCGCTCCCCGAGCCCCCGCACCTGATCTGCCGGGAAGACAAGGTCGAGCGACTCTTCGCCGATCTGTCGTCCCATGCCCTCGATCTGGTGCTCAGCGATACCCCCCTGGCGAACCAGTCGAAGGCCAAGGCGTTCAACCACCCCCTGGGCGAAACCGGGGTGACGGTTTTTGGGGCCGCCGCCCTGGCCGACAAGTACCGGCGCGGTTTCCCGGGCTCGCTGGGGGACGCGCCGTTTCTGCTGCCCGCCGAAGGCACCCCGCTCCGCCGCTCCCTCGAGGGGTGGTTCGACCGGGAGCAGATTCAGCCGAGCATTGTGGGCGAGTTCAGTGATAGCGCGTTGCTCAAGGCGTTCGGGATGGCCGGGGTCGGGCTGTTCGCCGGACCGACCGCCATCGCCGACGAGATCCGGGGGCAATTCGAGGTCAAGGCGCTGGGCGAGCTCAAGGGTCTGCGGGAGTCGTTCTACGCGGTCACAGTGGAGCGGCGACTGCGGCACCCGGCGGTGATTGCTATCTCGGAGGCCGCCCGCAACCGGCTGTTCGCCTGACGGAGGCCGCGCCAGCAGCCGGGGCCCGAGACGGGCTCTGACCCCGGCGTGGCGGTGAGGCATCGGGGGGTTAGCGGGCGCGATCGCGGGTGTGCTCCTCGGGGGTGATACCGAGTTTGGCTCCGATCGCGACCTGCGTCTCCTGCACGGTAGCGAGCGACCGGTACAACTCGGCCGTCAGGAACCGCACTTCGGTGGTACTCGGCGTGCCGGCGCCGGATTCCGCCCTCAGCCGGGACAGTTGGGTGTTGGCCTTGGCGAGGCCATCGCGCAGGGTGGTCGTCTCACCGAGCACACCAGCCTGCGCCTTGGCGTCAAGCGCACCGGCCATCCGGGAGACCGCCTCCTCGGAGGCCTGCAGCCGCTGGCCGATATCCACTGCCTTCTGCTGCGCGATGTAGCGGTCGAGGGTCACGCTGTGAGTGGCCCAGTGGTAATAGCCCCTGACCGCCTCCAGGCTCGCCTCATGGGCGGCGAGGGCCGCCCGCTGGTTCTCCTTGAGGCTCGTCCGATCGAATCGTCCCTCGTCGAGGGGTGCCGCGAGCACCAACGCGGCGGTAGCCATTGCCAGCATGATGTGACTCCAGTCGAAGAATGAGGTTGCAGTCGATTGTTCATCGGCCCTGCCGGGCCTGCCGGTTGACCCCGATGAGGATCAGGGTACCGGGGGCGAGGGGGCGGCCCGGTTGGCGAAGTAGCCCAGCTTCCGTCGGATCCCGCCCACTGTCGCCTGGATGTGGGCCAGGGCGCGGTACACCTGGGCGCTCAGGAAGCGAACCTCGACGCCGCGCGGGGCCGATCGCGTCGCCTCGCAGCGCAGGGGGGTAAGGGCGCCCAGCGCCTTCCCGAACGCCTTGCGGGCCAGATCTACCTCCCGGCACACCATTCCCGCCGCCGCAGGCGGAAGTGAGTTGGCCATCATTTCGAACATCATTCGGGCCTGGTCCAGCTTGAGATCGAGGGACCGGACCGCGCGCGCCGGGGCACAGCGAGCCGGGCCGGCCTGGATCGGGGCGGCACGATAGACCTCGGAGGCCGCATCCCGGGCCAGCTGGGCTGCGTCCAGCGCCGGGGCATAGGGATCCACGGCCGGGATGGGAAGGTACGAGACCGAGGCTCTGCGCCGGGGTCGCGAGATCGGGTGCGATGCGGGTAGTGCAAACAGGGCCGGCATGGGCAGACTCCGTATCGGTGTTGAGATGCGTCCCGGGCGGCGCCGGTGAGGGCAGCCGCCGCGGTGGACCCAATCTGTGGCACCGCCGGTCCATTGACAATTTGGACTTTGCGTCGCTGAACATAGAGAAATTCAGCGCGCACGCGCCCGATGCATACATCGAAATATTCAATCGTAATGTTCCAACATTACGATTTGATCGAATCAATGGGCCGCACTAGCTTCCGCCCCGTGACCGCCGCCTACCTGCTGTTCTTCGCCCTGGTGCTGCTGTTCCTGGCACTCGACCTCGGGGTCTTCCACCGGGACGCCCACGTGATCGGGATGCGGGAGGCGGTTCGCTGGACCGGTGTGTGGATCGGCGTGGCCCTGCTCTTCAACGGCCTGATCTACGTCGCCTACGAGGGGCACTGGTTCGGGCTGGGGCTCGACGTGCCGCAGCTCGATGGCTCGCGCCGGCCGGAGGTCCCCGGGCTCGAGGCCGCCAAGCTCTTCCTCACCGGCTACCTGGTCGAGAAGTCGCTCAGTCTCGACAACGTCTTCGTCATCTCCCTCATCTTCACCTCGCTGGCGGTGCCCGCGGCGTACCAGCACCGGGTGCTCTTCTGGGGCATCCTGGGCGCGCTGGTGATGCGGGGGGTGATGGTGGCCGTCGGGGCGCAGCTGATCCACCAGTACGCATGGGTCCCGGTGGTCTTCGGGGCGATCCTGTTGCTGACCGCGCTCAAGATGGCCTTCATGGGGAGCGGGGCATCCGATCCCCTGGCCCACCCGATCCTGCGGCTGATCCGCCGAGTCGTGCCGGTCACCGGCTATGAGGGCCCGCGCTTCCTGGCGCGCCTGGACGGCCGCCGGGCGGTGACGCCCCTCTTCCTGGCCCTGGTGCTGGTGGAGATCACCGACCTGGTCTTCGCGCTGGACTCGGTCCCGGCCATCTTCGCGGTGACGGCGGATCCCTTCCTGGTCCTCACCTCGAACGTCTTCGCGATCCTGGGGCTCCGGGCGCTCTACTTCTGCCTGGCCGGATCGATGCATCGCTTCCGCTACCTCAAGCCGGCGCTGGTCGCGATCCTCGCTTTCGTGGGGGTCAAGATGCTGCTGGTCCAGACGTCGTTCAAGATCGACCCCACCGCCTCGCTCCTGGTGATTGCCGGGATCCTGACGCTCGGGATCGTCGCCTCCCTCAGAGGATCCCGTCGCGACGGGAGGGAGGTGGCCGCGTGATCGCCCCACCACCGGACCCCGACCGAACCCCGGCCCGCTCTATGGAACGGCTGGAGCTGGTGACCATCATCGCGGAGCATGTACTGCGGGAGTCCCTGCTGGGTGAGTGCGGGTCACGCTGCCGAGCGCCAACCCGACCTATTACCTGACCTGCGCCTTGGCGATCACGTTTCCGTTCAACATTCTGGCCGGAATCCCACTCTACTACGAGGCGGCGCGGTGGCTGGCGGGGCGAGCGTAGCCTCGCCGGCTCAGGCGGCGTCGGACAACGAACCGCCGATGGCGGGGGCCGGGAGCTCGCAGCGCGGCTGCGCCAGGAGCCGGGCGATGTCGGCCGCCGGCAGCGGCGGAGCGAAGTAGTACCCCTGGCCCATGCTGCACCCGAGCAGCCGGAGGGCGGCGCACTGTTCGGGCGTCTCGACCCCTTCGGCCACCGTGCGGAGCCGGAGGGTGTCGCCCAGACCGATGATCGCCCGGGCCAGCGCCGACTTGTCGACTCCGGCGGTGACGTCCTCCACGAAGGGCCGGGCGATCTTGATCAGATCGATCGGGAAGCGCTGGAGGTAGCTGAGCGACGAGTAGCCGGTGCCGAAGTCGTCGATGGCGAGCTTCACCCCGATGGCCTTGAGCGCCTGGAGCTGCTCCAGCACCGAGCCGGTCTGCTGCATCAGCACGCTCTCGGTGATCTCCAGGACCACCGCTTCGGGGGCCACCTCGGTCTCGGCCAGGGCCATGCGGGTCTCGGCCACCAGGTCGAGCTCGGTCAGCTGCCGCCCGGAAATGTTGACCGACACCGTCAGCGGGGTCTCCGGGAAGGCGGTCCGCCAGGCCTGGACCTGGCGGCAGGCCTCGCGGAGCACCCAGCGCCCCATGCGGACAATGAGCCCGGTCTCCTCGGCCAACGGCACGAAGTGCTGCGGCAGCAGGTGGCCGAATTGCGGGTGTTCCCAGCGGACCAGCGCCTCGATGCCCTCGAGCCGTCCTGTCTTGAGCGAGAAGATCGGCTGATAGGCGAGATAGAGCTCCTCGCCCTCGATGGCGGCCCGGAGCGCGACCTCCATCTCGCCCCGGTGCTGCACGTCGGTATACATGTGCGACTGGTAGGTCTCGCTCCGTCCCTTGCCACGGCGCTTGGCGGTGTACATCGCCATGTCGGCGTTGCGGAGAAGGTCGTCGGCGGTGTCTTCGTCGCCGGCGGAGGCCACCCCGACGCTCATGCTCACAGTGACCTCGTTCCCGGCCAGCATGAAGGGACGGGACATCGCCTCGGTCAGCCGCTCGACCACAGAGGTCACGCCCTCGGGCCCGGCCCCGTCCTCGATCAGCACGGCGAACTCGTCGCCGCCCAGACGGGAAACGGTGTCTCCGGCCCGCGCGCTGATGCGGAACCGCTCGGCGGCCATGACCAGCAGCCGGTCGCCCTCGGCATGGCCCAGGCTGTCGTTCACCCTCTTGAAGTCGTCGAGATCGAGGTAGAGCACGCTGATCGGCTCGCCCTGCCGGCGGGCCCGGGCCAGCGCGTGGCTCACCCGGTCACGGAAGAGGGCCCGGTTCGCGAGGCCGGTGAGGGCGTCGTGGAAGGCCTGGTGCATCAGCTCCCGCTCGAGCCGCTTGCGCTCGCTCACGTCGCGGGTGTTGAGCACGATCCCCCGCACGGTCGGGTCGTGCAGCAGGTTGGTGGCGATGACCTCGGTATGCAGCGAGGAGCCATCGGGCTGGCGGAAGCGCCACTCGACCGGCGGTGACACCCCGACGTTCTCGGCGGCGTCGCGGAGATAGGTGCGGGCCCGGTCCCGGTCTTCCGGGTCGACCAGGTCGATGAACCCCCGGCCGATGAGCGGGGCGGGGTCATAGCGGAGGACCCGGGACACCGAGGGGCTGACGAAGCGGATCATCCCATTCGGCTTGATCACCAGGATCACATCCGACGAGTTCTGCACCAGGGACCGGAAGCGCGCCTCGTTGGCGCGGGCCGCCTGCTCGGCCAGGAGCCGCACGTTCTGGCGGACCGCGAGCAGCTGGCGGATGACCACCAGCAGCGTCATGACTACCGAGCCGATCGCGATGCCGCTGAGCGGATCCTTCCACGGCCGAAGGGCGGCGGCGAGGAGCAGACCGTAGGTAAATGCCGCCGCGAGGTAGGGCAGCGGGCTCAGCGGTTGCGACCGGGTGGGCGATTCCTCTCGACCCGGGCTCCGGGGCACCGGCCGCCGGAGGTAGAGCTCCCCGCTGGCGGTAGCCAGCAGGTAGAAGAGGAGATAGACCGCATCGACCCAGGCCGCCGTCCGCTCGCCGGTCTCGATGAGGACCAGGTTGAACGTCAGGTCGGCCACCATGCTCACCATGACCGCGCCGACCAGGAGCCGGAAGGCGACCCGGTTCTCGTCCAGCGGGCCCCGCAGCATCACGGTGGTGACACCGAGCATTACGAGCAGGTTGGCCAGCGGGTAGGCGAAAGCGAGCAGTGACACCGCCACACTGCTGCCGGTGGCCGCCGCGCTGGGGCGCACGTTGAAGTACCAGATGGCCACGGCCCCGCCGACGAGGACCATCGCGGCATCGAGGCCGAACTTCCACTTCTCCAGACGGATCCGTCGCGCCAACGGGAAGGAGAGGAGCGACGCCAGCATCAGGAAGCTGTCGGTCAGATAGAACGCGTCGGCCCAGGAGACCGGGGGGCTCTCCGAGAGGACGACGATGTGATAGAGCGAAATGGAGTTGCCGGCGAGCACGGTGAAGGACCCGAGCCCCATGAGGGCCAGCGCACGGCGAATCCCGTCGTCCAGCTCCGGCTTCCGGGACGCGAGCAGGAAGAGCACGCCGGTGAGCAGGTTGAGCGGCATGAATGCCGCCGTCCCCACGATCTCGCGCACCCCGGCGGAACCCAACCCGGCGCGCTCCCAAACGAGGTAGGTCAAGCCGTACAGCGCCATCAGGGCCGTGACGATCCCCACCGGCAGGGCTTCCTGTCGCTCAGCCGGTGCTGGGTTCGGGTCCTGCCCCTCCGGTTGACGCTCCACGCGACTCCTATTCGCCTTGCGGTTCGCTGGTGCCCCCCAGGAGACGTCCGGGCAGGGGGGAGCAGCATAACGCATTGTTGTAAAAAGACTTGACAGTTGCTGCAGTGGCCGATTCTGCAACACTACGCCGCATCGGTACCCTCAGGTAGCAAGCCCGGTGCCGCATTGGCACGGGAGAGGTGGGGGTTTTCGAACCAGGCAAACGGGAGGGGGAGGTGGGGGCCCCCTTCCCCCAACAACAAGTCGCCCCACCAGATCCGTGACCGGTGGGGCTTCTTGCGACCGGCGGCCGCCTTGGAGGGGCCGGGATCAGTGCCCGGTGGTATCGACCGAGAGCGAGAGCCTGCCGTCACCGGCGTCCATGGTGACGACGTTCCGGCCCCGGGCATCCTTGATCCGAATGGTCGCACCGGTGCTGTCGGCGAAGAGGCGGAGGACGGCACGACCCAACTCATCGTTCACCTTGAGGCTGGCGCCGTGTGGATCCGCAAGGAGCCGGACCAACTCTCCCCCATTGCCCCGCACGTTGATCCGCACCGCATCCCCCAGATCGGCCGTGGCGTCGAAGGGATCGCCCTGGGACAGATCCCGGGCCACGGCCCGACTCACCATGAGCGGACGATCGAAGTTGGCCGGGAAGAACTGGACCCGTCCTACCTCGATGAGGTCGCCCGTCATCCCCTCCGCGCAGCGAAAGCCGCGTTCGAAATCGACATTCTCATCCCGGTCCATGGTGAGCACGCAGTCATGCAGTTGGCGGGCGAAGCCGGGCTCGCTCAGGCGGACCACCAGGTTCACCTCCGGCGGGTCACCTGACTGGACCCGGCGGATCGAGGCGCGCTGCACCGTGCCGAGTCGTTCGCCGTCCAGGCGGAAGGGCAGATCGGAGGCCGCGCGGGCCACGCGGGTGAAGGGGCCGGACTGGAGCGCCGTGCCAATTGCGTCCGCGGCGGCCGCCTTGGCCTGGCGGCCGAGGGTCACGAGCATCATGCCGACGAGAAAGACGCCGAAGGCACCGAAGCCGATCTTGAGCCAGAACTGTTTCATGGGAGACCTCTCGGGCGAGGAGACGAGCTGGGCCGAGAGGCCGTACGTCGACCTGCGGTTGGGGTTTCAGCATGGGACGTTTCATCCACAGCGAAACAGCCCCACGCGGGCCGGAATCCGAGGGTTGCCCCGCCCAATGCCACCGACCACTATTGCGCTCCCCTCTTCCTTCCCGCTTTCACGGAGATAGATGTGACTGGACCAATCAGCGAGCGCTATGCCCCGGCAACCCACGCGGCGCTCCGCATCGCATCGGGCCTGACGTTCATGAGCCACGGCCTCCAGAAGATCTTCGGCCTCCTGGGTGGGGCGGGTCCGAACGGCGGGTCGGTCGAGTTGATGAGCCGATTCGGGGCGGCCGGCATCATCGAGCTCATCTGTGGGGCTCTCATCGTCGTCGGGCTGGGGACCCGGTGGGCCGCGTTTCTGGCCTCGGGTGAGATGGCGGTGGCGTATTTCTGGATCCACGCCGGGGGGGCCAAGCTCTTCAGCGGCGAGGGCAAGCTCTTCTGGTGGGAAAATCGGGGTGAGCTGGTGATGCTCTACGCGTTCGTGTTTCTGGCCCTTTCGGCCTGGGGCTCTGGCCCCTGCAGCGTGGATGCGGCGTTGGCGAAGAAGAGAGGGTGAGGAGGTGGCGAGTCGAGAGTCGAGGAGATCTCGACTCTCGACTTCTCCACCCCTTACTTGAGCCGCCCCTTGGTCACCCGGGGGGCGGTTTGGCATTCCGGCCAGGTGGTCGGAATCTGGCGCCGGAACTGGGCCGGGATGGTGGTATCGGACTGGGCCCGCAGCGCGGCGGCAGCCAGGTCCACCCGGTCGCGCGCGATGGTGGTGGAGTCGTCCGCGGCCAGGTACACCAGCATCGCGGTCAGGGTGGCGTTGGCCTTGAGGTCGTCGAAGACGATCTTGTCGTAGGTGTCGCGATTGGTGTGCCAGGTGTAGGTGCCATAGTCCCAGCCCAGCGCACCCAGTCCGAAAGTCGGGACCCCGTGACAGGCGAAGGAGGCGTCATCGCTGCCACCGCCGCTGGGGAACCCCGCCCCGGGGAGGTTCACCTGCTTCTGGAATACCTCGGGGAGGCGGGCGACCCAACCGCTCACCTTTGCCGCCCCATCGGTCATCCCGCCGGCGCCCAGCCGAACCACCCGCCCGGTGCCATTGTCCTGATTGAACAGCGCCTGCAGCCCCTGCACCACCTCCGGGTGGTCCTCGGAGAAGGCGCGCGAGCCGACCAGGCCGTTCTCTTCCGAGGCCCAATGGCCGATCAGAATCGTCCGGCGGGGCCGCGGATAGACCTGCCTGAGGATCCGGGCCGCCTCCAGCATGGTGAGCGTCCCGGTGCCGTTGTCGGTGGCCCCTGAGCTCCCGTCCCAGCTGTCGAAGTGGGCCGACAGCACCACGTATTCGCCGGCCTTGTCGGAGCCGGGGATCGTGGCGACGGTGTTGAACACCGGCTGCTCGGGGCGCAGCTCGGCGTCGAGATTGAGCCGCAGTTTCGGGCCCTGGTTGTTCTCGGTGAGCCGATAGACCAGCCCGTAGTCTTCACAGCTCAGGGCAATCGCCGGTGCCCGGGTGTTGTAGGTATCGAAGATCTCGATGGTCCCCCACGCGTCCTTGGGTCGGCTGGTGATCACCCCGGCCACCCCGCCCTGCTCCAGCCTGATACCCAGCTCGCCGGTGCCGAGGGCAAGGCTGTAGCCGGTACCGCGGACATCCGGGCCGGCCCATTCCCGCCGGACCCGGGCACGTAGGCTGTCCATTGCGGTCTTGGAGGCTGGCGTCGCGTTCTTTTCCCAGTTCTCTCCAGGGCGACAGGTGGGTTGCGGGGCGGAAACCAGCACCAGCTTGCCCTTCGCCATCGGGAGCCAGTTCACGAAGGCGGTGCTGTCGGGAAAGCGGGGGAGAATGATGGTGCCGGCGGTCAGATCTTTCTTCCTGGTGCCCGGGCTGAAGCCCAGCATGGTGCCTTCGAGGGTCCGGACGCGGGGGGAGACCAGGTCAATGTGGGAGTGGCCACGGCGCCAGCCGCGCCAGGTGCCATACCGCTCGTTCTTCGCGGCAATCCCCCAGGCGGCATAGGTCCGGACCAGCCACTCATTGCCGCGCGCGAGACCGTCGGTCCCGGTCAGGCGGGGACCGATGGAGTCGAACAGCACCTGGGCCAGACGCTCGGTGTGGGAGCTGTCCATACCCAGGGTCCAGATCCGGGCGAGGATGGGGTCGACAGGCGCCTGACTGGAGGCGGGGAGGGCCAGGGCGGGCACCAGGGCCAGGCCGGCACAGAACGACAGCAGTGATCTGGGCATGCTCGAGAGGTGGTTTGGGAGAGTGATCCGCCGGGTCCCGGCGGATACCAGCTATACGTGCCGCCGGGCCGGGATGTTGACCGATTCCCGCGTCGGCCGGCGTCCGACGGGGGTCCGAGGGAAGGCCCTACGGCCGGCTGAGCCCGGAGGCCGATGCCGGCCCCCCTCCCCGCTGGGCGACTCTTCACCGCCAACTTCAAGGGGAGTACTGCATGTTGTTCGAGAGGCAGGTGGCGGCATTGTCGCTGGCGGCGCTCGCGGGCTGTACCGCCCAGGCGGCGGAGCGGGGGCCGGTCGTTCACACCCTCAGCGTGAGCGCCAGCGAATTCGGGTTCAGCGCAAGCGACACGGTGCCGGCCGGACCGGTCCGGATCCGGCTCGAGAACCGGGGGAGGATGCCGCACCACCTGCAGCTGTTGCGACTGGATAAGGGCAGGACCCGGGATGAGGTCCTGGCGCATGCCCGGCGGGACGAGCTGGTAGTCCCGGGGGTGCGGTTCGTGGGCGGGCCGGCGATTCCTCCGGCGAACGGGGTGAGCGACGTGCTGCTCGATCTGGCCCCGGGGCGCTACCTGATGGTCTGCTACATGCCGACTGGGAAGGTCCGTCATCTCCTCATGGGAATGGTGCGCGAGCTGACGGTCATGCCCTCCGCCGATGCGGCGCCATCGATCCGGGAGGACGTCCGGCTGGGTCTCACCAGTTACGACTTCCGGGTGTCGGGGAAGCTCAGAGCGGGGCGGCGGGTGCTCCGGGTCGAGAACCTGGTGGCGGAACCGCACGAGGTAGACGTCGTGCGATTGCTCCCCGGGAAGACCAGGCGGGACCTGGAGGCCTGGCTGAGCGACACGCACCTCCCGCCTCCGTTCGAGGCGGCGGGGGGCAGCATGGTGCTTGACCGGGGCGAGGTCAGCTACGTCACCCTGGATCTCCGATCGGGGGACTACGCCCTGATCTGCTTCGTGCCCGACACCGCGGATCACCGGCTGCACGCCGTCCACGGCATGCTGCGGGTGGTGACGGTGGAGCCCTGAGCGGCTTCGATGCTGACGGTCCCGCCACGGGGCGGAACCGGATGCATCGAAGCGGGCGGTGAAGGGCCGGGACAGACCGAGGGCCCGGCGGAGGCCGGGCCCTCGGGTTGTCGCGACTGGCGCGGGGGACTACTGCACCGCGTTCATCATGTCGAAGATCGGAAGGTACATGGCCACCACCATGCCGCCGACGATGACGCCGAGCACCACGATCATCATCGGCTCCATCAGGGACAGCAGGGCGCTCACCGCCACGTCCACTTCCTCATCGTAGAAGTCGGCGATCTTGGAGAGCATTTCGTCCAGTCCGCCGGTCTGCTCGCCGACGGCGATCATCGAGATCACCATGGGCGGGAAGACCTTCGACCGCTCCAACGGGCCGGCGATTGTCTCGCCACCGGCGATCGAGTTGCGGGATTCCATCACCGCGTCGTGAATGACGCGGTTGCCGGCGGTCTTGGCGGTGATCTCGAGCCCGTCCAGGATGCTCACCCCGGAGCTGATCAGGGTGCCCAGCGTCCGGGTGAAGCGGGAGACGGCCGACTTCCGGAGCAGGTCGCCCAGCACCGGGGAATTGAGCAGCATCTGGTCGATGCGGAGCCGGCCGTCGCTGGTGGCGTAGTAGCGCCGCAGCATGAAGACGGCGCCGCCGATGATCAGGATCAGCATCCACCAGTAGTTGATCAGGAAGTCCGACATCCCGATCACGATCCGGGTCGGCAGGGGCAGCTCCATGCCCACGCTGGCGAACATCTTCTGAAAGGTCGGGATCACGAAGATCAGCAGCACCGCCACCGCGATGGCGGCGACCGACA